>NC_000917.1:1452266-2178400 GCF_000008665.1 Archaeoglobus fulgidus DSM 4304
CCATAAAAAATCACATAACCTCAAAATAAAAAAATTAGGTGTAAAGGTGGGCGATCATCTGGTAGCTGATGTAGTAAAGAATGCCCAGCAGTATTATTGCCAGAATCAGGCTCGCTATGACCAGCTTTTTCTCTATGGGCAGTATCTCCTCCATGCCCACGATGACTCTCTCTGTTCCGCACGCTGCACATCTGAGTATCTCTCTGTCTCCCTCAGAGACTATCTCGGCCATCTTTCCGCAGTTCGGACAGGGCTCCTCTCTCGCCATTTTCACCACCTCACTTCAGGAACAGCAGGTGCACGTCGTGGAAGAACAGGTAGCTTATGGCCAGTCCAATCCAGATGATGAAGCCGAAGAGGCAGACGAAGTACACTAAAGCGAGCCTGCCGAGCCCCTCTTTGCGCAACACTGAGAAGTCGGATATCACTCCGATGCTGAAGAAGGTCAGGGCGAAGAATATCCTCCTGAGGCTGTTCATCTCGTTGACTGCAGCGCTGAATGGAGCGTAAGCTGCCTTGAACTGCTCGGTGGTCAGCTCGGAAACGCTGACTCCAAGGCTCGCTGCGTAGGCGTTGATTGCTGCTGATGTGAGCCATGCAACGATGACGAAGGTCAGGAAGTAGCCGATGACGAACTTGGGGAATCTGTACCAGATTTCAACTTTCTCCACCTTCTCTCCCGGCCTTCTCTCGATCCAGTAAACCCAGACAACTGCAAGGATGAATGCCCATACGCCAATGAATATGTCAATGAATATCTTCGTCGTAACAGCGGCGTTGAGAATCCAGCCTTTGAGTGGTTCGTATTCAGGATTCCAGCCCAGTATCAGAGCTTCAACCACTTCACACTTGCAGTGGCAGCACCGTCGGTTTTGACAGCGAGTCCCATCCATGCTCCAGCCACGAGGGGCTGGTGCTGCAGGAAGGTTGCGGCAAGGAAAGGTAGGAAGAGCAGCTCAACCACAGCAAAGACGATAACGAGCGATGCAACCATGACTGGCACCACTGGCCTTGCCCTGATGGCTCCTCCAGTTGCTATGGCCGCTGAAACACCGCAAATTGAGATACCCGACGCAAGCGGAGCAGCCCACTCCCTGCTGAAGCCGAAGTACCTCCTTGCAACCCAGTAAACGAGGGCCCAGTAAATCAGGTAGGCTTCTACAATTGCACAGAGACCTCTGAAGAGGTAGTTGTACAGAATCTCAGGTGGAATCGTAGGAGCCTTGATACCCACAACAGCACCGAGCAGAACGATGGCAGTTTTGATGAACCACTCGGGCTTGGCAGCTTCTTTAAGCCAGTTGGCAAAGCCCTTGAAGAAGTTTCCTATAATCAGGCCGAGAATCAGAGCAAAGATGTATCCTGCCTCGCCCGTCATGCGCAGCGACCACGGCACTCCAGCCTTTGCTGGGTCAGTTGCTGCAATGTAGGCATTGTGGCCAATCACCCAGCAAATCCATGTTAAGATGAATATTACTGTAAAGGCCGCGGCAAACTTTCCACCCTTCCAGCCCATCGCTACAGCGCCGATGGTTGTGAGAATCAGCAGAACAAGCCATGATACAACAAAGGAGCCAATCGGTCCGAGGTAGGCAAAGTTCTTGCTCGTCGGCCCCATGGCTTTTGAAACATCAACCCAGGTGCTTGACTTTACTACCCATCCCATGATGTCCGCACCGTACGCAGTAGCAAGGCAAAGCACGAACAGCAGCATTCCAAGCCAGAAAGCCCACCAGTCCTCTTTCTTCCACAGTGAAGACCAGTCAATTCTCCTCTCTTCTGCCATACCACCACCTCTCAACCGTCCACTACTCGCAAATCAACAAATCCCACATTCATAATTTGGTTTTAACAAAATATTAGAATATCGTCAAAAAAAGCGTCAAATAGTGTTATGCTACCCTCATAACCTCCCTTCCCTCTTCTGTGACCTCCAGAACCTTCATTCTTCCATCTTTAATCATTTTGATTAGTCCCCTTTCAGCGAGATACGCCACCCTCTTTTTGGCCGTGTTCCTCGTTATGCCAAAGTTGGTCATGACATCCTTTATTGAAGGCCTCTCCCCCACTCTGTTTTGGGCGTAAACGAACCTAAGAATTTCGTAGATTTCTGCAGGCATCTCAATTTTCTTGCTCTTTATGGCGCAGCACTCCATCTTCAACAGCTTCATCTCCCTCTCACCGAGCAGCTCGCTTTCCGTGCACACAACCAGAATCCCCTTGTTAAGAACGAAGAAAACATCCTTGAGCCTCTGTATAAGCTCATAAACCTCCTCGAAGTTCCTCTTTATCAGAAGGTAGTCGATGTCGAGCAGCACAGCATTCTTCCATCCCGGCATGTTCAAAATCTCCCTGTATATTCTGTCCGGGTCAGGTTCAAGTGTGCCGTCTCTTTTCTTTGCAGAGAGCATAAGGTGGTTACCCTCCTCGATTCCGAGAACCTCTGGATATCTTCTGCTTATCACCCTACCATTGTAACCGCACCTAATTAGGTCGTTAATAACGTCCACCGCCGTGTCGAAGCTGTCAGCGAAGTAAACTCTCCCCCTCTCAACCTCATACTTCAGCATTCTCCTCTCTGCCTCCCTCTCTGCCTGCCTCTTTTCTGAAATGTCTCTCGTAATTATCGAAATTCCTGAAAGCTCTCCCATCTCGTTGAGCAGTGGAGAAACTGTGACCTCCACGTCAATGACCACTCCGTCTTTCCTTAACCTTCTCGTCTCGAACCTCAGTCCAGACTCTCCTTCCCTTATTCTCCTGATTATGAACTCCGTCTCACCCTTAATCTCCTCAGGAAGGAGCTTGGAAGCCGGCATCCCCAGTGCCTCATCTCTTCTCCACCCAAAAAGTCTTTCGGCAGTCCTGTTCCAGCTCGTTATCTTCCCTTCTAGGTTTACGGAGTAAATGGCGTCATTGGAGTTCTCCACAATGCTTGCAAGCTGCTGCAGCCCTTTCTGAACTTCGAGAATTTCTCTCGTCCTTCTTTCCAGCTCTTCGCATGTGTTCTTAAGCTCAATTTCAGCCTTCTTCCTCCTCGTTATGTCTCTCATTATGGCCACAAAGCCTATAACTTCTCCATTGGAATCGTGAATGCTGGTGAGAGTCTGGTCAACTATTATCATCTCTCCATCCTTCCTTATTCTCGGAGCCTCAATGTCCTTGACATGTCCCTCAACAACTGCTCTCTTGAAGTTCTCGGTGCACTGCTGCCAGCGCTCCTTGGGCATTAAGAAGTTTAGAGGCTTCCCTACAGCTTCCTCGGCAGTATAGCCAAACATCATCTCCGCACCGCGATTCCACACCGTAATTCTGCTGTCAACATCAAGAATGACTATGGCATCGACAGAGTGCTCAAGAATCTCTCTGAAGAAGGCAAGCTGTCTCTCGATTTTTCTTCTTGTAGAGATGTCTCTGGCGAGGCATCTGTAAGTTCCACCGTCCTTTTTTACGATAACTTCAACAGGGGTTATTTTTCCGTCTTTAATTATTTCGTACTCAAATTTTCCAGATTCGAGCTTCTCAACGGGAAAATGCTCGAGGACGTCTCTTACGGGCTTTCCCTGAACATCTCCGAACTTGTCCCTAAAATTGGGGGACGCAAAAGTGATACAGTAATGGCTGTCGAGCTCAAAAAGCCAGCCATCCATCTCCTCAACAACACTCCTGAACCTCCTCTCACTCTCTTCCAGCGACTCTTTTTCTTTCCTAAGCTCTTCAACCATCCAGTTAAAGGCCTTTGCCAGTTCTCCAAACTCATCGGTGGATTTGGGAGTCACTGTTCTAATCTCTCCACTCACCACACTCTGAAAGGCATCCCTAAGTTCCTCCAACGGCTCAAGGATGCTTCCAGCAGAGAAGAGAGAGACAATCAGGACTATAACCACCACGTAGAGGTAGTATACTGGTGGAACGCCCATCTCCACCAGAGAAATTCCGAGAAGCAGTGAAAGGATGGATATTACGGTTAGCATCAGAACAAATCTGACGAAAACTTTCATAGCGCACCACTCCCCAGCAATAAAAGGACGAAAGCAACTCCCACTGCCCAACCGGCGTATGAGGCAAAAAGAGGCTTCACTCCAACCCTCTGCACCCTTCCTACGTTTACCGTGTAGCAGATTGCCGCAAGAGTCGTGGCGAACATCACAGTGGCAAGCGGTCTCAATGCCTGCACGACCTCTCCCGGCAAATAGGTTGAGGAGAACAGCGCCACTCCAAGGAAGCTCACGATGTACCACGGTACGTAAAACCTGCTCTCCGAGTAGATTATTGAAAGAATGAGGACGACGAGGGCTATCATTGCAATTCTGATTCCTTTTATCGCCAGTGCCTCTTCCTCAACACCAAAAAGCTGAGAGGAGATTTTCACAATCCCCGTTTGGTGAAGCGTAGCCCCTGCAAGAACGGCAAACTCATCGGGGGAGATGCTGGCGTAGTGGGCTATGCTTGGATACAGTATAGCTCCAGTGAGCCCTACGGCTGTTATAATCATAATTGCTGCCGAAAACTCCTCTTTCCTTGGTTTTATAAGGGGAGAGATTATTGCAATTGCCGAAACACCGCAAATACCACTTCCGCAGGCAAGAAGAATGGACATCTGCCTGCTTAGCTTTAACCGAGACGAGAGCCAGAAAACGGTGAGAAAGATTAGGGAGGTTGAGATGAGCGTTGCAGCCACAATTTCTGGATGGAACTCGCCCAGATAGGGGATGTTGATGTTCACACCGTAAAGGGTTATACCAATGGGGAGGAGGAAGGGAACGTATCTCTCAACCACTCTTTTCTTTTCCTCGTCCCTCTGGAGGTTTCCCGCCACTATACCAAAAACAAGAGCCAGAAAGAGGGGTTCAAGGGCAGGATCAGCAAGGTTTATGATATAAGCAGCTGCACCGCAAAGTAAAAGCAGCAATAGCATCTGAAGGTTTTTTCTCGAAACGGGCAACTCTCTGGCAACTTCAATCAGTTTTACCGTCTCGCGCATCTGCTAAATAGTCTGTACCAACATATATAAAATTTGTTTTGGGAGTAATTTTAAATACAATTTCCCCGAAGCGGAGACGTGGAGAGCGTTGAGCTTGAGGTTCTCAAACTCCTTGAGGAGAACGCAAGAATGAGCGAGGAGGAAATAGCCGAGGTTCTGGCACTGCCCGTTGACAGAGTTAAGGAGATCATTAAGAAGTTCGAGGATGATGGGGTTATTCTGAAGTACAAAGCCATCGTTGACTGGGAAAAGCTGCAGGAGGATTTTGTTTACGCTTTGATAAACGTTAAGGTCTCTTTGACGAGGGAGAAGGGGTATGATGATATTGCCAAGAGAATCGCCAAGTTCAGCGAAGTGCATGCGGTGAGGCTTGTAAGCGGTGAGTACGACTTTCAGGTTGTGGTAAAGGGGAAGAGCTTGAAGGACATCGCCTTCTTTGTTGCTGAGAAGATTTCGACCATTCCTGAGGTGAGGGATACCTTCACGCACTTCGTGCTGAGAACGTACAAGGAGGAAGGTGTGAATCTGTTTGAAGATGAGGAAGACAGGAGGCTTGCCTTTGTCCCGTAGACTTGCGAGAAGGGTTGAGGAGCTGAAGCCGTCGGGAATAAGGAGATTTTTCGACTTAGTGGTGGGAAGGGATGATGTGATAAGTCTCGGCGTTGGAGAGCCAGACTTCCCCGTGCCGTGGAGGATAAGGGAGGAGATGATTTACTCGCTGGAAAAGGGATACACATCCTACACATCCAACCTCGGCCTGCCGGAGCTGAGGGAGGGGATTGCGGAGTATTATACGAGGTTCGGCGTCAAGGCTCTGCCCGAGCAGGTCATGGTTACCTCAGGCGTTAGCGAGGGCGTTGACATTGCAATCAGAGCTCTGATAGAGCCGGGCGATGCTGCTCTCATCCCTGAGCCGTGCTACGTGAGCTACAAACCACTCGTTGAGATATGCGGCGGTGAAGCCGTGACGATTCCCACCGCTCCGGAGTTCAGGCTCACCTACGAGATGCTGATGCAGTACAGGGATGCGAAGGCCAAAATTCTCGTTTTGAACTACCCCGCAAATCCCACGGGTGTGAGCTACTCGAAGAAGGAGCTTGAGGAGATTGCTGACGCTGTAAACGAGCTCGACCTCATCGTTCTGTCCGATGAGATTTACGCTGAGCTCACCTACACGGGAAGGCATGTTTCCATGGCCGCGCTGAACGGAATGGAGGACAGAGTTGTTATTTTCAACGGCTTCTCCAAAGCGTTCGCAATGACCGGAATGAGGGTCGGCTACGTGATTGCCCCACCTGACATCTTTGCGGGGATGCTGAAAATTCACCAGTACTGCATGCTCTGCGCTCCAATAACGGGACAGATAGGGGCGATTGAGGCTCTGAGGAGCCTTGACGAAGTGGAGAGGATGAGGGCAGAGTACATGAGAAGAAGGAATTTTGTGGTCAAAAGATTGAGCGAGATTTTTGAGATAAAGAAGCCTGAAGGAGCATTTTACGCTTTTCCGAAGATTTCCTCAACCGGAATGTCCAGCGAGGAGTTTGCAGAGAAGCTGCTGCTCGAGAAAAGCGTTGCGGTTGTGCCGGGAAATGCCTTCGGCGAGTGCGGGGAGGGCTACGTAAGATTGGCTTACGCTGTGAAGTTCGAGAAGCTGAAGGAAGCAATGGACAGAATAAAGGAGTTTGTTGAGGAGCATGGTGAGGGTTAAGCTTTTCGCAAACTTCAGGGAGGCGGCGGGAGTTAAGGAGGTTGAGGTTGAAGCCGGAACTGTGGGAGAGGTGCTGCAGGAGCTGGTAAGGAGGTTTCCGAAGCTCGAAAGCCTGTTTTACGAGGAGGGAAGGCTGAGGGACTACGTCAACATCATGGTCAACGGGAGGAACGTTAGAGGGGATTTGAATTACCCGCTCAGCCACACAGATGAGGTCGCAATATTCCCGCCGGTGAGCGGGGGGTAGGAGAAATTTTCCGTAGAACAGCTTACACTTTTGAAAGATAAATATTTATTGCCCAGGGTTAAATTTTAAGCGATGGATAGTAAGGCCGTATCGCCCCTCATAGGATTCGTTTTGATGCTTGCCATCATAATGGGGTTAATCGGAATCATGCAGGCCCAGTGGGTGCCTGTTTGGAATAAAGAGGTTGAGGCGGAACATTTATCAAAGCTTGAATTTGAGGCTTCAGAAATCCCAAAAATTATGTTTATTTCCGCTACAACTGGAAAACAGGGGGTTGCGAGCATAGATGCAGGTTGTGAGTACCCAAACAGGGGGTTTCTGATAAATCCTTCAACAGCATCAACATCCTTAAAAGCAATTCCTCTAAGCGTTGATGTTAAGTTCAACGAAACGCTGCCTAATGGCAGTTTATTCCGTTACAGCAACAAGTTTACAACCTATGCAATAATTGTTCAACCAAACTACTTTTACATGCAAAAACCTGAAATAATCGTAGAGCACTCTGCCGTAATCAAAACCAGCGGAAATTCCGCCCTCAACGTTTCCTCACCCGTCTCATTTTCGAGGAATAAAGTTCACCTGTTTATCGTAAACTCCACCTTCAGTTCAATTTCTACACCTAATACACTAAATCTTCAATTTATCCCTGTCTCATATGGTGGAGATACCTTTGTCAAAAATGCATCAATAACTCTAAAAGTGTTAGATGAAACCTTTGACTGGTGGAATAAAACTTTAAAGAATATTTTTGGAGCGGGCAACGTTACAGCCGATGGGAGTAGGAAGGAAATGACCTTTAGGCTTTTCAACACGACGTTGAGCATGAGTTATCTGATTGTTCAGGCTTCGATTGGTGAAAGAGCTAAACTTAATGAGAGAATCGAACCTTACAGAATCTTTGCTACTTCAAGCAATACTCTGTCAATGCTGAAAGGAGAGCAAAGAGAGTTGAATGTAAAGGTTTTGGATATCTACAACAACCCCGTTAGAGGGTATTCACGTGTTAGCTATTCTGTTGTTTCCGGGGGCGATAAGTGTCGCATTGTGTCAGCATCCCCTCAAACTGATGAGAAAGGAGTTTTTACGGTTACGGTTGAAGCAGTGAATTCTGGCAACTGTGATGTAGAGTTTCGGATAGATAGCATAAATTCAGGATTCAACAAAACTAAATTTTCGATAACTGTTATTCCTGTTAGTTCTGGAGGGTTAGGAGGACAAGGATATTTGTCTTTCACTCCTGCATCAAGAGGGTTGGTTGAGATATACCATGGCCCTGTAAACGGGTTTATCGATCCAACAAAACCGCCTGCAGAGAGTCCAAGAGATTTAATCACAGACCCAAACTGGGAGCCATATGCTCTGGAAGACAAAGAACTGGCTGCTTATAATGATGGATCCTGGGACTGGTGGTCAGGCGAATATGTGCCCACCTCTGGATATTTGGAAAAAACGCAAAATAATGCTCAGTCTAAACAAAATAGCCAAAAGAATCATGCCTCCCAGTTGTTTGAGTTTAATGTCGGAGATGTACAAATGAGTAGTTTGAAAGTCTTCTGGAACGGTATTGCTTGGTTGGATGTGCAAAATAATCGCAATGATGGAGTTGTTCTTTACGTCTGGAATGGAACTGGTTGGGAATACCTGTGTGACACGACATCAAGTAGCGAAGTGTGGTTGCAATGCGAAAAGAGAGGTAACTACATCCAAAACAAGAAAGTGTACTTGCTAATAGTCCAAAATGACTGGACACAAACTTGGAAAGGCAACAGAGACTCGCAAATATACACCGACTACATCGAACTTGACATTCTGACTTGAGAAGGCAGAGTCTTGGAAATATAGTTTTTTCAAAAACAATAGGAACAAAGTTTACGAAAATAAAACTGATTTGCCCAAACCATCACTAAGCTTAACCATTAAAGCAAAATCGAATTGGGATAACGAACTTTGTCAAAGCCAATCAAACTCCATTATATCATTAGTTGCCGTTGAAAACCCTCTCTCAGCTCTCCTCCAGCGGCTTTACCGTCTTTATTGCCCATCAACCTCCCTCTAAAATTTACCTCACATAGCACTTCTAACAATCTCTTACGGTCCCCAACCAAAAACCTTAAATAAGTTAACTATTTCTAACAAAATGTTAGAAAAACATAACGAGGTGGAGTATGCGGTACGCCAAAGCTGGAATCTTAACGGCAATTGCTGTAGGGGCTGCGGTGGGATATGCAGTAGAAAGCGGGAAGTGGTTTATTGCAGTAATTGCAGTAATTGCCGGACTCCTTCTGCTTTCGGTGGTGAGGAGGAGGACAGACGAAATCATAGAGGATGAGAGAACTTTAAAGATAAGCGAGAGGGCTTCGAGGAGAACGATTGAAGTTTTCAGCATTGGAGCAGCTTTGTTGGGGGCTGTAATGCTGGCCCTTGACTTGCACAGAGATGCAGCCTTCGCTCTCGAATTTGCCGTCTGCGGGGTTCTCGTGCTTTACCTTGCCTTCTACAGCTATTACAGCGTGCGAGCGTTGAACTAACAAAGGTGCCAGTATGAGAACGAGAATAAAGGAGTTCAGAGCGAAGTTCAACATGACTCAGGAGGAGCTGGCTAAAAGAGTTGGGGTGAGGAGGGAGACCATTGTTTTCCTTGAGAAGGGAAAGTACAACCCATCCCTAAAGCTGGCCTACAAAATAGCGAGAGTTTTCAATGCAAAAATTGAGGACATCTTTATTTTTGATGAGGAGGAGCTATGGGAAAAAAGGTAAAGTTATAGGGTGTTCCTTCAACCCCTAACCCAATCTCCTTCCATTTACCTCTGTAAAGCGAACAACGAGCTCTTCCACCTTCCCCTTCAACAGGACAAAACTACACAACCCTAAATCAAAAACAAAACCACCAAAATTCGAAAAATTAATCAATCTAACCGAATCATCCTTTTTCAGGTGATTCAAGTGAAACTACCAGTAATTCCTGCCAGAGGAGACGAGAAATGGGAGCTCCTATCTCAAATCGTAAGCAAGCTTGAATCAAGAGAAGCAAAGAAATCGCTGGCGAGAAATGGAATATCTCCAGTCAATAAAGCCGTAGAGTACCTCAAAGTAATGGCTATGTTCTTCGAACTGGAGATTTCCTATGCTGTAAGCGAATTGAATAAGCGGTCAGAACTGAGAAAGTTCTTGAGGCTAGGAGAGGAAATAAAACTGAGATCTATCTACAGCTTCATGTCGAAATTTGAGGCTGAGCAGTTTATAAGCTTAGTTTTCTCCATCCTAAACGTTAACGCAAAGAGAAGTAGAAAGAAATCATCAATTTTAATATTGGATTGGACAGATATATCACTCGACCTAAATCCCTTCAGGAGGAGAGAATTGAGTAATAAGCCATACAAATGGGGTTATTCAACCAAGGGATTCTTTCTCGGCATGAAGATGATGATTTTAATCGACTACAATACTTTAACGCCTCTTTTCTTCCACATTTACCCTGCTAACACTCACGAGAGCAGAATCTATCCGGTAATTCTGGAAATGCTCAAGAGGAGGAAGCTAATCAGGTTTGGAGACTCTATCATCATGGACAGAGGTTTCTACGCCTACAAAAACTATCTGATTGGACTGAGATACGGGATCATTCCCCTAATTATCCCAAGAAAGAATTTCAGAGAAGAGAGGCTTAAAGGGATGGTTAGCTATCCTCTGAGCATATTTGCCTCTAAGAACGTTGAGAAGGAGAAAAAGAGATACAGGAAGCTTGTAAGAAAATTGTTTGAAGGGTTGAAGCAAAATCTTAAGACTTTGAGGAGTATAATTGAAGACGTGATAAAGCTGGGGAAAGAAGCTTTCAGTTTGAGGGATTTGCACTGCTATACGGTCGATTCTGTGAGAAAGAAGTGTGCTCTTTCTGTCCTGTTAGTGGGGATGACGGTTAAGCTGGGTTTTAGGGAAAAGAAGGTAATTCAGAGATTGTCGGAGTGGTGATATAGAGAAGACCTTATATGTTTTGATTTCTCCTGCTAAGGCCTCAATGACGGTTGATAAAAAGGAGTTAAATGTTGCTATTTCTGGAATTGGCAATTTCAAAACTTACGCTATAGTCTTCAAGCCAAATTATCTTTACTCCACCTCGCCAAGCCTCATTTATGAGCATTCAGCTGTTCTAAAAATGCAGAACTCGGCAATTGTAGTCGATTCGGATCAGAGCACCTTCTCAAGTGAGAAGATATCTATTTACCTTATTAACGCAACTTTCAACCCCTTTTCAACAACTGAGAACGTCAATTTAATTTTCCAGCCTATCTCTTATGGTGGAGCTATTAAATTTACAGGAACGATAACTTTCGAGTGCTACAACGAGCAAACTGCCGAGTGGTGGAATGAGACGCTGGGAGATATTTACGGGGCAGGAAATGTGGACAGGGATGGAACCAATGTAACCGTAATACTCAATGACGTTGAGCTCTCTATTAATTACTTAATTGCCACTGCAACCTCATCAAGAAGTGTTAGATACGATGTTGACCTTGAGCCCAAACATCTGAAACCCCTCTTAAACGATTCAGCAACTTACCAGCTCTCTGCTGGAAGTGTAAAAGACTTTGGGGTTTTGGTGCTTGATGAATACCTAAATCCAATCAGAAATAAAGCTAAGTTGGCCTCTGTTTCCATTAACCCTGATTGTGGTAGCTGTAATAAATATCTGAATTCAAATGGGGAAGTCTGGTGCAGCTTTACTCCTTTCCCTCCTCGTCGCTCGTGTGCCTCGCCATAACGCAAAAAACAATCTCTCCTGCCCTGAGCTTTCTCAAACCATCCTCTCTGTCCACGACCTTACAGCCGGGAGGGAGTATGCTGCTAACAGGAACGAGATTGAATCTCTCTATCCCGGCATCGCGCAGTGCAAGCTCGAAACTCACCAGCTCGTCGTGGTGCCTTCCGATTCCGGAAACGAAGAAGACCTCTCTGGGAACCAGTGCCATGGTGGTAGGTTTTGCGGGCTAAATTTAACGTTTATCCAAAAATCGGAAAAACACCCAGGCTCTCAACGATATTCCAGTCAGTACTCACCAAGTTCGCAAAATTGGACAATAATACAGCCGCCAGCCCACCCTTCTTCACCAGCTCCTTGTAGAATCTATTTACAAGAAACCTTACAACCTCTGCGTTGGAGGACAATCCCAGCTCCTTTTTTATTTCGTAAAACTTCGTTTCCATCTCATCATCCATGACGATTCTGAGGCTTAGGATTTTCTTATCCACCATACTCAACCTTCGATGTCAAATTTAAGAAATTTTCTATCTTTTTGTGAACATTTTGTAAATAATCTATCAGTATAATACTTTTTTCGATTTCTTTCTGCTTTTTTAAGCAAAATTACGAAATTTTTTGAAATTTTTTGACACAAAAATTAACAAAACTTAAATTTTTTACCACATCTTGACTCATATGGCATCAGAAGCTGTAAATGTATGGTCGAGAACATCATTAATATTAATTATGCTAAGTGCAGCTATTCTGGTGGTTGCTGTTGGAGCAGTGATGAACAGCGGACTGGTGGAGAGTCTACAAGTGCCGCTGTGGGAAAAGTGGGTCATACTGGTATTCCTTTTTGCCCTAATCATTGGCATTATCGGACCACTATCAGGCGTCGGTGGTGGTGTGATTTTCGTGGGGCTGGGAATGGCGATACTTCCCTTCAACGTTGACTTTATCAGAGGTGCTGGGCTTGTTGCTGCTCTGTCAACCTCCCTGAACTCAGCGCCGTACTTCACCAAAAAAGGTCTGGCAAACCTGAGGATTGTTGCCCCTCTGGTGTCAGTATCCACAATATTCTCGGTTTTCGGTGGAGTAATCGGACTGTGGATATCCAACTCGTTTCCAGAGGGTTCATACTACGTCAAAATGAGTCTTGGCGTAGTTCTGCTCGTTTTGCTACTAATTCTCAGCAGGTCAAAGAACGTGGAGTACCCACCACCAAGGGAAAAGAAAGACCGGTTGTCAGAAATGATTGACCTAACTGGCGGATGGTACGAGCCGACCCTCAATAGAATCGTAACCTACGAAGCTTCCAACCTCCCCCTTGCGATGCTGGCCTTTTCAGGAGTCGGATTTCTTGCAGGTATGTTCGGTCTGGGAGCGGGATGGGCGAACGTCCCAATTTTGAACCTCGTGATGGGATTACCTTTAAAGGCTGCCGTTGCATCGAGTATGCTGATTCTGGCGATAAACGATTCAGCGTCGCTGTGGGTTTACCTCGCGAATGGTGCAGTTCTGCCAATCGTCGTTGTGCCGGTTGTGCTGGGGATAAGTATAGGTTCGAGGATTGGCTCAAGGCTGGCAGCCAAAACAAAGCCCAAAGTAATCAAAAGGCTCGTCATAGCACTGATAGCCCTTTCCGGAGTTGTAAACATAATTCAGGGTCTTTCTGGAATTGGATTGCTAAATTTGTGAGGAGGTGATTGATATGCTGAAAAAAGGCTTGGAAAAAACACTAAAATTTTTCCCACGTCTCGAAGATCTGGCAGAGGTCTTTGACCCGTTGCACAGAGGAGAAGCTTTTGCAAGCTCCCCCAATCCACGTTCGATAGAAAGAAAGTACATTCTGAATGTCCCAACCCTAAAGGCAAAGTCCAGCGTTGAAAAAATAACAGACGGGCAGAGCTACGAGATATTGGGTCAACCCACAGGCTTTGAAATTTCGGAGGTAAAAACGGCAGAGGGAGAGATAAAGATACGAATAGACTTCGTGAATAACATATTTGCGGATGTTATGAAAATAATGTGTAATGTCGGTCTGGTTCTGATGATGGTCTTTGCTGCATTCTATTTTGCGGGTATAAACCCGGCAGACAACCTCAACCTTGAGGTTCAGAAGTGGTCGGAGCCAGCCGAGAAATTCTGGAGTGATGTGAAGGGCATTCACTCAACCGGCTACTCGTGGTTCCTTCAGAATCCTTTAGATCCTGAGAATGCTATACTGCTCAGTGTTACTTTGCTGGCACTCACTCCGGTAATCGGAATTTTGCTGACAATACCGCGTTCAACGGGTGCACTGAGAGTTATATTCCTCGTCATAGCAGTCGAGTTCGTTTACGCAATCTTCAGGGTGATGATGGGAGGAGGCCCGATGGGCCACTGATATTTTTTGCAGTTCAGAGCCCTATCAACCCCATCCTGTACATATCATTGCTGTTGAAAACCCTCTCTCCGCTCTCTTCCAGCAGCTTTACCGTCTTTATTGCATCATCAACCTGCTCCAGCATCTGCTCCTTCTCGTCAGGCAGCTTTCCGCTCACGCCGAAGAAAATCGGCCCGCTTCTGGTGAAGAGGTAGTTCGAAACGTGGTCGCTGAGGAGGAGGGTCTCCACCTTTATCTCCTCTACGAGCCTTCTCACCTCCTCAAGCTGCTCTACTGGCCCCAAAAGAGTTATTTCTTTGCCCACGAGCTTCTCAATTGGCGTGCCCTCTATAACCGTCAGAGTCCGCAGCCTGACGAAGGTTGGTTGGGCTTTGTTTATTACCCTCGCAGTGTTCACAGCATGCTGCTCACTCCTCTCTCTCCCACCAAGTCCCGGCATAACGTAGTAGGTAAGCTCGAAGTACTTTCTCGCCTTCTTTCCCGCTGTGATTGCATCCTCAGGCGTAATGCCTTTCTGGACGAGCTCAAGCACCTCTCTATCCCCGCTTCTCAAGCCCCATGTGCAGCCTCGTCAGTCCAGCTTCTTTGAGTTCCTCCAGCCTGCTTTCCGGCATTTTTGCGATTGTCTTAATTCTGGCGTAAGCCGTGACTCTCTCCACCTCCTTCCTTTTCTCTCTCAAATAGCGGACTATCTCCGCTATGTCGGGATGGATGAGGGGATTTGAGTCTCCGATGAAGGCCGTTCTGGAGGGCGGGAAGTATTTGGGGATGCTGTCGATGTCCCTTAAAACGTCCTCCTTCTTCCTGAGCTCGAACTTCATCCCCTTGTACATCGCGCAGAAGGCACACCTGTTCCAGTTGCAACCCCTCACCGCCCTTATCAGGTAGCTTCCAGCCTCGCTCGGCGGGCGGAAGGGCGGAAAGTCGTAGGTCATCTTCTCACCGCATACCTCTTGAACTTCATTCCTGCAAGGCCCTCAAGCCACAACCTCGCCTCCTCTCTAATTTCATCGCTGAGAGTGTTGAACCCCACCCCAACGCTGCCGTGATACTCTTCATTGATAAAGAAATCAATCCTGTCCCTCTTAACTACTATTGTTACGGGGTCATCGTAAATGGTTATCTCGCTCTCTCCACACTCTGCCCTGTCCCTCAGCAGCTTTTTGAGGAAATCGAAGTTCTCCAGCACTTTTGCGGCGAGCTTTTCCATAAATGAAGTTTGGTGAAAACTTTAAAAATTTGATGCCTTCTTTCACCATGGATGTTGTGGTTGCTGGCGTTGGCATCGCCGGCGCCTTCGCTTTAAGGGCTCTGGACAAATCACTGGATGTTGTAGGAATTGATAAGAGGGAGAAGCTCGGCTATCCGGTTGAGTGTGGAGAGATTATTCCAACCAAGCGTGAGATGAAGGCCCTCCTTCCTGATCTTGACGATTACAGCCTCTTTGACATTCCGAAAAGGTTTGAGAGCAACCTAACCAAGGAGGTTCACTTTGTTCTGCCTAATGGAAAAACCTTCGAGATCGACTTCGAGTTTCATGTTGTAAGGCGTGACGAGATGATTCAAACAATTGCCGAAGAAAGCAGTCACAAGCTTCTGCTCAATAAAAGAATTAAGGCCTTCAGGGATGGCAAAATTGTTCTTGAAGAGGGTGAGGTGGGGGCTGAGGTTTACGTCGCCTCCGACGGGCCAAATTCCAAGATTGCCAGATCTCTGGGAATGCCTAAGCCTGAGCTTTCCCCTGCTAAGCAGTACGTGATGAAGGGGGTTGAGTGCAACGAGGACGTTGTTTACATGTACATCGGCCGAAAAATCTCCCCCGGCGCTTACGCTTGGATCATTCCAAAGGGAAAGGGAGTTGCCAACGTGGGAATAGGCTTCAGGCCCGAATACGCAAGCAGGGGCGATACCATTGTGAAAGCCCTCGACCACTTCGTGAGGGAGTATCCCTACTCCTCTCCCTTCCTGAAGGATGCCGAGGTTGTCAGCTCAATAGGCGCTGTAGTCCCCATAGACCGGCCCTTTGAAAGTGCTGTAAAAGGGAACGTGCTTTTTGCCGGAGATGCGGCGAGCATGGTGATAAGCCACGTTGGGGGTGGAATTCCGACGGCAATGGTTGCCGGAGATGCTGCGGCGAGAGTAATCAACGGCTTTTTCAACGGTGAGAACGACCTTCAGCTTTACGACAGCTTGTGGAAAAAGTACCTCTACAAGCCTTTAATGAACGCTTACACGATTAAGAGAATCTGGGACAGGTTCTCGGACAGCGACGATAAAGTCAGCAGGCTTTTGAGCCTTGCGAGCAATGCGGATATGAACAAAATCCTCCGCTGCAGAATTCCGTTGAAGATAAAACTTCTATCCCCCTTTCTCCCAATAGTCCAGAAGCTAATCTGAAACTTTATTTACCTCCTTAGCAACTTGTTGCATGGCGGAGTTTGAGATTTACAGAGAGTATGTTGACAAAAGCTACGAGCCGCAGAAGGATGACATCGTTGCAGTTTTCAGGATAACTCCCGCCGAGGGCTTCACTATTGAGGACGCCGCCGGCGCTGTTGCGGCGGAGAGCAGCACGGGGACTTGGACATCCCTTCATCCATGGTATGATGAGGAAAGGGTTAAGGGGCTTTCAGCAAAGGCTTACGATTTCGTGGATTTGGGTGATGGTAGCAGCATAGTCAGAATTGCTTACCCATCTGAGCTTTTCGAGCCCCACAACATGCCGGGTTTGCTTGCCTCTATTGCCGGAAACGTTTTCGGCATGAAGAGGGTGAAGGGGCTGAGGCTTGAGGATTTGCAGCTGCCAAAGTCCTTCCTCAAGGACTTCAAGGGGCCATCGAAGGGAAAGGAGGGTGTAAAGAAAATTTTTGGTGTTGCAGACAGGCCCATTGTCGGGACTGTGCCAAAGCCGAAGGTTGGCTACTCTGCAGAGGAGGTTGAAAAGCTGGCTTACGAGCTTCTTTCAGGCGGGATGGACTACATCAAGGATGACGAGAACCTCACAAGTCCTGCATACTGCAGATTCGAGGAGAGGGCGGAGAGGATAATGAAGGTCATCGAGAAGGTTGAGGCTGAAACGGGCGAGAAGAAGTCTTGGTTCGCCAACATCACCGCAGATGTGAGGGAGATGGAGAGGAGGCTGAAGCTTGTAGCTGAACTCGGCAATCCGCACGTTATGGTTGATGTCGTAATAACCGGCTGGGGGGCGCTTGAGTACATCAGAGACCTTGCGGAGGATTACGATTTGGCCATACACGGCCATAGAGCTATGCATGCAGCCTTCACCCGCAATGCTAAGCACGGCATATCGATGTTCGTTCTGGCAAAGCTCTACCGCATAATCGGCATCGACCAGCTCCACATAGGGACTGCAGGAGCGGGAAAGCTTGAGGGGCAGAAGTGGGACACCGTGCAGAACGCGAGAATTTTCAGCGAGGTTGAGTACACTCCAGATGAGGGCGACGCATTCCATCTCAGCCAGAACTTCCACCACATAAAGCCGGCGATGCCCGTTTCATCTGGCGGACTGCATCCAGGAAATCTGGAGCCGGTAATCGACGCCCTCGGCAAGGAGATAGTCATTCAGGTTGGTGGGGGAGTTCTTGGCCACCCGATGGGAGCAAAGGCGGGGGCAAAGGCTGTGAGGCAGGCTCTTGATGCCATCATCTCTGCAATCCCGCTGGAGGAGCATGCAAAGCAGCATCCGGAGCTACAGGCCGCTCTGGAGAAGTGGGGCAGGGTTACGCCAATCTAAAATTTTTTAAATTTTTTGAGTACTTTTACCGTGAACTGGAAAAAATTCCTTGAAGAGTTACCGGCAGGGGTAGCAATTCTGGATGAGAATTTCAACGTTTTACTGCTTAACAGCAGAATAGCTGAAAAGACCGGCCTGACAGCTGAAACCGTGAAAAATCCTCTGCAAACCGTGCATCCCGAAGACCTACCGAAGGCTATGGAAGCGTTTGGAAAAATCAGAGCGGGAAAAGAAGATGAGGTTGAATACCCCCTCCTCCTAAGGGTTGTAAGAAAGGGCGGTTACCAGTGGAACGAGATAAGGTGGAAGGTTGTTGAGGATGGGGGGAAGAGGTACTATTTGTTTGTATTCACCGATGTTACCCAAAGGATTGAAATGCAGAAAAGGATCGAAGACCTTCTCGAGTACGTCAGGCTGCTCAACAGCATTTTGAGGCACGACATTCTGAACATTTTAACCACGATAAGCTCCTACGCTGAACTGCTGGAGGATGGGTTCAACAGGAAGTTTCTGGACAAGATAAAGGAGGCGGTATCCAAAGGAGTTGAGCTTATAAAGAAAATCCGTGAGCTTGAAACCTCAACAAGTGAGAGTCTGAGGCCCTTTAATCTGAGGGATGTCATCGAAGAGGCTGCGAAGGGATACGATGTTGAGGTTATTGTTGAGGGCAACGCTTCGGTTCTCGCAAACGACGGAATTTACAGCGTATTTGAGAACCTAATAGGAAACTCCGTGAAGCACGGAGGGGCAGGCAGAATAGAGGTTAAGATTGAAGCGTCAGACCGGGTTTACGTGGCATACAGGGATGATGGGACAGGAATTCCGATAAATGTTGTGGACAGAGTGTTTGAGAAAGGGTTTTCCACGGCAGGAAGCACGGGAATGGGGCTTTTTATCGTAAAGAAGCTTGTGGAGAGCTTTGGAGGTGAAATCAGGCTTGAGAATTCGAACAGGGGGGCGAGGTTCGTCCTGACCTTCCCCTTACTCGAAAATCGAACCTAAATTTTTTATTCTTTTAAACATTGTGTTGTTCATGGTTGTGAAAAAGCAGATGACGAGGAAGTTTTTGGAGGATGCCTTTGCTGGAGAAAGCCAGGCACACATGCGCTACATGATTTTCGCAGATGTGGCGGAGAATGAAGGATATCCGAAAATTGCAAAGCTTTTCAGGGCTATTGCCTTTGCAGAGCTCGTTCACGCGAGGAATCACTACAGAGCTCTGGGCAATGTCGGCAGCACGGTCGACAATCTTCAGAAGGCGATTGAGGGTGAGAGCTACGAGGTTGAGGAGATGTATCCCGTTTTCAACAACGCCGCAAAGTTCCAGGGGGAGAGCGAAGCTGAAAAGTCCACCTATTACGCCCTGTCGGCAGAGAAAATCCACGAGGAGCTTTACAGGAAGGCTAAAGAGCTTGCGAGTCAGGAAAAAGACATGGAGCTTGAAAAGGTCTTCATCTGCCCCGTCTGCGGTTTCACGGCGGTTGATGAGGCGCCTGAATTCTGCCCAGTTTGCGGCACAAAGAGGGAAATGTTTGTTGAATTTTAGTTTTATTTTTTGGCTTTATCGTTACCACTCCTTTTCATTCCCACATCGGCTCCCTTTTCTCAAAGAAGGCCCTTATCCCCTCTTTAGCATCTTCCGTGGAGCTGTACAGTGAAATGGACTCTGTTGCAAAGGCCAATGCCTGAAAGTCCTCCATAAATAGCTGCTTGTAGAAGAACCTCTTTCCCGATTCAAGGACATTTAGGCTGTATCTCGCAACACTTTCGGCAAGCTTCATGGTTTCCTCCTCAAGCTTTTCATCCTCAACAACCCTGTTTACGAGCCCGAACTGCAAAGCTTCATCAGCAGTAATGAATTCCCCCGTGAAGCCCATCTCAAAGGCTTTCTTCCGTCCAACCGCTCTGCTTACGAAGGCTATTGGCGTGTAGCAGAAGAGGCCTATTTTTACACCGGGAGTTGCAAAGAGGGCGGATTTTGCCGCTACAGCCATATCGCAAGCTGCTACGAGTTGACAGCCTGCGGCAGTGGCAACACCCTGAACCATGGCGATGTAGGGCTGAGGTGCATCTCTAATGGCGAGCATCGCCCTGTAGCACTGGTTGAAGAGTTTCTCAACCTCTATCGGATGCCTGTCGAGAATCTCTTTGAGGTCGTGCCCGGAGGAGAAAGCCCTTCCCTCTCCCCTAATTACTACGACTCTCACAAGCCTTTCCTCGGATATTTTCCTTATCAGGTCTTCAAGCTCTTGAAGAAGTTCGAGAGACAGAGCGTTTCTGGTTTCGGGCCGGTTTAGTGAAATTATCCCGACTTTCCCCCTTTCCTGGTACTTCAGATTTTTCATGAATGGATAAGGTTATGATTAATTAAAAAACTTACTGAAGGATGCTGAAAAGCTCCTCCTCAGCCACAACAACCTGCTCCTGCGTTTCGAGGTTCTTTATCGCAACTCTCCCACTCTTAACCTCATCCGGGCCGAGTATGACCGCATACTTTACCCCCATTTCGCTGGCAAAGCTCATCTGCTTTTTCAGATTTCTCCCCATCACATCGACAACAGCAGTGAAGCCCCTTTCCCTCAGCATGCTTGCAACCCTGAAGGCCTGGCTTTCCAGCCCCTTAAAGGAGACGACGGCAACAACACTCTTTTCTCCCGCTTCAACGCTGCAAGCCTCACAAACCCTGTCAAAGCCTATAGCGAATCCCGTCGAAGGAGTTACAGGCCCGCCGAAAAGTGAGGAAAGCTCGTAGCTCCCTCCACCGCAAACCTGCTTCTGCGCTCCGAGCCCTTCAGCGTAGCACTCAAATACGACGCCCGTGTAGTAGTCGAGCCCCCTCGCTATTCCGAGGTTGAGCGTGAAGTCCACGCCAACATCTCTGAGAAGTGCGGAAAGACTCTCAAGATGCCCGAAGTCGTAGTCAATAATCTCCTTGGCCTCTTCAATAACCGACTCGTCTCCCTTTAGCTCAAGCAGGCTGAAGATTTTGTCCCTCAAATCTTCATTGACCCTGATTTCGGCAAGGTAGCTTTCAAGCCCCTCCCTGTCCCCCTTATCAATCAGCCTCATCACCTTTGAAGCCCTATCCTCACCGATGGGCTTCAGGAGGTGCCTCATGATGCCGACGTGGCCTATTTCAAGGCTGAAATTCACTCCCACATCTTTCAGGATTTTATCTGCAAGGATTATGACTTCAGCATCTGCGAGGTACGATTCAGAACCAATCAGCTCAACGCCGAACTGCCAGAATTCTCGATACCTTCCCTTCTGCGGCCTCTCGTAGCGGAAGCAGTTTGCGAAGTAGTAAAAGCGGAGGGGCTTTGGCATCACGCTGCACTCGTTTACAAACATCCTCATTACCGGAGCGGTAAGCTCAGGCCTTAGAGCGAGGTCTCTGCCAGATTTGTCCTTGAAAACGTACATCTCCTCAATAATCCCCTCCCCGGACTTCCTCGTGAAAAGCTCGAGGTACTCGAAAGTTGGCGTTGCAACCTCCCTGTATCCGAAGCTCTCGGCGATTTTTCTCATTCGCTTCTCTATTTCTCTCCTTCTCTCCATCTCGTCAGGAAGAAAATCTCTCGTGCCTCTGGGTCGTTCGATTTTCACGCTCAAGCTTCGGCAAGGGTGTTTAAAAGGTTTTAGAGTTGAGCGAATTTGTGGGCATAAAAACTCAAAAAAACTTTATTTGTTTGAAGCGCACATTCAGCATGAACCTCCGCGATGCAATCTCCGTTGCGAATCCGGTTCAACTTGAGGAGGAAATAAAACACGATGAGGTAGTATCTTTCCTCAAATCGAAAAATCTGCTTGATAAGCCCGTAATTCTTAACGTTGAGGGGAAGAAGGTTGCCAAGAATTTTGTTTCGTCGAGGGAAACCCTTGGAAAGTATCTGGGTGTTGACGCTTACAGCATCGCCAGAGAGCTGTCCAAAATCGAGGACAGAGAAGCTGAGATTCGCGTTGAGCCCTTTTCATCTCTTGCGATGAAGAAGGTTGACGTCAACCTTCAGGAGCTTCCCGTCATCAAGTATTTCCCCCGCGATGGGGGGAGGTACATCACGGCCGGAATCGTTATAGCTCAGAGAAATGGCGTTTACAATGCCAGCATCCACCGAATGCTCCTTCTTGATGAAAGTAGAGTTGCAGCCCGCCTTGTACCCCCGAGACACACTTATCTTATGTGGAGGGAGGCTGTTGAGCGGGAAGAGGAGCTTGAGGTGGCTGTTGTTATAGGCACCCACCCCCTCTTCCTCTTCGCCTCTGCCACAAGAGTTCCCTCAGGGAAGGAGTTCAGCTATGCTGCAGGCTTAATGGGGAGACTAACTCTCTACAGAAAAGGTGAGATGCTCGTTCCCGACTCCGAGATAATCCTCTTTGGCAGAATCACGGCTGAGACAGCTAAGGAAGGGCCTTTTGTTGACATCACGGGCACCTACGATATTGTGAGAGACGAGCCGGTCATAGTTTTCGACGAGATGTACGTAAAGGAGGATTACATCTACTACTCAATAACCCCCGCAGGAAAGGAGCACCAGATGCTCATGGGTGTGCCTTACGAGCCGGTCATTTACAGATTCGTCTCCAACGTGTGCAAGGTTAAGAACGTCATAACCACTCCGGGAAGCTGCCACTACTTCCACTGCGTGGTTCAGATTGAAAAGAAGTCTGAAGGAGACGGAAAAAATGCAATAATAGCTGCGCTCGCAGCGAATCCGAGCATGAAGGGTGTTGTGGTTGTTGATGACGACATCGACATTCTCAGCTACGAGGACATGGAGTTCGCCATTGCAACGAGATTTCAGCCGGATAGGGATCTGGTGGTGGTGAAGGGAGCGAGGGGCAGCAGCCTCGACCCCTCTGCCGACAAAACAACCTCAAAGTGGGGCATAGATGCCACAAAGCCCCTGGGAAAGGAAGGCTTCGATAGAGTTGTTTAGCAAAGGGTTAAAAGGCTAAGAATAAAGGTGTGCCAATGGAGGTTGAAAGAGACCTCGAAATGCTGGAGGATGGAAAGTTCAGATATTTTCAGAAAGCAGAAGATGAGCTTAGAGAGCTCTATTACGATTACAAGTGGTGTAATGGATGTGGAATTTGTGTTTATGCCTGCCCTGTCAACGCAATCGAGCTTGGGCCCGTTCACGATATCGCGATAGGGCTCGACATGCCCCCTGTGATTATAGACCACCTCAAATGCGCCTACTGCGGAATCTGCTACTCCTTCTGCCCATTCAACGCCCTTGATTTTTACATCAATGGAGAGAGGGTGGATAAATCTTCTCTAACTCTCTCGCCCGTGATGTACACCTACAAGTACGAGACATGCAGAGAGTGCACACTCTGCTACAAGGTCTGCCCCACCAATGCCATTAAGAGGGAAGTAAAGATTACACGCCAGCAGATTGAGGAGAAGAACGAGGGGATTGAGGGGAAGGTTGAGATTGACAGGGATAAGTGCAATTTGTGCGGAATATGTGCAGAATTCTGCGAAGTTTTCAAGATGGTTGAGAAGGAGCCGCACCCTGAGGATGTGATGCCCTACTCAGACATTCTGATTGACGAAACTGCCTGCGACTACTGCAAGCTCTGTGAAGAGGTTTGCCCTGAGGAGGCCATAAAGGTTGAGGGGAAGAGAATATCCTTCCAGCTTCCCGAAAAAATTGCCGAGATAACCATTGATCAGGAGCTATGCTCTCACTGCTCCTACTGCGAGGAGGTTTGCCCATACGATGCTGCGAAAACCATAAAGCCGATGGAAGGGAAGCTCGAGCTTTTTGAGGCGAGAATGGCTCGCTGCGATCCAGTAGGATGTGCAGCCTGCATAATAATCTGCAAGCACAACAGGGTTTGGTACGTTTCGAAGGATAAGGGAAGGGTGCACTTCAACGAGAAGTTCTGCATTTACTGCGGTGCGTGCGAGAATGCCTGCCCGTATGACCTGATAAAGGTCACAAGAAAGAGCTACTTCACCAAGGAGGTTGCAACAGACGCTCCCTGGAGAGAAGCTTGGGAGGAGGCTGTTGAGAGAATTGTGGAGAAGAGTAGAGTCGAGGAGCCGTTCAAGTTCTTCATAGAGGAGGAGGAGCTTGAGGTTGAGGAGGAGGAGCTTGTTGTTCAGCCAGTTGATGAGTTAAGGCTGAAGGCACTCCAGGAGAGAATCGGAGTTTTGGAGAATGTCTTAAAAAAGGCGAGGTATAGAAGGGCTCTGGAGAGCGGGGATTCAGAGGTGTTTGTGAGAGGTGTTAAGCGTGCACTTGGAGAGGATAAGGGGGAGGAGAAGCAGAAAGCTTGAGAGGAAAAAGATAGTACTCGGTGTTACGGGCAGCATTGCGGCAGTTGAGACGGTTAAGCTTGCAAGGGAGCTTGTTAGGAGAGGGGCTGACGTTACAGCGGTGATGAGCAGGGCTGCAAGGAAAATTATTCATCCCTACGCTCTCGAGTTTGCCACGGGGAAGAGAGTGGTCACGGAGATAACGGGGAGCATAGAGCACGTCAACCTCCTCGGGGAGTACGGGGATGCGGACCTGTTTCTGATTGCACCCTGCACGGCCAACACCATCTCCAAGATTGCTCAGGGAATTGACGACACACCCGTCACGACCTTCGCAACAACAGCTTTGGGCTCAGGGAAGCCGATAATAATCGTCCCTGCGATGCACGAGGCCATGATGAGAAACAAGGCAGTTCTGGAGAACATTCAGAGGCTAATTGACATGGGCATCGAGTTCGTCCAGCCAAGGATAGAGGAGGGGAAGGCAAAGTTCCCAAGCACTGAAACGATCTGTCTGCACGTGGAGAGGGAGCTTTATCCGAAGGAAATGAAGGGGAAGAGGGTTGTTGTAACTTCCGGTCCAACTTACGAGCAGATCGACCCGATAAGGTTCATCAGCAACAAAAGCTCGGGCAGAATGGGGCTTGAGATAGCCCTTGAATTCTGGAGGAGAGGGGCGGATGTTGTACACGTAACCTCAAAGCCCTCCGGCATGAGCCTGCCGAATTACAAGGAGATAAGGGTGTGGTCGGTAGAGGACATGATGAAGGCGGTTCTTTACGAAATCGGAAAGGGATGCGACCTGTTTGTATCCTCCGCCGCTGCGGCAGACTTCATCGTTGACGCGGAAGCGAAGAAGATCAAGACAGCTCCTGAGCTGGTTTTAAAGCTGAAGGAGTCTCCGAAAATCATTAAGGAAGTAAGGAAGATTTACAGCGGGCACATCATCGGCTTCAAGGCCGAAACGGGCATGAGTGATGATGAGCTCTTGAAGGTGGCATCAGAGAAGATGGCCGACGACAACCTGAACATGGTTGTTGCGAACGACGTTCTTGAGAGGGGGATGGGGACGGAAGACACTAGAGTGCTCATTTTAACTCCGAAAAGGCAGGAGTGGGTTGAGGGGCTTAAGCAGCACGTTGCAGAGAGAATTGTTGAGGCTTACCTTGAAGATTGCCTATGATTTTTGCACCTGCAAGCATAACCTGCATTTTTTCACCTCATGTTGACAGCAATCCGAAAAACTCGGGAAGCATCGGAGTGGGATTTACCATTGAAAGGGGCTTGCAAGCCTCCCCATCCAGAAAGACAACGATAAATGGGGAGGAGTGGAACTTTCCAACTCTCGACGACGTTCTTGAAAAGGTGGGGCTGGAGGGTGTGGAGATAAAGGCTTCCCTCCCCTTCGGCTGCGGTTTTGGGATGAGTGGTGCTGCAGCCCTCGCCACTGCTGTTCTGGGTAATTTGGGCTACATTGAGGCTGCCGACATTGCCCATGTTGCAGAGGTGGAAAACTTTACGGGCCTTGGTGATGTTGTCACCCAAACCTTTGGTGGGGTGGTGGTGAGAAAGAGCGCAGCCTGCCCCTCAAGAGCAGAACTTGAGAGGTTTTTCTGGAATGCCGAGTTTGATTTTGTCGTCATGGGGGAGATTTCAACAAAGGATGTGATTGGGGACGAGCTAAAGCGGAGGAGAATCGGTGAGGCGGGAAAGCGCTGGACGAAGGAGTTTCTCAAAAAGCCCACTCTTGAGAACCTCTTCCACTGCTCCAATGGCTTTGCAAGAGAAACGGGGCTGCTGGAGCTTGTTGGCGATGCGGTGGAGGCTGTTGAGAGCGCTGGTGGTAAAGCAGCTATGGTAATGCTCGGCAAAACTGTTTTTGCGGTAAATGGGTTTGAAGCGCTGAAAGAATTTGGGGAGCCTTTCAAAGCCAGACTGGACTGCTGCGGCGTGAGGAGGTTGTGATGAAGCTGGCAGCGATTCAGTGCAGGATTGGAGATTTTGGAAGTGCTGAAAGGCTGGCGATGGCTGCGGTTGAAGGTGGGGCTGAGCTCCTGCTCTTCCCGGAGTACTTCTCGTATTCAAGACTCGCTCCAGAGGTACTGGATGAAACTCTCTCTTTTTTAAAGCGAATAAGCTCTGAGCATGGTGTTGTTGTCTCGGGAAACGCTGTGGTTGACGAAAACGGATACAGGAACAGGTCATTCCTTTTTGACAGCGGAGAGCTTATCGGAGTTCAGGACAAGATTCATCCAACGAGAGTTGAGAGGGAGCTTGGAATTCAGTGCGGGACAAAGCTTCAGGTTTTTGAGGTCAGGGGGGCCATGATAAGCACTTTAGTTTGTGCCGATATTCTGTATCCAGAAATATGCAGGGTTGCCGCCCTTAAGGGGGCTGAAATCGTCCTTAATCCCGTTGTTTCCTTCAGAAAATCCGAGCTGCCGGGTGAGGAGTACAGGTACTGCCTTTACTTCACCCGCTCCTTCGACAACGCCTACGCAATAGTCAAGGCTGGGGGGGTTGGCACAACCTTCACTGGCAGTGAAGCGGTGGGAAGAAGCCTCATCGCCAGCTTCGACGGCATTCTGGCGAGGTTCAGGGATGAGAATGCTGAGGAAGTTGTGATTGCTGATGTTGATTTGAAAAGGATAAGGGAGTACAAGACGATAAACTACTCCCTCGTTGACAGAAATGTCAGGGCATACGAAGAGTTGCTGAACAAAAATTTTAAATCATAATCATCTTTCAAGTTTCATGGACAGCAGTCTTGCTAACATCAACCAAATTGATGTTCCGTCCAAGTATCTTCGACTCCTCCGCCCCGTTGCGTGGCTCTGCTTCCTGCTTCCTTACGCCGTGGGATTTGGATTCGGGATAACTCCAAACGCAAGCCTTCAGCACGCTGTTCTTGGCCTGCTCTCCTTTGCCTTCTGGATGGCCTTCAGCTTCACGATAAATGCTTTATACGACAGAGATGTTGACAGGCTGCACGACGGCAGGGTGAAGGATTTGAACCTCTCCATGCAGCCGCTCGTTACCGGAGAGATCTCTGTGAGGGAGGCGTGGCTTTACTGCATTGCTTTCCTCGCCCTATCCCTCGCAACCGCCGCAGCAATCAACGAGAAGTTCTTCCTCGCAATGCTCGGGGCAAACATAATTGGCTATGTCTATTCTGCCCCTCCACGGTTCAAAGCTTGGCCTGTAATGGATGTTATCTGCAACGCCCTCGCAGCCGTTCTCGCCTTCTACGCTGGGCTGAGCATTGGCGGGGCTGAGGTGCCGATTGCAATTTACCCTGCAGCCTTCTTCCTCGCGGCAACCTTCTACATCCCCACCGCCGTTTCGGACTACGAGTTTGACAAAAAGGCGGGCTTGAAAAACACCCCGGTTTTCTTCGGCCCCGAGAGGGCTCTGAAGTCCCTGTACCCGCTTTCAGCCATAACCGTCATTCTATGGGCCTACGTTTTTTTGATGGCTGAAAGAATTGAGATTAAAGTAATATCACCCCTCATAATCGCCTACACTCTGATTTACACCTTCATTATCAACTCAAGGTGGGATGGCGAGAAGCTGAACGTTTCGCCAAACCTAATTCTGACACCTTTCGGCATAATATCTGCCCTATTCATCGCATACGGTTTTGCGGTAATTTCGGTGTTGGGCTAAAAGGTAGAAACAGCAAAAGAATTTTAATTTAATTGCACAAGTATTTATCATGGCGCTCACTCCAATGGACATTTACAAGCTTTTGCCGAAAACAAACTGCAAGAAATGCGGAGAGGCAACATGCATGAGCTTCGCTTTTAAGCTCCTCAACAGGGAAAAGAAGCTGGAAGATTGTAAGCCGCTTTACGAGGATAAGAAGTATGAGAGGCAGAGAAAGAAGCTGGAGGAGATGCTTAAACCGCTTGAGCAGGCAACAGAGACTGGTCTTATAGTGGATGAAAGCCTCTGCGTAGGTTGCGGTAACTGCGTTGTTGTCTGCCCCGTTCACGTTGAGAAAGACCCCAAGGGTGCTGCCATTGGCAACGGCCCTACCATTGAGGACCCGATTCTTAGAGTGGAGAATGGTGTTGTTAAGGTTGTGAACATGCAGGCCTGCAGGAGATACGGCAAAAACCGCGTCCTCTGTGTGGTTTGCAGGGAGAACTGTCCGAGCGATGCGATAAGATTTCTGGAGGGATGATTATGATCTGCCCAGGTTGTTCCTGTCTGTGTGATGATATCTACATCAAGGACGGAAAGGTCTTCAACGCCTGCAGGAGAGGTGAGGAGATTTTTGCGAAGTACAACGAGAACAGGGCTGTAGCGAGGGTTGATGGAAAGGAGGTGGATGTTGACACAGCCATAGAGAAGGCCATTGAAATTCTCAAGGATGCGAAGAATCCCGCAATTTACGGCCTCGATACGACAGTTGTTGAGGCTCAGAGTCTGGCGATAGAGGTTGCGGAGAAGCTCAACGGCTACATCGACGACAACTCCTCCTTCTGCCTTGGGGAGCTTGTTGAGGCTGTGCTTAAAGGGGAAATTCCGACAACAACGCTTGATGAGGTGAGGGACAACGCATACGTTCTGGTTTACTGGGGAACAAACCCCTACCACAGCCTTTCGAGGCACATGTCCAAGTACACCTACTATCCGAGGGGAAAGAGGAGGCCGAGGGGTTACGATGAGGACCGCTACTTAGTTGTTGTTGATGTGAGGAAAAGCGAGACTGCAAAGCTTGCTAAGAAGAACGCGAAGTTCATTCAGGTTGAAAGCGACGCTGAGCTTGTGGACTCCTTCATGAAGGTTGTTGATGGGAAAGCAGCGAAATACGCCAAGGAGGCTGGTGCGATAATCACGGAGATGAAGAAGGCAGATTTCAACGTAATTTTCGGTGGTCTGGGTCTTAAATACGGCCTTAAAGACTTGAACATGTTCAAGGAGATGGTTAAAAAGCTGAATGAGGTGGCCAAGGTTTACTTCATTCCCGCAGGCTTCCACGGCAACATGAGGGGCTTCAACGAAACCCTCTTCGAGAAGGTTGGCTATGTGAACAAATACAGCTTCAGAGATGGTAAGAGCGGAGAGGAGTTTGCCTTCACGGAGCTTCTGAAGAACGAGAAGATTGACGCTGCCCTAATAGTGGGAACGGATCCAGTTTACTCACTCCCCTTCGACGTGTCATCCAAGCTCGGCAAGGTGAAAACCATAGTTATCGACCCGAGGATGAGCTTTACTGCCAGAATAGCGGATGTGGTCATTCCTTCAGCAATATCTGGCATAGAGGCAGGGGGAACGATGGTCAGGAGCGACGGTGTGAGGGTGATGCTTGAGCCTCTGGAAGAGAAAGAGGTTAACGACGTTTACATCCTTCAGAGGATTAAGGAGGGATTGTGATGATGCGCTTTTCCAAGTTTCTGAAAGTTGAGGCAGACATCGTCGTGGCAAGGCACGCTCTGGTGATGGACGAGACGAAGAGCAAAGCTGAGCCCGTCATATTCCTCCATCCTGAATTCGCCAAGAGGAGCGGTGTGAAGGAGGGGGATGTGGTTGAGGTTGAGGCTAACGGCAGAACTGTGAAGCTTAGAGCAAAGCTATCAGAAAACGCTCCCGAGAATGGTGGGATAATGCCCAACGGCATCTTCGCGAGCTACCTGACAGGCTTTGATGGTTTCAAGAGGTTCAAGGCCAATATTGAGGTGGCTGAGGGGGAGCCGACATCGTTTGAGGAGATTCTCGAAAAAATAAAAGGTTAAGAAACAACAATATTTTTCACAACCACTTTTACAACCTTGTAGCTATAGTCAATCACGGCCATTTTCACCGTGTACTCCCCCGGTGAGCCGAAGGACATTGTTGTTGTTGCCCCCATCCTCATTCGGCCGTTGCTGAACACCCAGATGATCTGTTTATAGTTTATTCCTTCAACGTAGGCCTTGAAAGTAATTCTTTGACCTGCCTTTGGCTCTTCTGGCGTGTAGGTGAAGTCGGCAACAACCGCTTTCTCTTCGTAGGTGTAGCTTCCAACATTGCCCGCAAGGTCTTCCATGGTTATCTTAATGGTTGAATCTGCGATGCTGCACTTCCAGACGTCTCCTTCTCTCTGCATCTCAATACCGTTGGCCCTGGCCCACTTCAACTCTTCCGACGGTTTTACGATGAGCGTGTCGCTATTCTTTTCTACACTGAGAACTTCAGGTGGCTTTGTATCGAGAGTAAAGGTTAGCCTTTCACTTGCCGCATTCAAAGCTTCAACCCACCACGTGTGGTCTCCGTCAGCAATGTTTGCGTTTACAGTAATTTCCCCTGAACCATAGCCCTCATACACGGCGTTGCCGTCAACGTAGAGCGTAAAGGCAGCTTCAACGGGCAGCACAAATTTGAATTCTGCCTTGTTTGTTACGCCACTCGGCTCAAGCAGCTCTATCTGAATTTCAGGTAGGTTTATTTCAATGCTGTTAGCATTTCCGGCCTTGTCAATAGCGGTGAGCTTTGCATGGGTTGATTTGACCACAACATCCCAGCTAATTCCGTCTCCACTTACACTGCAGTCACCTTCATCTACTCTCAGCTCAACTTCTTCCGAGGTTCTGAGAACGACCTTGTAGCCATTATCGCTCCACCCCTCCTCAACTACAGTTATTTCAGGCTTGGTGATATCAACTGTAATCAGAACGGTTTCTTCAGCCTTGTTTCCGTCATGGTCGATGGCGACAACTTTGACCTCATGTTTTCCTTCCGTGAGGGTGAGCTCCGGGGCTGTTTCAACACCATCCAGCAGGTAAATCACCTCATCCACCGCAGTTTCCGCATCATAGGCGCTGACAGCTAAGCTTAGCTCTGTGTAGTTTATGTACTCTGGAAGGGCCGGAAGCTCAATGACGGGTGTGTTGATGTCCCTGAGTGTTATATTGACGGTCATGTCGCCATCCGCTATGAAGGTGTGCTCAGCATAGCCCTCGGCAGAAACTGTTACAACAGCACCCTTTTCAACCATCAACGTGAAATAACCGTCATCATCCGTCTTTGTCATTTCTGAGCCCGCTTCAACAACCGCATCAACAGGCTTTCCGAGGGAGTTGAGAACGTAGCCCTCAACGGTAACCATAGGCTCATAAACTCTCAGGATTGTGGTTGTTGAGTTCTTTAACCCCTTGTCGTCGCATGCGGTGATTTTGACCTGATACTCCCCACTCTTCTCGTAAACGTGGTTGATTCCCGGAGCTACCCACGAAGTTCCATCGCCGAACTCCCACTTAACCCAGACAACTTTACCATCCGGGTCGTAGGATAGGGATTTGAAGAATACCGGCTCTCCTGCCACCGGCTTTTCGGGAGTAATTTCGAAGAGAACCACTGGTGGCTGATTCTTTGAAACCTGCATGTTCATAGCTGCTGCAAAGGCCCTGTAAGCGTCAACGATACCGCTGCCCGACTTAACGTCCTTCCCAGCAATCTCAATGTCCGTTGCTGATTCTTCAATTGCCCTCTTAACGTCTTCTGGCGTAAAATCGGTATTTGCCTGAAGCAGTAGCGCAGCTATTCCCGAAACATGCGGTGTTGCCATTGACGTGCCTGAAAGGGAAGCGTAGCCCCCATCCTTCCACGTTGAAACAACCGCCACACCCGGAGCGACGACGTCGGGCTTAATGTACTCTGGATTGTAGCCAACAGGCCCGCGGCTGCTGAAGTAAGCAACTTTGCCGGCTTTGTCCACAGCTCCAACAGTTATTGCGTTCTCTGCCGAGCCGGGAGAGGCTATGCTCCTTTCCCCAAGCTCTCCCGAGTTCCCTGCAGCGATTACCGCCACAACTCCCCTTCTCACAATGTCGTTCACAGCCTCGCTCAGTATGTCGTGTCCGTTGGACGGGTAAACCACGTAGGCTGTAACGTCTGCCTCAACCTTTCTGTCTCCCGAATTTGTGAGCCTGATGGTCCAGTTGCCCTTTTCGAGGACAGTCGATGGTGAATACTGGCAGTCGAAGTAAGAACTTGTGACGGTGCACTGAGGCTTTACTGCAGTCCCTGACGGTGAGATGAGCTGGAATTCGAAGCTTTCGGGAATTTCTTTGGACAACGTGTGCATTACGATGAACCAGCCATTTGCAGTCCAGCCAGCGTTGCCGGTCTCAACGTCATCGTAAAAGCCGATTTCGGGTATTGCTATGTTGTCTATCCAGACATAGTTGTCACCGTACGACTCAAAAATTAGCCTTCCCGCAGTGCTGGAGCTTAACTGTATGCTCTTCCAGCTGTTGTAGGTTGCAGAAGACAGAGAGAGCAGCTCCTTGGTTTCCCCGTTCGCCTCAAGCTTAACAACAAAGCTCCCTCTCACATACCCTATAATGTCGAACTTAAGCGTGAAGGGCCTGTCAACGTCCATTTCAAGGGTCCTTGTTCCACCGTAAGGCGGCGCAGCCCAGACGTAGTTCACCGTGTCGGGATTAACCCTCAGCTTAATGTAACTCGGCACGAAGTTGTCCATGTCATCGTAAACTTCTCCGAGGCTCGAATAAACCGGAAGATTAATTTCGTAGCTCTCTCCTGAGTTGAGAACTTTTCCGTAGCTCCCCCCAATCCGGGCAATGCTCCAAGACTCATGCTTATCACGTCCGCACCATTTTCATAGGCCCACTGTATCCCCATGAGAACGGTTGAGAGCTTCCCGCTCCCCCTGCTGTCGAGAACCTTTGCTGCCATGATTTCCGCTTCCGGAGCGACTCCTGTTATCTCTCCAGCGATTGTTCCTGCAACGTGAGTTCCGTGTCCGTTATCGTCGTAGGGCTCAGTTTGCCCGTTGACGAAGTCAGCAAAGGCTACGATTCTATCAGCAAAATCCGGGTGCCTCGCAACGCCGGTGTCTATGACGGCAACCTTAACCCCGCTACCCTTGTAGCCCATTTTCCATACTCCCGAGACGTTTATGAAGTCAAGGTTCCACACGTCTGCTTCACTGACAGACGTTGCTGTGGTGGAGAAGAGATCAGGCATGGATAGCATCTGTATTTCGTCAACGGCCTTTACGTCGACGTCGGGATAGACTCCTTCAACATAGGGATTCTCCGACAGCTTTTTGATTTCATCTTCACTCAAATCAGCCGCAATGACGCTGAACAGCTCTATTTTCTTTGCTCCGTGCATTGTGGCAGCAACGTCATCCAGATATCCGTCCGCAACCTTTATAATCACTGGAACTCCTGCTGCCGTTTGGAGACTCACTATTATCACCAAGCTCATTATTATTATTGTCCTTATACTCATCATGAAAATCGGTCAAACCTTCCGTAAATAAATTTTTCTCACAAAATAGTAAATACCGAAAAAATTAGAATAACAAATTTAAGAATTAGTTAAAAAATATTAACAACATTAAAAAAATTTATCCAAACTCAAGATAAAATTTCGAAATTGCTACTCATTTTTCTCTGCAGTAGTAGAGCACACCGCCATGTATGAAGAAAAACACACCCTTCTCTCTGTCATAGAACAGATGCTCGAACGTCTCTTCAGCGGCCTTTGAAATGTCCTCAAACCTCTCCACCTCAACCATTTCCAGATTTGTTTCAGGCATTCTGGCAAAGGAAACTTCTTTCAGCTTCTTTTCCCAAGAAACTCTTTCTATTTCCCTTTCAAGGGAGGAAACATCGCTGTATTTAGTTCTGTAAACTACCGACAGGCCGGCGAAGATTATAGAAACTGTGCATAATGCTGCCGGAATTACCTTCATATGCAGCGGTTTTTGAACTTCAACGACTCTGGTGGAAGGCATTTCAAAATCTCTTGTCTCGTTAAGCGTTGAGAAGGAGTAGTAGGTGCTCTGCACGTCTATTGGTATCTTAAAGCTTAATGTTTCGTCAACGTCTTTGCCCGTAATCTTTCCGTAGTAATGCACGCTGACATCGATTCTGGCCCCTGTTTTTCCAAGATAAACACCAAAGGAGTTCTGAGCTTCGTTAATTTTTGACTTTAGGTCTGTGACATTTATTTTGAAGTTCGTTTTGATTTCTCCTCTGGATGTGTTGGATGCAGCGTAGTATACCTTCTCCCAGACGGGAGCGTCGCTAACCTCGTAGAAGTAAACGATTTTTGCTTCAGTTTCGATGGTTATATCCCCTCTTGGAGCTGTTGTGAAGTAAAATTCTCCTGAATATTCGGGGGTGAGGGAGTAGGAGTACACCGGGAGGGTGACGAAGGACCCATTAGCCCATATCGGGTTGTCCTTCTTGACCTCTGCCCCACCGCTGAAGTATGCGAGTGCGGAGTAGTGCCTGATACTAATTTGAGTTTCCTTTGTCTCGGGGATTGTGGCCCAGTAAAGTGCGTAGGCTGATGCAACCAGCGTGATGAGCGAGATTATCAGAACCGGGATATACCATTTTCTCACGATTAGTTTAAAATTATTCATGTTATTTTTTCACCCTCCTCCTATATGTTTCTTTCGAGGTTTGTAGTAAACTGGTTTGAGCAGCAGCGTTGCAATTGCTGAGGTAACGAGGGGTGTGAGCCAGAGGATGCCCAGCCTGTAGAGGGGATAGAGGAGGATTAAAGGCATTGCACCGTTGATGGCGGTGTTGAAGCTGTAGCTTGCAGACTCGCCCGGGTTGAGAACGGAGTAGTAAGGGGGCTCGGAGTGGAAAAGATAAACAGTGAGGAAGCCTTTGTTGATTACACCCCCATCAACGACCTCAAGCGTGGGATTGAAAGCGGCGAAGGAAATAATCAGCGCTGCAGCGAAGGTTACAACCAAATAGTGTGTTTTTAGAGCTTTTTTGTTTCTTCTCTCATGCATTAACTTGATTCTTTCCCTCCTTTTCAGTATCTTTTCCTCCATTGTGAGATTCCTGAACTCTGAAGCCATCAAAACAGATGCGGGGATGAGAATGAACAGCAGGTACATCATAATATTCCGGTTCTTGAATTCGTGGAAGAGGTAGCCAATGTAAGGTATTCCGAATAGAAATTTGCCGTAAACGTCTTTTTCGTGCACATCAAAGGGGTCAACATCCTCAACAGCATCGCCCTTCGTCTTAAAGTAGCCATCCCCTATTTCCACAACTCTGTGGGTTATCAAAACGGACTTCTTCCCCGAAGGGTCCTTGAATGCCACAACATCCCCCAGAGAAACGTCCGAGCTTCTTTTAACAACAATAAGGTCTCCCGGATGCATGAGCGGCTCCATGCTGCTGCTCAGAACGACGAGGATGCGCACATCATCGCTATAAACCTCATAGGCGGAAAAGAGGATGAAAACAACAAATAGAGCAGTTATCAAACCACTAATATTCATTCTACTCCTCCAGAGTTATTGTCACGGGAATTTCAACGACCTTATATGGGTAAGAGGGATATGAGATGGTGAGTTCTCCGACATAGGTTCCGTTTGTTTGTGGAGAAAGGTGCATTCCGACCTCCCAGTCATTCACGTTCTTCCTCAAAGAAAACTGAACAAAATCATCCCCATCCCAGCTCAGCTTTGGTATTCCGGGAGCATCAACTATTCTGAAAATTACATCGTAGCTGTACTCCTCATTGGGCTTACCGTAGAAATCTATTTTTACAGGGCTCTCCTTTTTTACAAAGCTCACGGTGGGGTAGATTTCAGAGGCCCAGTGCCCGCTTTTGAATGTGCTTCTCTGAGACTCTACGTCGTAGAAGTAGCTAAGAGTTCCTGAGACCATTATAAGGAATCCTATTACGGTTGCGAAGAGCAGAATTTTTCTCATTTCAACTCACCAACTATACTCTTTATCTCAATAATTAATAAAGCTATTCCCGGGATGAGGATTAAGAGCAGATAACCCGGCAGAGTTCTAACAACACTGCCAAGCAATCCAAGCTTCGGGATTTTTGCCACATAAACCCCAACAACGCTGTCATAGCTTACGGGCTCATCCTCTCTCGGCAGGTTGTCACCTTTCGTGATTATCGCCTCGGACGTTTTCTCAACCACTCTGTGCGTGATGAGGTATGTTTTTCCATCAATGGTTTTCTTGTAGGTTACGATATCCCCTACTTCCACATCGGAAGGATTTTTGGGGAAAATTAAAATCAGGTCTCCCGTCTCCAGTTCGGGGAGCATGGAAGTGCCGTAGGTGTTCAGAACCCTCACTCCACTAAGGTAGAGGGCCAGAATTGTCAGAAGAATGGCTGATAGAAGATAAAGTTTCGGCCTCATCTCACAACAACTCCGTGGGCGGCGATGCAGTTGCCGTAGTCAACCACGTACTCATCAAAGTTAGAATTTAGCCCCTCGTGTTTGTAGGGGAATTTTCCCGGAGCGGACTTGGGAGGTGGACAGTCTCCGACGTAGAGGTGGGTTTCAGTCAGCATCCATCCACCATTTACGCTGTATTTCACCCTTATTTTCCCGCCAGCATCCTCGACTGTCAGGGAGCCCACGTGAATGTGCCGACCTGCGTAAATGGGAACCTGCAGCCCTCCACCGGTGTATGTGAAGTAACCACCCCATCCCTGTCCAAACTCATGGAAATCTCCGCCTATCGCCCAGCAGGTCTCCTCCTCACCTCCATTGCCATCAACCTGCTCAAGGGACAGCTCAAGGTCAAACTTTGCCAAATCTCCCTGATACTCATTCTCAGCACTGCTGTTGATGTGGAAGGTGAAGTGGACGTCGCAAACCTCCCCCGGAGCAATGGGTGAGGTGTAGAATTTTAAATCCTCAAGTTCCCTCAGCGTTTTGTTGTCGTTCTCCACAATCAACTGGGAAAAGCTCTCGCACTCCACCCATATGCCAGTGAAGGTCTGATAGGAGATGTTGTTTATTTCATTAAGATAGTCGAATCTCGCCTCTTCCTCTGTAAACACTCCTCCAAAGTCCCTCACGTTGAAGATTTTAAGGTCAACAACAGCCGGATTGTTTCCGGCGTTCTTAATCCTTATTATCTTCTCTTTGTATTCGCAGGGCTTCGCCTCGATGTCGATGAGCTTACCCGGGTTGTCAACCCATCCGTTTTGCCAAACTTTGAGGTCAATGTAGCCTGTTGTGTAGGTTGATGGGGAAGATTCAGCATCTGAAAAGTAGGCCAGAGTGCTTCCGGCAAATAAAATTAAAGAAATTGAAAAAAATATAAGGTAATTTCTCATTATTCGCTCGCCACCTGCTCAAGCTTCACGATGATGTCGAAGAAAGTTATGTCGCCCTGATACTTGTTGCCTGCGTCAGTTGAAAAGTCGATGTACATGGCCAATTCGAGGTAGCTGTCGGTTCCGTTGTACCAACCGTCGTTGTCTATTTCTGGCGGAGGTATGTTGTCAAAGCCTGTCATCGCCAAATCCTCCAAATCCATGTAGCCGTTGGAGTTTGCGTCAACGAGGTTGTAAGGTGCAGCAAGTCCGGTGGCTGTTGGCTGATAGTTGTCTATAATCTTGTCGTCCCTGACCAGAGCGTTATTGGTGTACCACTTGAAGTGCAGATGATGTAGTTTGATGTAGGCCCCCATTCCGTTAGCTCCAAGATGTCCGGTGGCGTAAGGGACGCCAATTATGGGAGACTGGCTGACGTCCGAATCACTCTCTGGCCCCGCAACAAATCCATCTGTTGCATTGCCGTTGTCATCCTCGTAGTACTCAAAGCTGAAGTTTATCTCAAGATGGTCTCCTTTGTTCTCCCCCCAGTTCCATATTCTCAGCTTCCCGTCCTCTCCGGGCTCGCCCGGCTTCCAGTCATAGATGTCGAGTGCAACGTGCCCCGGAATATCATTGGTAAGGCCTATGTCCATCGTTCCCGCTTCAAAGTAGTTCTCTCCCGTCTCTTCCACATCAGCAAAGTAGGCGTAGGTGCTGAGGGTTGCCATCGCTATGGCAGCGATAAACACAAAGGCTGCAGCGGTCTTCATTTTTCACACCTCAGTATGGGGCACCGTCATCATTAACCTGGAAGGCCTTGAAGACGATGTCAAACTGCATCTGGTCGCCCTGATACTCGTTTCCTGCATCGCTTTTCATGTGGAAGCTGAACAGCACATTCACGCACTCGTCTGGCTGAAGTGTTGTCAGCTCGTACCAAGTTCCCTCAACGTCCCTCACTGTCAAAACTCCTTCCTTAACAAGAACGTTCCAGCCTTCACCTTTGTTGTAGGCCAAGTCAAACCACGTCACGTTCGAAAGGTCGTTTATCAGCCCACTTGGGTCAGCTTCAAGCTCCGGCTCGGTAACTTCATTGTTCGACTCGGTGATGTTGTCTATTCTCGTGTAAACGACGGCCGGATTTGTTCCATTGTTGCAGACGAGCTTGTAAACGCAGAAGTTCAAGCTCGGCTTTGCGTCATCCGTAACAATCACAGATGTAGTCCATGGATTCTCGCCGTCAACTGAGATATCAATGGTGCCCGCAGTGATGGTGTTGTTGTCGCTCACCTCAACGTCGTAGAAGTAGGTGAGGGTGCCAGTAGCAATCACTGCCATCATGAATCCGATGGAAAGGATGCTGAGCAGCAGTTTTCTCATTTCACTCACCTGAAAAAATTAGAGGAGTCACTCGAAGGGGTTGCTGTCGTCGTTGAGCTGCGTAACGGCAAACTTCAGGGTTGCTCCCCAGCTATCAGACTGGGCCATGTTGTCAGTATCGGTAGGTGTCCACTCCCAGTAGATGCCGAAGCAGTATGTCTGGCATGCTTCCATGTATCCTCCCGGTAGATACTGGCTGAGGTTGAAGTTCGCATCGGAGATATCTTTCAGGTATCCGCTCCACAGCAGCTGTTCGCTGCCATCTCCGTTTCCATCAACAAACGTATCCCTACAGCCGAAAGGACAACCATCGTAGAAGTCATACTTGTTGTCGCAGTCGTCATCCCTCCAGATCATCACGTGGATGTACTCATCAAGCTCTCCATACCAAGCTCCATCTGTGGTATCTCCTGCTTCCTGCTCTGGCTCCGTAAGGCCATTGTCATCGTCTTCCGTAACATCAACGGCAAACCACAGATAGCCTGGGTTGTTGTAGAGGTGCAGGCTAACTGTCATCTCTCCGCTATCTCCCGGCTTCACATCGTCGAGCTGCCAGAAGTAGTCCACAGATGCATTAAGGTCTTTCTCGCTAAAGTTGTGGTGGTAAACCTGACCATCCCACTTCCAGTATGTGCTGTTCAGGTCCACTTTCAGGTCGAGGCTGCCAGCCGTGAAGGTTCCCGGCGCCATTTCGGTGTCGCTGAAGTAGGCAAGGGTTCCCGCTCCAAGCCCAATTCCAATCAGCCCCACTACAAGGAGGCTGTACCAAACCTTTTTCACTTCCAATCACCTCAAGATGAAAAACGTCTTCATTTTTAATATGCTTATTGAAATATAATTATGAATCAAAAATAAGTATTGCAAATTCGGATTGAAAATCGGGAAAGAAGCTGTGTATTCATTTTAGGTAACACTAATACACATCAAGCCTAACCAACCTCCGCCCACTTTCGCTGAGCTTCAGCTTCAGGTTTGCTCTTTCGACGAAATCCATCTCCATCAGAAACTCCAGCACTTTTCTCAGCATCGCCCTCTCAACCCTCAGTTTTTCGGCCAATTCCCTTTCGGTCATCTCCTCCTCATTCAGAATGAGCAGAATCTCATCGATAAGTTCTGGAACTTTCATAATACTAATTTTCCTAAGATTTAATATGAATTTTGAAGTATAATTATGGATTTGCATTAAGTAACTGTCTTACGAAATCATTTTTCGTATTTGGGCTTATCGCAAAGACCAAAAAATATTGTCAAAAAATTGAGTTTTCAACGGCATTTTTCAAAGCCTGAAGGTCTTCCTCAATTTCGCTGAATTTTTGTATGAATTCCCTTCCCTTTTCAGTTGTTCTGTACTTCGTTCTTTTACCATCAGTAACTGGCTCAATAAATCCTTCCTTCAAAAGGCAGTTAATGTAATCCTGAGCAACCTTAGAGTTCAAATTCACTCTGTAAACAATTTTGGTAATGTTAACTCCATTTCCGGAGCACGTCTGAAGAATTTCAGCCATGATTTCGATTTTGGACCTTCTCATTTCTGCCACCCTACGAGCCTTTGCAGATGTGGAATGTTATGTTTATGTTTTTAATGATATTTATAGATTTTGTTGAATTGTAACTACCATAATGATGAGAGCCTTAAATTAATTGTATAAAAATTATTTTTATAAGCCCTCAACCGCACCTCGTAAACCCGCAGAACCTGCAGGTTGCGCAACCCTCCCCGTACTCAAGAACATTCCCGCATTCAGGACACACTCCGCCAATCTGCTTCGTCCTCGGCTCCTCTCTCTCCTCAGCCTCGCCGGTGAAGGCCGTGAGGGGCTTGATTCCCTCAACTTCGAACTTTATTTTCTTGTACTCTCCCTTTAGGTGCTTTTCGAGAACCTTTGCCACTCCATCCGCGCAGGATGTTATGACCTCTCCGTTGTCGAATCCTGGCGAGGGACAGCGTATGTTCTTGAGCTGCCTTATCAGCACCTCAGGGTCAATCCAACTCCTAAGCGCGACTGAAAGCAGCCTCCCCATTGCCTCTGTCTGCGACGCAGCGCAGCCTCCGCTTTTTCCAAGCTGCACGAAGACTTCGGCAATCCCGTACTCGTCCTCGTTGATGGTCACATACAGGGAACCGCAGCCTGTTCTGGTCTCAATCGTTCTGCCGGTGGTTATCCTCGGCCTCGGCCTCGGCTCGATGTACTTGGCAGGGGGTCTCGGCTTCGCCTCCTTCTTCTCCTCCTCAGCCTTCTTTATTCTGAGAACCTGCTCCTCTCTGCTGCCATCTCTGTAAACGGTTATGCCCTTACATCCAAGCTCGTATGCCAGCAGGAAAGCCTTCTCAACGTCTTTCCGCGTAGCAGAGTTCGGCATATTTATGGTTTTGCTGACCGCATTGTCCGTGTACTTCTGGAAGGCCGCCTGCATTCTCACATGCCACTCTGGAGAGATGTCGAGAGCGCACTTGAAGACCCTCCTTATGTCCTCGGGAATCTCCTCTATTTCCTGAATGCTGCCTTTTTCGGCAACTTTCTCAATCAGCTCATCTGTGTACAGCCCTCTTCTCCTTAAAACTTCCTCGAATATCTCATTTATCTCGAAGAACTCTTCTCCGTCAAGAATGTTCGTTCTCTTGTATGCTAAAGCGAAAATCGGCTCTATTCCGCTTGAACAGCCAGCGATAATGCTTATCGTTCCCGTTGGTGCGATTGTTGTTGTCGTTGCGTTCCTCATCTTTATTCCCTTCTTCTCCCACACGCTGCCCTTCCAGTTGGGGAAAACACCCCTCTCCTCCGCCAGCTGCTGCGAAGCCCTGTGACTTTCCTCCTGAATGAACTTCATCACCTTCTCAGCAAGCTGGATGGCTTCATCGCTGTCGTAGGGGATGTTGAGCAGAAAGAGCATGTCAGCCCAGCCCATAACTCCGAGACCTATTTTGCGGTTGGCTTTGGTCATCTGCTCGATTTCGGGAATGGGGTAGCTGTTGACATCGATAACGTCATCCAAAAACCTCACGGCAATCCAGACAACCTCCCTGAGCCCATCCCAGTCGATTTCCCCATCTTTAACGAACTTTGCGAGGTTTATGCTGCCAAGGTTGCAGGATTCGTAGGGCAGGAGCGGTTGCTCTCCGCAGGGGTTTGTTGCTTCAATCTGTCCCACGTGCGGAGTGGGGTTGAAGCGGTTTATGGTGTCGATGAAAATCATTCCCGGCTCTCCGTTGCGCCATGCTCCCTCCACAATCAAATTGAATATCTTTCTGGCGGGAACTCTCCTTACAACCTCCCCCGTTCTGGGGTTGATGAGGTCGTAATCATCATCTTTCTTCAAAGCTTCCATGAAGGCGTCGGTTGCGGCAACGCTGATGTTGAAGTTTCTCAGCACCCCCTCCTCCCATTTCGCCTTTATGAATTCCTCAATGTCCGGGTGGTGGACGTTCAGAACGCCCATGTTTGCCCCTCTTCTCCTCCCTCCCTGCTTTATCTGCTCCGTCGCAGCATCAAATATTTTCATGAAGCTTACCGGTCCGCTTGCAACGCCCATTGTGGATTTTACTATATCTCCCTTCGGTCTCAGCCTTGAAAAGCTGAATCCCGTCCCTCCCCCGCTCTTTTGAACCTTCGCCATATCCCAGAGGGCCTTGAAAATGCCGTCAATGGAGTCCTCAACGGGGATGACGAAGCATGCAGAAAGCTGATTCAGCTCCGTCCCCGCATTCATCAGCGTTGGGGAGTTGGGCATGAACTTCTGCTCCCAGAGGAGCTTGAAGAACTTTTCAGCCCACTCTTCAGCATTGTTTCCGTAATTCTCCTCAGCCTTTGCAATTGCCCTGGCAACCCTCCAGCACATCTCTTCTGGAGTCTCAATTACGTTACCTTCATCATCCTTGAGAAGATACCTCTTTCTGAGCACAGTTTCAGCAGTACGATTGAGCTTCATCAGTTATGGTAGATAAGAAAGATAAAACAATTTTGCCTGCCCTTCGAGAGCATCTATTGAAGGAAAAATTGAATAGAAAAATTTTTCTTACAGCATCTCAAGAAAACTTGACATTAACTTTAATACTTTTCAAGAAGACAGGACATCATGGAGACTCTTATTTTGACTCAGGAGGAAGTAGAATCCCTGATATCGATGGACGAGGCGATGAATGCTGTTGAGGAGGCGTTCAGACTTTACGCTCTTGGTAAAGCTCAAATGCCGCCAAAGGTGTATCTTGAGTTCGAAAAAGGCGATTTAAGGGCTATGCCGGCGCATTTAATGGGGTACGCAGGATTGAAGTGGGTGAACTCCCATCCCGGAAATCCGGATAAAGGCCTGCCAACAGTCATGGCGTTGATGATACTGAACAGCCCTGAGACGGGGTTTCCCTTGGCTGTGATGGACGCAACCTACACGACCTCTCTGAGAACCGGTGCTGCTGGAGGAATAGCGGCGAAGTATCTGGCAAGGAAGAACAGCAGCGTTTTTGGATTTATCGGCTGCGGAACTCAGGCGTATTTCCAGCTCGAAGCTCTGAGGAGAGTGTTTGATATAGGAGAAGTCAAGGCCTACGATGTTAGGGAAAAGGCAGCGAAAAAGTTCGTTAGCTATTGCGAAGATAGGGGAATCTCAGCTTCCGTGCAGCCTGCTGAGGAGGCGAGCAGATGCGATGTCCTTGTCACCACAACTCCGTCACGAAAACCAGTTGTTAAGGCTGAGTGGGTTGAGGAGGGGACGCACATAAACGCAATCGGTGCGGACGGGCCTGGAAAGCAGGAACTGGATGTAGAAATACTTAAAAAGGCTAAAATTGTTGTCGATGACCTTGAACAGGCCAAGCACGGCGGGGAGATTAATGTGGCGGTTTCAAAAGGCGTCATAGGTGTTGAAGATGTTCACGCAACCATCGGGGAGGTTATAGCCGGTCTGAAGGATGGAAGGGAGAGCGATGAGGAGATTACAATCTTCGACTCCACAGGCTTGGCGATTCAGGACGTGGCTGTTGCAAAAGTCGTTTATGAGAACGCCCTTAGCAAGAACGTGGGGAGTAAAATAAAGTTTTTCAGGATATGAAGGTAGCGGCACTGATTTCAGGAGGAAAGGACTCAATTCTAGCGCTGCACAAGGTTGCGGAAAAGCACGAGGTTATCTCTCTGGTGGGAATTTTTCCAGAGAATGAGGATTCTTACATGTTCCACTCCGTGAACCTCCACATGCTTGATGTTGTTGCCGAGTCTCTGGGTTTGCCGCTGAAGAAGCTCTACGTCTCCGGCGAGGAAGAGAAAGAAGTGGATGAGCTTGCAGGGCAGATTGGGGAAGTTGACGCTGACGCGCTGTGTATTGGCGGAATAGAGTCGAATTATCAGAAAAAGAGATTTGAAAAGGTTTGCAGGGAGGTGGGAATGAAGCTGATCGCCCCTCTGTGGAAAGCGAACCCCGAAAAGCTGATGTATGAGGTTGCTGAAAAATTTGAGGCGATAATTGTCAGCGTTTCGGCAATGGGGCTTGATGAAAGCTTTCTGGGAAGAAGGATTGATAAGGAATGCATTGAAGACCTTAAAAGGCTAAACGAGAAGTACAGCGTGCATTTGGCTGGAGAAGGGGGAGAATTTGAGACGCTCGTCCTCGACGCCCCGCTTTACAGGTTTAGGATAAAAGTTGACAGCATTAGAAAGTTCTGGGACGGGGTGAGGGGTTACTGTTTAATTGAACGATATTCAAAAATTTCGAAAACCTGAGTAGAAAATTTTTTGAACTCCTTTGCCTTTTATTTTCGAAGAGTTTGAAAATTGCGCGGTTTTGAATGTCTTTGAAAATTCGAAAACCTTTAATCATTAAAATATTTTTCGAAACCTTTATATAAGGCTGTGAAAAAAAATACATCATAGGTTAGGAGGTGGAAGAGATGCCTTTAATTAAAACACCGCCACCGCACGGCGGAAAACTTGTTGAGAGAGTTGTTAAAAAGAGAGACATTGCTGAAAAAATGATTGCTGGATGCCCAACTTATGAACTGAAGCCCACAACGCTGCCCGATGGTACACCAATTCGCCACGTTTACAGAGAGATAATGTCCGTCTGTTACGGCTTTTTCAGCCCCGTTGAGGGATCGATGGTGCAGAACGAGCTTGAGAGAGTTCTTAACGAGAGGAGATTGCTGAGCGAATGGATTTTCCCCTATCCGATTCTCTTCGACATCAGCGAGGAGGACTACAAGGCTCTCGACGTCAAAGAGGGAGACAGGCTCTTGCTCATGCTTAAAGGTCAGCCCTTTGCAACTCTCGACATCGAGGAAGTTTACAAGATTGACCCCGTAGATGTTGCAACCCGCACCTTTGGCACTCCGGAAAAGAACCCTGAAGTTGTGAGAGAGCCATTTGACGACAAGCATCCGGGATACGTGATTTACAAGATGCACAATCCAATCATTCTTGCAGGAAAGTACACGATTGTGAACGAGCCCAAGTTCAAGGAGCCCTACGACAGGTTCTGGTTCCCACCGTCAAAATGCAGAGAAGTAATTAAGAACGAGAAGAAGTGGAGAACGGTCATTGCCCACCAGACGAGAAACGTCCCCCACGTGGGGCATGAGATGCTGATGAAGTGTGCTGCTTACACCGGCGACATCGAGCCGTGCCACGGAATTCTCGTAAACGCCATCATTGGAGCAAAGAGGAGAGGTGACTATCCGGATGAGGCAATCCTTGAGGGGCATGAGGCTGTAAACAAGTACGGCTACATCAAGCCTGAGAGGCACATGGTCACCTTCACGCTCTGGGACATGAGGTACGGCAACCCGATTGAGTCGCTGCTGCACGGAGTTATCAGGCAGAATATGGGATGTACGCACCACATGTTCGGCAGAGACCACGCTGCGGTTGGAGAGTACTACGACATGTACGCGACGCAGATACTCTGGAGCCAGGGCATTCCGAGCTTCGGCTTCGAAGCTCCGCCCAATGAGGTGGACTACGGCCTGAAGATTATCCCACAGAACATGGCTGAGTTCTGGTACTGCCCAATCTGCCAGGAAATCGCCTACAGCGAAAACTGTGGCCACACCGATGCGAAGCAGAAGTTCAGCGGAAGCTTCCTGAGAGGAATGGTTGCCGAGGGAGTCTTCCCGCCGAGAGTTGTCATGAGGCCTGAGGTTTACAAGCAAATCGTAAAGTGGTGGAAAGTGTACAACTACCCCTTCGTCAACAGAAAGTACCTCGAACTCAAGAACAAGGAGCTTGAGATCGACCTCCCGGCGATGGAGGTTCCCAAGGCGTGAGGTGATGGAGATGCCGCACTACATTTCCGTTTTCCTGGATGATGAGAGGTACGAGAAAATCAAGGGAACACCGCTTGAGGAGAAAATCACGTACCTCTTTGGTGGCCAGCTTAAATCTCTGATCGTAGAGGTGCCGGAAGAGAAATCAGAGCAGATTCTCAAGGCCTTTGACAAGGCAAGAATTGACTCAAGGGGCTACATCGAAGATGTACCAGTAGCTTTCAGAAGAGCACTGTTCGAGGAAATTGCAAAGGCAAAGTCTTTGGATGTCATAGACAAGGTCCTTGAAAGGCTGGATGAGCTGGTGGAGGCAGCAAAGAAGGAGGATGAGTACATACCTCCACCAGATATAGAGTAATTTAATTTTTTTTTAGAAAAATGTATGAAAAGGTTGGAGGTGAGTTGAATGCCATCGTTTGTAAACCCGGAAAAGTGTGACGGATGTAAGGCGTTGGAGAGAACGGCGTGTGAGTACATCTGCCCCAACGACTTGATGACACTCGATAAAGAGAAGATGAAAGCGTACAACAGAGAGCCGGACATGTGCTGGGAGTGCTACAGCTGTGTTAAGATGTGCCCGCAGGGCGCAATTGACGTGAGAGGCTACGTGGACTACTCCCCGCTTGGCGGAGCCTGTGTGCCAATGAGAGGAACCTCAGACATCATGTGGACGGTCAAGTACAGAAACGGAAAGGTTCTGAGGTTCAAGTTCGCCATCAGAACAACCCCGTGGGGCTCAATTCAGCCCTTCGAGGGATTCCCTGAGCCGACCGAGGAGGCATTGAAGAGCGAACTGCTTGCTGGAGAACCCGAGATTATTGGAACGAGCGAGTTCCCGCAGGTAAAGAAGAAGGCTTAAAGGTGAGGTGGTAGAAATGGTATATTATCCGAAAAAGTATGAGTTGTATAAGGCAGATGAAGTGCCGACAGAGGTTGTGGAGACGGACATCTTGATTATCGGAGGAGGTTTCTCCGGCTGTGGTGCAGCGTACGAGGCTGCCTACTGGGCAAAGCTTGGCGGTTTGAAGGTTACGCTTGTTGAGAAAGCAGCAGTTGAGAGAAGCGGAGCTGTTGCCCAGGGTCTTTCAGCCATTAACACATACATCGACCTTACCGGCAGGTCCGAGAGGCAGAACACCCTTGAGGATTACGTCAGATACGTCACCCTCGACATGATGGGATTGGCGAGAGAGGACCTTGTTGCTGACTACGCAAGGCATGTTGACGGAACGGTCCACCTCTTCGAGAAGTGGGGACTGCCCATCTGGAAGACTCCCGATGGGAAGTACGTCAGAGAGGGACAGTGGCAGATAATGATTCACGGTGAGAGCTACAAGCCAATCATCGCAGAAGCTGCGAAGATGGCAGTCGGTGAGGAGAACATCTACGAGAGAGTTTTCATCTTCGAGCTTCTGAAGGACAAGAACGACCCCAACGCTGTGGCCGGAGCCGTCGGTTTCAGCGTTAGAGAGCCCAAGTTCTACGTGTTCAAGGCGAAAGCCGTCATTCTGGCAACCGGAGGTGCAACACTGCTCTTCAGGCCGAGAAGCACTGGCGAAGCAGCAGGAAGGACATGGTATGCAATCTTCGACACTGGCAGCGGTTACTACATGGGCTTGAAGGCCGGAGCGATGCTCACGCAGTTTGAACACCGCTTCATACCCTTCAGGTTCAAGGACGGTTACGGCCCAGTTGGAGCATGGTTCCTGTTCTTCAAGTGTAAGGCCAAGAACGCGTATGGAGAGGAGTACATCAAGACAAGGGCTGCAGAGCTTGAGAAGTACAAGCCCTACGGTGCAGCCCAGCCAATCCCGACACCGCTGAGAAACCACCAGGTCATGCTCGAAATCATGGACGGCAACCAGCCAATCTACATGCACACTGAGGAGGCTCTCGCTGAGCTGGCTGGAGGAGACAAGAAGAAGCTGAAGCACATCTACGAGGAGGCTTTCGAGGACTTCCTCGACATGACAGTCAGCCAGGCTCTGCTGTGGGCCTGCCAGAACATCGACCCGCAGGAGCAGCCGTCTGAAGCTGCACCGGCTGAGCCCTACATCATGGGTTCACACAGCGGTGAGGCAGGTTTCTGGGTATGCGGTCCTGAGGATCTGATGCCGGAGGAGTACGCAAAGCTCTTCCCGCTGAAGTACAACAGGATGACCACAGTCAAGGGACTCTTCGCCATCGGTGACTGTGCTGGTGCCAACCCGCACAAGTTCTCCAGCGGTTCGTTCACTGAGGGCAGGATTGCAGCGAAGGCCGCAGTGAGGTTCATCCTCGAGCAGAAGCCCAACCCAGAAATTGACGATGCGGTCGTTGAGGAACTCAAGAAGAAGGCCTACGCACCGATGGAGAGGTTCATGCAGTACAAGGACCTCTCAACTGCCGATGACGTCAACCCAGAGTACATCCTGCCGTGGCAGGGTCTTGTCAGGCTGCAGAAGATCATGGACGAGTATGCTGCTGGAATTGCAACAATCTACAAGACCAACGAGAAGATGCTGCAGAGAGCTCTTGAGCTGCTCGCCTTCCTGAAGGAGGACCTCGAGAAGCTCGCTGCAAGAGACCTCCACGAGCTGATGAGAGCATGGGAGCTTGTCCACAGAGTCTGGACTGCTGAGGCACACGTCAGGCACATGCTCTTCAGAAAGGAAACCAGATGGCCCGGATACTACTACAGAACCGACTACCCAGAGCTCAACGACGAGGAGTGGAAGTGCTTCGTCTGCAGCAAGTACGACGCTGAGAAGGACGAGTGGACCTTCGAGAAAGTGCCGTACGTGCAGGTCATCGAGTGGAGCTTCTAAAGCTCTAAAATTTTTCTTTTTTCTAAATCTAAAAGTTTTTATTGCATTGCCTTAACTCTGCATCATGTACTGGAACCCTGCCATTGAGAGGCTAAATGCCAAGGAGCTTGAGGAGATACAGGAGCGCAAGCTCAAGGCCTTGGTAAGCACAGTCTATCAGTATTCCCCCTTCTATCGCCAGAGGTTCAGGGAGGCTGGAGTAACACCTGACGACATCAAAAGTCTGAACGATTTGCCCAAGCTGCCCTTCACGAAGAAGCAGGATTTGAGGGACACCTATCCCTTCGGAATGTTCTGCGTTCCGCTATCTCAGGTTGTGAGATTTCACGCTTCAAGCGGAACAACTGGCAAGCCAACGGTTGTGGGGTACACTGCCAACGACATTCGCAACTGGGTTGAGAGCCTTTGCAGGGCTCTTGTTAGCTGCGGTGTGAGCAGCGACGACATAATGCAGATTGCCTACGGTTATGGGCTCTTCACAGGCGGTTTGGGCTTTCACTACGCTGCGGAAAGGCTTGGTGCTACTGTTTTGCCAATCTCAGCCGGAAACACTGCAAGGCAGATTGAGCTGATGAAGGATTTGGGCAGCACGGTTATGGCGTGCACGCCCTCTTACATGATTTACCTCGCTGAGTATGCGTCGCAGATGGGTGTTGACATCGCCGAGGACACGAATCTGAGGGCTGGGATTTTTGGAGCGGAGCCGTGGAGTGAGGAGACGAGAAAGAGGATTGAGGATAAGACCGGAATTACCGCATACGATGTTTACGGCACATCAGAGCTAAGTGGCCCCCTGTTCACGGAATGCACTGAGAGGCAGGGGCTGCACATCTGGGCTGACATGTTCCTGATAGAGATAATCGACCCCAAGACAGGGGAGCAGGTTGGTGAGGGAGAGAAGGGAGAGCTTGTTGTTACAACGCTAACGAAGGAGGCTTTACCGCTGATAAGGTGGAGGACTGGGGACATAACCTACATGGAGACCGACAAGTGCGCTTGCGGGAGAACTCATCCGAGGATAATGCGCATCCTTGGAAGAGCGGACGACATGCTGATTATAAGAGGTGTCAACGTCTTCCCGAGCCAGATTGAGCACGTCCTTATGCAGATTCCGGAAGTGGGGGAGCACTACATGATAATCGTTGACCGCCGCGAGGATGGGCTGGACGAGCTTACGGTGCAGGTTGAGCTGAGTGACAAGGCGGAGATAGACACCACTGGAGACATTCTGAAACTGGAGAAGAAAATTGCGGACAAGCTGAAGAGCGTTCTTAACGTCTGGGCAAAGGTTGAGGTTGTCAACCCAGGAACGCTGCAGAGGTTCGAGGGAAAGGCTAAAAGAGTAATTGATAGAAGAAAGATATAAGGTGATAGCATGGTAAAGCAGATTTCCGTATTTGTTGAAAACAAGCCCGGAAGGCTTGCTGCGGTTACGGAGGTGCTTATGAAGCACAACATAAACATAAGAGCCTTCACCATCGCGGATGCGGGGGACTTCGGAATAATCAGGATGGTTGTTGACAAAACCGACGAGGCGTATCAGGCCCTTAAGGAGGCCGGATTCACCGTCAGGCTGACGAACGTCCTCGCTGTGGAGGTCGAGGATAAGCCGGGAGCGCTGCACAGAATTGCCAAAGCGCTTGGTGACGCGGGTGTGAACATAGACTACGTTTACGCCTTCACGAGTGAGAAGCACAAGGCGTTGATAATATTCCGCGTTGACGATAGGGAGAAGGCAAAGGAAGTCCTCGAAAAACTGGGAGTTCTTTTCAAAGGAGAAATAAACTGATATGTCTTCAACCTCCACACCTTTTTTAAAGATAGGTATCTTTTTATCCCTCGTAGTTCTCGCAGGAACAGTCGGTTATCACTTCGTTGAAGGGTGGGACTGGTTCGACAGCCTCTACATGACTGTTATAACCATAACGACTACGGGTTACGGCGAGGTTAAACCAATGGGGCCGGGGGGAAGAGTAATTTCGATGTTGCTGATGTTCGTGGGAGTTGGGACATTTCTGTATGCCGTAAACGTGTTTATGGGGCTGATAGTTGAGGGCAGAATTGAGAAAAGGTGGGAGAAGATGATTGAAAAAATGGAGGACCACTTCATACTCTGCGGATACGGGCTAATGGGAAGGGAAATAATTAAAGAGCTTCCAAAGGACAAGGTAGTCGTTATCGACTCCGATATCGGTAAAGTATCGGCGGCGAGGGAGGATGGATACGTTGCTGTGCACGGTGATGCGACAGACGACTTTACGCTTGAAAAAGCTGGAATAGGAAAGGCTAAGGCGCTAATTTGCTGCATGAGCGATGCCAGTAATGCCTTTGCCATCTTAACTGCCAAGGAACTCAATCCGAGAATAAAGACTGTTGCAATCCTCAGAAGCCCGGATGCGGAGAAAAAGATGAGGAGAGTTGGTGTTGATATCCTTCTCTCCCCCTACCGGGATGCGGCAAAGAAGATTATCTCCCTGCTTTCAGAAAAAGCCGTTGCAGAATTTGTTGAGACTGTTATAAGCGGGGCGAAGTCGCTGAACCTTGAGAAGGTTGTTGCCGATGAGTATATGGATGGAAAAACTCTGAGAGAACTTGACTTGAGGAGAAGGACTGGATGCATTGTTGTTGCAGTGGTGAGGAGGGGTGATGTGATACTGCCGGAGGCTGACACCAGGCTTGAAAAGGGGGATATTCTGTACATCCTCTGCTCCGGTGAAGCACCTCTCGAGCTTTAAGCCACGCCTGTCTTCTCCACAACGAGCTCAAACTCTTCTTTTGTGGGTTTTACAGCTTCGAGAATTGTGAACCTCTTTTTTCTGAGCTTCGTCGCAAGCATCAATGCCTCTATCACCTGCTCCCTTGTCAGGCCGATTTCCTTTGCCGTTGTCGGGGCATGGACCTTCTCAAGCGACATCTTAATCTGCTCCCAGTCACCCCTCCCGTAGTACTTTTCGTGGAGGTACTCCATTATTATCGTACCGAGGGCAACCTGCTCTCCATGAGTGCCGTTCCCGTAGCCGAGATAATCGAGAGCGTGGCTGAACTTGTGTTCCGCTCCGCTTGCGGGTCTGCTTGAGCCCACGAAGGCTATAGCAACGCCGCTCATAATCAGTCCCCTCAGCAGCATCAGCAGGTGGGGCGGGAGCGTTAAATCAAGCTCATCGGCCTTGCTCACCATTAGCTGCGCTGGCATCACGGCAATAGATGCAGCAACCTCATTGTAATCCTCCCCAACCAAGTCTCTTGCAAGCTGCCAGTCCTTCACTGATGAGATGTTTGAAACGAGGTCACCGTAGCCGGACCTGAGCAGCCTGATGGGACAGTTCTTTATAATGTTCAGGTCGGCAATCACCGCCGACGGGGGGTTGGTTGAAATGGATATCGGCTTTCCGTTCTCCTTGAAGCTCGCCACCGGAGAAGCTATACCGTCGTGAGAGGCTGTGGTGGGCACGCTTATCATCGATGCGTTAAGCTCTGACGAAACAACTTTCGAAACGTCTAGAACCTTCCCCCCACCAACACCGACAACTGCATCATAGTCTGCAAAGCCTCCTCTCAGCACGATTTTCCTTGCCTCCTCCATCTTTGCCGACTCAACGAGCATCATGTCGTATTCGAAGTCCTTTAGTGTTTCTTTGAGATTGACAACTACAAGATTCTTCACAACTTCATCCGTCAGGAGAAGAAAGTAGTTTGCATCCAAACTTCTCAGAACCTTCGGCAGTTTTGAAATCACGTTTTCGCCAATGTACACGTGATACGGAAGGTCAACCGTCTTGAATCTCATGCTACCACCTCTTCGTAAAACCAGTGTGTACAGTCTGTGGAATTAGTATATAAATCTAATCGACTATTTCTCAAGCAGCATCATAAGCTCCTCCGGAAAGGCGGTGGAGAAGCAGGAAAGGTTACCATCGAACCCCGTGCAGAAAACGGGGACGAAAGTTACCCTGACGGGAGTTTTTTCCCTCATCGCATCAACATAGACGGGGATGTAGTTTTTCCTGATGAATTCCATGGCAGACTGGTTGCTTCTGAAGAACTCCTTAAATCTCTTGCATACCCCGCACTCGGACGTGCCTATGAACACGAACATCTCCTTTTTTTGCTCTTCAGAAAGCTTTTTCCCCTCCTGGTAGCTGTACCAACCTTCCATTGAATCGCTTTGGCTGAAGAGGGAGACTGCGACCAGAGCAAGGGCAACAACTGCGAGTAGAGCGTAGATTGCCTTCACAGTTTTTGGAATGAATAAAGATTTATCAATATTTTGCGAAATTTGTTCATGGACGAAAAACTGTTGAAAACTATAGCCGAGTCAAAATACCTCGTCGCGTTAACGGGAGCCGGAGTGTCGGCTGAGAGCGGAATACCGACCTTCCGCGGAAAGGATGGGTTGTGGAACAGGTATCGTCCCGAAGAGCTTGCCAACCCTCAGGCTTTTGCTAAGGACCCTGAAAAGGTCTGGAAGTGGTACGCTTGGAGGATGGAGAAGGTTTTCAACGCTCAACCGAACAAAGCGCACCAAGCCTTTGCGGAGCTTGAGCGATTGGGGGTTCTGAAATGCCTGATCACTCAAAACGTTGACGACCTGCACGAGAGGGCGGGAAGCAGAAACGTCATCCACCTCCACGGCAGCTTGAGGGTGGTGAGGTGCACATCCTGCAACAACTCCTTCGAGGTCGAATCTGCGCCGAAAATCCCTCCTCTGCCAAAATGCGATAAGTGCGGCTCCCTTTTGCGTCCAGGGGTGGTTTGGTTTGGGGAGATGCTCCCTCCCGATGTCCTGGATAGAGCGATGAGAGAAGTTGAAAGGGCGGATGTGATAATTGTAGCCGGCACCTCAGCGGTGGTTCAGCCGGCAGCATCGCTTCCGCTGATCGTTAAGCAAAGAGGAGGAGCTATCATCGAAATAAACCCGGACGAGACACCTTTGACACCGATTGCAGATTACAGCCTGAGAGGGAAGGCGGGGGAGGTCATGGATGAGCTGGTGAGGCACGTCAGGAAAGCTCTGTCTTGAGAAACTCTCTCAGGAAGACGGTTGCGTAGCAACCACGCGGCAGGTAAAAGCTGAATGTGCTGTCAGTAAAACTCAGACCTGTGTGCTCTATGAGAGTGTCCGCAGGTCTGTAGGAGCCGCTGGATGAGAACTCCTTGTGCTTAGTCTTAAAGCTGCTAAGGTCTAAATTGTCCTCGCTGAGAAAATCGAGGGCTATTCTGCTCCACCCCTTCAGCTTCGTATCGTAACCAACAAGCGGCAAGGCCAGAGAAGCGACTCTCTCCTTTACGAGGAACCTAACTCTCGCCTCGTTAACTTCAACCTCGCTGCAGTCCGAGAAGGTTGGACGTGTTTTGAAGGTCAGGTAGCACGCAAAGTCCCCCTCTTCCAGAGTTTTTAGGCTGCCGAACTGTCTTATCCTCTCTGAAAGGAGCCTGTTAAAGATGTAAGACTGGTAGGCGTGAACGAACATCATTTTCAGGTTTTTCGGCAGTGAGAGCAAAGCCTCCTCCTCGCTTTTTCCCTCTCTGAGCTTTTGAAGCAAATTCCTCTCATATCGCAGGTATTTTGGCAGCTCTCTCAAACCGAGCTTTGCATCCCTCGTTTCCCACAGAATTTCCCTTATTTTTCTGACCTCCTCGTTCTCACCCTCAAAGGGCTTTGCGACGTAAACCCAAAACGCCTCCTCGTAGTTATTCTGAAGAATGAGCTTCCCCACCTCATGCGTGATGAACCTTATTGAGCCAAAGCGCTGAAGACCGAAAAAATTTGGAGTTCCCTTCTCCATTAACTCGTTTCTCGTCTCCTGAAATATCTCTCCGTCCCTGCAGCCGTAAACCCTGATTCTGAAAAAGTTTCCGAGCAAATCCCCTAGCTGAATTGCTCTCCTTGCATATCCGATGACCTCTATCTTCGCGTCTTTCAGGTTTACTCTCTCAATTTCTTCTTTCTTTACTCCGTAAATGGAAAAATACTGCACAGTCAGCGCTCTTTTGTCCTTCGTCCCAGCGAAGCTTATCCTTTTCTGGCTTATGCCGAGAGCGTTGGAAAGCACTCTGGCGAAGTTAAGCGTATCCCAGTTTTTCTTTTCCACCCTGATTATCAGAAAATCCCCTTCATCGCTCAAATTAAACTCTGCAATCTCTTCGACGTAGAAATCCTCAGGCTCAGCCTTAATCTCTCCACCCATTCCGGGAGTAGAGGTGATGTAGCATTCGATGCCTACCTTTTCCTCCACATTGCAGCATGACCCAATAGCTTTATATCTTTGCCTGAAGTAATTAGCAGAAAAAATAAAAAATTAGGGATCGGTGTCGATCTCAATGGAGTTCTGAAGCTCGTTGTATTTCCTCACGGTGGCTATGTTCCTCATCATGTAAGCCAAATCTCCCTGCAGCTTTAGCTTCCCCTGCATAATCATCGTCGTCGGGTCGATTTTCTTGAAAATCATCTCTTTGAATGCCGCATATGGCCCGCTGAGCTTGAACTTCGCATCCTCCTTCTCGCCCGGAGCAACGGGCTCGGCGTGTCTCATCTCCCCATGCCAGAAGTCCAGCCAGATGTAGAGTGCCGCACCCTTCACCTCGTCAAGCTTGATTTCGGCAACCTTTTTTGTTAGCTCGTCATAGTTCAGCGAGTCTACATCCATGTCCTCGTCGAGCGATAAACCGAGCTTTTGAAGGAAGACCTCTGCCGGGGTGCCCTTGAACTTCTCCCTCCTCTCCTTTGGTATTGCGTAAACCAGGGACAGGAACCCTCTGAGGATTTTGGGGTTCTGAAAGTCCTTCAGGGCAGCCTCGTCTATTTCGGAAATAACGAGATAATCCCCCTCCCAGTTTGCCGCCACCCTCTTGTACTCCTCATCGCTGTTAACGACTCTCAAAAGCTCGTCCAGCCACTCCTTCGACGGATACACAACTGCCATGTTTTTAAGTAGCCAGCACCTGTTTTAATTCTTTCTGATTTTTGATGATGATAATGGAAATAATCATTTTAAACATAAAATTTATATAATAATTGATTAACTTTTGCTATGAGGCTCGCCTTGGCAGTACTGATTTTATTGCTGAGTATCGCACCAGCCATGGCCCTCTGCAGCTACGAGGTTGTTGAGGAAAGGTACGCTGACCCCTTTACGGTGGATATCAGCAGCATGCCGTCCTTGAAAGATTTGCCGGTTGACGACCCAAGCGATGGGATAGACTGGGTGAAGGTGCCTCTTCCTAAGCCATGCGTTAACGGAATGGGCAAGGATACGTTCATTATGGTGAGGAAGGGCTCTTCGAACAACCTTTTGATTTTCTTTGAAGGTGGAGGGGCATGTGCGGACTACGAAACGTGCAAGCCAATGCTCTGCACAGACCTTAAGAGCTGCAAGCCTCTGCTGGGAATTGGAAGCGTTGTTGCGCTGGAGTCAAATTTCTGTTTCCTCAAGCTTTACTACAGAGGAGGCATTTTTGACGTCAAGAAGGCCGAGAACCCGTTCAGGGACTGGACGATTGTGTTCGTGCCCTACAACACCGGCGACCTGCACATGGGGAACAGGGTAGTGAGATACTTTGATGATGGGAAGGAGAAGACGATATACCATGTGGGGTACGTCAATGCGATAGTTGCGATGAGGTGGATAAAGGAGAACGGTAACTTTGACAGGATTGTAGTTGCAGGTTCGAGCGCAGGCGGCTACGCAACTCTGCTTCACGGCTATACCGCGTGGAGTATTTTTGGTAAGCCTGTGACGGTGATAAACGACGCGGGGCCGGGAATAAATCCGGATAGCGACAGCAAGTTCCAGGTGAATGAGATTATGGAGAGGTGGGGGAGCAAGCAGAACTTCCCGCCTGAAGCGCTGCAGTATTTTGAGGGAAAAGACCCAGCCTACGCGATAGAGTACTTCCTAGATAAGTGCAGCGATTGCGTTTATGGCTTCTTCGAAGACCAGAAGGATTTGGTTATAGGGAGTGTTTTCAGCGCTTACTGGCCCTGGCAGTTTAAAACAAGGCTTTTGAAGGTAACCGATGAGCTGAGGGATTACAGCGACAGATACTGCAGATTCCTGCCCTACGACTACCAGCACACAGTCCTTACCGGCGGGCTGCTTTATCCGCTGCAGAAGGACCGCTTTTACTGCGAGAAGGTTGGCGGATACAGGGTTTACGAGTGGGTAAAGGAGTTGCTGAGGGGCAACTGTGTGGATTTGGTTGAGTGATTGTTTTTTATTTTTCTTTTATTCTCATTTGCAGAATCTTAATGCGCTTTAGAAGTTCTGAAATATAGCCCAGGGTTTCATTTAGATCAGGGAAGTAATCGCTCGGATGTGCACACTCATTTCTCTTACTTAAGAGTCCTTTAAGAGTTTTCATTTCACTTTTATTCAAAATTCCAACGTCCTTTGCAGCTTCAATTATCTGAAAGTCAGGGTACTCTCTAAAGTCTTCTTTTTTTGAAATTTTCCATTTTTCTTTTTTATTTTTAATTTGAGGTATGTGTAATGCCAATATACTGTGAAGGAAATCGATAAAACCTGCCCATGCAAGGACGTGTGCCGCTCTAAAAAGACCGTTCTCCACACACCTCAAAGCTTCTCTGAACAATTCATCTTGCTCGATAGATAATCCATCCAGCTCTTTATAACTTTCATCTAATCTAATTATACGTGATTTCCCTGCGCTTTCGTATGTGCTTAGGAGCTTGTGGACTTCTGATTCATATTTTAATAAATTCTTAACCATATTTTCTAAAATATCCATGTCACTCAGATAGCAAATTTCTTTTAAGTGAACGAAACAATTTATCATAAACTTCTTCATCAGTTGTGGCAGGTAACTGAAGTTGGATGTTTACATTAATCGTTAGGCCCTTCGGTGTTTGTTTTTCCATTAAAGTTGTTAAACCCTCTCTGGAGGGAACAACCTCATTATGGGGGTATTCCTCACTATTGGACTCGAAGTCAGCAAGTTCACATAGAGCTTTGAATGTCTGAATCATTTTTTCGATGGTATTCTCTGCTTTTCCTGTTTGAGAAGCAAAAAAGTTTCTCAAAGCTTCTTTGTCTTTCCTATAAGCATCAGGATAAGTTTCAAACAATTCCTTATAGGCGTTTTTTATTGCTTCAGCCATTACTTTTGGTGCAAGATCTTTATCTCTGTATCTTGCCCATAATTCGGTCGGAACACCGCTACGGTCTATAAAACCTAACTTTTTCAATAGTGGGATTATCGAAGGGTCATTGGAGGAGGTAAAACCTATAGAATTTATCCATTTTTGTGTTACCTTGGACGGAAGTCCTGCTTCCTGAATTTTTTGAAAGAATGGTTTTATCTTTCCAGGAACGGTCGTATAAGGAAACTCTGCCATATTTGAACACCGAATATTGTTTACTAAAAACATAATATAAATTTTTTGGTAAAATGAAATATGCGCATTCCAGTAAATAAACAAACGCCTTACTTCATAAACTACACGCAGAACACAACCCCTCTGTCAACCTAAAAAGTGTAGCCATGTATTTATGTAGTAAACCTTAAATCCGAAACCACAACAATTCCAATATGGGATACACCACAGTCAGAATCTCCGTTGAGGACAAGGAGAGGCTGAAGAGGATCGCAAAGAGACTGGGAAAAAGCCTTTCGGAGACTCTAAGCTATGCTATAGATGTTGCAGAAAGAGAGTCGGACAGAGTTAGAGGGGATGTTGACAGCGTTCTCCAAACTCTGAAATTTGGGAAAGATATAGGCAAAACCAACGCCGAAAAAGTTGACGAGTACCTCTATGGCGGCTCTAATTGACACTGGTATATTTTTTGGCTTTTACAGCTTAAAGGACGTGCATCACATGGATTCTGTGGCGATTGTAGTTCATGCAGTTGAGGGAAAGTGGGGCAGGCTGTTTGTAACGAACCACATTCTCGATGAGACACTAACGCTTCTGAAATACAAAAAGCTCCCAGCAGACAAATTCTTAGAGGGTTTTGTTGAGTCTGGTGTGCTGAACATAATTTACACAGACGACGAAGTTGAAAGAAAGGCTCTGGAAGTTTTCAAAGCCAGAGTTTACGAAAAGGGGTTTAGCTACACCGACGCCATCTCTGAGGTTGTTGCTGAAGAGCTTAAATTGAAGCTTATCAGCTACGATAGCAGATTTAGCCTTCCCACAATCGGGCGTGATTACTGGAAAAGTCTTGATGAGTCAGAAAGGAAGAGGATAAGTGCTATTCTGAGAGAGAAAGGTATCGACGGATAGCAACTTTTTAAACCCCCCAACCCGTTATGGTTGTGGAACACAATCCCTTCGCCAAGCGCTACAGGAAAGGGATGAAAAGGATTGCCTTAGTTTACCCGAACAGGTATGTGGGCGGGATAACAAACCTCGGGCTGCAGTATATCTACGCCAGAATCAACGAAAGCGATGCGATCTGCGAGCGCTTCTACGCTGATGTTTTCGACGGTTTGAGGAGTATCGAATCAGCCACTCCCCTCTCAGAGTTCGACGTGGCGCTTTTCAGCCTGCAGTACGAGACGGACTACTTCAAGGCCGTTGAAATTCTGAAGAGGAGCGGATTTAAGGGGCTGAAGATTGCCGGCGGGCCGTGTGTGATGGAGAATCCCCAGCCATTGATGGATTACTTCCATGCTTTCTTCATCGGGGAGGTTGAGGGTTACGTGGAGGAGTTGATTCACGCCAAAAATGCAGAGGAGCTCTCAGGCATCCCCGGTGTTTTCACGGGAAGGGAGGAGAAAGTAAAGAGAGTTTACGCAAAGCTGGACAGGCACATAGAAAAGGAGATAATAGGGGAGGGAGCTTACGGCAGGTGCTTTCTGCTTGAGATTGGCAGGGGGTGTGTGAGGAGGTGCAGATTCTGCATTGTGAGGCAGATTTACTTCCCGCCGAGGTGGAGAAAGAAGGAAATGCTGCCAGAAATTGGGGAGGAGAAGGTTGCGATAATCGCCCCCTCCCCCTCAGACCATCCTCAGTTTAAGGAAATCCTGCAGCACTACGTTGAGCAGGGAAAGGAGGTATCGCCATCCTCTGTGAGAGCTGACACGCTTGATGAGGAGCTTGCGGATTTGCTGAAGAAAGCTGGAGTTAAAACCCTCACCATTGCCCCTGAAACAGCTTCCGATAAGTTGCAGGAAGTGATTAACAAGGGGATTGGGGATGAGGAGGTTATGAGGGCTGCAGAGCTCGCTTCAACACGCTTTGAGAAGGTCAAGCTCTACTACATGGTTGGTCTGCCGGGGGAGAGCTTTGAGGACGTTAAAGCCATCTTAGAGCAGGCGCTGAGGGTGAAGAAACTTGTGGGCAAGGTGGAGATATCCGTAAACCCGCTCGTTCCTAAACCCCACACACCCTTGCAGTGGATGGGGTTTGGTGGTGAGGAAGAGTTGAGGGAGGGGATTAGCCACCTCAAAAAGAAGCTGGAATATCTGAGGAGGGAGGCGAGGAGAGCGGGGATTGGGGCGGACGTTTCCGGCTTCAAAGAGTTTGCCATCCAGACCATTTTGTCCAGAGGAGATAGAGAGGTGGCAGAGATGCTTGAAGGTGCCAGCTACAGAAAGTTTGAGAAGTATCTTAAGCCAATTAACCCGGATTCCCCACTGCCGTGGGATTTCATAGACCACGGCTACAGGAAGAGCACGCTTTTGAAGGAGTACGACAAGATAAAGAAAATTCTTTAACTGCCTGTCCTATTTTTGCCGATGAAGATTGCGATATCCGGCAAGGGTGGCGTGGGGAAAACAACTCTCGCAGCTACTCTCGCTTACCTCTTCGCTAGGGATGGTTACAGGGTCACGGCGATTGACTGCGATGCCGATATAAACCTCCCCTCTGCCTTGGGCGTGAAAGAGAAGCCAAAGCCGCTTTCAGAGCTTCACGAAATCATTGAAAAGAGGGTTGTGGGGCCGATGGGGACATACAAGCTCAACCCTAAGGTTGATGATGTCTTTGAGGAATACTCGGTTTACAACGAGGATGGTGTGAGGGTTCTCGTTCTCGGCACCATAGAGAAGGGGGGAGAGGGGTGCTTCTGCCCTGAAAACGCTTTCCTGAGGGCGATACTCAGGCACGCCATCTTCAAGAGGGAGGATGTGCTAATTCTGGACATGGAGGCCGGGATAGAGCACCTCGGCAGAGGGACGGCGAGGGGAGTGGATTTGCTGATAGCGGTAGTAGAGCCTGGAACGAGGGCTGTTGAAACTCTGGAGAGAATTGAGAAGCTGGGAAGGGACATTGGAATTGAGAGGATTGCCGTTGTTGTAAACAAGTTCATCGAGTCGGAGAGGGCGAGAGAGCTGATTTCGGGGATAAAGTATCCGATTCTCGGCGTTATCCACTACGACCAGTGCTTTGTGAGGGCTGATCTGGAGAACGTTCCGCCCTACACCGTCTGCGATTTGAAGCCATTTGAGGAGATTAAGAGGAGGATTGAGGAGTTCGTTCAATAAAATTTATTTGAGTTAGATGAGAAAGTGATTATACATGAGAAGAGAGGAAGCCCTGAGAAAACTAAGGGAGAGCAGGAAGGAGCTAAAAAAATTTGGAGTAAAAAGAATTGGTATTTTTGGTTCGATTGTAAGAAACGAGGCAAAAGAAGATAGTGATGTAGACATTTTCGTTGAGTTTGAGCCGGGAAAAGCAACCTTTAAAAACGTGGCTGGACTTGTTGACTTCCTTGAAAGTCTTTTTGGGAGAGAAGTGGACCTCCTGACACCTGCTGGAATCGAATCGATAAGGCTGAAACATGTGAAAGAAGAAATAAGGAAGGAGATACAGTATGCCTAAGCGTGGTGACAGAGAGTTTGTTCTCGACAGGGAATTGAAGGTTAAGGGTTATGTGAAATGAAGCTCGGCGTTGTAACGAGAAAGGGTAAAAGGCAGGACGACATAAGGATGTTCTCGCAGTTTTTCGAGGTTAAGGTTTACGAGATTCCGGAGGAGCTGCCGGAGCTCATAGACGAGCCTGCTGAAATTTTGAGGCTGCCGGATGACTTCGATGTGGACATGATCGTTTCATTTGCCGCTCACCCCGACATAAACCTTGAGCTAATAAAGCAGGCCGCAGAGAGAGGCATTGGCCTTGTCATCATTTCGGGAGGGGCGAAGGGAGGAGCTTACAAGCAGCTTAAGGAGGAGGGAGAGAAAAGAGGGGTCAGGGTCGTCTGGGAGGAAATCTGCTGCGCCACACCCAAAGTTGAGGACGAGAGAACGAGGGAATTTTTCGAGCACTTCGGCGCTCCTGAGGTTGAGGTGGAGGTTGAAAACGGAAAGGTGAAGGATGTGAGAGTGAAAAGGTCGGCCTTCTGTGGCGCCACTTACTACGTAGCAGAGAAAATAAAGGGGCTGAGCGTGGAGGAGGCTCCTACAAAGGCGGGCTACTACACCCAGATTTACCCCTGTCTGGCTCCGAGAGGTCACGAGGGCGGGATTCACAAGGCGGCGAGGGCCCACAAAAGAGCAGTGGAGAAGGCCATTGAGAAGTCTAAGTAAGAAATTAGTTTTGTTTTGCTCACGCAATTAACGAAACGCTCTCTAGGATGTACTTGGCTGAGATTCCGATAATAAGCAGGGAGAGCAGAATTCTTAGCTTTCTCTCCTCAACTCTTCCCTGCAGTTTGGATCCGATGAAAATCCCCATAGCACCTCCTGCACCCATAGCTATCCCGTTTTCAAGGTTTGGGGGATAACCCAGAGCCGTGTAGCTGGCCAATCCGAAGACTGAGGCTGCGAAAGTCCCGACGAGGTTTGCTCCGGCAATGGCCTTTATCGGCAGGCTGTAAAGGGATACGAGAATCGGCGCCATCAGCGCCCCACCACCAACGCCGTAGGCTGAGGCAACGATTCCGATGGTGAATGAGGTTAAAGCGATGGCAAGCGGATTGAAGGTAAAAATACTGTTAGCGAAGCTGAACTCCACTTTCAGCGATGAGGATTTCAGAATTTTCATTTCCCCTTCTATGCGCTGAGATTTCGATAAAATCAGCCTAATTCCAAGGTAAAGCAGCACTGCTGCCACAAAAGCCTTGAAAGCCCTAACGTCTCCGAGCAGGTGGATTCTGACGAGAGTGCCGAGATACATTCCTGGCAGGTAGCCGAGAACGAGAGCAATTGCGAGCGGAAGCAGAAACCTCTTCTCCCTCCAGAAGTTGTAAGCTCCGCCGGGAATTGAAAGAATGTTGTAGAGAAGGTTTGTTGAATTCGCAATAGGAGAGGTGACTCCGAGAACACTTAGCTGGAAGGGCAAAAGCAAGAAGGCTCCCGTAACTCCGGCTGGTGAGCAAATGAGTCCTATTATAAAGGCAGCGATGAAGGGGAGCAGAGGAATTTCAGGCATTGGAATTCAAACTCACACAATCTTTTAAGGATTTTGATTTAAGAGGGCGATAGCGAATCAGATAGGTAACTACGACAACAATGCCTGAATTGCAACTCTTAAGCCATCAAGTTTCATCACCAGCAATTTTTTAAATCAACATACATACATTCATACATGAAGAACATAATGGTGAGGGATGAAGTTTACGAAAAATTGCAGAAAATGAAGAAGGGCAGGGAATCCTTTTCAGATGTCATACTCAGGCTTATCGAAGGGAGAAAGAAGAGAGGAATTGAGATTCTTGAAAGGTATGCAGGCTCTCTCTCAGACAGTGAACTGGAGAAGATTGTAATGGAGGAAAGGAGAAAATTCAGGGTGAGAAGCTTTGATTCTTGACACCTCTGTAATAATCCGCATTTTCAGGGACAGAAATTTTTTCGAAGTGCTTAAGGAGAGAATAGACGACGATGTGAAGATAACTTCCGTAACAGCCTACGAACTGCAGAGAGGGGCTGTTTACATCATGCTAAAGCATGGAAGAGATTATGAATTTAAACTCATTAGAGATTTTCTTGAAGAGGTGGAAATCCTGTCATTCACCCCAAAGGACTCCGAGATTTCGGCAATGATATGGGCTAAGCTGAGGGAAAAAGGGTATGAGCTAAATGATGCGGACATAATGATTTCAGCAGTGTCTATAAGAGAGAACGAGAAGCTTGTAACTCTCGACAGAGATTTTGAATACATAAGCAGAGTTTCGGAGCTTGATGTTGACATCTTAGAGGAGGAATTATGAAATAAAAAGAGAAAATCGAATTTGAGATTTCTCAAATTCTTTAAAAGGATGGTTTGCTGGAAATACCTGAACCTGTGGGGTGGATAAATGAGAAACCTGATATGGCACAGTCAGGCGTAGTAAACGTAAATACCCCCAAGAATCAGAAGGGTTCCAGTAATTGACCTCAATGTGAAAATCTCGCCTTCTCTGAGAAAAATGGCTGAAAGAAGCAGGGTGAAGAGGGGGTAGCTGCTCGTTATTGGCTCAACAACTGTGACGGGGACATCTTTGAGCACAACGTATCGGAGGAGGTGAGCAATACCCACAGTAACCCCAGCAGCAAGGTAAAACTTTGTGTGGGACAAATCTTTTCGCACTGCCAGAGGAGTCATTAAAATGGTTGAGAGTGCGAATCCAAGAAAAATTGCAAAGAGCGGGTTGTAATCAACAGCATTTCCAAACTTCACGAAATAGGAGGAAAGGGCTGAGAAGAGGCCTGTCAGAATTCCGAGAGTCACACCAAAAGCATCAGCCTTCCCTTTCGGCCGTGAAATTAGAACTATTCCTGCAAATATCAGCAGGGACATCACCACTACTCTAAGCGTAAGATACTCTCCAACGAAAATGCCAAGAAGGGCTGCGAAAAAGACTCTTGTTGCCGACAGGGGAGCGGACAGGTTGGCCCCAATCCTGCTTATGGCGTGGTAGAAGCAAATTCTTGCGACAAAGAAGTGCAGAACTCCTGCAAGGGACATGTAGAGCAAAAACATTCCATCGAGAGTTGGATTGGCGACAGAAGGAATGAAAATTATAGTGGAGGCAAGCAGGCTAACGTAAATCCCGCTTATCGTCTCCGCCTCCCTGCTTCCAAGCCTTACGAAAATCTGATGGAAGCTGAAGAGGACAGGGATTAGGAGAACGAGGTAGTTCATTTCACCCCAACCCTCGGGCAGCCCTTAATAGGACACTCATCGCAGAGAGGCTTCTGAGGCTTGCAGACTGTCTGGCCGAAGCCAACCATCGCCCTGTTCACCTTTTCCCAGAACTCCAAGGGAAAGAGCCTCTTCAACACCTCCTCCGTCTCCTCCGGTTTTGTCGTTCTGGCCCACCCAAGCCTGTTGGCTATCCTGTGAACGTGAGTGTCTACGGGAATTGCAGGGATGTCCGAATACGCCAGCACAACATTTGCAGACTTCCTGCCTATGCCGGGCAGCTTTACAAGCTCCTCAAAGCTCAAGGGCACCTCGGAGCTGTAATCCTCAACAAGCTTCTTTGCAAGCTCCTTAAGCCTTTTAGCCTTTACTCTGTAAAAGCCCACACCCTTTATCAGCTCAGCTATCTCCTCCTCGCTGAGCTTCAGCAAATCCTCAGGTTTCTTTACCTTGGCAAAAAGGTTCTGGGCTGCTCTAACCGTCGCCTCGTCCCTCGTTCTTGAGCTCAGCAGCGCCGCAACGAGGTGCTGGAAGGGAGTTTTAATCTCAGCCTTCAGGTGGTAAACAGGAGCCTTTCTTTTTATTGCCTCCCTCTCCATGACCTCTATTACCTCGATCGGGTCCACACTTCAGATGGGCAACCTTTTAAAAAGACTTTTCCGACTTGAATCATGCCAAAGTTCGACTACGCCAAGGCTGGAGTTGACATCAGGGAGGAAGAGAGGGCGATTAAATCCCTCGCAAGCGTCATAAAGCACGTCAGGAGTGGTTTTGGCAGGCCGATTTTGACCTCTCACTATGCTGGTGTAATTGACTGCGGTGATTTCGGCATAACAATCACCACCGATGGAGTGGGGAGCAAGATTCTGGTTGCTGAGAAGATGAGAAAGTTCGACACCATCGGTATAGACTGCGTTGCTATGAATGTCAACGATTTGCTCGCAATCGGCTCGGAACCGCTGGCAATGGTTGACTACATAGCCATTGAGAAGCCCGACGAGTGGATTATGGCCGAGATTGCGAAAGGGTTGGAGGAGGGGTGCAGAATTGCCAACATCACCCTTCTCGGCGGTGAGACTGCAACGCTGCCTGAAATCATCAGGGGATTTGATCTGGCTGGCACGGCAATAGGATGGGTAAAGAAGGATGCCATCATCACGGGAGAAAAGATAGAGGAGGGAGATGTTATCTTCGCCATACCGAGCAGCGGGATTCACAGCAACGGTCTTACCTTGGCCAGAAAGGTTGTTGAGGCTGCCGGGCTGAGCTACCACGACAAGTTTGGAGATAAAACCATTGGAGAGGAGCTGCTAACCCCAACAAGAATTTACATGGAGATTCTTGACGTTTTAAGGGAATGCGAGGTTCATGGATTGGCGCACATAACCGGCAGCGGGTTGCTGAAGCTGAAAAGGCTGAAGAATATGAAATACGTCATTGACAAACCGCTAAAGCCGCAGGAGATTTTCAGGTTCATCCAGAAGCTTGGTGAGGTTGAGGAAGCGGAGATGTACAGAACCTTCAACATGGGTATGGGATTCATGGTGATACTGCCCGAAGATGAAGCTGATAAGCTGAAAAAGCTCTGTGAGGGAAGGGTTGTAGGTTACGTCGAAAAGGGAGAAGGAGTTTATGTGAAAGACTTGAGGCTCGACGCTTAGCCTATTATGGTGTAATTGCTAAGATCAACTGCCTCCATTTTTTCCTGATGCTCTTTCAGGAAGCTTTTCACAAGCTCGGCAGCCATCTTCTTGCACTTCCCGCAGAGCAACCTCCCCTCCCTGCATTCTGCCTCAATCTGGTTTAGCTCCTCATCGCTATCAATGAGGTGGAAGCTGTAAAGCTCGAAGACCACACATCTATCCGGCTCACCGCCAAGCCTTCTCTGCTCCTCGGCTGTCGCCCTTCCACCCGTGAAGGCCTTCATGACCTTCTTCGCTCCCTCTTCAGGAGGGTCGAGGAGGGAGATGTAGCTTTCAGGCTTGCTGGAGCTCATCTTCCCACCAGTAAGCCCTGTCGTAAAGCGGTGGTAGGTTGAGGATGGGGGAATGAAGGCAAAACCTCCAATTTCAACCTCTATCTTTCTCACAGCCCTCTCAATCTCCTCAGCTTCGCCAAAGATGTCCATGTGCTCCTCGTAAATTTTCTTGTCGAACTCTAAATCCCGCAAACTGCTGAGATACTCCGCCCCCTTCCTGCTCCTAACTCTCACTCCTCCTTCAACTGGCTCGAAGCTGAAGATGCTGATTCTCGCCGCCAAGTCCCTCGTCAGTCGCATGTGGGGGTCCTGATCAGCCCCAACAGGCACCACCACTGGCTTTGGCCCTCCAAAATCGGAAAGCTGTGGATGGAGGATGTCAGCAGCCTGAATGGCTGTGACAAACATCTTAGCAAGGCTTGTGTCGGAGTTGAAGCCGTAAATTGCCCTCAGCTCGCTGAAGTTCACCTCTGCCGAAAGCTCGAAGGCCAAGTCCTTTACGTGAGAGCTTTTGGACTGGAAGTAGATTACAGCATCCTCCCTAAGGCCGAGGGCGATGATGGATTTGATGTAAAGCATTCCGAGCTCCCTCGTCTTCTCCCAGCTCAAACCCCTTACCGAGTGAGCCTCCATGTCGGCAATTGCTACAAAAGCTTTACCTCCCGCGCTCTGATGCCATACTATTTCATCCATCGTCATCTTGTGGCCGAAGTGAGGCAGACCAGAGGGCATGAAGCCTGACATAACCGCCCATGGCTCCTTTTTCTGCATCGCCTCGATAATTCTCCAATAATCCCTGTGGCCGAAAATCGCCCCTCTCCGCATCAGGATGTGGGGGTTGTCGATTTCAGGCAGCACCTCGCTGAAGGGCTGCATCCCGAACTCCTCTATGAGCTTGCTGTAGTCTATGACTCCCTCGACCTCCCATGGAGTAACGTTCATGTGGTTCAGTAAGCAGCAGGTTAATATTCTTTGTGCAGACTTATTCCTGAATGAGAGTTCAAAGGGTTCAGATAATGGGTGCAGGAGCTCTCGGTTCCCTTGTTGGGGCGCTGATTCAGCTTGCTGGCTATGATGTCATCTTTGTGGCGAGGGGGAAGCAGCTTGAGGCTTTGAAAAAGGGCCTGAGGGTTTCAGGGCTGAAGAATGCGGAGCTTAAGGTTTACTGCACCTCTCAGCCAGAGGATGCGGACATAACCTTCGTCACTGTGAAGGCCTACGATACCGAAACAGTGGCGAAGAAGCTGGCTGAGGTTGATGCTGGGGTGGTTTGCAGCCTTCAGAATGGTGTGGGGAATGAAGAGATTCTTGCAAAATACTGCAGGAAGGTTCTGGGGGGTGTTACGACCTACGGGGCGAACCTGAAGGACTACGGGCATGTTGTCTATGCGGGAGAGGGCTACACCTACGTTGGGGAGATGGATGGCAGAGTAAGCGGGGAGGCTGAGATGGTCGCTGAGGTTCTAAGAGATGCGGGGATGAGGGCTGAAGCTGTTAATGACATCGAGTTCAGGATTTGGGCCAAAGCTGTTGTCAATGCGGCGATAAACCCCATCACGGCAATATGCAGAGTCAAGAACGGTGAGGTGGTGAGAAACCCCCATCTGTGGGAGGTGGCAAGGGCTGTTGCCGATGAGGGAAGGCAGGTTATGGCGAGAATGGGCTACGAGTTCGATGCTGCTTCAGAGGTGAGGAAGGTTGCGGAGATGACCGCAGAAAACAGGTCATCTATGCTGCAGGATTTGGAGAGAGGAAAGAGGACGGAGGTTGAGTTCATCAACGGGGCGATAGTGAAGAAGGGAGAAGAGTTCGGGATTGATTGTGCGGTTAACAGAACGCTGCTGAATCTTGTGAGGGGTGTGGAGAGTGGACTTTAACCTGCTGAGCGTTCTTCTTGTGTCAGCGATGCCCTTTTCCGAGCTAAGGGGGGCTATACCGCTCGCCCTCTACTTCGGCTTCAGCCCTGCTGAGGCATACCTGCTTTCAGTCTTGGGAAACATTCTGCCGGTCCCCTTTCTTCTCCTCTTCCTCGACTACCTCGTGAGAATTGCGACAAAAGTAGAGTTGCTGGCCAGAATTTACCGAAGGGTTGTGGAAAGGGTGGAGAGGAGAAAGGGAGTTGTGGAGAGATACGGCTACCTCGGCCTGACGATTTTCGTCGCCATCCCTTTGCCGGTGACGGGAGCATGGACGGGTACCTTGCTTGCTTTTCTGTTACAGCTCAACCGTCTCAAGGCTTTTCTCTTCATCTCCGCAGGCGTTTGCATTGCTGGCGTTGTGGTTCTTCTCGCCTCGATTGGAATAATCAGGCTTTTATAATTTATTACGAAACCAAAAGTTTATTGGGAAAACTGCAGAACCTTAAAGCGTGATTGAGCTGTTCACCTCAACAAGAGTTCAGATTCTCTCAAAGCTGATTGAGAGGCCATACACAGCATCCGAGATAGCCAAGCTTACCGGCTACTCCAAAACAACAGTCAGCTACCATCTCAGCAAGCTGAATGAGGCTGGATTGGTGGAGAGGCTTGAGAGGGGAAAGTGGGTTTACTACAGGATTACTCCCAAAGGAGAGAGGAGGGTGAAGGTCGAGGCAGCAATTTCACTCGTTTCTCTTGCTGGAGCTGTGATTTCTGCCGTTGCCTTTGCAATGCTGAGATTGCAGGGGAAAGCGGTGGAAAAGTTTGCTGTTGCGGGGGAAAAGGAGGTGGTCCCGACCAGCATTCCGAAACGCGCTCCTGTGACAATTCAGGAAGTTGGGGGCGGTATGGACTGGCAGCTTTTGCTCCTTGCAGCAGCCTTCGCCTTCCTGCTTATCTTCATCTTCATGAGATTCAGAAAATAGTTATAATATTTTATGCCACTAAGATTATGGGAAGACACCTGACTGTCTTCATCATCGCCCTCGCAGCAGTCTTTGCTGCATGCGCTGAAGAGAAGGAAATGGCCAAAAGCCTGACTGTAAAATCTGCTTTTGAAAATGGAGGGAAGATTCCAGCCAAGTACACCTGCGACGGTGAAGACATCTCGCCTCCTCTTTACATCGAAGGTTTGAGGGAGGACGTGAAAAGTCTCGTGATAATATGCGAAGACCCCGATGCACCTATGGGCGTTTTCACGCACTGGATTGCATGGAACGTTGAGCCAACTTCAGAGATTCCCGAAAACGTTCCAAAGACCAAGTTTGTTGATGAGCCAAAGATGGTTCAGGGCAGGAACGACTTTGGCAAGGTCGGTTACAATGGCCCATGTCCGCCCAGTGGGGAGCACAGGTATTACTTCAGGATTTACGCAATTGACACCCTTCTGCAGGGGGATTACAGCAGGCAGGAATTGCTGCGTGCCATTGAAGGACATATTTTGCAGTACGGCGAAATTTACGGCCTTTACAGCAGAAGCAGATAAGTTGAATCAGAATTCAACCAGAATCGGCATTTAAAATATTTTTTTAGCTTTCAAAACCTTTTCCGTTAATTTTTTATTCTTTTAAGCATCCTCAGTTAAGAGGTGGTCAAAATTCTGATTGAGGTTAGATTTCACGGTAGAGGTGGACAGGGAGCGGTCACAGCGGCTGATCTGCTCGCCGTTGCAGGATTTAAGGAGGGATACTACACGCTCTCCTTTCCAATGTTCGGAGCGGAGAAGAGAGGAACTCCCGTGGTCTCATTCCTCAGAATTTCCGATGAACCAATAGTTGCGAGGGACGAGGTTTACAACCCCGATTATGTCGTGGTGCTTGATCCAACGGTGATGGAGACGGTCAACGTAGTTGCCGGGCTGAAGAAGGGAGGGATGCTGATAGCCAACTACCCTAAGAGTTCGGAGGACCTCAAGAAAGAGGTAAAGGCTGACGAGCTTGGAATAAAGGTTGCGACAATAAACGCCACAAAGATGGCCATGGAAGTGCTGGGAAGGCCTATAACCAACACGACGATGGTTGGAGCTTTTGGAGGTGCAACGAGGCTCATTGCCCTTGAAACGCTGCTTGAGGTAGTCAGAGAGTGGTTCAAGGGTGAGCTGGCAGAGAAAAACGCCAAGCTGGTTGAGGAGGCTTATCGCTACATGATGGAGGTGTGCAGATGAAGATTAAAATCAATTTAGGAGCGATTTCGGAACCAATGCAGTCTGAAAACCTCAAAACGGGCGACTGGGGGACGCACTATCCTGTGGTTGACAAGGAAAAGTGCACAGCCTGCAAAACATGCGAGCAGTACTGCCCTGATCTGTGCATTGAGGTCAAGGAGTTTGGGGATGAGAAGTATGCAGTTGTGAACTACAACTACTGCAAGGGATGCGGCATCTGTGCCTCAGTCTGCCCCTTTGAGGCCATTAAGATGGAGCTGAAGGACATCTTCAAGTTTGATGCTTGCTGAGGTGGTAAAATGAGGAAAGTGGTTAGAGGTTTTTACTCTGTCGCGTACTCGGTCAAGCTCTGCAAACCAAACGTCATTTGCGCTTATCCCATCACTCCCCAGACGGAGATAGTTGAGAACCTCGCAGCCATGTATGCGAACGGCGAGCTGGGAGATGCTGAGTACATAACAGCAGAATCAGAATTTGGAGCGGCAAGCATGCTTGTCGGAGCTTCTGCTGCGGGAGCGAGAGTTTTCACAGCAACTTGCAGTCAGGGTTTAATTTTGATGAGCGAAGTTCTTTTCAACGCCGCTGGAATGAGACTGCCCATCGTTCTTGTTAACACCAACAGAGCTCTCTCAGCTCCGCTAAGCATCTGGAACGACCATCAGGACAGCATGGCGATGAGGGATGCAGGAATCATGCAGGTTTACGTTGAGAACAATCAGGAGGCCCACGACATGATTCCTCAGGCATACAAGGTCGCTGAAAACAGGAAGGTTCTGCTTCCCTTCATGATATGCATGGATGGTTACAAGCTCACACACGCCTACGAGCCCGTTGACCTTCTTGAGCAGGAAACGGTTGACAGCTTTCTCCCACCATACGAGCCCGCTGCCTACATGACCACCAAGAAGCCCTTGGCCTTCGGCTGCTACGCCCCGCCGCACGTCTACATGGAGTTCAGGGTTGCGATGCAGCAGGCGATGGAGAGGGCCAGAAAGATAATGCTTGACGTCTTCAAAGAATGGGGAGAGCTTACCGGCAGAGACTGGGGAGGGCACATCACAGTTGACTTCCCCGACTCCAAAATCTTCGTGGTGGCGATGGGCTCCGTTGTTGGATTGCTGAGAAAGGTCGTCGAGGAGCTCAGAGGTGAGGGGCTGAGCGTTGGGCTTATCAAGATAAGAACCTTCCGCCCCTTCCCGGTTGAGGAGCTGAGAGAGGCTTTGAAGGATGCTGAGAAGGTAATTGTTCTCGACCGCTCCGTCAGCTTTGGATATGAGGGGCCGGTATCCATCGAGCTAAAATCCGCCATCTACGGGCACTCATCTGCAGAAATCTACTCCTTTGCGGTTGGGCTGGGTGGTAGAGATATGCCAAAGGACTTCCTTGAGAAAATCATCAGGGATGTTGCTGAGGGCAGGGAAAAGCCGGGATTTGCGTTTAAAGGTTATCAAGAGTTCGAGGAGGTGATACCGTGAAGTACTTCGGCAGCGGACATGGCGCTTGCCCCGGATGCGGTTTGCCGATTGCAGTCAAGACCGTTCTCAACTTGCTTGACGGCAAGGTCTTCGCAGTAAACTCCACAGGCTGCCTCGAAATCATAAGCTCCCAGTACGGCAAGAATGCATGGAACGTCCCCTACATCCATTCTCTCTTTGAGAATGCTGCCGCTGTTGCTGCAGGAGTTGAGGCTGCCCTAAGAGCCTTGAAAAGGAAGGATGAGGGGCATGTGGTCGTTTTTGCTGGCGATGGGGCAACAGCGGACATCGGCATTGGAACGCTGAGCGGAGCCTTCGACAGGAACCACGACATCCTCTACATCTGCCTTGACAATGAGGCTTACCAGAACACGGGGCACCAGCAGAGCGGCTTAACACCACCCGGAGAGTCCACCACCACAACACCCGCAGGAAAGGTTCTGCCGGGCAAGGTGGGGAGGAAGAAGGACATGATTTCTATTGCGGTAGCTCACGGCATCCCCTACGTTGCCTCATCCTCAGTCGGCTACGTTTCGGACATCCGCAGGAAGGTCAAGAAGGCTGTTAAGTTTGAGGGGGCCAAGTACATCCAGATTCACTCTCCCTGCGTCACGGGATGGGGAATTGACGGCAGCATCGCAATAAAGGTAGCGAGGCTTGCGGTTGAGACTGGCCTGTATCCCCTCGTCGAGTTCGAGTACGGGAAGCTGACTTCGGTGAGGAAAATTAAGGACAGGAAGCCTGTTGAGGAGTACCTGAAGCTGCAAAGGAGGTTCAGGCACCTCTTCACCCACGAAAAGGGCAGGGAGATGATTGAGACACTGCAGAGATTTGCGGACGAGAATGCGGAGAGGTACGGGCTTGATTTGAAGAGGGAATGATTTTTTCCTTTATTTTTAAGGTTGCCGTAATAAGCAGCTCCGGCGCTTTAGCTCCGGGCCCTTTAACAGCAGCTACTGCCGCAATAGGCGTAAAGCGTGGCTGGAAGGGCGGTTTTTGGGTGAGTGTTGGTCATGCTGCTGTTGAGCTGCCCCTCGTCATTTTGATCGCAACAGGTGTGGCGGTGGTTCTTACTCATTCCTCAGCTTTATCGCTCCTCAGCGTTGCAGGCGGGGTGATGCTGCTCTCCTTTGCTTTTCTGACAGCCAAAAGCGCTTTTTCAAAAACTGAAGAGAAAGCCGAGAGCTCTGCCAACCCCTTCTCCACGGGAGTTGCCCTCTCAGCCCTGAATCCCTTCTTCATCGCCTGGTGGGCTGGTGTAGGAGCGGTGCTGATTACTGAAGCCATCTCGCTCTGGGGATATGCGGGAATAGCTGTTCTCTACCTCAGCCACGTCTGGCTGGACTTTGCGTGGCTTATCTTGTTAGCTCACCTCACTTCAATGGCCATTTTCAGCGCTAAAGCATACAGAGCGTTGCTTGTCGCACTCGCAGCTCTCGTTTTCCTCTTCGGAGTTGACTTCCTCCACTACGGTCTGTTCAGCAAGCATCTTCTACCAATCTAAAGCCTGAGAATGTCCAGCTTCGGCATCTTAATTAGCCCTTTCGCCTCGGCCATTTCGTAGAGCTTTTTCAAAGCTGCATCAACACTTTCGGGCATGTTGTAGGTGTAGTCGTTGACGTACATCATTGCAAACCTCTTCGCCCTCTCCCTGTCCAGCCCCCTTGAGTACTTCATCGCATACTCAATCGCCTCATCGGGATTTTCAATGGCAAAAGCTATGCTCTCCCTCATTGCCCTCAGAAACTCCTCCTGCACCTCTACGCTCAAATCTCTCCTTATGGCATTGAGGCCGAGGGGGAGGGGGAGCTTTACCTGCTCGCTCCACCAATCCCAGAGGTCGAGAACGCATTTTAAGCCGTAATCTGCGTAGGTAATCTGTCCCTCGTGAATCAGCAGCCCAGCATCAACCTCTTCATCCAGCACAGCCTGAATTATCCTGTCAAAAGGCATCTCCACAGGCTCAAAATCTTCAACAGCAAGCTTCAGCAAGAGGTTTGCAGTGGTATATCTTCCGGGAACGGCTATTCTCTTTCCATCAAGGCTAATCTCGCTCTTGGCAACCACAACAGGCCCATAACCATCTCCAACACTCGCACCAGCTGAGAGAATTCGGTATTTATCATCAAGCAGGGCGTAAGCATGGGCAGAGATGGCGGTGACCTCGTATTCTGCATTAAAGGCCTTCCTGTTGAGGGTCTCTATATCCTCAATGACGTGCTCAATCTCCAGCCAAGTGTCAACCTTGCCATGAGTCATGGCGTAGAACATGAAGGCATCGTCAGCATCAGGTGTGTGGGCAACTCTGATTTTCATGGGCTTTTTTGAGTGTGTTAGCTTTTAAAAGATTTGTTTTTACAGAGCTTTAGTGAAAGCGTAAAAGTCGCTTTAAATTCTCGAACACGAAACTGTAGTATCCCTAAATTATTTCACTACTAAACACCCACTTCATGTGAGAAAACTAACGAACAAAAAGATCAGGTGGATAATCAGACAGCTTGACAAGGGAGCTCCAGTAAAGGAAATAGCCGCTGTGATGAGAGTTACACCAAGAAGAATCTACCAGCTTAAAAAACAATATGAGGAAACTGGCCAGATTCCAGAACTGAAACAACCGGGAAGAAAGCCCAAGGAAATAGACGAGGAAACAGAGCAAATCATCCTGCAAGCTTACAACAAATACAGACTCAGCCCAGTACCTCTTGAAAAGCTGATAGAAAGGGATTACGGCATCCACATCTCCCATAATACAATCTACAAAGTTTTACTCAAACACGGTTTGGTGGAGGAGAACATGAGCAAGAAGAAACGAAGGAAATGGGTTAGGTACGAAAGAACCCACTCAATGTCTTTATGGCAGGGAGACTGGAAGAGGCTTGGAGAGAAATGGATTATAGCCTTCATGGATGATGCTTCCCGCTTTATTACTTGTTACGGAGTCTTCGATTCAGCTACGACTGAGAACACGATTAGAGTCCTGAAAGTGGGATTCAGGGAGTATGGCATTCCGGATGAGATCCTCACAGATCACGGAACTCAGTTTGTTGCAGCTAAAAGCAGAGAGAAGGCCAAGCATAGATTCAGGGAGTTTTTGGCCGAGAATGGAGTAAGGCATGTTCTTGCCAGAATAAACCATCCACAAACGAATGGAAAGATAGAGAGGTTCTTTGGTTTGATGGAGCAGAAGATCCATCTGTTTGATTCTTTGGATGAGTTCATTTATTGGTACAATTACGTTAAGCCTCACATGAGCCTGAATTTCGACGAATTGGAGACTCCCTATCAGGCCTTTTTGAGGAAGCTACCTGCTGAAAGGGTGTTTGAGTACGGGAGGTGGTTGTTTGAGGAGTGAAATTAATTCGGGATATCACATTTGGGAATCAGCGAGGCAATTTCCCTACCTAAGGCGGGTGGTGTTGTTACATCAAACTCAGCTGTGATTACCAGAGTTGGGACTTCTATTTTGGGAAGCAAGTCTTCGTAGTTTATCCTTCCCAGTTCGGCTGTCACCTTTGTGTAAAACTCCTTGTTGTTCTTTCTGATTATAGTTTTCACCAGCTCTTTCAGCTCAGGCCTGTCTTGGTGTATGGACATTTCCGCTATGAATTCCGCAATTTGGGTCATGTCGGGTGAGCTTTCCAGCAGCTTCAATCTCTGCTCAAACATAGCCCTTCCTGCATCTGGGAGCTTGTGGAGGGTGTTTGCCAGAACGAGAGACTTCACCATCTCCGGATACTGCCTGTAGAACTCCATGCAGACAACTCCACCCATTGAGAGGCCGAGGAGGTTTGCCCTCTCAATTCCAAGGTGGTCTATGAGGTTTTTCACGTCTCTGGCGAAGTCCTCTACGGAAATGCTTTCAGGCACGTCTGACATTCCGAATCCTCTCAAATCGAGCGCAACAACTCTGAAGTGCTTGGAGAAGTCGTCATACTGAAAAGTCCACCCCTCTATGCAGTCCCCAAGTCCGTGGATTAAGATTAAGGGCTCCCCCTCGCCGCACTCGAAGTAGCGAAGCTTCAAACCATCCGAGTCGAAAAAGCCGAATCTCATAGCCTGAATTTTCTTCACTATTTAAAAAGCCAATTACTTTTTTGTTTATCTATGCCTGTAACCTCTGGAGACAGCTGAAATGTCTATTTAAGCAAAAAAACAGAATATCAAGTCCTAACTCATTTCAACGCCCTCAACATCCTCCAAACTTCATTCCTCTCAACAAAAATCCAGTACTTCTTCAACTCTCTCTCTGCCTCCTCGTATTCAGGATAGTAGAAGCCAACTGTTTCCCAGAAAAGCCTGCTGTGTTTTGGCTCAAGGAGATGAACAAGCTCGTGAACCACAATGTACTCTCTCAGCTTCTCTGGCAGAGCGAGAGATGCGAGGTTGAAGCTGAGGTTGCCCTTTGAGGAGCAGCTCGCCCACTTTGTCTTCTGCATCTTGATGAAGATTCTGCCGTAGTTTATGCCCAGAAGCCTTGAGTAAAAGGAGACATTTCTTTTCAGCTCCTCTCTCAAAATGCTGGCAAGATTCCTCTTCAGGTTCCTGAGGCTGTAATACTTAACCACTCCAACCTCCTCCCCCTCTTTGATCTCGAAGCCCGAATCCTTAACGAGGTGGTAGAACTTTCCGTTAAGCAAAAGCATTCTCTCCTTACCTTTAATCTCCTCAGCCAGGCTCTCGATTTCAGCCCTCTTTTTCTTTATCCAATCAGCATGCTTGCTGATGAAGGAATCAACATCGAAATCTGGAGGAGCGACAACCCTAACCTTTCCATCTGCAAGAACCTGAATCCTCACATTCCTGACGTTTTTCCTCTCAACAACTACGTTCATGCCCCAATCTCCTCTCTCTCAGCCTGCCTTTTCAGGAATTTAACGATTTCATCCCTTGCAGTTTTAACATCCTTGAACCCGCCTCTCTCAATAAGGTAAAGCAAAACCTCCCTCTCAATTTCCTGCACAACTTCGCTCTTCTCATACCACTTCGGAAAGGTTCTCGCCTTAACAATGTCCATGATTGCCTTGGTTGCATCAACCAGCTCTCTCTCATTCGCTGCTGTTGCATGGGATTTCAGAAGTTTGAAAACGCCATATTCCTTTTCACTCAGCCTGAGCCTCTCCCTCTCCTTCCTCTCTTCATTAACTTTCTCTGCCAGTGAGAGAACTTCCCTATACACCTCATCAGCATCTCTCCTCCTCTCGTTCCAGTCTTTAACGATCCTCTCAACTCTCGCAATCAGGTCCTCATCTCCCACTTTCCTCGCATAATTTCTTACCGGAAACAGAATGTCGTAAATTCTTCTCTTCTCCTTCTTCTTCACTCTTTCAAGAAACTCATCGTTTATCTCAATGATGGGATAATCCTTCTTTATTCTCTGAACGTCAATGGTTTCGTGGATGAACTTCAAGGCTTCTCTGTAGAACTGATCCCTTTTCTGCTCAATCTCTGCCTCAAGCTGGTTCTCCCTCTGCAGATAGACGTGATAGACCTCGCTGAGAAGGTCAAACTTCTCCTTGAACTCAATCCTGTCTTCGAGCAGAAGCCTGTAAAGGTTCCTTATTTCGGAATAAAGCTTTCTGAACTCGTCAGCTCTGGCAGAAATAACGAGAACGGCTCTATCAATCGTATCCCTGTCGTAGCTCAGCTCAAAATCGAAAAATCTGAAGGCTTCATCCAATTTTTTCCTTAACTCCTCCTTAAGCTCCTCTAATTCGTACGCTGCCCCCCTGATGTCCTCCTCCTCATACATCTCGAAGGCCTTCTTCAGAAACTTGAAGACTCCAACGTAATCAACAACCAGCCCAGCTCCCTTGAGGTTCTCCCCATCCTTAACAAAAGGCCTGTTGGTTCTCGCTATCGCCTGCAGCAATCTGTGCTCCTTTAATGGCTTGTCGAGGTAGAGGGTTTGCAGGATTGGAGCATCAAAGCCAGTGAGGAGCATATCCGTTACAATGAGTATTTTGGGATTCTCGTACTTTTTGAACCTCGTTATAATTTCCTCGTGAATCTCTTTTAGCTCGCTTTTGCCGTATTTTTTCCTCAACTTTTCCAGATAGTCCAGCAGTTCCTTTGAATCGTTCTGCTGGAAGGTCATCACGATTTCGGTTTCGTTTTCATTCAGGAATTTGTCCAAAGCCTGCTTGTAGTAAAGGCACGCGTTTCTGCTGACGGCAACAACCATCGCCTTGAATGGTTTAACGAATTGGATGTAGTGGCTCGCTATATCCCTCGCTATCCTCTCAATCCTCTTCTTGTCCTCCAGAATAACTTTAACCTTGTTCAGCCTCCTCTTCAGGTCCTGCTCCACCTTCTCTCTATACTCCTCAGGAATCTCCTCAAGCTTTGAGGAGAGGAAGATTTCCAGATTTTCCCTATCAAGGTGGACCTCATCGAGCCTCGACTGGAAGGCAATCTTAACGGTATAGCCATCATCTATGGAGTCGAGGATGAAGTAGCGGTCGAGGTATGGCTCGTCTGGATAGCCAAAGGCAAGGTAGGTATCTCTCCCCTTCTTTGCTATCGGCGTTCCGGTGAAGGCGAAGAAGCTTGCATTCTTCAGTATGCTCCTCATGCTTGCCGCAAGTTCCCCATATTGCGTGCGATGCCCCTCATCGATCAAGCAAACTACATCTCTCCTCTTCGCTATGCTCCAGTGCTGCTTCTCCATCTGCTCCCTCAGCTTCGCAAGCTCCTCCTCCCTGAACTTGTGTATGAGGGTTATGAAGAATCCCCGCTTGCCATCAGCATGGCTTAGAACCTCCTTGAGATGGTCAATACTCTCTATCAACTCATAGCTTATTTTGAGGTTTTTCAGCTCATCTGAAAGCTGCTTCTGCAGCTCAACTCTATCAACTACGAAGAAGATTGAGGGATTTCCGATGAGGTCCCTTATCTTGAGGGCTGAGAAAATCATGGTCAGCGTTTTGCCCGTTCCCTGCCAGTGCCAGATTAGGCCTTTGTTCCTCTCCTCAAAGCCCTTAGCCCAGCCAACTGCCCTCTCAACGATGGAGTTAACTGCTCTGTACTGCATGTATCTCGGCAGAACCTTTGTTATCTCCCCATCCTGCTCTCTGTAAATGGTGAAGTAGCGGATGAGGTCCAAGAAAATCTCAGGCTTCAGGATGTCGAACTGAGGTTTCCACTCGTAAACCGGAACGCTCTCCTCCCACCTCACGATGGGAAAGTAAACGAGCCTGTCAGCGAAGCTGAAACCAATCTGAACATACTTGAAAAGCTCTGGGGCTGATTGCTCATACCTCTTTATCTGAGCATAGCCTTCCTTCCAGCTTTTGGCCATCTTCTTGCACTCAATGATGGCGAGGGGGATGCCGTTAACAAAGAGGGTGATGTCCGGGATGATGTCGGCGAAGCTAACCTGCCTTGAGAAGACGAGGCTGTTGGCTTCAGGGTTTGCGTAATCTATCAGCTTTATGGTCTTAAGGATGCCTTCTGAATCCTTTATTGTTACTCCCTTCTTTATCGCATCCAGAATTTGCATTGAGCCCTCAACGTCAAAGGAGCGGGTTTCGAGGTAGTTCAAAACCTCCTTGATATCCTCATCATCCACATCGTTCAGCCTTTTTAATGCAGCCTTAAATTCGGTTAAGTCGAGAATGTCAGGGCTGAGTTTCCTCTCCTCCCAGCCGAAGGATTTGAGAATCTCCGAAAGGTAGTCTTCGGATTGCTCTTTCTCTTTCTTCACCGAAATTAGTTTAATTTGGAGGGATAAAATTGTTTCGAAAGGTCAGAGAATTTTGCTGATAGCTTTGTAAATGTCCCACACCTCTATTATACCAGCCTTCTTGATGAGGTCAAAGAGTAAGTTATATTTCATATACCAATAAATTCGCTACTTCATCCAATAACTTAACGATTTCATTAAAATACTGAACTATTCCTAAATTTTCATCATATTTTTCAGGTGGCAATGTTTTGTTTGGATATCTGGCGAATGTGGCATGAGGATAGGTTATTATAGATAGCATATAAAGCACAAGAAAGGTCGAACTCAGTTTTAATAACGTCTCCAGATTATTTAGGACTCTATCAACACTATCAATTAATTTTTCCAGAATAAATTTCTCGGATGGATCCGAACTCTTTATTTCGCTTGCTTCATTCTTTAATTTGGAGAGTAACCCCAATATCTGGTTTTTAATTTCTTTATTCTCCAAGGCAATTTTTATTTTAATTGTGGCATTTATAATTCCTTTTATCTGATTTGAATCCATTTCTGCGATCTGTTTTCTACTCATATTTACAATTCTCACCAATTTGCGTATATCTTCATCTGAAATTTTTAGAAATTGTGTATCCAATCCGCCAATTTTTTGAATACTTTTTAAAAACAATTCTAATGATCTTTTGTACCTATCGAGAAGTCTAATAAACGCTTTTGGCGAATCGTGCCCAACATAACCTTTCATCTCTTTTTTGCTCAATCCAAAAAACGCTAAAACATAAGCTTTAACATATTTCTCCACAGCTTGTTGTAAGTGGTACACAGCTAAAGAGTAAATTTTGGATTGATACAAAATCTTAACGGATTCAAAATCCTGTAGTGCCATTTTAACGAAGCTTTTTGCTTCAGATGATCTTCTCTCTTGCTCTTTCTTATCAATTTCATAAAATTTTGAAAATTCTGAAACAGCTTTAAGAAATTCTATTGAGTCCTTTTCGGATGATAAAATGGAAAATAAGCGTTCTATAATTTCCTCCGTGTTTCCTTTTTTATTCATTTGCTTTCACCCTAACCCTCCTCCTTCCAGTCAGCAAATCGTTCATCAAACCCTTCTTAATCCTCTCAAGCTTTTCCTTTCGTTTCCTTTCGAGTTCGAGCTTTTTGTCCACTGTTGAAAGAATTTCAGCGATTTTTTGCTGTTCTGGGAGAGGTGGGAGTGGGATTTTAAACTTTTTCAAGTTTGTTGCATTGATATTTGCTTGATGAACTGCAACAGTTGCCAATTGCTTAAGCCTACTCTGTGAAAATATAAGGTAGAACGTTAGGAAATGAGGATGCAAAATTTCATGCTTAGGCCTCAATCTAATCAGATAAGAAGCAAAAACATAATAACCATCCAATAAAAATATACCTGTCCTCCCAACAAGTTCTAAACTATTTGTGCGGTTGAATAAAACATCTCCTTTTTCTAATTTGAAATTCTTGAACGTTTCTTCATCAAGATCTGCATACTTGGCAATATCTGTAACAACATACCCATTTACAATTTCATCCATTCTAATAACTGGATATTTACCCTTATCCTTCAGCGGAACTGATAACCCATACTGGCACAATTCCAAAACATCCCCAAGCCTAACAACCTCCCACTCCTTCGGAATCCTCCCGATTTCGGTATCTTTAAACTCCTTGTGCCCTATCCCTTTGGTGAGAAGCTCCTGCATCAGGCCCTTCTTCAGCCTTTCAGTCTTCGCTATGGCTTCGTCAACCTTTTCTATGGCTTTATCAACCGTGCTGAGAATTTCGGCGATTTTTTGCTGTTCTGGGAGCGGAAGTAGTGGAATTAGTAATTCCTCAAGAGACTTTTTCGGCAATTCTTTAAAGGTGCTTCCACCACTTAATTGTTCGAGTTTCCGTTTAATCAATAGCAAGTAATAGCAATAAAACTCTGTGTTAATTTCTGAAGATTTTGGAATTAAACCTTTGCAGCCTTGGTTAAATGTAGTGTCCTCATCTACGATAGCAACATAACCGACTGGCGCACGGGTTGAGACAATAATCGAGCCTTTAGGCAATAATGTAAGGTTGTAATCTCTTAATGCTTTCTCAGTTATTTTTCTTTCTGAAACGGAAATATGTGTTCTCCCATTTAGTTTACTTAAATCAGTTGGAGTTAGCCAATTAATTGTTCCGTTTTCCCAATATTCTTCTTTTTTTGTAGATGGTGTCGTTCCCGTTTCAACATTGAAAATGTCCCCAAGCCTAACAACCTCCCAATCCTCAGGAATCCTCCCGATTGGTGTTTCCTTGTATCTGGATGCTATGTTTACCCCTCCCCTTTCAGCTTTCCAATCGCCTCTAAGGCTTTTTCAAGTTCATCGAGCAAACAGTATGCCTCAATCCCATATTTCTTGCCATTCCTTACCATTAATCTATCTGATGATATCAGGATGGAGTTCGTTAATCTGGCGGTGGCTATGAAATATGAGTCCGCAGCCCTTGGATGAACTTTTTCAGCGACATTTAAAGCCTCATCAAACACGAAATCCTCTGAAAGAATCTCGAAATCATATGTAAGTTCCTCAATATCCTTTCTCGAAATCTCAATCCCAAGCCTTTTAGCTACTGAAATCAGCTCAATAACGAAGATTTTCGGAACAAATACAGTCAATCCCTCAATGGAATTCAAAAACTTCCTCGCTTTTTCATTTCTATTCTCATCCCTATCAAAAAGATAATCGACAAAAATCGATGTATCAATAACGATCATCCCTGATCTCCTCTAATTCTCGATGAGCTCCCTCAACTCTCTCAATTCTCTTCTCAAGCTCCCTGAGTTTTGCGTAAAATCTTCCTGTCACCTTTTTTGTTTCCCTTATCTCCACCTTAACAATCTCCCCCTCTCTAAGGCTAACTTTCCTGAGGGGCTTAAGAACTCCCTTCTGGTAAACAGCCTCGATAATCTCTCCCATTTGAAACACCTTTTCTTCGTATTCTAATATCTTAAAACCAATAAAAACTTAACTTTTCCTCACTCAAAAACTCCTTAATCGATTTTGCGACTTTTGGGTGAACTATAATTTCATAACTCATAGGCCGAGTTCAGCTTTAAGCTTCTCCCATGGAATTCCGTTCTTTTTCGTCTCTTCAACAAGCCTGTCAAGCTCCTTGGCCTCTTCCTCGCTGATTTCCTCTTCCTGTATCATTCCAGCCTCAAGAAGTTCGATTTTACTGCTTAACTTCTTCAACTCCTCTCTTATGATTTTCAACTCATCATAAATTGCCTTTAAAAGCTCAGTATCACCACTCATTGAATTTTAATAAGCACGAGAAAATTTAAAGGTTTGCTGGAGTGGTCAGAAGCAGATTTATCAAACTAAATCCCTTTTTAGCTCCATCCACGACTTATCTGTCTTAATCACTCCCTTTAGCTCATTCATCAGTTCAAAGAACCTGTCCCTCTCATTGAAGAATTTGGCAGTTTCCTCAACTGCTTTTCTAAACGCCTTTTCGGCGTTATCTGGAACGGATACTTTAATCGTAACCTCCCCCATGTATTTGGGTTGGTTTGAGATGTTAAATAACTTACTCCTATTTTCATAGCTCCCAATCTTCAGGCAGATTGATCGAGCATATTATCCTCGCCCAAACCCCAACTCAGCAAGATACTCCTCTATCCTCCTCTCCACCTCATCAATCTCCCTCTCAATCCCCCTGAGCTCCTCCCACTCCTTGGCAACATCAATCTCCTCAACTTCCTCCTGCGGGAAGACATAAAGCGTAACGTTCAGGTTGTAGTCGTTCTTTCTCACTTCCTCGACATCAACAACCCTGCAGAATCCATCTCCATCCTTGAACTCCCTGTAAGCGCTGACTATCTTCTCAATATGCTTCTCTCCAAGCCTGTTCAGCTTCCTAACCTCAGGATGCTTCTCGTATTCGTTGCTTGCGTTAATAAACAGAATCTTTCCCTTCCTGCTCTCTGGCTTCTGCTTGTTGAAGATTATAATCGCTCCCGGAGCTCCCGTGTTGTAGAAGAGCTTTTCAGGGAGCAGAATTACGCACTCGATTAAATCATCCTCAACCACAGCTTTCCTTATCGCCCCCTCCTTTCCTCCTCTGAAAAGGCACCCGTTATCGATTACAACACCAACCTTCTTTTTTGCCGATGCAAGCATGTGCTGAATCCACGCCCAGTCGGCTGATTGCTTTGGAGTAAAGCCGTACCTGAACCTCTCATCGTAGAACTCAGCCTTTTTCAGCTCCTCCTCGCCATACCCATCCTGATTCCATGGTGGATTTGCAATAACTATATCGAATTTTCTGAACGTCTCTCCTTCCTTAAACCTCGGATTTTTCAGCGTGTCGCCAACAACGAGGTTTATGTCCTTTATTCCGTGAACGATGGCGTTCATCTTGGCTATGGCGTAGGTTGTTGGATTAACCTCCTGCCCGTAAAGGAATAGCTTCCTCACCTCCTCCTCGCCGTATTTCTCCTTAACGTAATCGTAGGCCCTTATCAGCATCCTCGCATAGCCAGCAGCGGGATCATAAACGCTATCCATCGGCTTTGGATCAACAATTCTGACGATGAGCTCAACAACCTCCGAAGGGGTGAAAACCTCCCCCTCTTTGGCCTTCTGTGGGGCGAAGTAGCCGATAAGCCACTCGTAAGCGTCACCAAGAATGCTATCACTCGCCCTTCCCAGATTCAGTCCGCTGAAAAGCTCAAAAAGCTGGACGAGAATGTCGAAGTTGTCCCTTGCCTCGTGAACTCAAGAAAGTCCAGCCTGTCCACAACTCCTTGCAACTCAGGATTTTTCTCGGCGAGCAGCTTTAAAGCCTCAGAAAGCCTTACAGGCAGCTCATTAACGTTCTTCCTCAGCTCCTCCCAAGTGTATTTTTCAGGATAGTCAAATTTGTGGAAGGATCTGTCCTTTGCGAGGATTTTTGCCTCCTCCTCATCAACTCCTTTCTCCATTAAGGTTTTGAGAGCCTCCCTGTACTCTCGCTTCCACTCATCGCTCAGCTTTTTAAGGAAGAGAAGGACGAGAATGTACTTGTAATCAACCCTCGTCCTAATCAGATCAGCAGCCTGCTTGCAGGCCCTTATTAGCTCGTCTTTCGTTGTTTCAATTTCGACGTAATCGGCAAGGGTCATTGTTTGCGGTGGGTTTAGGCAAATATTATCTTTTCCTTTTGCGAAATTAAAGCTAAAAAATGTGAACTCTGCTTAAAACAGTTGAAGGGAAACAATATTTGACAAGATTTTGAACGATATGCCCGTAGCTGCCAAAGGTGAACGTTCCAATGCACTTTTTTGAGTTGGAATCTGAACACTGCTCCTCCACACAATTGAAATTATTCATAGCCAGCAGAATTTAGCATTTCAAAACAAAAATGGGCTCGGCCGGATTCGAACCGGCGATCTCCGCCTTGTAAGGGCGACGTCATAACCGCTAGACCACGAGCCCTTGGAGTGGTTCTGACGAATTTGTTATTAAGCTTAACGCCTACCTCTGCAGTATCGGCAATCCAATACATTTCGCAATCAGCGAAATTTAAATCTTATTTCTTCCTTCTTACCGGAAGTTTTATAAGGGAAAGAGTTTATGCTTGATATGCCAATCGACCCTGTTTACTACCAGCTTGCTGAGTATTTCGACAGTCTGCCGAAGTTCGACCAGTTTTCCTCGGCCAGAGAGTACAGGGAGGCGATAAATCGAATATACGAGGAGAGAAACCGGCAGCTGAGCCAGCATGAGAGGGTTGAAAGAGTTGAGGACAGGACGATTAAGGGGAGGAACGGAGACATCAGAGTCAGAGTTTACCAGCAGAAGCCCGATTCCCCGGTTCTGGTTTACTATCACGGTGGTGGATTTGTGATTTGCAGCATCGAGTCGCACGACGCCTTATGCAGGAGAATTGCGAGACTTTCAAACTCTACCGTAGTCTCCGTGGATTACAGGCTCGCTCCTGAGCACAAGTTTCCCGCCGCAGTTTATGATTGCTACGATGCGACCAAGTGGGTTGCTGAGAACGCCGAGGAGCTGAGGATTGACCCGTCAAAAATCTTCGTTGGGGGGGACAGTGCGGGAGGGAATCTTGCCGCGGCGGTTTCAATAATGGCGAGAGACAGCGGAGAAGATTTCATAAAGCATCAAATTCTAATTTACCCCGTTGTGAACTTTGTAGCCCCCACACCATCGCTTCTGGAGTTTGGAGAGGGGCTGTGGATTCTCGACCAGAAGATAATGAGTTGGTTCTCGGAGCAGTACTTCTCCAGAGAGGAAGATAAGTTCAACCCCCTCGCCTCCGTAATCTTTGCGGACCTTGAGAACCTACCTCCTGCGCTGATCATAACCGCCGAATACGACCCGCTGAGAGATGAAGGAGAAGTTTTCGGGCAGATGCTGAGAAGAGCCGGTGTTGAGGCGAGCATCGTCAGATACAGAGGCGTGCTTCACGGATTCATCAATTACTATCCCGTGCTGAAGGCTGCGAGGGATGCGATAAACCAGATTGCCGCTCTTCTTGTGTTCGACTAGATCCTCTTTCCAAAATTTTTTGCGAGAGTGAGGGCGAACCCGATGGCCTTCTGCACGTCAGGGTCCCTCAAGGCCTTCATGGCCTCCATCATCCCCATCTGCTCGTAAACCATGGACTCCTCAAAGGCATCGATTAGCCTCTTTATTACTTTGAGAACCCTCTCATCGACGGAAAGAAGAATCTTTATCAGCATCTCGAATCTCTCGGCAATCTCCCTGATCTCGTCAGGCGTAAAGGGAACCTTGAACTCGGAGAACTTCACTATTTCGTCAAAAACTCCCTTCCTCTCAAGTATCAGGAGCTTGTCGATAGCATCGAGAATTTCGTCGTGGTTCTCGACAACTTTCTCGAAAATCTCGTATATCGCCTCAGCTGCCTTGGCAAACTTGTCCGGGGATATATCGGTCATTCTTCGCACCTAAAAATAAAAAGAGAGGTTTACTTCTTTTTCTTCTTGATTACTTCCTCAAGCCTTTTTTCTAAGGGCGCCTCATGAGTGTAAGGGCACATGAGATAGTGCTCTACGGCCTTAGCTATTGCATCCTTCGTTGCATTCTCTCCCGTTTTCCTCTTTAGCTCTTCAAGCACATTTTCAGGCAGCACTGTTTGAGCGTGAACGATTTTCACCATCACTACCACCTATCATTATAATGAACACTACCATATTTAAGTTTTTCTCATAATTACAATGTTGAAATTCATTTTTTGTTTCCTCTTACCATTGCCACTTTTCCGGTTCTTGCAAGCTCCTTGATGCCGTACTGCCTCATCAAGTCAATGAACGCCGAGACCTTGTCTTCATCGCCCGTGACCTCAATAATGAAGCTGTCTCTGGAGACGTCAACTATTCTCGCTCTGAAGATGTTTGTGAGCTCCACAATTTCGCCCCTCTTCTCTGGAGGTGCGTGAACTCTGATGAGGCACAGCTCTCTTTCGACAGAGCTTTCTGTAATCTCGCTGACCTTGATTGTTTCAATGAGCTTGTTCAGCTGCTTAATCACCTGCTCAACGACCTTGTCGTCTCCTTCAACGACAATCGTCATTCTTGAAAGGTCATCTCTTTCGGTGGTGCCGACTGTCAGGCTCTCTATGTTGAAACCCCTCCTCCTGAACAGTCCCGCAACCCTCGCAAGGACTCCGGGCTTGTTCTCAACCAGAACGGCTATCGTGTGCTTCACGCTACCACCTCACTCCTCATCGATAATCTCGTTTAACGCCGCTCCCGGCGGGACCATCGGGAAGACGTTTGCCTGGTAGTCAACTCTGAAGTCTATGACCACCGGCGCGTCGACTTCCTTTGCCTCCTTGAGTGCATCATCGACTTCCGAAGGCTTCTCGACGGTCATGCCTATCGCACCGAAACCCCTTGCTATGGCTTCAAATCCCGTTTTCTCGCAGCCAATGCAGGTTGCAGAGTACCTCTCTCTGTAGAACAGCTCCTGCCACTGCCTGACCATTCCGAGGTAGCCGTTATTCAGAACCAGAACTTTCACGGGAATCTCGTACTTGACGCATGTTGCAAGCTCCTGGATGTTCATGAAGAAGCTCCCATCCCCTGCGATGTCTATAACTGTCTTTTCTGGAAACGCGACCTGTGCGCCCATCGCTGCAGGGAAGCCGAAACCCATCGTTCCCAATCCACCGCTTGTTATGAACTGCCTTGGGTACTTGGTTTTGAAAAACTGAGCAGCCCACATCTGATTCTGTCCAACCTCTGTCGTGATAATAGCGTCCGGCATAATCTCGCAGGCGCGCTCAATCACGTACTGCGGCTTGAACCCCTCCTTTTTGTACTTCAGCGGATATCTCTTCTTCCAGTCGTTCACCTTGTCCTCCCATTCTTTTCTTTGCTTGTACTCCACGGCCTTCTTAAGCTTTGCAAGGACTTTCCTCGCATCTCCGACTATAGGGACGTCAACTCTGACGTTTTTTCCTATTTCTGCAGGATCGATGTCGATGTGGATTATCTTTGCCTCTGGTGCGAACATCGCGACGTTTCCGGTTGTTCTGTCGCTGAACCTGCAGCCGACCGCGATAATCAAGTCGCTCTCACTCAAAGCGTAGTTTGCGTACTTCGTTCCGTGCATTCCGGCGAATCCGAGTGACAGCGGGTGTGTTTCTGGAATTGAGCCTTTTCCCATCAGCGTTGTAACAACGAAGGCCGGGATTGTTTCTGCAAGCTCGACAAGCTCCTTTGAGGCGTTTGAGATTATGACCCCACCACCGGCAAGTATAACCGGTCTCTCCGCCTTCATTATCAGCTCGGCCGCCTTCGCTATCTGCCTCGGATGCCCCTCCAGCTTCGGCTTGTATCCCGGGAGGCTGACCTTCTTGGGGTAGTTGAAGTCTATGTCTGCGGTTGTGATGTCCTTGGGCAGGTCAACGAGAACCGGACCGGGTCTGCCGGTTGAGGCTATGTGGAAAGCCTCCTTTATCGTGCCCAGAAGGTCTTTGGTGTCCGTAACCAGGTAGTTGTGCTTGGTTATGGGCATCGTGATTCCGGTTATGTCGGCCTCCTGAAACGCATCGTTTCCGATCATGCTGGTCGGAACCTGGCCGGTGAAGACAACGAGCGGTGAGGAGTCCATGTAGGCTGTAGCTATGCCGGTAACGGTGTTCGTCGCTCCGGGTCCGGAGGTGGCGAAGGCAACCCCCACTTTGCCGCTCGCCCTTGCGTAGCCGTCTGCCGCGTGGGTCGCACCCTGCTCGTGCCTCGTTGTTATGTGCCTTATTCCCGAATCGTAGAGCGCATCGTAGACCTCAATAATCGCACCTCCGGGTATTCCAAACACGACCTCTATACCTTCCATCTCCAAAGCCTTGACAATGGCATCAGCAGCACGCATTTAAAACCACCTCTAACTCCTTTAGAAAAGAAGTAAAAGCTGTACTACAATGAACTCTTTTCCAGAGAACTTTTTCATCACTCCCACCACCAGCATGCGCTTTAAAAAGTTTTGGTTCGCCCAGGCAAGGTAATTGCACTGCTGCAAGCTAAGTTTTAAAAACTACTTACCTTTGTAGGAAAGTGTTAACCAGAAAGGTTCTGCTCGTTGGTGGAGGAGTTTTGGTCGTTTCAGTTATTGTTATCTACGCCGGACTGTACTTTGCCACTCAATCCTTGTTTGACCATATTGACGTTAACAACGCGTTAAACAGGGCTGAATTGGTTCATTCAGCACTTTTTCATGAGGTTGATGCGATAGATTCCTTCTGTGCGGACTGGGCCGAGTGGGATGACACTTACAATTTCGTACTAAATCGAAACATGGACTACGTTGAATCAAATCTTGTTGATGAAACCTTTCCAACTCTGAATGTAAACTATATCGTCTATCTCGACAGAAACGGAGAGGTGGTGCTTGCAAAGGGTTATGATCTGGAAAACGAAACAGCCATGAACCCCTCTCAGCCGCTGATTGAGCGGTTCAGGGAACTCTCCGCCAGAAACGATTTGGACGTCAAGAAGGGCTTTTTGAGGTTTGATAACTCCATTTACGCCTTCTCGGCCAGACCGATCCTGAGGAGCGACGAGACCGGCCCGTACGCTGGGACTCTAATCTTTGCGCGAATCGTGGACGACTCTTTTATCCAAAGCCCATCGAAAATTGCAGGTTTGAGCTTCAAAATACTGCCGGTACCAAAGGAGAAGAGTGTAAAATTTGTGAACGAAAGCGCGTTGCTGGTTGAATTTCCTCTTGAGGATTACAGCGGAAGGGTTGTAGGAACAATCGAGTTTTACGCCGAAAGGGAGGCTCTTGGAATTCTCAGCTCGCTTTACCTGCCTTTGGCATTTGCGGGTACAGCTGTTGGCATTCTGGTGGTTCTTGGCTACCTCCTTTTCGTTAAAAGGGCTGTGGTGGACAGGGTTGAGAGGCTGGCTGAGAGTCTGGGCAGAATTATGGAGAAAGGTGCGGGAAGGGTGGAGGTTGAGGGCTGTGACGAAATCACTCTGCTGGAGAAGAGGATAAATGAGCTTCTCGATGCAATCTCAGGCAAGATTGAGGAAGTTGAGGAGCTGAACCAGAACTTAAGGTTGGTAAACAAGTTGATGAGGCACGATATTCTGAACGACCTCACGTCAATACAGCTGGCCGTGGAGGTTCTGAAGGAGGAGGGAATGAATGATGGAATGGTAATGAACATTGAGAGGTCTGTCAGCAGGATTGCAGACTTGATAAGGAGGGTGAGAACTCTTGAGGAGATAATGGGGCGCGAAGCCGAACTCGTGGAAATTGACTTGAAAGACATCATAGAGGAAATTGCGGAGAAGTACAATGTGGAGGTGGAGGTTGAGGGAGAGACGATGTTTATGGCCGACAAGAACGTGGTTTCGGTGTTTGACAACCTGATTTCAAATTCGGTAAGGCACGGCAATGCGGACAAAGTCTTCATAAGAGGGGAGAAGAGGAACGGAAAGTGCTACGTTACCTTCTCAGACAACGGAAGTGGGATTCCCGAGGAGATTTCTGACAGAATTTTTGAGGAGGGTTTCAGCACGAAGGGGAGTGGTCTGGGGCTTTACATCGTTAAAAAGCTGATGAGCAGATATGGCGGGGAGATAAGGCTTTTGTCAGCCAGTCCGGCAACTTTCCAGTTAGTGTTTAAATGTTAGAAAGATTTATATGGTGAATGTGTTAATGATGATTAGGAATACCAGCACCAATCCCCGCATACCCCCAATTTTTTAATCTCTATTAATTATAGGTTTTCGCTGCGGAGAGGCAAAGAATAGAAAAGAGCCATTATATTCATTTCACCATCCAGAAAGCTTATTTTGCGTGTTACTCAGTGTTGAAAGATGGATGCAACTCTTGACAGGTTCTTCCCATTGTTTGAATCTGAGTCCAATGAGGATTTCTGGAGGATTGAGGAAATCAGAAGGTATCACGAGTCCTTAATGGTTGAACTTGATAGAATTTACAGGATTGCGGAGGCTGCAAGGAAGAAGGGGCTTGACCCCGAGCTGAGCGTTGAGATTCCGATTGCGAAGAACATGGCGGAGAGAGTTGAAAAGCTGATGAATTTGCAGGGTTTGGCGAAACGCATAATGGAGCTTGAGGAGGGGGGATTGAGCAGGGAGCTCATCTGCTTTAAGGTTGCCGACGAAATTGTTGAGGGCAAGTTTGGAGAAATGCCTAAGGAGGAGGCAATTGACAAAGCCGTCAGAACCGCCGTTGCGATAATGACCGAAGGTGTTGTGGCTGCACCAATTGAGGGCATTGCGAGGGTTAGAATCGACAGGGAGAACTTCCTTCGGGTTTACTATGCAGGCCCGATCAGAAGCGCTGGTGGGACGGCTCAGGTTATTTCCGTTCTTGTTGCTGATTATGTGAGGAGAAAGGCCGAAATTGGCAGGTACGTGCCTACAGAGGAGGAAATTCTGAGGTACTGTGAGGAGATTCCCCTTTACAAAAAGGTTGCAAACCTTCAGTACCTCCCGAGCGATGAGGAAATCAGGCTTATCGTTTCTAACTGTCCGATATGCATCGACGGTGAGCCGACGGAAAGTGCCGAGGTTTCCGGCTACAGGAATCTGCCGAGGGTGGAGACGAACAGAGTTAGGGGAGGAATGGCACTCGTTATTGCGGAGGGGATTGCGCTAAAGGCTCCAAAGCTTAAGAAGATGGTCGATGAGGTTGGCATAGAGGGCTGGGAGTGGCTCGATGCGTTGATTAAGGGGGGAGGGGATAGCGGTAGTGAGGAGGAGAAGGCAGTAATCAAGCCGAAGGACAAGTATCTTTCCGATATTGTTGCTGGAAGACCAGTCCTTAGCCATCCGTCCAGAAAGGGCGGATTCAGGCTCCGCTACGGAAGGGCGAGAAACTCAGGCTTCGCCACCGTCGGAGTAAACCCCGCAACGATGTACCTTCTCGAGTTTGTTGCTGTCGGCACGCAGCTTAAGGTTGAGAGACCCGGAAAGGCCGGAGGTGTTGTGCCGGTCTCGACCATTGAGGGTCCGACCGTCAGGCTCAAAAACGGGGATGTGGTTAAAATCAACACTCTGAGCGAGGCGAAGGCTTTAAAGGGGGAAGTTGCGGCAATTCTCGACCTCGGGGAAATTCTGATTAACTACGGCGATTTTCTTGAGAACAACCACCCCCTGATTCCCGCATCCTACACATACGAGTGGTGGATTCAGGAGGCTGAAAAGGCCGGTTTGAGGGGGGACTACAGAAAGATAAGCGAAGAGGAGGCTTTAAAGCTGTGCGACGAGTTCCACGTGCCGCTGCATCCGGATTACACCTACTTGTGGCACGACATAAGCGTTGAGGATTACAGGTATCTGCGAAACTTCGTCTCGGACAATGGGAAAATAGAGGGGAAGCACGGAAAGAGCGTGCTGCTCCTACCCTACGATTCCAGAGTAAAGGAGATTTTGGAAGCTCTGCTTCTGGAGCACAAGGTCAGGGAGTCCTTCATCGTTATAGAAACCTGGAGGGCCTTCATCAGGTGCCTCGGGCTGGATGAGAAGCTCTCAAAGGTTTCGGAAGTTTCTGGAAAGGATGTTCTTGAAATCGTGAACGGCATTTCTGGAATAAAGGTAAGGCCGAAAGCCCTGTCGAGGATAGGGGCGAGGATGGGAAGGCCAGAAAAGGCCAAGGAAAGGAAGATGAGCCCTCCCCCTCACATTCTTTTCCCCGTCGGCATGGCGGGAGGGAACACGAGAGACATAAAGAACGCAATAAACTACACAAAGAGCTACAACGCGAAAAAAGGCGAAATAGAGGTGGAGATTGCAATCAGGAAGTGCCCGCAATGCGGAAAGGAGACCTTCTGGCTCAAGTGCGACGTTTGTGGTGAGCTTACAGAGCAGCTCTACTACTGCCCGTCCTGCAGGATGAAGAACACCTCAAGCGTCTGCGAGAGCTGTGGCAGAGAGTGTGAGGGGTACATGAAGAGAAAGGTTGACCTCAGGGAGCTTTACGAGGAGGCAATAGCAAACCTCGGCGAATACGACTCCTTTGATACGATAAAAGGAGTGAAGGGAATGACATCCAAAACGAAAATTCCAGAGAGACTCGAAAAGGGGATACTGAGGGTCAAGCACGGCGTTTTTGTGTTCAAAGATGGTACGGCAAGGTTCGACGCAACGGACCTTCCGATAACGCACTTCAAACCAGCGGAAATTGGTGTAAGCGTTGAGAAGCTGAGGGAGCTTGGTTACGAGAGGGACTACAAGGGAGCGGAGCTGAAAAATGAGAACCAGATTGTTGAGCTCAAACCGCAGGATGTGATACTGCCGAAGAGTGGAGCGGAGTACCTGCTCAGGGTGGCGAACTTCATAGACGATTTGCTGGTTAAGTTTTACAAAATGGAACCCTTTTACAACGCTAAAAGCGTTGAAGACCTCATCGGACACCTGGTTATAGGACTCGCTCCCCACACCTCGGCAGGGGTGCTGGGCAGAATAATAGGATTCTCAGACGTTCTTGCTGGCTACGCGCATCCGTACTTCCACGCGGCAAAGAGGAGGAACTGCGACGGTGATGAGGACTGCTTCATGCTCTTGCTCGACGGCCTGCTGAACTTCTCTCGAAAGTTCCTCCCCGACAAGCGAGGAGGGCAGATGGACGCACCTCTCGTTTTGACAGCCATAGTCGATCCGAGGGAGGTCGACAAGGAGGTTCACAACATGGACATAGTGGAGCGCTACCCTCTTGAGTTCTATGAAGCTACGATGAGGTTCGCCAGCCCCAAGGAGATGGAGGACTACGTTGAGAAGGTAAAGGACAGGTTAAAGGATGAAAGCCGTTTCTGCGGGCTTTTCTTCACCCACGACACGGAGAACATTGCTGCGGGAGTGAAGGAGAGCGCATACAAATCCCTGAAAACGATGCAGGATAAGGTTTACAGGCAGATGGAGCTCGCTAGAATGATTGTAGCTGTTGATGAACACGATGTGGCCGAGAGGGTTATAAACGTGCACTTCCTGCCCGACATTATCGGCAACCTGAGAGCCTTCTCAAGACAGGAGTTCCGCTGTACAAGGTGCAACACGAAGTACCGCAGAATCCCCCTTGTGGGGAAGTGCTTGAAGTGCGGTAACAAGCTCACGCTTACGGTGCACAGCAGCTCCATAATGAAGTATCTCGAGCTGTCCAAGTTTCTCTGCGAAAACTTCAACGTTTCCAGCTACACCAAGCAGAGACTAATGCTTCTCGAGCAGGAAATAAAATCTATGTTCGAAAATGGTACTGAAAAGCAAGTGTCAATATCCGATTTCGTTTGACAATAGTAATATATAGTTTGAAGTCAAAACTCACCTGTGGACGAGAAGGATTTGAAAATAATCGAGCTGCTCGTAAGCAACGCGAGGATTCCGAAAACGAGGATTGCAAAGGAGCTAAACGTGACAGAGGCGGCTGTTAGAAAGAGAATAGCGAATCTGGAGAGAAGAGAGGAGATTCTGGGCTACAAGGCAATCATCAACTACAAAAAGGTTGGCCTTAGCGCCTCGCTCACAGGTGTTGATGTTGACCCAGATAAACTTTGGAAGGTTGTTGAGGAGCTCAAGGACCTTGAAAGCGTCAAGTCGCTCTGGCTCACCACTGGAGACCACACGATAATGGCGGAAATCATAGCAAAGTCGGTTCAGGAGCTTTCAGAAATTCACCAGAAAATAGCGGAGATGGAAGGGGTTAAGAGAGTCTGCCCCTCAATAATAACGGATATCGTAAAGTAGATTAGCCTTTGCGAAGAGTTCGAGCAATGGAGGAGAAATTCAGAAACTGCATTCTTGGCCTGGCAGTTGGTGATGCCCTCGGAATGCCCGTTGAGGGGCTCTCAATCGAAAATATAAGGCAGCTGTACGGGGAGGTAAGGGACTTCCTTCCCTCACCCTATGGCGATTTGAATGCGGGAGAATGGACGGATGATACCGAGCAAATGGTCGTTCTTGCCGAATCAATTCTCGAAACCGTTTACTTCGATCCGGAAAATTTTGCAGAGAGGCTGAAGAGGTGGTTTCTTGAAACCAACAGCAGGAGAATCGGGCCGAGCTCGACCAAAGCGATATCGAACCTGATGAGAGGTGTTCACTGGACGAGAGCGGGAGTTTTCAGCGACACGTGCGGAGCGGCGATGAGGGTTGCGCCGATAGGGCTGGTTTACCATTTCAGCCTGAACCTGGTTGAGAGGTATGCGGAGATTTCCGCAAGAGTTACACACACCGGAACTGCAGCGATAGGAGGTGCCGTTGCGGTTGCAGTGGCAATAGCTTGCAACGTTCTGGATTTCAGCGACGAGGAGATGCTCGAAGAGGTTTTGAGAAGGGTTGAGGCCTACGACAACCTTCTTGCGGAGAAAATAAGGTATGCGAACGAGATTTCCGATAGAGATGTGGAATACGCAGTCGAAAAGCTTGGAAACAGCATATCTTCCCTCGACGTCGTTCCCATGGCTTTTTACTCCTACTTTGCGGGAAAAGACTTTGAAGAGTCGCTGATAAAAGCCGTTAACGCCGGCGGAGATGCGGACTCAATTGCGGCGATATGCGGGGCGATTAAAGGGGCGAAGGGATTTGCAATTCCCGAGAGGTGGCTTGAGGGGCTGAAAGACAGAGAGTTCCTAGAGGAGCTGGCGACGAAGCTCTACGAATTGCACATGAGAATTGTTAAGCTCACTTAATCAATCCTGCATTCATCGGGACTTTTGTCCTCTCTCAGTCTCAGAAACACCGGTGCTCTGAGCTTCCCGTCTTCGGTGAACTCGAGGAACTCCACCTCGCAGACGTATCTCGGCTTAACCCAGTGAACGTTTTTGGTCTCGATTTCGAAGTGCGGCTTTGCAACCTCTATTTCCCTCAACCTCTCCGAGAACCAGTTCAGAAACTCAGAATCAAAGCCGGTACCAACGTTGCCGACATGTTTAAGCCTTCCATCCTCGTAAACAGCCAGAACGAGGGAGCCAAAGGTCTTTGCCCTCTCTCCCTCTCCCTCAATCCATCCCACTATAACGCAGTCCAGTGTGTTCCTCTTCTTTATCTTCTTCCAGAGTCTGCTCCTTTTGCCTATCAAGTATCTTCCATCCTTTTTCTTTGCTACAATCCCTTCAAGCCCCATTTCCACCGCTTTTCTGTAGAACTCCTCCCCTTTACCTTCAATCCACTCCTCCACCACAACCCTTCCCCTGCTTTGGAGAACTTCGGAGAGTATCTTCTTCCTCTCCATCAGCTCCAAATCCACAACCCAGCCGTCGCAGTAAAGAACGTCGAAAACTATGTAAACTGCGGGAATGGTTTTGCTGAGAATCTCAATCTTGAATCTGCTGTCCACATGCTCTCTTTTCTGCAGAAGAGGGAAGGAGGGCTTACCGTCCTTTATCACAACAACCTCACCGTCGAGAATCGCGTTTCTCTCGACAGCATCCAGCAGTTTAATCTCGGGGTAGCGGTAGGTTATGTCCAGTAGCCTTCTGTTCTGCAGCCTGACCCTCTTTCCCTCCACATCAACGAAAGCGAGGCACCTCGTTCCATCCCACTTAACCTCGTAAATGTGGTCGTCGCTGCTGAAGGGCTTTGACCTGACAGCAAGCATCGGCTTGATTTTTTTATCGAACCAGCTCATTTGACTGCCTCAAGACTGGCTTTCAACGCATCAATCAGCGATTTAACCTCTTCAACTCCCTCGCTGACAACAATCTCTCTGCCGGAGAGCTTCGCCTCAATCAGCTGCATCAGCGCCTCCTTGTACTCGTCTCTGAACTCCTCCAGCTTCAGCGGTTTCTTCATGGCAAGGATGAGCTTTTTGGCGAGTTCAAGCTCCTCTTCGGTGATTTCCGCCACAGCGCCCCAGCCGGGAAGCTCCAGAGGGCTGCGGACCTCGTCGATGTAGTGCAGCTGAGCCAGAACTATCCCACCGTCGTAGGGTCTTAGAGCCACGAGGTTCTCCTTTCCGCGCATGGTCATCTTTCCTATCCCCATGCTGTTTGTCTCCTCCATAGCTTTCTTCAGCAGGTAGTAGGCCTTTTCTCCTCCCTTGTCTGGTGATATGTAGTAAAAGCTGCTGTAGTAAATCAGTCCAAGCTCTGCAGGGTCGAAAAACTGCCTTATCTCTATGCTTTTCGTCGATTTTAGGGGAATCTTCTCAAAGTCTTCGTCGGTTAGAATCACATACTCATTTTTCGATATTTCGTATCCTTTGACGATTTCTCCGTCTGAAACCTCCTTTCCGCACTTCTCGCAGACTTTTCTGTATCTGATCCTGCCCCCATCAGCAGAATGAAGGAGGTGAAATTGAATCTCCTTCTGCGTTGTTGCTTTGTAAACCTTCACCGGTATGTTCACGAGGCCAAAGGATATGCTACCCTTCCATGTCGCCCTCATGCTCAATCTTAAGCGCGCTCGGTAAAAAACACTTTTCTCCATTAACATGATAAATTTGAATACAAATATGAGTATCAAATATGTATCGTGTAAAAACATTTAAGTACTATAGTACGTATAAGATTTGTATGATTGAAGAGGTGTTTGAATTGACCCAGAACGGAAGGGCAAAGAAATGGCACGCTTTTTATGGGGGAAAGATAGAGATACTCCCGAAAGTTCCCATTCGAACTCTTGACGACTTCAGCATATGGTACACACCCGGAGTGGCGGAAGTTTGCAACGAAATTGCCGAGGACGAGGAAAAGGCCTACGATTATACGAACAAGTGGAACCTCATCGCAATAATCACGGACGGCTCAAGAACTCTCGGTTTGGGGAACATTGGGCCGAAAGCAGCGATGCCCGTTATGGAAGGCAAAGCTCTCCTTTTCAAATTCCTCGGTGCGGTTGACGCTTTCCCGATCGCTCTTGCGGAGCAGGATGCTGACAGGTTTATCGAGATTGTTAAAGCCATCTCACCAACTTTTGGAGGTGTAAACCTTGAGGATATTTCCTCTCCGAAGTGCTTCTACATCCTTGAAAGGCTGCAAAAGGAGCTTGACATCCCAGTCTGGCACGACGACCAGCAGGGGACGGCTACGGCCACACTTGCAGCCCTCATCAACGCCCTGAAAATCGTCGGGAAGGACATCAGCGAGGTGAAGATTTCCATAATCGGAGTTGGAGCGGCCAACTTCGCCACAATCAGGCTGCTGAAGGCTGCAGGGGCTGATCCGAAGAAGATGTTTGTTGTTGACAGCAAAGGCATTCTGCACCCAGACAGGGCTGACCTGAAGGAGAAGAAGGGATACAAGTGGCAGGTGGCGATTGAGACCAACGGTGAGAGAAGGACCGGGGGAATGGAGGAGGCTATAAGGGGCACTGATGTCCTTATAGCCGCAAGCAAGCCCGGTCCGGACGTCATAAAGAAGGAGTGGATTGCTGAAATGAACGATGACGCCATCGTATTCCCTCTGGCAAACCCAACACCGGAAATCTGGCCGTGGGAGGCGAAGGATGCAGGAGCGAGGATTGTTGGGACGGGGAGGAGCGACTTCCCCAACCAGGTCAACAACTCCCTCGTCTTTCCGGGAGTTTTCAGGGGTGCTTTGACGGTAAGAGCGAGAAAAATAACGGACGAGATGTGCCTTGCCGCTGCCAACGCCCTTGCAGAGTTTGCTGAAAGGAACGGTCTTAGCGAGGACTACATAATTCCCAGAATGACTGAAAAAGAGGTGTTCCCAGAGGTGGCGACAGCCGTTGGCGTAAAGGCGGTTGAACTCGGGCTGGCTAGGCTGGAGCTGAGGGAGGAGGAGATTTACGAGATAGCCGAGCTGATGATTTCCGCCACGCAGAGGAAGATAAAGAAGCTCTACGAGCTTGGGTTTATCAAGGAACCCCCATCCTGATTTTTTTACTTTTCTCTAAGCAGATTTGAAACAAACCGAAGTTAAATTTATTTGTATCTCGCTTTACGAAGTGGCGCATGAAGGTAGTTCTGCTGAGTTCGTACTTTCCACCCCACATCGGCGGGGTTGAGGTTCATGTTGAAAGAATTGCCCACCACCTCCACAGAAGGGGTTTCGAGGTTGTTGTTGTCACCTCCACAGCTTCTGGGAGAGAAAAGTTTCCGTTCAGAGTTGAGTACGTTCCGAGCATCCCGATTCCCTATTCTCCCATCACACCATTCCTCGGGAGGTTCTTGGAGAAAATAGATGGCGATATTTTTCACTCCCACACACCTCCCCCCTTCTTTTCCTGCTCACTCAGAAAATCGCCGCACGTCATAACCTACCACTGCGATATAGAGATTCCCGAGAAGTACGGGAGATTTCCGATTCCGAGAGCTTTATCGAAGCTAATAATCAGAAGAACCGACGATATGCTTTCCGAAGCCCTTGACCGGGCTGATGCGATTGTTGCGACGACAAAAAGCTACGCGGAGACTTCGAGGCTCTTGGCAGGCAGGGACTACCACGTCATCCCCAACGGCATAGAGCTAAGCGAGTTCGAAGGGGTTGAGGCGGAAAAGGAGCCCACGGTCCTCTTCCTCGGCAGGCTTGCGGCAACAAAGGGGGTTGACGTTTTGCTTAAAGCAATGAAGCACGTTGATGTTGAAGCGAGATGCGTGATTATAGGTGATGGAGAGGAGAGGAGCTCGCTTGAGAGGCTGGCAAGAGAGCTTGAGGTGAATGCAGAGTTTACAGGCTTCCTTCCGAGAAAAAAGGTTATAGAGTACCTTTCAAGAGCTTCTCTTCTCGTTCTGCCCTCATTATCCAGGCTGGAGGCGTTCGGAATAGTCCTTCTTGAGGCGATGGCATGCGGAACTCCAGTTGCTGCCTCTGACCTTCCGGGTGTTAGGGATGTTGCATCTGAGGCGGGCTTCGTTTTTCCTCCGGGAGATTACATGAGGCTGAGCGAAATAATAAACGAAGTTCTGAGCGACGAGAGGAAGGTGAAAGCGATTGGAGAAAGCGGAAGGAGAATTGTAAGGGAGAAGTACAGCTGGGATGTGGTTGTCAAGTCCCTCATAAGGTTGTACGAGTCTCTCATTTGACTTCAAGAAAATATTTTAAACGCCTTTTCGATTTTAAATCAAATGAGGTTGCTGACAATAGGCTCGGGGCTGCGCGGGGCCAAGGTGGCAGAAATTCTGCATAAAAAAGGCGTGAAGGTCAACAGAGTTCCCCTGTTTAAGTGCTTTGCAGTTCTGAACAATGAGGAGCACTTGAGAAGCATTTCGATAGGTGACGACAGGAAGTACTACGTTCACGGGCTGAAAGGAGACGTGAGCGGGTTTGTGAATCAAATCACATCTCTTTATGAAATATTTGAGGGCAGCCTTGTTTTAACCTCGCTGGAGGATGATTTTGGCTACATAACATCTCTCGAGCTCTGCCAGAGGCTCAGAAAAGTTACGGAGGATGCTGTAATCTCCCTCGCAATAGTCCCCCAACTTGACACCTCGAGCATTGGGGAGATAAAGAAGCGAATTCGAAGTCTCAGAGACGTTTCGGACATTCTGATTCTCTTTGAGGGGGAGGTTGGAGTTGAGAGAAAAATCCTTGAGGTGATGAACCTCGTTGCCCTTGCCGGCGAGATTGATTTGAAGAAGAGGGTGGCTGGGGAGGTAGTTGTTGACACGTCCGATGTCTTCAACGCTTTGAAATCCGACGGATTCGCCATAGCGGGCTTGGCTGAGAGAAAGATACCCTTTAACTTTAAGAACCTGATTTTCAGAAGGAACAGCGAGCTCAAGGCGGTGAGAACTAGAAGAATGATAGAGCTGACGGAGGAAGCGCTGCAGAACGTGAGCATCAACGGAGATGTTGAGAACGCCAAATCAGCATTGCTCCTCTTCGCCGGTAAGCCTGATGAGCTGACAATGGAGGGGCTTTTCTCCTCAATAGCGATGATAGAGAACATCAACAGGGATATCGTTGTGAGGTACGGGGACTATCCAATTCCCGGTTCGAGGAAAGTTTCCGCCGTTTTAATATTCTCAGGAATCAGGAAATTCCGCTTTGCCTGAAAAGGGAGAACAGCTTGAAAATCGTACCGTGGTAAATTATTCTGTCCTCGATTCTTGACTGGAGTGTTTTAAAGGCGTAATCGTCGATTTCGAATTCCACGTCGTCGTATTTGACATCCTTCAGGATTAGACCGTAAGGTGGAGCGGGCTCGACCCTCTCCTTGTGCTTTTCCGGGTTCAGGAGGTCCCTGAACCACTCAATGCTTCTGTGCTGCTTTCCGATCTCCATTATTGCCGTCACTATGCAGCGAACCATGTTCCAGGTAAAGGCGTTCCCCTCAATCTCGAAGATTATGAACTCCCTGTCCGCTCTAATGTCGGCGCTAATAATTTCCCTAACGCAGCTCTCTCCCTCTCCGAATTTCTTGGTGAAGTTTGAGAAGTCGTGGACGCCGATCAGCTCTTTAACAGCCTTTCTCATCGCAGAAATGTCGTAGTCCGAGCCGTACATAACGTATGTGTAAACTCTGCTCTTCGCCCTTCTCGGGTCGAAGTCCTCGGAAACCTTCGCCCACGCCCATGCTGTTATGTCTTCGGGAAGCTCAGCGTTCAGCATTCTCGGAAAGATTTTGTCCTCGGAGTAGAAGGAAATGACCTGGCCGTAGGCATGAACTCCGGCATCAGTTCTCCCGGCACTCCTCAGCCTCGGATTCTCAACTCCGAGCCTTCTTAGGGCGTTGATTACCTCTCCCTCAACCGTCCTTTGGTCGGGCTGAAACTGACTTCCGTGAAAGTTGTCACCGAAGTACGCTATCTTGAACGCGAACTTCATCACAGCTCTCTCCCGACGAGAGACGAAACGAACTCGTTAAGTGCGCTCATTCTCCTCTGCAGTATCTCCTTAACCTGCTTCTGCCCCTGATAAAGACCAACTGCCGTGCCGACGATGAATAGAAACTCAAGCTCGTCGAGCTGGTACTTCTCCCTCAATTCAATCAAATCTCTAACCTTGCTCTCTGGCAGGCCGTCAACGGTAAGCTCCTCCTCTTCAACCCTCTCGAGGAACTTTTCGTCCGCACCCCACCTTGTTTTCAGCTCCTCAAAGGCGTCCCAGAGTATCGACTTTCTCGTCTGAATATCCATGGCAAAAGTGAGGTAAAAATTTTAAAAAACTTTCCCAATTCCAAGGCTCTCGTTCGTCTTCCTTATGCTCTCCTCCTTCTCCGCAAGCTCGAACATGGCCCTTATGGCGTCAATGTTCTCCGGAACAACAATAGCCTCCTGATGCACCGCCTGCGTTACGAAGAGGTCGTTTCCATCAACGCCGATCGATTCCCTCCAAACGATGTTCTCGTAGAGGTCGTACCTGAGCCTGAGCTCTCTCGCGAACTCGATTACCTTTGCCGTTGAGGTGAAGCCATCCTCTGCGGAAATAAGCATGATTCTCGGCTCCTCGCTGAGAGCGCTCACGACGTCTTCTGCTTTGACCGCTTCTCTCATCTCAACGCAGAGGGAGTGGACGTGCATAAGCGTTGTGGGGAGCTTGAATGCTGTTGTTACAATATCAACATCGGGCAAAACAGTCTTGACGTCCGGCCCGTGGTGGGATGGAATCGCAACCGGATCAGGCATGATTCCGTTGACGAGCCCCTTCTTGTCTTCCTTCGGGTCGACAACCCTTCTCAGCATCGTCGCCCTAATCCTGCCGATGCTGAAGTTCGTTTTGAGCATGTAAATGAGCCTCGTCAAACCGGTGGTGTTACAGCTCACAACCCTTACGTAGCTTTTCCCAACAGCCTCATCATAGTTGGCCAGCGCGTTGAAGGAGACCTCGGCAACGTCCTTCTTCTCCCCGCCCTGGAATATCGCCTTTATGCCCGCTTTCTCGTAATACTTCGCCTTGTTTTCCGCCCCAACCTTGTTCGGGCTGCAGTCGACAACGATGTCGGCTTTTGGCAGCAAATCCTCTATTGTTCCCTGAATCTCGATCCCCGCCCTCTCGAAAAGCTCCACGTTCTCGGGCTTGGCCACGTAGAGAGGATACCTTTTGGCGCCGAGTTTCGCCTCAAAGTCTGGGCGGGTTTTGGTAACTCCGACAACCTCCATATCGTCCTGAAGGCTGACTGCATCAGCCACTCTCTTTCCGATGGTTCCGTAACCGTTTATCGCCACCTTAACCTTCATCATTCTCCCTCCAGTATTATTTTGTGCCCAACCAAATCCATCTCAACAACTCTACCTCTTACCTCTCTGTAATCTCCCAGAATGTCCCACATTTTTACTTTTTCCCCTTCAACGACGATTCTCACCACATCCTCCATCAGCGGCTCCTCCCGGCCTGCCAAAAAGACCTTCGATTCACACATGATGAAGTGTTGGTGCAAGGTTTTATCTTATTTCCCCCAAACGTTAAAATTCCAGATAATATCACAGTTTTTGTGCTGAAGGTCGCCAAGTTCGAACTAAAAAAGTCGAGGAAGAGGTACGGGGCGAGGAGCTTGCTTCTAATTCTGCTTGCTGCAATGTTCTCAGCAGCAATGGGATACGCCTCTGTTTTAACCGGTATCGATTCCGATAAGGGGATTTACACAGCCAACGTGAGGGTGGACCTTGGGACGTTCAAGCTCTCGGAAGATTCTGACGTCGTGCTGTATGATGGTAAGCTGTTTGTAGGGCAGAACGACAAGAGCCTTGCAGCCGCAGATGAGCTTTTGAAATACCTCAGGGAGGAGCACAGAAAGAGGATAGAGGCTGAGTTTGGAGAGTTGGCACATCCCGTGAGGGTTAGCGTTGTTTACCTCAACCCGTCGAAGATAACACCTCCCAGGACGAAGGCAGAAGGCGGTGGGGTGAAGAATGAAACGGAGAGCGGGCAGTTAAACGTAAACGGGTCGGAGGGGTCAAAGCAAACCAGCGAATCCGCCTCAAAAACGCCTGCAGCAACGACTGTAACGGGTGGTGAGATGACGGCAAATGTCACACAGGTTGAAAAATCCTCTTACGTACCTCCTGAGGACATTAAAACACCGAGCCTCGTTGACAGAATGGTTCTGGCTTTCCTCTTCGTTATTCCATCTTACTTCGCCGTTCAGGTCTTCTCGTCCTCCCTGCTTGAGGACAAGCTCCTCAGGAGGCTTGAGGTTCTGCTGTCCGCGATAAGCAGATCAGACCTGATTTTCGGGAAGATTCTGCCCTACCTTCTTTTCTCCCTTCTTTCTTCCCTCGCCGTATCGGTGTATCTGGGGAGCTATTTGGCATTTCTCTTCGCCATCCCCGTAATCCTCCTGCTTTTCTCCGCTCAAACGTTCGTGGTGATGATTTCGAGAAGCTACAGAGAGGCAACCTTTCTCCTCCTCGTCGTTTCTCTCCTTATTACGATCTACGCATTCATCCCTGCGGTGTTCTCAACTGCAATACCCCTGTCAAAAATCTCACCCATCACGCTCCTGATAGCGAGCGTTCAGGGAGAGGAGATAAACCTGACAGACCTCTCCCTTTCATTCGCCCACTACCTGATTATGGCCTCGATGCTGCTTTACTTCAGCATGAAGGCCCTCAATCCGGACATTGCCCATGGAAAGGAGATTTTCCAGAAACTCGTTGAGATTTCGAGGCTGAGCGTAACCAGCGATTCTGCAGCATTCATCTTGGCCTTTCTGTCTATATCCTTCGCCTTCATGGCCGAACTCTTTGCAGTTTTCATGATTTTTGTCCTTCCGCGGCAGCTCATGATTCCAGCCCTGCTCGTCTGCGTTGCGGCGGTTGAGGAGCTCATAAAGGGACTCATCATTTTCTCCTCGCCCACCGCTCGCAGAGCCTTTTTCACAGCTCTGGGCTTCTTTGCGGGTGAGAAGTTTCTAATCCTCTTCAACGTCCTTCAGGAGTACAGCATAGCCTTTCTCGGGCAGTTCCTCGTTCTTCCCTTAATTCTCCACATAGCAACCGCTCTGCTCATCGCCTTTACTGCTAAGTTCGGATACGGAAGGGCGCTGATGCTGGCGGCAATCCTGCATGCCATCTACGACCATACGGTGGTGATGCTCCTTGTTTGAGCTGGTAAAAAAGGACATCAGGCTGATGTTCAGGGAGAGAACCTTCGTCAGCATCGTTTTTTTGATAGTGTTTGTTGCGGGCATCTCATCAGTCATAACCTTCGGGCTGATAATGCTCTACAACCCCGATTACCTCGGCTACTACGGCAGCTCTAAGGTTGCGGTTGTGGGGGAGTGCTTCATTGAGAGCTGTTACGACGAGAAAACGGCCATGGAGCTCTTCAAAGGCGGGAAGGTTGATGCGGTTCTGATTGTAACCGATTTAAACGGTATCAAGTACGTTGACATTTTGGTGCCCGACGATGAGATAAAGGCCGCTCAGGTTCTGAGCTACGTTAAAAAGCTGCTCACCGAATATGAAGAGAAGCTGAGAGACGCTTACGGCGTTCCGAATCTCGACGTGAGGGTTTTCTCTGGAGGCAGGGAGAAAGACCTTCCATCAGGGTCGTCCACGGTATTCAAGTTCATCTACCTAATCCTAATCCCTCTCCTCAGCATCACAACTGCCGTCGTGGCTGCGGGAATGACGATCGACTCGATTTGTGAGGAGATACAGAGCGGCTCTCTGGAAGTGCTGCTCTCCACACCCCTCTCACCCTTCAAAATTTCGATGGCCAAGGTGGCGTCGCCGATGCTTTTCTCCTCCACCGTCACAGCGCTCTGGCTTCTGCTTCTCGCAGCCAACAGGGTTGACATCGCAAACCCTCTGCTGACCTTTGCTCTATCCGTCTTCATCGCAGCTTTTTTCGTGGCGTTGGGCTACATCATGGCAGCGAAGTTCAGGGACAGGGAGAGGGCGCAGCTCCTATTCTCCATTCTCGCTGCGGGCTCACTGCCGCTGATGGTTACGAAGTACGCAAGCCCGGCTGTGATGGTTGGAAGGGCTGCGGCAGGGGCAGAGATAGAACCTGCTGTTGCCGCAGCATTCTCCGTTCTGGCCTTCTTGCTTCTTGCAGTTTCGCCGCTCTTGGTAAAAATTAAGTGAGTTCAGCTTCTTAACCTCTCCAGAACCTCCTTGGCGTAGTCCAGCCTTATCTTTCCGTCCCTGACCATTATCTCAACAACCCTGTCAACCTCATCTCCTGTTGCACCGGCCATTATGGCGAGGTTTCTGGCGTGAAGCTCCATGTGCCCCCTCTGTATTCCTTCAGTTGCCAAAGCCCTTAAAGCTGCAAAGTTCTGAGCAAGGCCGAGAGCTGCAGCTACTCTCGCCAGCTCCTCGGCAGTGTTTACTCCAAGAATCTTCAGCGAGATTTTTGCCAGCGGATTGACCTTCGTTGCCCCCCCAATCACCCCCACAGCCATTGGAATCTCTATCGTTCCAACCAGATTCCCCTTCCTGTCAACCTCGTAGGTAGTGAGGGGTTTATAGCCGCCAATAGCAGCGTAGCTGTGGGCTCCAGCCTCAATAGCCCTGAAGTCGTTGCCCGTTGCAATCATCAAGGCTGAGATGCCGTTCATGATTCCCTTGTTGTGCGTGGCACATCTGAAGGGATCAGCTGCTGCAAAGGCGTAGGCGAGCATGATCCCCTCAACAACCTCCTCTCCGCCGATAACATCTTTGTCAAAAACAGCCTTCGCCCTCGCCAGCCTGTAGGCTGCAAGGTTCGAGATGATGCGGAGATAAACTTTCCCTCCAGTGATTCTCTCAATGAAGGGAGCAACCTTCTCGCACATCGTGTTTACCGCATTTGCCCCCATGGCATCCTTTACATCAACAATTAAGTGGACTATGAGCATCTTCCCCATTATGGTGTCAATGACTCTCGCCTCTATATCCTTGCAGCCCCCTCCGAGGTTTACGAGCATCGGGTCGCATTCGTTGGCCCTCTCTATAATTTCATCCTTTTGCCTGAGAACCTCAAATTTCGCCGCATTTGGGTTGAGAAGCTTTGTAACCTGAATCTGGCCAATCATGAGCGAGCCGGTGTAGTCTGTGGTGAATCCACCGCTCTCCCTCGCCATTCTGGCTGCGTTGCTTGCTGCGGCAACAACACTTGGCTCCTCAATGGCCATCGGGATGAGGTAATCCTTCCCATCAATCAGGAAATTGGTGGCTATGCCCAGCGGAAGCTCAAAGGTGCCGATAACGTTCTCAATCATCCTGTCAGCAACGTCGAGGGGCAAACCCTGAGATAAAACTGCTTTAACCTCCTCATCGCTCAATCCAGCGAATTCAGCAACCTTCTTCAGCCTTTCCTCCACGCTGAGCTTGTAAAATCCGGGAATGCGAGAACTCATGGCTCTTCTAATCTTCCCTGATTTATAATGTCTTCGGTCGAGTCTAAGAACCTGCATGTGTTTCCTTCGCAGACCATTATTCCATCAACGTATTCCTTTATAACCAATTTAAAGGGCCTGAAGAGTTTAAGGGCACTTTCAAAGTGCTCCTCCGTTTTGACAACGTAAACTCCTTTAATGAAGGTGTAAAGGCTGAGCAAGTAGGAAGCGGAGGAGAAGGGAAACCTTCTGGCCAATCCAGCGAAAGTTCTGAGGCCTTCAACCGCAAGCTCCTCGTACCTTCTCTCTCCAGTAATGGCGCTGAGGGCTAAAAGAAGCTGTGGAGCTGAGCCGTTCACTGACTGAGTTGGGCTGTCGTGGAAGTTTTTAAGCCTGATTCCAAGCACAGCCCTCTCAGAGTCGAAGAAGCCCCCATCTTCGCCATCCCAGAATTTTTCGACCGCTGAATCAACAATTTCAAAACACTTTTCGAGGTATTCGTGCCTCTGCGTAACCTCAAAGAGGGCCAGAAGCCCTCTGGCAAAGAAGATGTAGTCCTCCGAGAGCCCTTCTACGTTATGAGTGTGGAGAAGCTCCCTACCATCCCAAAACTCCTTTAGCAGCCTGTTGGCCGTTTTCTCTGCCATTTCAAGGCTCCAATTATCCCCAAAAACCTTGTGGTGCATACACAATGCCTCAATCATCAATCCATTCCATCCAGCGTAGATGGTGGTGTCGATGTAGGGCATCTCCCTCTGCTCCCTGAACTCCAGCATCTTCCTCCTTGCGGAATTAACAGCCCTCTCCACCTCTTCAACAGAAACTCCGAGGATTTTTGATATCTCCTCCTCGGTAAGGAAGATTCGGGGAAGCTTTCTCTCTCCCTGAATGTCGTAGTAAAGGGTAGCTATCCTGAACTCCCTCTCATCGAGAATTTCCTTCAATTCTCTGTCGCTGAAGAGGTAGTAACCCCCCTCGTCGAGCTCTCCTATGTCCGCATCCTGTGAGGCGTAAAAGCCCCCCTCATTGCTGCAGCCAAATTTTCTGTAATATTCAACAATCCCATCGGCAATTTTCTGGTAAAGCCTCTTTCCTGTTAAGGCGTAGGCGATGGAGTAGAGATAAAGCAGCTCGGCGTTGTCGTAGAGCATCTTTTCGTAGTGCGGTGTGACCCACTTCGCATCGGTGGAGTATCTGAAGAAGCCACCAAGCAAGTGGTCGTAGATTCCGCCCCTCGCCATTGCATCGAGCGTTATCTCTGCAGCCTTCAGCACCTCTTCATCTCCAGTGAAAAAGTGGTGAGTAAGGAGAAGCTCAACGGCCTTGGCGTGATGAAACTTTGGGGCTGAGCCGAATCCACCATTAACGTAATCCGTTTGATCCAGAACTGCCTCAATTCCCTTATCAAGCAGTTTTTCATCAACATCCCCTTTAAAGCTGCCCTCAGCATACCTCCTTACAGCTTCTGTAAGCTCCTCGGCAGATTTCAGCAGCCTCTCTCTGTCGTGCCTCCACATCTCCGCAATTTTTCTCAGCACAGTTTTGAATCCGGGAAGATGATAGCGGTCTTCGGGAGGAAAGTATGTCCCCCCGAAAAAGGGCTTGCCATCAGGGGTAAGGAAAACTGTTAGCGGCCACCCACCGCTTCCTGTGGTGGCCATTACAAACTCCTGATACCTCTTGTCGATGTCGGGCCTTTCATCCCTGTCCACCTTTATGGCCACAAAGTTCCTGTTAATCATTTCAGCAATCTCTTCATTCTCAAAACTCTCTTTCGCCATCACGTGGCACCAGTGGCACCAGACACCACCTATGGAGAGCAAAATAGGCTTATCTTCTTTCTTTGCCTTTGCAAAAGCCTCTTCTCCCCACTCAAACCACTCAACCGGCTGATTTGCGGCTTTGCGTAGATAGGGGCTACGGGAGTTGATTAGACGATTGACCATCAAAAAACATTGTTACGCAACTTTATAAAGATGGTGAAGTTTTAATATGGCCTGAAAAAACGCTTTTTGATGAAAATTGCTGTGGTTGGAGCGGGGCTTACAGGGCTCAAGACGGCGAAGGAGCTTGCAGAGCATGCCAAAGTTGTGGTCTTTGAGCCTGATGACGTGGGAGGGCTTGTGGCAACCTTCAGGGAATTCAGCATCGAGAAGTTCTACCACCACTGCTTCAGGGATGACGCCTTCCTGCTTGAGGAGATAAAGAGGTGCGGGCTGAAGTCGAAGCTTGTGTGGAAGATAGCAAAGACTGGATTTGCTGCCAACGGTAAAATTTACCCCCTCAACACTCCTTTTGAAATTCTTCGCTATCCTCTCCTTACCTTTGGTGAAAAAATCAGGCTTGCGAGGTTCACTCTGAAGAGCAGGAAGCTGAACTATGAGGATTTTGATGATGTTGGTGTAAGTGAGGGGATAAGGGAAGAGCTTGGAGAAGGGCTGCTTGAGCGCTTTTTCATGCCCCTCCTGAGGTCGAAGTTTGGGGAGAATGCTGAGAAGGTGAGCTACGCATGGCTGCTTGGGAGGGTTGCGATAAGGAGCAACAGGAAGTACTCTGGAGAGGAGATAGGCTACATAAGGCACGGGTTCCAGCAGCTTGTGGATAAGATGGCCGAGGGGCTGGAGATAAGGAGAGAAAGGGCGAGAATCAGGAAAAATGCCAGATGGGACGTGAATGGTGAGGATTTTGATGCTGTTGTGTACACAGCCCCCCTCTCAGAGCTTGGCGAGCTGGCAGAGAAGCTCGGAATTCCGGAAGTCAGATACCAGAGCTCCGTCTGCGCCCTGATTGGGGCTGAGGAGACACTGACTGAGAACATCTACTGGACGAACATCGCTGATAAGATGAGCTTCGGGGCGGTTATTGAGCACACGAACTTCATGCCCTTCGAGGACTACGGCATCCACCTCATGTATCTGGCAGCCTACTCCACTCCAGACGGCTGGCTTTTCAATCTGAGCGATAAGGAGATAGAGAAGCTCTTCCTCTCCGACCTCAGAAAGCTCGGATTTAAGACAGAGAGTGTGAGGTTTGTTAGGGTCTTCAAAGCAAAGTACAGCGGGCCGATTTACGAGAAGGGATACAGGAGAAAGATAACTCCCTATAGAGTTGCGGAGGGCTTTTACGTTGCGGGAATGACCTCAAGGCCGAACTATCCGGAGAGGAGCATGAATGGAAGCATTAGGGCGGGCAAAGAGGTTGCAGAGCAGGTTAAGGAAGATCTTCTGTAATTTTCTCAATAAGCATCGCCAGCCTGACCTTGGCATAATCAACAAATTTTTCGCTGAGGGTTATCTTTGAGCCTTCGAGCCTGCAAACTCCGCTCTCCTCGGCTTTTCTCAGAAAATCCCCTGAGTAGCTCAGAATTGGATAGATGTCGGAGTGGCTGAGCGGATACGTCAGGGCCATGAACTCCCTCAGGTAATCTCTGGGGATTTCTGCAAAGCTGAACTTCATTAATGCTTCAACAGCCTCCCTTGCAATTCTGTACTCCTCTCCGAGGTAGTGTCCGAAGGGCGAGTATTTTTTAACCTTGAAGGCCAAACCGAGCTTGCTTAGAGTTTGAGCGAGCTTCACTGCCTTTCCGTTTAATGCGGTATCAACAAGAAATCTGCAGAGAGCTGTTTTTGGGTGCAGAGCTTCGTCAACAGCAAACCTTTCCTCGCTCAGCTTCCGCATAAAGCTGAGGAGAGATTTGAGGTCGTAGTCTTCCAGATCAGCCGTCTTAAAAACCTTCAGGCCTGCAGACATGCCAAGGGCGATTATGTAGTTTTCTGGAGTTGAAAGCTTTCTGAGTCTTTTCTCGAACAGCTCGACTCTCCTCAATACTACCTTTTTCGCTGCTGTGTAGCCGTCATGAGTGAGGCATACGAACATCTGTGGATTGAGCTTTGGCTTTGAATATGAGACAGCATAACCGAACCTTTTCAGGTCTGGCAAAGTTGAGTTCAGCGGTCTGTAATCAATTTCCTTCTCGTAAACCTCGCCTGTGATGTAAAGATAAGCCAGAGCATCCTCAATGGCCTTTACGTATGCAGAGGGAGCTTCAAGCTCCTCGTCATTCAGCTCGGGAGCGGGAATGCCAAACTCCTTGCAGAACTCTTCGACGGAGTCAACTATTATCACATCCCTGAAGGGGTGGGAGCTGAGTCTCTCCGCACAGGATTCGTAGCTTCCATCCAATATGTCAATGCCAATCCTCTTTCGAGGGATGGCTAAGTCAATCCATCCAATTCCTACCTTGTAGGGCGAGACAGCTCTAACTCCTGAATTTCTGAGATTTCTGGCAATTTCCTCTCGCAGCCTAAGGAACATCATTGAAGTTTTGTGGGGATGTTAATTTTGTTTTTTGTTTCGTTAGCTGAACCGCCATGTAAAAATTTTAAAATCCGACACCAACAGCATGCATGCTCGATTTAATTCTCAAAACAATCTGGCTTCTTCTCCCCTGCTACACCCCCAACAACTTCGCCGTTCTTGTTGGCGGCGGAACGCCGATAGATTTTGGAAAGACCTTTGTTGATGGAAAAAGGATACTCGGGGACGGTAAAACATGGAGGGGATTCGTTGGGGGCGTTGCGGGTGGAGTTTTGACGGCCAATCTTCAGTATGCAATTGAGAAGCTTTCGGGATTGGCAATTTACTCTTCTCTCCCCTTTAACGAGTTTTTCACGCTTACGTTTCTCCTTGCCTTCGGGGCTATGTTTGGAGACCTTTGCGGAAGTTTCATCAAGAGGAGATTCGGTTACGAAAGGGGCTCGAGATTTTTAATCGTTGACCAGCTTATGTTTCTTCTCGTTGCCCTGCTTATCGCCTCGCTTTATCCACCCTTCTGGAAGCTGTTTACGGCTGAAATCATCGCTCTGGCTGTCATCATCACACCCGCCCTTCATATGGGGATAAACTATATTGCCTACAGGCTGAATCTAAAGGAGGTGCCGTGGTGATGTTGGCTGATGCTTTAGTCAAGAGAATGATAGAGGTCGGAGCGCTGAAGTTCGGTGACTTTGTGCTGTCTTCAGGCAAGAGGAGCAGAGTTTACGTCGATGTGAAGCTCGCCTCCACCTTCCCCGACATCCTTGAGATGATTTCTGAAGGCATGGCGGCAAAGCTGAAAGACTTGGAATTTGACAGAATTGCCTGCGTTGAGCTTGGTGGTGTGCCCATAGCGGTCGCGCTTTCGCTGAAAATGAAAAAACCACTCGTTATTTTCAGGAAGGAGAAAAAGGACTACGGCATCAAGGGCGACAGAATTGGGGAAGTGAAAGAAGGGGAGAAAGTTGTGGTTGTGGAAGATGTCATAACCACCGGCAGCTCTGCCCTCTCGGCAGCGAGGAGAGTTGAGGAGAGCGGTGCGAGCGTAGCGGCCATTATCGCGGTTGTTGATAGGGAGGAGTCAGGAAGGAATTTCATGAGCCTTCTTAAGCTCAGCGACTTAATCGAGGCGCACGACTCCATCCAGCCCACCGAATCTTAGCTCCTCAAGCTCCTCTTTTTTGAACTCCTGGTCTGGGTAGAAATCGTAGCTCTCGAAAGACCTCACCACCACCTCGGTAGGGAAGCCGATTAACTCTGCCAACACCTTTCCATCCTTCTTTCCCACCTTCGCCCTGTCGAACTCCCTGATAAATTCTTCCAGCAAGTCTGAATTGCACTCGCTAAAGTTGTTGTTAACGGCAAGGGTGCAGCAGAGGTAATCCCCAATGTGCTCGTTGAAGGCCTCCTTTTTTCCCTCAAGCATTGTGAAGTACGGCTCCCATATCGCTATCGCCCTCAACTCCCCCAGGGATTTTATCATGCTTTCAGGGCCTCTGAAATACCTTATGGAGCCCTTTAGCCCTTTCAACTCGAGATATTTCCTTAAATTTCTTTCCATGGTTGAGAATTCGGAGCAGCCCCAGTAATCGGAGCTTATACCTGAGAAAACGAGTCCCCCTCCGTTTAGAGCCACCTTTCTTACAATTGTGATGTTTTTCATAAGGATCCCAAAGACCGCTTGAGTTATGAACGGAGAAGCTGCTATGTCGATGAAACCGTAAACGAGGTCCTTTGTGATTTCGATGCTGCTATCGTAAACCCTTATATGCGCATTGAGCTTCTTTGAGGCCCTCATCACTCTCGGATACTCGCTGGCCCTCAAAATCCCCACTCTTACCACACCACTTAAAGGTTCGGGAGAGTACTTCGCAAGCCAGACTCTGTAGGACTTTCCGGAAACCTTCTTTCTGACAACTTCCTTCACATCTTCAAGCATAGAGAGTGTTTCAGAAACTGTTGATTTCGATAAACCGGTAAGGCGAGGTATCTCGCTCTGTAAAACTCCCTCTTCCTTTGCATTTTCCAGAACTCTTTTTATCTTTTCAGCAGCGTACATTTTGGTATAGTACGCTAGAAAGGTATTTAGTGTTATCCTCAATATTTTCAGTGCTTGATTCCGGCAAGAGTTTAGATGTTTGGATAAATTGTTTAAATATGGTGCAGGACACTCCGCTAATTTTTTATAAGTTGACGGAGAGAGACTCAGAGGTGTTCTGAAATGGCCAAGGTTCTTGACATAGATGAAAAGGACAGATTGATACTCGAGCTTCTCGAAAAAGACCCGGAAATGTCTCAAAGCGAAATAGCGAAGGTTGTAGGACTTTCGCAGCCTTCTGTAGGAAGCAGGATAAAAAAGCTCAAAGAGCTGGGTGTTATAAGCCACGCGTACGGGCTCAACATAAAACGGTCAGGTCTGTACGTTCTTAAGGTTGATGTGAAATGTAAGAGACCATCTGAAATCCTAAATAAGCTTTCAAACTGCCCGTTTTTCCTCAACGGACTCGTCGTGGCTGGAGAGAAGAATATTACGATTTTGCTTGCTGGCGAAGACCTGACAACTCTTGAGGCTATTGTTGATAAGCACATCAGAGCCGAACCTGAGGTTTACGATGTTGAGGCAGGAATAATTGTCAGGGCTGAAAGAGACGCTGTTATGCCGATTAAGATGTACATTGAAAGGCAGAAAGAGGTGCCATGCGGCGATGAAAGCTGCACGAATTGCAATTACTGGAAAATTGACCTCTGCCTCGGCTGTCCCGTAACCGGGCACTACAAGGGAACCCTTTGGAAGTAAAATGCTCAGCCGAATAAAACCTCTCACGACGGAACTCGTCTCTCCGGTGGCATTAAGACTGTCCAAACTCGGAGTAAAGCCCAACCACCTCACACTCGCCGGTCTGGTTTTTGCTCTCATCTCCTCTTACCTGATAATTGAGGGCAGGATATTGCATGCAAGCATCTTCGTCCTGCTCAGCAGCCTTTGCGATTTGCTTGACGGGGCGCTGGCGAGAAAGGCAGAGTTAACCACAAAGTTTGGGGGCTACCTTGATTCAGTGACTGACAGATACGTTGACGTCATCCTCTTCATCTCCCTCGGAATCTACGGCGTTGACTGGGTTGCCATCGCAATGGCGATGAGCGGAGCTTTGCTTGTGAGCTACACGAGGGCGAGGGCCGAAACAATTATCGAGAAGTGCGATGTTGGTATAGCAGAGAGGAGCGAGAGGCTTTTGATTCTGCTTCTGGGGATGCTTACAGGATACATTTACGAGGCTGTTTTGATTATAGCTGTTTTAAGCCACATCACTGCCCTGCACAGGGTTGTTTATACTTACTCAAGAACAAAGGAGGGGGATTAGGCTTTCGTTATTCTGAGCTTCATCAAATCCTCCCTTATCTCGCATTCAAACCCCATCTTTTCCAGAAGAACCTCCATAAGCATTTTAACGAACTTCTTCGTCTTTTCGTGATTGAGCAGAAGAACAAATTCGTTTTTCTTAACCTGCAGCCTGAAAAAATTGCATGCTTCGAGTCTGCGGAGCACGTACTCCAAATCTTTACCACTGAACTCCTCTGCGTGAGCCTTAGCAATTTCTCTGTGAAGCTTCCAGAAATCCTCTCCGCTGGGGTGAGACTCTATGAATTCAAGAAGAGAAATCCAGTGGTCTATGTCCAGAACAACGTGCTCACCTTCACCGAGCATTTCAATATAGGTGGAAACTTTTTCTCTGTCGAACTTTTCAAGAAATTTGTAATCCCTGTAGAATTTAATAACTCGCCTGATAATCTCACTTTGGGATAAACCTAACTCCTTTTTCAGCTCCTCAAATATTTTAACGCTCTCGTCATCCAAAGCAATGGTTACTCTAACGGGATTTCGCATAGCCGTTAACACACAAGGCTGTTTAAAAATTTTGTGAATAACTCTCAATTTTTGTGAAGAAATCTTAGAAATGTCAAAAAAATATTAAAAGATTTTTAAAAACAACACTAAAACTTGAGTTCATGGTAGGGAGGATGTGTGTTGCTGTACTGATTGTGCTGCTTCTCGTTGCAACAGCAGGAGCTGATCCAAATGGTGCAGAGACGCTCAAGGAAAATCCAGAGTTGCCAGTGGATTTCGTATGGGCCCTAATTTGCGGATTTCTTGTGATGTTCATGCAGGCTGGTTTTGCAATGCTCGAAGCTGGCTTTTCAAGGGCCAAGAATGTGGCGAATGTAATGATGAAGAACCTCATGGATTTTGCTGTTGGCAGCTTGGCCTTCTTTGCAGTAGGTTTTGCATTGATGATGGGGGCTGACTGGCAGGGAATTGCTGGCACTACAGGATGGTTTTTGGCTGGAGAAAGTTATGACGTTTCGACGATTGAGCTGTGGTTCTTTATGCTCGTATTTGCGGCAACTGCAGCAACAATCGTGAGCGGGTCAATTGCCGAGAGACCGAAGTTCTCGGTTTACCTTGTCTACAGCGCGGTGGTTTCAGCAGTAATTTACCCAATTTACGGTCACTGGCTGTGGGGAGGGGGATGGCTGAGTAGCAGCGAGTTCATGGTGAAGCTTGGCGGAGGTTACGGAGCCCTGGATTTTGCTGGAAGTGGAGTCGTCCACGCACTCGGGGGTTACATTGCACTGGCCGCAGTGATGCTCCTGGGACCGCGATTAGGTAAGTATGACAGTGATGGAAATCCAAGAGCGATTCCGGGTCATAATCTGGCGTTTGCAGTAATAGGAACATTCATACTCTGGTTCGGTTGGTTTGGGTTCAATGCGGGTTCAACTCTGTCAGCTCACGAGCTGAGAGTTTCTATAATTGCTTCTAACACGAATTTAGCCGCTGCTGCAGGGGCGGTGACGGCGATGGCAATAACCTGGTTAAGAAACGGGAAGCCGGATGTGGGCATGACCTGCAACGGAGCTGTTGCTGGGCTGGTTGCAATTACAGCACCGTGTGCCTGGGTTCAGCCATGGTCTTCGGTGGTCATAGGCACTATTGCCGGGTTCATAGCAACCTACGGATACTGGTGGCTTGAGAAGAGGGGGTTAGACGACGTTGTAGGAGCTATACCTGTTCATGGATTTTCGGGGACTTGGGGATTGATAGCGCTCGGCATTTTTGCTGACGGGAGCTATGGTCTATACGCAACCGAATCCCCTCTCGTGACGGGTCTGCTTTATGGCAATTGGGGGTTCTTCATAGTGCAGTTAATTTCAGCAATTGTAAACTTTGCATGGGCTTTCGGAACGGGGTTTGCACTGTTCTGGATCCTCAAAAAGGTGATAGGAATTAGAGTAAGTCCTGAAGAAGAGATGCTCGGTCTCGACATTGCAGAGCATGCTGCAGTAGCGTATCCCAACTTTGTCTGCACTGAAACGGAGCTGCCACTTGCCATGAAGCAAGGTGGTGGAAGATGAAGAAGATAGAGGCAATAGTCAGAGCTGAAAAATTCCCAGAAGTTAAGGCTGCCCTTGAGGAGAGAGGGTTCTACGGTATGACTGTGACGGATGTTAAGGGGAGGGGACAGCAGGGTGGCATGCAAATTCAGTTCAGAGGCAGAACGATGGAGGTTACCCTGCTTCCCAAGGTAAAGCTAGAAATCGTGGTAAAGGATGATGCTGTGGAGGAGGTAATAGGGTTGATCGTGAACTCCGCATTCACCGGTAGCCCAGGTGATGGAAAGATCTTCATAATCCCAGTGGAGGATGTCGTTAGAATCAGGACAGGGGAGAGGGGAGACGACTCCCTTTAATTTTTGATGATTATGTACAGAAGAATTCACAACAACATATACCAGATAAAGCCGGGAAGACTTTCCAGCCATTGCTACCTTATCACTGCAGAGCTTAATGCTCTCATAGATTCGGGCACGGCAAGGGACTTTCCAAAGCTGGAAAGAGAGCTTGGAGAGATCGGTCTGAATGCAAAGGATATTGACATCGTCATCAACACACATGAGCACTTTGACCACATTGGGGGGAACCTCTTCCTCCAGAAGAACTCCATAATCATGGCCCACAGACATGCGGCTGTTAAGATAATTTATGGCGATGATGAGGTTATGATGTGCAGAACTCACGGTCAGAGGCCGGTTGGTTATAGAGTTCACGTGTGGTTGAACAATATAGATGCCGTGGATCTGGGCGGCGTTTTTCTGAGGGTTATGCACACTCCAGGCCACACCTCAGGGTGCATCTGTCTCTACGACCCCAGAAACAGAATTTTATTTTCAGGAGACACTCTTTTCGCTAACGGAACACTATCTTCGATTTACAATTCCGGAAGCTTGGGTGAGTACTTCAATTCTTTGAGGAAAATTAAAACCATGAAGATTGACCTTCTTCTGCCCGGACACGGCAGGATTTCAGGGAATGTCGAGGTGGACATCGAAAGAACCCTTGAAAACACGATTAGAACCTTTCCTGACGCCGAATACATTGCCAAAATGCTTGGTTTAACGGAAAATTAAAAACTTTTTAGAAAAAAACTAAAAAACTGAAGAATTGTGAAAAGTTATGAGTTTTTGTTAAATATTTTTTTAAATTCGGGCTTAATTTCTGAGCTATGCAGAGTGGAGATATATCTTGGTTGCTGATTTCGACGGCCCTGGTCGTTCTGATGACTCCAGCGCTGGGATTGTTTTACGGTGGTATGGTGCGAGCTAAGAATGTCCTTTCCACGATAACGATGTGCTTTGTCGCACTGGCGATTGTGAGCGTACAGTGGATACTCCTTGGCTACACTATTGCATTTGGTGACGATGTCAGTGGTTTAACTGGCAACTTAGTGTTCATCGGACTCAGGAACGTTAGCATGTCCGATTACGGATTTGTTGCTTTTCAGATGGCGTTTGCAGCGATTACACTGGCCATAATTGTATCAGCACTTGCAGAAAGGGTAAAGCTGTCGGCATTCCTGCTGTTCGGCATTCTGTGGACAACCTTCGTTTACGACCCGATAGCTCACTGGGTGTGGGGAGGCGGCTGGCTCGCTGGAATAGGGGCGCTGGACTTTGCAGGCGGAACGGTGGTGCACATAAGCTCGGGTTTCAGTGCTTTAGCTCTAGCACTTCTTGTAGGCAGGAGAACCGGCTACGGGGAATACAACATTGAACCGCACAACATTCCTATGACCTTGCTCGGTACAGCACTGCTGTGGTTCGGATGGTTCGGTTTCAACGCTGGTAGTGCACTGGAAGCGAACGATGTGGCTTTGAACGCATTCCTAGTTACGAACACTTCGGCAGCGATGGGTGCCTTAAGCTGGATGTTTGCCTCCTGGCTAAAGGGAAAACCCGGAAGTTTGGGAGTGGCAAGCGGTGCTATAGCCGGGCTTGTGGCAATTACTCCTGCAGCTGGCTACGTTGACCCGCTTTCTGCACTTGTAATAGGAGGTGTTGCAGGAGTGGTGTGCTATGCAGCGATGCTCCTCAGAGTCAGAGCAGGAGTAGATGAGAGTCTTGATGCCTGGGCTGTTCATGGCGTCGGAGGCCTGTGGGGAGCCATTGCCACCGGCATCTTCGCCTCTGTTGGTGCTACCGGCCTGGTGGCAGGGAATGCACAGCAACTGCTCCTTCAGATAATTGCGGCCCTAGTCGCAACAGCCTACGCCTTCCTCGTGACGCTGATACTGGCAAAGGCTGTTGATGCCGCTGTGGGGCTGAGGGTTAGCTCCCAGGAGGAGTACGTCGGTCTCGACCTGTCGCAGCATGAGGAGGTTGCCTACACGTGAGGTGGTGGATATGAAGATGGTTGTCGCTGTAATAAGGCCCGAGAAGCTTGAGTGCGTTAAGAAAGCTTTGGAAGAGAGAGGGTTTGTCGGAATGACCGTTACAGAGGTGAAGGGCAGGGGGGAGCAGAAGGGCATCAGGCTTCAGTTCAGGGGAAGAGAGGTGGAGGTTGATTTGCTGCAGAAGACGAAGGTGGAGGTTGTGGTGAGCGACGATGCTGTTGATGAGGTTGTGGAGGCGATAGTGAGTTCGGCAAGAACTGGGAAGTTCGGTGATGGGAGGATATTCGTTATTCCAGTGGAGAAGTCAGTCAAGATAAGGACGGGTGATGAGGAAGTTTAAATTTTATTTTTTATAAAATATATAAAAGCTCAAGCCCCAAACTTCTTCGCAATGTTCAGCAGATCAAGGGCGATGTTGAGCAGGTCCATTCCCCTTATCCTGCACAGCCCGCCCTTGTACGCCTCGAACTCGCTGAAACTGCTAACCTCATCCCTTCTAACATCCTCGTGAACGATTACAACAGGCACCGGGTCTGCGGTGTGGTCCTTAACCTTGATTGGGGTTGAGTGGTCTGCTGTAAGAATGAGGCAGGTCTTGCTGAAATCCAAGTCGAGCAGTGGGGCTATCTTTTCGTCAAGCTTCTCTATGAAGGCCTTCTTCCCCTCAAAATCTCCATCATGGCCGAGTTCGTCAGTTGCTTTTATGTGCAGCAGAACAACGTCGTAGCTTTCGAGGGCGTTTATTGCCGCCTTAACCTTTGCCTCAAGGTTCGTGTTCTTGTTTCCCGTCGCCCCTTCGGGAGTGATAACATCCGCCCCGACAACTCTGCCGACTCCTTTTATCAGGGCGGTTGCTGCTATAACGCAAAGCCTTAAGCCCGTCTTATCTTTAAAGCTCGGAACGTGCGGCATCTCTCCAGCTCCCCTCAAAAGCAGGGCGTTGGCCTTCAGCAGCCCTTTTTCAGCCCTTTCCCTGTTGAGAGGGTGGTTCTCAAGCACCTCGTGGGCTTTCTGCATGAACTCGTTCACTATTTCAGCCGTTTTTTTGGCTTTTGCATCATCAGCAAGCGGAACGCAGCGCTTCACCTTCTTTCCCACTGCCTTGGGGTCGGTGTCGCTCACTCTGTCAGACAGCCCCTCCCCCCTGAAAACAACCGCCGCTCTGTGACCTGTCCCCCTCTCAACGAGAAGCTCCACCGGCAGCTCTATCTCGCGGAGGGCTTTGATTAACTCTGAAGTGTCCTCAATCCTCCCCGCCCTCCTGTCAACAACAGTCTTGTCGAATATGCTGCCCTCACCCTCTACAGTGGCAAAGTTTGCCCTGAAGGCCACGTCCCCCGGTTTGATTTCAATCCCCACTCCAGCAGCCTCAATCGGGCCCCTCCCGCTGTAGTATTTGTAGGGGTCGTAGCCGAGCAAAGCAAGATGGCTGGTGTCGCTGCCCGGCCTTATTCCGGGAGCGATGGTGTCCATAATCCCGTTAATCCCCATCTCAGCCAGTCTGTCGAGGTTTGGCTTTCTCGCAACACTCAGCGGGGTTTTACCGTCGATGGGCCTGTCTGATAGGCCGTCAACAACAATCAGCAGTACAGGCACTCTATCACCTCAGCCTTTCAAGTATGCATCCCTAATCTGGACATATTTGCTATAAATCTCCTCGTATTTTCCCATCCCATCCTCGGACGGCATAACCTCTGTGAAATCGGGTAGGAAGGTTGTAAGAGCGTCGTCAATACCATTGAAGCTGTCAGATCCGGAAGCTGCAAGAATTGCCGCCCCCCTCGCAGTCGCTTCCACATCAGATGAAACGAGGCATTTTCTGCCGGTAACGTCAGCAAAAATCTGGTTCCAAAGCCTGCTGTTCGCTGCTCCGCCATCAAGGCGAAGCTCCTCAATGCTGATTCCCTTATTCTCCATCACCTCAATGTTGCTTCTCACCTCGAAAGCTACTGCCTCCATCACAGCCCTCGCAATGTCTCCTCTGTTGTGGGCAAGAGTTAAGCCGAATATAACCCCCTTCGCCTCCGGATTCCAGTGGGGACAGCCAGCTCCGGAAAAGAAGGGCAGGATGAACACACCTCTCGCCCCCACTCCTGACTTCTCAGCCTCCTCGTTAATCACATCATAGCCCTCACCGTGATAGAAGGCTTTCTTAACCCACGATAGCAGGCTGCCCGTGGTGAAGATGCTCACCTCGCCCACATTGATGCCGGGCAGAACGTGGGCGGAGTATATGATGTCTCCGTGGCCTCTGACTTTCTCCACAGGTGCAACCATGAAGGTCCCCGTTCCCGTCGTGGACTTCACGCTCCCCTCCTCAACAACACCCTGAGCGAGGGCGGAGCACTGCTGGTCTCCCCCACCTGCAACCACTACCGGATTCGAACTTATGCCAAGCTTCTCCGCCACGTTCCCCCTGATCTCCCCCACAACCTCTCCCGAATTGACGAGATCAGGCATCAGAGACAGGTCAAGGTTGAATTCGGCAGCGATTTCATCGCACCACTTCCTCGAATTCAGGTCGAGGAGCATCGTCCTTGAGGCGTTTGAGTAGTCCGTCACAACCTCTCCGGTTAGCCTGTAAACGATGTAGTCGTGGACGAGCATCAGCTTCCAGCTTTTCTCTATGACTTCAGGCCTGTTCCTCATCCACCAGAGAATTTTCGGCAGGGAGAAGTAGGGGTCCGGCTTTAGTCCGGTAATTTTTGCAACCCTTTCCTCCCCGATTCTCTCCTTTATCAGCTCAACCTCCTCCCTGCACCTCCTGTCCTGCCAGACTATCGCTCTGCTTACAGGCTCACCGTCTCTGCCAACGGGGACGATTGTTTCCCTCTGATTTGCAACAGCTATAGCTGCTATGCTGTCAGAGGCTTTGGCAATCTTCACCGCCTGCCTGCAGGCATCGATGATGCTGTTCCACCAGTGCTCGGCATCCTGCTCGACCCATCCCGGCTGGGGGTAGTAGGTTTCAAACTCGGAGTAGCTCTTTGCAACCAGATTTCCATCGGCATCGTAAACTCCCACAGTCACTCCTGTCGTTCCCGCATCGATGCCGAGAAAATGCACTAAATCACCTCCTCTATCCACTTCAGCATGTCAGCAAGCACCCTCTCCTTCTCGGGCTCGTTGTGGGGCTCGTGATAAAAGCCTTCGTAGCTGACAAACTTGCAAAGCTCCCCAGCCCTTTTTGCAAACTCCTGACTTGCTCTGTAGGAGGTTATTTGGTCAGCAGTTCCGTGTATCAGAAGAATGGGCTTTCTCAGCCTGTCTGCATTCTCCAGCGCCCATTTTCCCGCTTCAAGAGATTGCAGAATGAATCGAGGGGAGATTTTGTCGTGGACGAGGGGGTCAGAAACATAGGCCTCAACAACTTCCCTATCTCTGCTGATTAAGTTTGGGTCGATGCCATTTGAAAGCTGAATTGAAGGAGCAACAACGTTGAGGAGCTTCAGAATGAAAAACAGGTGTTTTGGTAGCTCCTTTGGCAGAGCAAGGAAGGGAGCGGAAATTATACCTCCCGCAATGTCGGGGTCGTATCTCAGGATGTAGTTCAGAGCGAGATTCCCGCCCATGCTGTGGCCGTAGAGTATCTTCGGGCAGTCGTAATCCAAACTTTGGAGGAAAAGGGTGATGTCATCCATTAACTGCTGATATTCAGCATGCCCCCTCTTCCCCTCCGACCTTCCATGCCCCCTCAAATCAAAAGCTGCAAAGGAGATGCCATTCTCATTGAAAAACCTTGCAACGTGCTCGTATCTTCCAGAGTGCTCCCCCAGACCATGAACAAGACAGATTACAGCTCTTGGAGACTCAACATCCCACCTTCGAGTGTAGAGAGTGAGCCCGTCTTTCGTTCTTAGAGTCATGTCTGGTCTTGGCAGAAAAAAGATTAAAATTTTTCGCAGTCACACAGCAAGCCTCAGAAGGTAGTAAGAAAGCACTGCTGCAAAGATTGACAGACCGAAGTTTCTCCAGCGGTAGAAGCTCAATATGAGGGGAAATAGGGCTGCAACCCTCACGCCAAACTCTGCCGCATCAGGTGTAAACACGGAGGTTACAAAAAGGGCGGAGATTACCGATGTGGACGAGAGGGACAGAAAGCTCTTAATTTTGTCGGATGTGGCGAATTTAATCTTCAGCGGGAGGAATCTGGCTAAGTAGGTTCCCAGAGCGACGGCAATGATGGCCAAGACTTTCTCACTCACCATCCCACCCCGAAAGCAGCGGTCCTGCTAAGGCGGCTGCAATTATTCCAACAGAAGTGAGGTTAAGCAGGTGGAAAGCCAAGGCAACAGCTCCACCGCTAACAGCCGCTCTGACATGCCTGCCCTTCAGGTTCGGGAGCAGGAGAACCAGAAACAGGGCTGAGATTGAGAAGACCAATGCAGAATAAACGTCCCTGTCGAGAATCAAGGTGCTTCCCGCAAGAACTCCCAGTGCAGTCCCCCCAACCCATGCCGAGTAGGAGCCGAGCTCAAGGCCGAGCAGAAATCTCTCATTTTCAGCGGAGTTCACCGAGACTGCAAAAACCTCGTCAGTCAGGCCGAAGGCTGAAATGTGTGGAAAGCGCAGTTTCAGCTTCTGGGCTATTATCGAGCTGTAAATTATGTGCCTGAGGTTGAGGAAGATGGGGATGAAAATCGCACTTAGCAAGGACTGGCTGTAGAGGGTGATGAGGGCAAACTGACTCGCTCCCGCGAATATCAGCAGAGATGCAAGCATTGCCTCCACTTCTGAAAAGCCGAGAGTTCTGGCTAAAACGCCAAAGGTGAAAGCCACAGGAATGTAAGCCATTACGATGGGAAAGCTGTAAACCAGTCCCTTTCTGAACATAGCAGATTTGCTGAGGGAATGCATAAAGCCTTATTGAGTTTGAGAGGTAAACACCGAAGATGAGCTGGATAGAATTTCAAAGGAAATCAGACGCAATTTCAGGTGGAATTCTGAAGCTCATTCTGACAGAAAAATGAAATCACTTGTACTCGTGAGTGCCGAGCTTTACTGGAATTTGGAAGGCATTCTCTACTATCTTCGCCCACTCCTCGGCGCTTCTGTAGGGGCAGCCCGGATCTCTCAGCATGCAGGAGCTGAAGTAAATCGCATCCGGCTTTACCTCAGACAGCTTCATTGTCATGCCGATGTTCGGCACCAACGTGTTTCCGGGGCATTCGCACCTCACAAAGCCAATCACTCTAACCGGCTCGTCAAACTTCCCCTCTCCGAGCGCAGCAGCCTTCAGACAGCGCCACTCACCGGGGCAGCCGTAGGTCGTGTCCATGTAGCTCCCGCAACCAACAATAAAAATGTCCTTCATGCTACTATGTCATCACTTGAACTAAAAATTTTTCGAAACAGACCATTTAATACTCTTGCCAAAGATTAATTGTATTTACTTTGAGACATATAATTCTTAAAATGTTTTTAAAGTTGATCGCAGTTATTATCCTTTTTCGATATACCATTTCATCCATTTTTTTATGGCTACAGAAGCAGCAAAATTGACTATGAAACCATAAACGCCAAATAGGGCTAATGGTAAATATTCCACAGAAAAAACGTCAAATCCCTGCTGAAAGTCCCTTATGGATGGGTAGATATAGGTGAATGATAGGATAAGTACTCCAGTGACTATATGATGCAAATACATAATTTCAAAAATTTTATCCCATTCTCTGCTGACAGCCATCTTTATTATAAGAAGCTCCGGTTCCGTAGAAGGTTTTTGGAATAGGTGGGTTGAGCTGGTAGCCATCACAATTGCTGCACTCAAAATCAAGCCGAAAAATACAAGGCTAAACCTCATTCTATCACTCATTCTACCACCTCACCAGTCGGAGGTGGCTAAGCAAAGAGAAGAGTCCCCTATGATTTTATTTTTAACCACATCTGAGTTTGAACCAAACTCGCTCAACACTTGTTGTTCTGCGTGATCCCTGGCTTCAGAAATAGTTACGTCTAAGTGTCTTCCTTTATCGAAAAACGCTGAATAAAATCTGGCATTGTTGACAGTATAGACGCTGTCAGTATATCCGAAGTACGCATCGAATCCCTTGTTAAGGAAGGTATTACCCAGATCATCGTAGGTTGCGGAATCGCATGCTCCGGCAAAGATAAAGTATCCGTCGTAATTTAGCCATCTGTTCACTTCGTTATCGTACAACTTGCTACCATCCTTAAACTGGAGAAAACTCGATCCCCAAATCCACCAGCCATCTGCACCGCCGTGACTGTGTATCAGGACTATCTTCGTGTGGGTGGGGTTCATAGAATTTAGGTGGTCTATAAAATCATGATCCGAGTTTGAGTACTGGTAGTCCAAGACTCCATCCACCCAGAATATGCTGGAAATGTAGTTGTGCGCTTCATCAAGCCTTTCATTTATGTAAGCTAAAACCTCGTTGTTCATCGGTTCTTGCTGCGTTCTCGTTCTATCTACCAAGCCATCGTATGCAGCAGCGGTGGCAGAAATTACAGCCAATACTAAGCCACACTTACCCTGTGTTTCACGAACTCACCCCCGACTTTTTGAGTGCATTCGGTTTAATTTGTATAATAAACCAACGAAAACGTTCGAAAATCTTTGAACGAATTCGTAAGGCTTATAAATTTTTGGACTCTTGCGCTATTGCGCTTATTTTACTGCTGACAGACTGACGGGCAATCTAACATGAGCATTGGTTCCAGAAAAGCAAAAGCAATATAAGATCCGATGGCGGGGTGCCCCAAACCGTATAGATGAGTCGAGCCAGACCGCCGAAATCAGCCCCAAGTAGCCCAGATCAGAATATGTGAGGGCGATGCCGTATTCGGGATTTAGCACAGCATAGTAGTCCCACTCCTTAATTCTGTATCAGGGCTGATTTTTGCTCTGGAGTACCTTAAAAGCTCTCTGCGTGCCTGAGCGAGATTTTATCATCCAGCAGCTCGGAAGGCTCAACAATCTCCCGCTGCACGGTCAGAAGAGCAGAGATGGAATGTGCATAACCTCAACACCGTCCTTGTAAACCGTGATGTCTCCACCGCTCTCAGAAACGACAACAGCGATCGCCTTTGTCTCCTTCGTTATTGAGGCGCATGCAATATGCCTCCCCCCGAGTCCGCGCTTAATCTTGGATACCAAATCCTTTGCTGAAGCTTCGATATACCTTCCGCATGCGATGATGATGCCGTTTTCGTCAAGCACGAAAACACCGTCAATCTGGGCGAACTCCATGACGCTCTCCCAGTTCTCGGGATTTTTTATATCCCTGTCCGCCTCCTTGTGTCCGTGATAGGGGTTTATCACAAGCTGGCTCGACCTGCTCATAACCTCCTCCACATCCCCCATAACGAAGGCCGTCCCTATCTTTCTCCCCTCCCTCCCCTTCTGAGCAATGTTCAGGGCAACGGTGAGAACGGCTCTAAACGCCTCGGGATGAACTCTTTCTACACACTCTTCAACCGCCTTAAGAAATGAGCTCTTTTCTGGTTCAAAGATGGTTAAACCCTTCAGGGTGTCGGTGTCGAAAACCACAACTGCTCTTCCAAACTCAAAACCCTTCAAATACATTTGAGCGGAAATGTACTCCCTCGCTCTGTAAATCTGGGCAAATTTTTCCGCTATGATCTTCTCTTCACTCTCCTCGAAGTAGTATATCATGCTGTCCAGAATTGTCGCAAACTTTTTGGGTGCTTGAATGATTTCAAAACCTTCTAACTCTTCCTCAAACTCCTCCTTGGAGATTAAGGCTATCCTTTCTATCCCGTATTCTTCGGCGATTTTCAAAGCAGAGTTAACGAGCACTGAAAGCATCCAATCATTAAATGAATGAAAAAATTTTAAACTTAACGCTTCTAAAATAACCATGCTTCGAAAGATGTTACTTCCCACGGACCTTTCCGAAAACAGCTTTAAAGTCCTCGAATACCTTGGTGACTTCAAAAAAGTTGGTGTTGAGGAGATTGGTGTTCTCTTTGTCATAAACCTTACAAAGCTTAGCACGGTTAGCGGCGGGATTGATATTGACCACTACATTGACGAAATGTCAGAGAAGGCTGAAGAAGTGCTGCCCGAAGTTGCGCAGAAAATTGAAGCCGCGGGAATTAAGGCGGAAGTCATCAAACCCTTCCCTGCGGGAGACCCGGTTGTTGAGATTATCAAAGCATCCGAAAACTACAGCTTCATTGCCATGGGCTCAAGAGGGGCGAGCAAATTCAAGAAAATACTTCTTGGAAGTGTCTCGGAGGGAGTTCTCCACGACTCAAAGGTGCCTGTTTATATTTTCAAACACGATATGGTGGTCAACAGCCTTTTTGACAGGGTTCTCGTGGCTTACGACTTCTCGAAGTGGGCTGACAGAGCGCTTGAATACGCGAAGTTCGTCGTTAAAAAGACTGGAGGAGAACTGCACATAATCCACGTCTCTGAGGATGGAGATAAAACGGCCGATTTAAGAGTGATGGAGGAGGTAATAGGGGCGGAGGGTATTGAGGTTCACGTTCACATAGAGTCTGGAACACCGCACAAGGCGATACTGGCAAAAAGAGAGGAGATTAATGCCACCACGATCTTTATGGGCTCAAGAGGAGCGGGAAGTGTGATGACAATGATACTTGGAAGCACCTCTGAAAGCGTTATAAGGCGCTCCCCTGTTCCGGTTTTCGTATGCAAGAGAGGTGACGACGAATGAAAATGGTTGGCAGGGCGTGGAAGTTTGGTGATGACATCTCAACCGACCACATCACGCCCGGCAGGTACTACCACCTCAGAAGCAACATGCCTGAGCTGGCAAAGCACGTGATGGAGGATGCTGATCCGGATTTCATGAAAAAGTTCAGGCCCGGAGATTTCATCGTTGCAGGAAAGAACTTCGGCATGGGAAGCAGCAGAGAGCACGCCCCTTTGGCCTTGAAAATTGCAGGGGTTTCGGCGGTCATCGCCAAATCCTTCGCTAGGATATTCTACAGGAACGCCATAAACGTCGGCCTGCCTGTTTTGATAGCCGACACAGACTCTATCGATAGCGGTGATGAGCTTGAAGTTGACCTCGGCAAAGGGCTGGTGGTGAACAGAACGAAGGGTATTGAGATAAGAGTGAAGCCAATTCCCGAGGTCATGCTGAAGATTCTCCATGAAGGCGGGCTTGTGAGCTACGTCAAAAAGCATGGCGACATAAAAATTTAATTTCGGTCGAATTTCGCCTCCTTTTTTCAAGCATCGTCACCACCTTCTCAGCGAAACCCCTCGTCAGGGTGGCCATGGAAAACATGTTGTGCACTTCAGGCCTGTTCAGAGTTATTTCCGCTAATTTACCATCCTTTTTCAAAATTATGGGATTCATGACTCATAGGATGCAAGGTCTTATTTAATTATTGCTATCATCTTGAAGTTTCCGGAAATGCTTAAATAATTATGATTATATTGCTGATTACAATTAACATAAGGAAAATTATATAATATTTTGTGAAGGTAATTCAGTATGAGAGGGCTTGCCGTGCTGGTGTTGCTGGTTTTTGCCGTGCAGGTGGCAGCAGCGGAAGACTTTAGACCGGTAGTGTTTGTGCACGGTCTTGCGGGTTCTGCTGGACAGTTCGAGAGCCAGGGGATGAGGTTTGCTGCAAACGGATATCCGGCAGAGTATGTCAAAACCTTCGAATACGACACGATTTCGTGGGCTTTGGTTGTGGAAACTGACATGCTCTTCAGCGGACTTGGGAGCGAATTCGGGCTGAACATCAGCCAGATTATCGACCCTGAAACGCTTGACAAGATACTTTCCAAGAGCAGGGAGAGGCTGATTGACGAAACCTTCAGCAGGCTCGACAGGGTCATAGACGAAGCTCTCGCTGAAAGCGGAGCGGATAAGGTGGATCTGGTCGGGCACTCAATGGGGACGTTTTTCCTGGTCAGATACGTCAACTCCTCTCCTGAGAGGGCTGCGAAGGTTGCGCACCTCATTCTTCTTGACGGCGTCTGGGGGGTTGATGCTCCCGAAGGGATTCCGACGCTTGCAGTGTTCGGAAATCCGAAAGCTCTGCCGGCTCTCGGACTTCCGGAGGAGAAGGTTGTTTACAACGCAACCAACGTTTACTTCAACAACATGACGCACGTTCAGCTCTGCACTTCTCCGGAAACTTTTGCGGTGATGTTTGAGTTCATAAACGGCTACAAGCCAGCAACAACCGACATAGTGCCGCAGGATGGAGATTACGTGAAGGTTAAGGGGAAGTTTCTGGCCTTTGCGACCAATGGTGACGTTTCGGGATGGCTGTCAATCTATCCGATAGACGAGAACGGCAAGAGGTTGACGAGGTTGCCCGTCAAGTTCATGAGGGTGAAGGGGGACTTTGAGGTCAGGCTCAGGAAGGGGCAGCTTTACGAGTTCCAGTTCCGCAAGGACTTCAGCCCCATCATTTATCACTACTACCGCGCCCCCTTCGTGAGAGATGACCTGTGGGCGAGGTTTCTGGTATCAAAGCCTCCCCTCGACGTGGAGCTTTTGATACTGCCCGAAAGACTCTCCCCAGCAGCCAAGGAGACATCGGGACTGCTGCTGATTAGATACAAGGAGATGATAGGCGAGTATGACGAGGAGATTGGCGGTGTTGATGAGGTTTACGTGAATGGTGTCAACGTCTGCACTGAGAGAATCTGCCCCATTGAGAGAGCCGTCAACGGGCTATGGGTCTTCGACAGGGGGGCTGATGGAAAGAGCGATCTTGACAGAGAGGTTGTTAGGTACTCCATAATGCCTTTCATGAGCGCCGCCGACCTTGTTGTCCCTGCGGAGGGGACGATAAGCATAGCTGTGAAGTCGAGAACCGGTGGGGAGGAAAGCTTCACCATCCCGGCATGGTCTGCGGACAGGCACTCGATTATCGTGCAGTTTTCGGATTACATTTAATTTTTTACTTTTTTGCTAAGCGAATCAGAAGGAAAGAACTCAATCTCCACTCCTGCCTCCTCCAGAAGCTTCAAACCGTTCTTATCGGCATACTCCTTCCCGTAAACAACTCTCTTTATCCCCGCGTTGATGATGATTTTCGCACACGTGATGCAGGGGCAGTGAGTTGAGTAAAGAGTACCACCATCAACACTTATCCCGAACTTAGCCGCCTGTATTATTGCATTTTGCTCCGCATGCACCCCTCTGCAAAGCTCCTGCCTTTCCCCGCTCGGCACGGACATCCTGTCCCTCAGGCATCCCACCTCTTCGCAGTGTGGCAGGCCTGAAGGCGCTCCGTTGTAGCCCGTGGCAAGAATGCGCTTGTCCTTGACTATGACGGCCCCGACGTGCTGTCTAAGACAGGTGGAGCGCTTCGCCACAACCGAGGCGATTTCCATGAAGTACTCATCGAGCGTGGGCCTCTTCATTCCAACACCCTCAAAAATTTTCTGGCGTTTTCCCTCGCAACCTTCTCCATCTCCTCCCTGCCCACAGCCTCCTCAATCTTTACAGCAGCCTCCGCCACCGTGGTTATTTCTACATCCCTGTAACCCGCATCGCTGTTCAGCATGAACCTCTCCGGGCCGTGTTCAGCCACTATTCTTGCAGCGTCCTCGGCAGAAAGCTTTCCTGGCTGAACTGTGAGGCCAATCCAGTACTCAGTCTCAAGAACCATGTCGAGTGTTTCGAAGTTCACGTGGTCTATTACCGCAAGGTCTGCGGGAAAGTCGAGACTTTCGAGGATTTCGAGGGTTTTCCTTGTTGCTTTTAGCTTGTTTCCTCTCGGTGTGTGAATTATGCACGGCACGTCCATCCTCTTCGCCAGCTCGAGCTGCGATTTGAGAACTTCAATCTCCTCATCAGTTACAAGCTCAAGCCCTATTTCGCCGAAGGCAACCCACTCCCCCTCTTCAAGGTAGCCCAGCACGAACTCATAGTCAGGAGGAATGCAGCGCGGATGAATTCCAACAGCGGGATGCATCTTAACCCCTGCAGCCTCACATCTGAGAGGCTCGAATTCTGTTAGCTTTCTGAAGACATCTATCATGGTCTGAGGGTATTTTGGCTTCACGGGAAAGAAGGCGAGGCTGCAAACCTCCTTTATTCCGTTTTCCTTCAGCTTAACAAGCTCGGAGAAGCCCAGACCCTCTGAATGAAGATGTGAGTCGAAATACATGCTCCTCGGATGTTCGTGAGGATTATTAAAAATTTCTCACCAAACGCTTTTATAAGTTCGTTACTTTATTTTACATGGTGAAGTTCAAGTTGTTCGCATTAATCACGGTTTGTACCCTATTCATTCTAAATCCAGTCTCAGCTCTAAAAGTTGGTGTTTACGACAACCCTCCTCTTGTTTTCGTCGAAAACGGTGAGGCTAAAGGCTTCTTCATTGACATACTCGAATACATCGCAGAAGAAGAGGGGTGGAGCATTGAGTACGTTCATGACACCTTCCCCCGGCTGTTGGATAAGCTTGAGAGGGGTGAGATAGACCTTCTGGTGGATATAGCGTACACGGAGGAGAGGGCTGAAGCTTACAAGTTCAATGATGAGGCCGTTTTCACTAACTGGGGAGTGGTTGTGGGAAAACAGAACCTTGACTCTGTTTTGAAGCTTGATGGTTTAAAGGTTGCTGGAGTGAAAAGGGACGTTTACACCGCGGAACTGAAACGGCTTGTTGATGAGTTCAATCTAAACTGCCAGATATTTGAGATTGAGGGGGATTACAGGGAAGTTTTCGAGAAAGTTAAGGCTGGTAGGGCAGACGCTGGAGTGGTTTCGAGAATATACGCCTCCCTCTACGCCTCAGATTACGGCTTGAAGGAGAGCAGCATCATTTTCGGCCCGGTTGAGCTCAGATTCGCAGGGAGAGACGATAACGTGCTTGGGAGAATAGATGCCCATCTAAGCGCCATGAAATCCGACCGCAACTCTGTTTACTATCAATCTCTCGACAGGTGGTTGGGGCCGAGGGTTGAGGTGATTCCCCAGTGGGTTTACTACGCGATTGCGTCCCTTTTTGCTGTGCTGCTGGCTGCAATTGCGCTCAATGCATACCTCAGCAGGGTTGTTGCAAAGAGGACAGAGGAGGTTAGGAAGAATGAGGCCTTCCTGAGAGCCATTTTCAATACCATACAGGATGGAATCAGCGTTCTGGACAAGGATATGAACGTTATAATGGTTAACCACGCAATGGAGAGGTGGTATGGAAATGTTGTGGGAAAGAAGTGCTACGAAGCGTACCACAACCGCAGTGAACCGTGCGAGGAGTGCCCAACTATTGAAGCGATGAAAAGCGGTGAAATGAAAAGAGGAGTAGTTCCGGGGCTGAAGGGTTCTGAAGTGGAATGGCTTGAGCTCTTCAGCTATCCTCTCATTGAAAACGGAGAGGTCAAGATGGTTGTGGAATTCGTCAGGGACATTACGGAGAAAAAGCGCATGGAGGAGGAGCTGAGAAAAGCTCTGGAGAGCTACGAGTATCTATGGAACAGCACCAACGACATCCTTTACGTCCACGACATGCGGGGTTGCTTTACAAGGGTAAACAGAAGGGCTATGGAGCTTCTTGGGTATGAAGAGGGAGAGAACGTCACTGTATGGGATGTCGTTCCCGAGTCCCACCATGAGTTGGTTAGGGAGAAAATAAGAGAAGTTGTTGAAACAAAAAAGCCAACGGAGCCGTTTGAGCTGCCGGTTAAAGCGAAGAGCGGTGAGATACTGTGGCTTGAGGTTATCGCACACCCTGTAATTGAAAAGGGAGAAGTTGTTGCCGTGCACGGTGTTGCGAGGGATGTTACAGAGAGGAAAAAGTTCATAGACGAGATTGGTGAGAACATAAGGCTGGTTTCTCACTTGGTGGACAGAATAAGGAATCCTCTCGCTGCTGCGAGAGCCTTCTGCGAGTTAAGGGAAAAACTCGGAGGTGAAGCCTTTGAGAAGGTAATCTCAAACATAGACAGGGTTACGGAGCTTATTGAAGACCTCGACAGAGTATGGGCGAATCTTGAGCGGCTGAGAAGGGGACTTAAGAGGCCCTGAACTTGCTGAAAGAGTTTCTACCTTTTAATTTTGAGCCCAAATAAAAAATAAATCAAAAAATTATTCGGAATAGCCAGCCTTCTTCAGGTACTCCTTGGCAAGCTCGATGTTGCCATCTCCATACATATCCTTGAAGACGTCCTCGTGGCTCCACATACCGATTGGTATTAAGGAGTACAGCGGCTCAACGGTCCCTCTGTAAACCCTCTGGGCGATGTCCTCTCTGTCAATTGCAGCTGCAATGGCCTTTCTGACGTAGATGTTCTTTGTCGGGTAGTCTGTGTTTTCATTGGCGTTGAGAACGAGGTACCTGATGAAACCACCCGGAGCCTCGATAACCTGCAGACCCTCCTTTGCCTTCAGGGATTCGATGTCGATTGGTGTGAGCGTTCTCCATGCGATGTCAACCTCTCCCTTCTCGATGGCAAGTCTTAGAGTTGTGGCGTCCTTGTAGAACTTCACCACAATTCTCTTTGTCATTGGCTGCTCTCCAAAGAAGTTCGGGTTGGCTTCGAGAATTAGCTCCTGGTCTCTCTTCCACTCCACTATCTTGTAGGGCCCAACTCCACCGGCAGTCTGGTCGGGGTCTATTTCATCTGCCTTGTATGCCGGGTGGACGGGGAAGTATGGCGGTGTTGCAAGCAGTGAGACAAAGTACGCTGCTGGCTTCTTGAGCGTGAACTTCACAGTGTAGTCGTCAACAGCCTCCACATCCTCGACGAAGTGAGTAACGAGCCATGAGGGGTCGCCCTGAATGGTCATGACTCTCTTGATGCTTCTCACCACATCCTGCGCCTTGCATGGGGTGCCGTCAGCAAATTTCAGATCCTGCCTGAGGTGGAAGGTGTAAACAAGGCCATCCTCACTGACTTCCCAGCTTTCAGCAAGGTATGGCTCAAGTTCTGTTGTGCCGGGCTTGTACCTTACCAGCCCTCCCATGACGTTGTTCATAATTTCCCATGTGTAGAAGTCGTAAGCATTGGCAGGGTCGAGATCGGTAATCTTGTCAGTTACACCGATGGTGATTGTGTCCTTCTGCTCCTCGGAGTAGACAAGATAGTACCTGAAAATCATGGTCGGGTCGAGGGTAATTCCCTTGATGTCGTCCTTTGCAACTATCGTCAGCTTGCCCTGTACGAGCGGGATTATCGGTGCATCCTCAGCAAGCTTCTGCTGTATCTGCTTGTAAAGCTTCTCTCTCTCCTCCATCGAGGTTGCTGTTGATGCCTTCTCAAGCAGTTCATCCATCTCCGGGTCGCAGTACGGATAGCCGAGCCAGTTGTTTGCCGTGCAACTCAGGAAGGGTGTGGTGTAGTCATCAGGGTCGAGGTAGTCAGGATACCATCCGAACAGCGAAGCCATCATCGCTCCCTTTCTGGAATAGTCCTGGAAAGTTGACCACTCGGCGCTCTTCAGCTCAACCTCAATCATTCCCGTTGCCTCAAGCTGCTCCTTCAGAACCTGTGCCAAATCTTTCTCAGTGTCACCGTAGTGAGTTGGAGTCCACCAGAGCTCAATCTTCAGCTTCTTAGCTTCCTCTTTCTGCGGTTGCTCCGGCTGTTGGGCACAGCCCAGTAGCAGCACTGCAGCAACCAAAAGCGCCAAAACGTATAGTTTCTTCATGTTGTAAATGTCCGTGTTATGATATATAACAGTATCTTGAGTGTATCTGGCAAAAATTTAATGGGCTAATCTTTTTATCGCTCCGGCTGGGAGCATAAGATTCATTGGAGAGGTTACGAAACTAATCATGAAACAAGAAAAAGGAAGAGAGGCTTTAGCATCAACGTGTAGTGCCACTCTTCCGTTAATTATTTCTCCCGAAATCGACATGGTTCTTTTTCACTATCGTTTTCGAGCCTTCTCAGAAGTGCCATGAGCTTCAAACGTGCATCTGATGAAATACAATCTTCAGGCGATAAAGGTACAACAATGTGCCCCTCTTTCCCTCAGATAAATTTTTAAGCCAAACACCTCAAACGTATCCGATGTCGTCACTGCCGGCTTACATAATAACAAGGTTTTTAATGGTAATACCGACGGTGCTAATCCTTTTGACCATCGTTTTCCTGATACTCAGAATTATCCCCGGCGACCCGATAACGGCGATGGTGGGGCAGAAGGTTCCGGAAGAGGTATTGGAGAAGCTTCGGCATGAGGCAGGGCTGGACAAACCATACCACGAGCAGTACATTGAGTACCTTAAGGGTGTATTCACAGGTGACCTCGGAAAGTCCATGATCTGGGGGAAGAGACCTGTAATTGCCGAAATCATGGACCACTTTCCCGCTACGCTTGAATTGACGATATTTGGCTTCATTTTGAGCGTTCTGATAGGAGTTGCCACTGGCTCGATTGCGGCCTTCAGAAGGGGCAGCAAGGTTGATTCTGGGATGAGGATTTACAGCATTGTCGCCTACACGCTCTTCATCCCTTGGTTTGGAATGCTTCTGCAAATGCTTTTCGGGGTTTATCTGAAAGTTCTGCCAATTGGCGGTAGAATAACGCCCGGAAACACTCCAGAGACAATCACAGGGCTTTACGTTCTTGACAGCATTTTAACGCTGAACTTTAACTCTCTTATCGATGCCCTCGCCCACCTCGCACTGCCTGCAATAACACTCGGAATTGTTCTTTCAGGGGCCTACACAAGATTGCTGAGAAACAACCTGATTGACGTGCTCAGTCAGGACTTCATTAAAGCTTACAGGGCGAGGGGAGTGAGGAACAGAAAAGTCGTCTTTCATGCGATGAAGAACGCGTTCATCCCCGTCGTTACGCTGATGGGTCTCCAGTTCGCCATTCTTCTGGCTGGAGCGGTGCTTACGGAATCAACCTTCTCGTGGCCGGGGATGGGAACTTTCCTGATTGAGAGGATAGAGTACAGGGACTACACCTCCGTTCAGGGGGCGATAGTCTTCTATGCAGTCTTTGTAGCGCTAATCAGCCTTGTGGTGGATGTGATTTACGCGTTACTTGACCCAAGGATAAGATACTGAGGTGGTGGAATGGCGGAAGTCAGAAATCTCGCAACAACAATCTTCAGCTTCCTTCCAGAGGCGGAAGGGAGGTACATGGTCATTTCGGGACTTGCGATAATCATCACTGTCGCATTGATGGCGGTCTTTGCCCCCTTCATCGCCCCCTACGACCCTATAAAGTCGGGAAAGGACGTTCTGCAGCCTCCAAGTGCTGAGCACATCATGGGAACGGATAATCTCGGCAGGGATGTTTTTTCGAGAATCGTTTTCGGCTCAAGAGTTGTTCTTGCCGTTGTACTGTCAGCCTCTCTTGTTTCAACGGTTATTGGCGTCCCTCTCGGCCTCATTTCCGGATACTTTGGCGGAAAGCTTGACAGGCTGCTCTCAATGCTGATGGACAGCATGTACGCATTTCCCGGCCTGATTCTGGCAATTGCAATTGCTGCTGTTCTTGGGCCAAGTGTTTTCAACGCTGTTGTGGCAATCTCTGTTGTTTACGTTCCCACATACTTCAGGATGATTAGGGGGCAGACGCTGAGCGTCAAATCCCTGCTGTTTGTTGAGGCTGCAAAGGCTGCAGGAGCGAGCGACTGGAGGATAATGAGGAAGTACATTTTCCCCAACCTCATTCCAACCCTCGTGGTAGTCTTCTCCCTGAGCGTAGCTGATGCGATTCTCACTGAGGCAGGATTAAGCTTTCTTGGATTCATAGTGAGCGCTCCCACTCCTGACTGGGGATTTGAGCTCGCTTCGGGAAGGCCATACCTGCCTGCGGGCTACTGGTGGATGATTACCTTCCCCGGGCTGATGGTGATGCTGCTCTCTCTCGGCTTTGCATTAGTTGGAGAGGGGCTCAGTGAGATATACGCACCAAGGAGGGAGAGATGATGCTGCTGGACATAGAGAACCTGACGACAATCTTCAGAACCCGCAGAGGTGTTGTGAGGGCGGTGGACAACGTCAGCATGTCCGTTGAAAAGGGCGAGTTCATATCCATTGTTGGAGAGAGCGGTTGCGGTAAATCGACCCTCGCCCACTCCGTTATGAGGCTGATTGATTATCCCGGCGAGATTTCGGGCGGTAAGATAATTTTTGATGGCGTTGATTTGCTCTCTTTAGGCGATGAGGAGATGAGGGAAATCAGGGGGAGCAAGATAGGGATGGTCTTTCAGGACCCAATGACCAGCCTTGACCCCCTTGAGAAAATAGGAGACCAGATTTCTGAAACAATCATGGAGCACATGGATGTTACGAAGAAAGAGGCGTGGCAGATGGCGAGGGAGATGCTTGAGAAGGTGGGCCTTCAGCCTGAGAGGGTTGATTCATACCCTCATCAGCTCAGCGGTGGCCAGAGGCAGAGAGTTATGATTGCGATGGCCATAAGCCTCAATCCCAAGCTTTTGATTGCAGATGAGCCAACTACTGCTCTTGACGTCATAGTTCAGGAGAAAATAATGGACTTGCTGGAGGACATGAAGAGGGAGGGCAGGGCTGTGATGCTAATCACCCACGACTTCGCCTTGGCTGCGGAGAGAAGCGACAGGATTGCGGTTATGTATGCTGGCTGGCTCGTTGAGCTTGGCAAGGCTGAGAAACTGACGAATGAACCGCTCCACCCCTACACGAAAGGTTTAATTCAGTCCGTTCCCGATGTGTGGATGGATAAGGAAATCAAGCCCCTCCCCGGCTTCCCGCCCGACCTCATAAACCCACCAGAAGGATGCAGGTTCAGGCCGAGGTGCTCTGAAGCTTCGAAGAGGTGCATGAAGGAGCCGCCAGAGTTCGAAGTTGACGGAAGGGTTGTGAAGTGCTGGCTCTACGGGTGATAGAATGCTGAGAGTTGAGAACCTCAAGAAGTACTTCCCCGTTCAGAAATCCGTTCTGGAGGTTTTGCTGAGCGGAAGAAGGGACTTTGTGAGAGCTGTCGATGGCGTAAGCTTCGAAATGAAGCAGGGTGAGGTACTTTCCCTCGTTGGGGAGAGCGGGTGCGGGAAGACGACGACGGGCAGAATCATCGTCGGACTGGAAAGGCCGACGAGCGGGAAGATTTACTTCAAGGACAGAGAGATTACCTCCCTCAGCGAGGAAGAGCAGAGGAGGATGAAGAGGCATATCCAGATGGTCTTTCAGGACCCCTACGCCTCCCTAAACCCGAGGATGAAGATTGGGGAGCACCTCGTTGAGTCCCTCACAATTCACGGAATTGCGGAGAATGATGAGGCAAGGGAAATGGCCATGTCGATGCTGGACAGAGTTGGACTGCCGGGGGAGCAGTTCTTCAACAGAATGCCCTATCAGCTCAGCGGTGGCCAGAGGCAGAGGGTTGCGATAGCGAGGGCGATGATTCTCAAGCCCGACTTCGTCGTTGCGGATGAGCCGGTTTCAATGATTGACGTCAGCCTGAGGGCTGCGATTCTTGACCTGCTCATGTCCTTCAGGGATGAGTACAATCTGAGCATGCTCTTCATAACTCACGACCTGTCAGTTGCGAGGATTGTGGGCGATAGAATTGCGGTGATGTACCTCGGAAAAATAATGGAAATCGGAAAGACGAGGGAGGTTATACACAATCCAAGGCATCCCTACACCGCAGCTCTGCTTTCCTCAGTTCCGAGCTTCGTGAAAAAGGGGAGAAAAGTGGAAATTATTGGAGACATTGCAAATCCCATCGATATTCCCTCAGGGTGCAGATACCACCCACGCTGCCCCTTTGCGAGGGAGAAGTGCAAGAAAGAGGAGCCCGAGCTGGAAGGCGGGGAGCACAGCTTTGCCTGCCACTATCCGCTGGAGGGCGGGTTTTAGGCTTGGAAAATCCTAATAGTTAATTGTTAAAAGTTATCCCACATTTAAAAAAATTTTAATAGTTCTCACTCTAATTAACAATATGCTTGGTGTGGAAGGAAAGAGCATAACAGAAATTGACGAGAAGGAGATAAACAGGATCTGGCTAAAGCACTACGATGAAGGAGTTAGGCCCAACATTGACTACCCCGAAATTCCGCTGTATCAGCTTCTGGAGGATACGGCGAAGAAGTATCCCGACAAGACCGCGCTGATTTTCTTCGGAAAGAAAATCACGTACAGAGAGCTTGACGAGATGAGCGACAGAATTGCAGGTTTTTTGAAGAGCCTCGGCATTAAGAAAGGAGACAGGGTCATTCTGGACCTCCCGAACGTGCCTCAGTATGTTGCGGCCTACTACGGAATTTTAAAGGTCGGCGCGACCGTTGTGCAGTGCAACCCTCTCTATACTGAGAGGGAAATCAGGTACATTCAGGAGAACAGCGAGGCGGAGTACGGATTCTTTGTCGAATTCGTTTATCCTAGAATAAAGGGTCTTTTAGCTGAAGGAAAGTTAAAGAAAGCGGTAATCTGTAAAATTGAGGATTATCTCCCATTCCCCCTGAACATCCTTTATCCGCTCAAGAAGGAGAAGGTAAGAATCGAGAAGAGCGATAAGGTAGTTTACTGGAAAGATGCCTTGAAGTCACCGCTAACAAAGGAAAGGCCTGAAATCAACCCCAAGGATGATGTGGCAATCTTCCTTTACACCGGAGGTACCACTGGTGTGCCAAAGGCTGTGATGTCGACGCACTTCAATCTCGTCGCGAATGTTTACCAGACACTTGAGTGGGTTGTTGACAGAACTCCTGATGATGTCTTCATTGGAGTGCTGCCCTACTTCCACAGCTTTGGAATGACGACCTCAATGAACGCTCCAATCGCCAACGGCTCAACCATCGTCCTGATTCCCGACCCCAGAGACATCAAGAGGATACTTGAGAGCATTCAGAAGTACAGGGCGAGCATTTTCTGCGGAGTTCCGACGATGTATGCGGCGATAATCAACCACCCCGATGTGAAGAAGTACGATTTAAGTTCGGTGAAAGCATGTATTAGTGGTGCTGCCCCACTTCCCGTTGAGGTTAAGAGGAGGTTCGAGGAGATTACGGGAGGTAAGCTGGTTGAGGGCTATGGTTTAAGTGAAACCTCTCCCGTAGCACTTGGCAACCCTGTTTACGGCCTCAACAAGGAGGGGAGCATTGGCATACCCTTCCCCGACACCTACGCTGTCGTTATAGACGATGAAGGAAAGGTTCTCCCAATCGGTGAAGTTGGAGAGCTAGTTATAAAGGGACCGCAGGTAATGAAGGGCTACTACAAGATGGAGGAAGAGACGAAGAAGGTTCTCGTCAATGGCTGGCTGCTGACTGGAGACATGGCGAAGATGGACGAAGATGGATACTTCTACATCGTGGACAGGAAGAAGGATATGATAATTGCAGGAGGTTACAACATCTATCCGAGAGAGGTTGAGGAGGTGCTTTACGAGCATCCAGCAGTTGTTGAGGCTGCTGTAGTAGGAGTGCCCGACCCCTACAGGGGAGAGACGGTCAAGGCTTACATTGTCCTGAAGCCGGAATACAAGGGAAAGGTTACCGAGCAGGAGATAATCCAGTTCTGCAAGGAGAGATTGGCTGCATACAAGGTTCCAAAGCTTGTCGAGTTCAGAGATGAGCTGCCGAAGTCTGCGGTAGGAAAAATCCTCAGGAGAGTTCTGAGAGAGGAGGAAATCAAGAAAATAAAAGGTTAATTATTATCTTTTTCTTTAGCATTTTTAGAAATGCTTTTAAATCACCAAAGGAGACTGGGCTAAAGCTCAAGGAGGACGATAAAATGATTACGATAGACCCAGAGTATTTTGAAATTTTAAAAGAGTTTGGTGCTGAGAGGGTTGTCAGATGCTACCAGTGCGGGACATGTACGGGAATATGCCCCGTTTCAACGACCGATGCAAGCTTTCCTAGAAAACCCGTACTGCTCTCAAGATTCGGTGTGGGGGAGGTTATAGAGAACTTCGAGGAAGCTTGGTTATGCCTCTCATGCAACCTCTGCACCGAGTTCTGTCCGAGAGATGTAAAGCCGAGCGAAACGATGCTGGCGATAAAGAGGGTTCTGGTGGAGAACGGCAAAACTCCTCCCTACATCAGGGACTTCTTCCAGAATATAATGAAGCAGAAGAATCCGTGGGGCATAGGGAAGTTCAAGAGGGAGGACTGGGTGAAGAAGAGCGACGTTGAGGTTCCGAAGGTTAAGGACAACCCGGAGTACGAGTGGCTCTGGTTTGTTGGATGCGCCCACGCCTTTGAAAACAGGAACATTAACGTAACGCTGAAAATGGCCAGAATTCTCAGCGATCTGGGCATAAACTTTGCAACACTCGGCAGAGAGGAGGGTTGCTGCGGCAACGACGTCAGAAGAGCGGGAGAGGAGGGCTTGTTCGAAGTTCTGATGGAGGAGAACATCAAGACATTTGGCAAATATGGGGTGCAGAGGCTCTTCACGCACTCCCCACACTGCTTCAATGCCTTCAAGAACTGGTATGAGGGCTACGAGGTAAAGCTGTTCCTCGAAATCCTGAGGGATGCCATAAAAAGCGGAAAGCTTGAGCTCAAAAACAAGCTTGATTTGACTGTAACCTACCACGACTCATGCTACCTCGGCAGGTACAACGGCATCTACGATTTGCCGAGAGAGGTGCTGAAGCTGATTCCGGGAGTGGAGCTTGTTGAAATGAAGAGCAACAGGAGAATGTCTCTCTGCTGCGGCGGAGGAGCTGGAAACATCGTTGGCGACTATCCCGGAGAGATTCAGCCTGCAAGAGTTAGAGCGCAGGAGGCTGCTGAGACCGGAGCAAACGTTCTGGCAGTTGCGTGCCCCTTCTGCCTGCTGATGCTTGAAGATGGAGTGAAGACCGAGAAGCTCGACAAGCAGCTTGTTGTGAAGGACATAGTCGAGCTGGTTTACGAAGCTGCCTACGGAGAGGAATAATTTTTTATTTTTGTTTCCTGCTCATTTTCAGTGCGGGAGAAAATCGGCTTCTGGGAAGCTGTCAGCATCGGCATTGGCGGCATGATTGGGGGAGGAATTTTTGCCGTTCTCGGCCTGAGCGTTCAGCTTGCGAAGGGCTCTGCCCCTATAGCCTTTCTCATTGCCGGAATTGTTGCGCTTTTTACCGCCTACTCCTACGCAAAGCTCAGCCTGAGGTTTCCGAGCGAGGGCGGGACGATAGAGTTCCTGATCAAGGCTTACGGAACGGGTTTGCTTGCTGGTGGGTTAAACATCCTTCTCCTCGTTAGCTATGTTGTCATGATAGCTCTCTACTCCTACGCCTTTGGCAGTTACGCCGCCAACGCCCTCGGAACCCCTATTTTGAAGAGCTTCCTTATCGCATTCGTTGTAATCTTTTTTACAGTTTTAAACTCCCTCGGAGCAGTTGTGAGCGGAAGAGCAGAGGATCTGCTCGTTGCGTTCAAGCTTGCGGTGCTTGTTATCGTTGCCGCAGCGGGGCTTGCCTTCGTGAATCCTGAGAGGCTCATGCCGTCCAACTGGGCTGATGCAGTGAGCATAATTGCAGGCGGGATGATTATCTTCCTCGCCTACGAGGGATTTGAGCTGATTGCCAATGCGGGCGGAGATGTTGAGCATCCGAAGGTTCTTGAGAAGGCCTTCTACGTTTCAGTTGTTGTCGTTATAGCGGTTTACGTTCTAATTGCCATAATAACTGTCGGAACGCTGCCCTACGAGAAGATTATGGAGGCCAGAGATTACGCTCTTGCCATTGCTGCCGAGCCAGCACTCGGACAGCTTGGCTTCTGGTTCGTCACCTTTGCAGCCCTCGCATCAACAAGCTCGGCAATCAACGCCACTCTGTACGGAACCGCAAGAGCAAGCTACATGGTTGCCAAGTTTGGAGAGCTTCCCGAGTTTGTTGGAAAGAAGCTGTGGAGGCAGGCTTACGAGGGGCTGGTTGTGATTCCCATTCTCTCCATAATTCTTTCCATCACCACCAACCTTGAAACGATAGCCACAGCAGGCAGCGGGGGATTCCTGCTTATATTTGCTGCTGTAAACCTCGCTGCGGTAAAGCTCAGGAGGAAGGTTAAGGTCAATCCGCTAATCTCCTCAGCTGGGGCGATTATGGCCCTCGCAGCCTTCACAATTCTTGCATTGAGAATGGCGGAGGAAAATCTCTACGCTTTGGCTGTGATGCTTTCCCTTATAGCAGCTTCCTTCCTCTTTGAGTGGACTTACAGGTGGTATACAGGAAGGGAGATTGGAAGATACGTTGACAGGAAGCTGATAGAGAGGGAGAAAAACCTCAGAAACTGGGAGGAGTGGATTCCTGCGGTTGTGGATGAGCTAAGGAGAAGATATAGCGACAGCGAGGTTTACCTTGTCGGCAGCCTTGCAAGAGGTGAGGCTGAGAAGGCGGGTGATGTTGACCTGCTGGTTCTGACGGATGCGGTTGAAAATGGAGAAAAGGAAGGGATAACGAGGGACATCAAGAAAAAGCTTGAATTGGGCCCCCAGCACTGCCTTGACCTTCACTTCGAGAAGAAGAGTTTAAGGGATGAGGCGTTGAAAAGGGCCGTGAGTTACAGGAGGTTAAAGTGATCATAGGATTAAAACCCTCTCAATGTCCTTAACCCCGGCCCTCCTCACAAGCGTTAAAAGCGGGTCGGAAGTCCTCCTGAAGCTGCAGTTTCTGTTGAAGACTACGTAGCCGTGTCTGAAGCCAAAAACAGCATAGCTAGCTGTTGCAGCCCTCAAAATCGCCTTTTCTTTGCCAATAAGGTAAGCGGCAAAGTGCATCTCGTCCAGCATTGATGCTGTGGAAATCATTGCATTGTCCGTTCCAAGCATCCATTTTTCGTATTCGCTCAGCAATTCGTAGCTTTTTTTGTTAAGAAGGCCAAAGAAGGCGTTGCTGCGAATGCAGCTCACGATGGGGATTTCGGCCTCAACAAACTCCCTTATTTTTTCCGGGCAAGAATTCATGTGGACAACAAAGTCAGGCTCTAAAGCCAAAGCAGCATCAACATCCGCGCAGTCCTTCTCCCCAGCATGAATGGCGAACAGCATCTTCCTCCGCCTTGCAATCTCTCTAACCTCTTCCATAAGCTTCAAATCGTGGTCACGAGCGCTGCTGTAGGCGAAGCCGAAAGCCTCAACCTCTTCAGCCTCCTCAACGCTTGTTGGTCTGGCAAGGGGCAGGACACCATCGATTCCCTTTACGATTTCAAGCCCTGCTTTGCCGCCCTCCCTGAAGTCGAGGAAGTGGGACGTTCCAGCATCTCTGCTTATCCTCACCTCCAGCTCCACCTCCTGTCTGAGAGTTTTTGAATCAATCTGGGAAAGCATGCGGTGCTTGTAGCCACCCGGGCCCACAATGCTCACGAGGTCGAGCCTTGGTGCCTCTCTTAGAGCAGCATCACCCAGATGGGTGTGGGCGTTGAAGAAAGTTGGGGAAATCACAAAATCATCCTTCTCCACCCTGCTCTCCTCAAACGCCATTTCCTCGACAATTAAGTCACCGTGAAAGACGCCTTCGTGAGTGACAAGAATCCCGCTGTAAACCTCCATGGGAAGAGTTAAATATTCACCCACAAAACTTTTACCATGGCAAAGGCTCCGAAGGGCAAGGCGAAGACACCACCGCTGATGTCCTCTGCAGGTATAATGAGGTACTTCGAGGAGGAAAAAACTCAGATAAAGGTTAGCCCAAAAACCATTCTTGCTGCAGGCATCGTTACGGGAGTTTTAATAATCATCCTGAACGCCTACTACGGGCTCTGGCCTTAAAGGTTCGTCGGAATGTCAAGAAACACAGCCTCAATCCCCAATTTTTCCCTCACAACCTCCATCAGGCTCTGAACGCCAAACTTCTCACTCTCGTAGTGCCCGAGAAAAAATACGTTGATTCCACCCTCCTTTGCCAGATGGTAGGCTTCGTGCTCAGGCTCTCCCGTGATGAAAAGCTCCACTCCAGCATCAATAGCCTCGTTTAAGGCAAAGCAGCCCTTTCCCGACACTGCAGCAACTTTTCTGACCCTCTCCTCCCCAAAGGGCAGAACCATCGCCGGGCCAAGCTTTTCCGCAATCTCCCCTACTGCAGTTGCCTTTTCCAGCTTTGCCGAGAAGCCAATCTTCACGCCCTTGTACTCTCCAAACTCCTCCTGCGGCTCTGCGCCAATTTTTCTTAGAATCACGGCGTTATTCCCCACCTCCCTGTGGGCATCAAGCGGAAGGTGGGCTGCGTAGAGGGAGAGGTTGCTTCTCAGCAGAAACTCAATCCTTCTTTTCACAATTCCCCTTATGTAGCCTATACCGCCCCAGATAAGGCCGTGATGGACGACGAGCATGTCCGCATTTACAGCCTTTGCAGCCCTGAAGCTCTCCATGGATGCGTCAACGGCAAAGGCGACCTTCTTCACTTCCTCGCTACCCTCAACCTGCAGTCCGTTGTTTGAAACATCCTGATAGCTGTTAATCTCCAAAAAATCGTCGAGAAATCGTACAACTTCGGCGAGGTTCATGGGCTTATTATGAGAGCGTGGTAATTTAATCTAACGTTTCCTGCAATCAAAATTCTTATATACCACTTTGTTTGAGAGTAACGAAATTTGAAAGGAGGGTTAGAATTGGCCGAAATAACAGAAGTTAGGATATATAAGTCGAAGGGGAACGGAAGCGTAAAGGCCTATGCGTCTGTGAGTTTTGACAACGAGTTTGTTGTGAAGGGTTTGAAGGTTGTTGAGGGAGAAAAAGGGCTTTGGGTGAGCATGCCCAGCAGAAGGATGAAGGATGGGAGCTTTCAGGACGTTTTCCATCCGGTTAGCAGGGAGGCGAGAGATAAGATAGTGGATGCGGTTCTGAAGGCCTATCAGGAGCAGGAGTAGTTAAGAGTTTGGCTTTTGCTTCAAAACCTTTTTATCTTTTCTGGGTTCAATTCTGTCATGGTAAAAGTTGTAAGTTTTTCTCCAATCGCCGAGCCCCTGCTGAAGGGGCTGATTGGCTCAGTCTATTCCGGAGAAGTTGAGGTTGTTGTTATAGGTGAATACGACGAGCGACGAATTCTCGAAGCGGTGAGGGATGCGGATATTGTTATAGGGGACTACACCTTCAAAATACCGATTACTGAAGAGATGATGAGAGCTATGGAGAAAGTCAAGCTCATTCAGCAGCCCTCGACTGGATACAACAACATCGACGTAGAGGCTGCAAAGAAGCTGAGCATAACCGTTGCAAACGTTGGGGGAGTAAACGCCTTGAGTGTTGCGGAGCATACGGTAATGTTCGCTCTCGCTTTGCTCAGGAGGCTAATCTATGCCCACAACAGCGTTTTAAGCGGTAGGTGGGAGCAGGATGAGATGGCAAACCTCGGAGTTTACGAGCTTCACGGCAAAACGTGGGGCATCATCGGTATGGGGGCCCAGGGCAGGGAGGTTACCAAAAGACTTCAGGGCTGGGGTGTCAAAATCATCTACCACGACGTGAGGAGGGCTGAGGACATCGAAGAGTATGGAGTGGAGTTCAGAGATTTCGATGCGCTGCTCAGAGAGGCGGACATCGTCAGCCTTCACGTTCCACTTACGGAGGAAACGAGGGGTATGATAGGCGAAAGAGAGCTGAAAATGATGAAGAACTCTGCAATTCTGATAAACGTTGCGAGAGGGGAAGTTGTTGACGAGAATGCTCTTGTAAGGGCCATAAAGGAGAGGTGGATTGCAGGAGCCGCTCTCGACGTCTTCGCCAAGGAGCCCCCTGAGGGGAGCGAGCTGCTTGAGCTTAAGAGCCACAACGTCATTTTCACGCCCCACATAGCCGGAGCGACGAATGAGGCGAGGCTCAGGATAATAAGGGAGGCGATGGAGAACATTGGAAGGGCGCTGAGGGGAGAGGAGGTTAAGCACGTCGTTAGCAGGTGAGATTATGGACGCTGCACACGCTGTTGCGGAATGCTTGAAGAATTTTGGTGTTGGAAGGGTTTACGGCATTATCGGCACGTCTATTGTTGACTTCGTCGATGCGCTTTACGATTACAGGGAGGAGATAAGGTACATCTCCTGCCGTCACGAGCAGGTTGCCGCCTCGATGGCCGATGCCGAAGGAAGGCTGACGGGCTTTCCGGGAGTCAGTTTAGTTCACGCCGCCCCCGGCACACTCAACGCAGCCATAGGCGTTGCCAACGCCTACAAGGACGGCTCACCCATGGTGGTGATTTCGGGAGGGGCTAAGAGGAAGCTCTACGGAAAGAACACGATGCTCGAGGTTGACCAGCAGTCCGTAATGAGGCCGATAACCATGGCGACTTTCAGGGTTGAGGATGCGGCAAAAGCTCAGAGCATCATTGCCAAGGCATTCTCCATCGCCGTCAGGGAGTGCGGGCCCGTTTATGTGGAATTTGCTGAGGATGTTTGGCTTGAAGAGAGTAGCAGCGAGGATGTCAGAATTGAGGCCGAGAAACCTAGGGCAGGTGATGCCGAAATCGAGAGCGTTGCTGAAATGCTCAGGGAAGCTAAGAAACCGCTGATACTTGCAGGATTCGGTGTGAACAGCGAGGAAGGGAGCGAGCTTCTAACGCAGCTTGTAGAGAAGACGTCGATACCCGTCGCCACAACGGGCAACGGTAGAGGGGCGTTGGATGATAATCACAGGCTCTGCTTGGGCAGAGCAGGCTTCGGAGGGGGGAGCATCCATGCTGATGAGGCTTTGAGAAACTCGGACTTCCTGCTCTGCCTCGGCTGCCAGCTCACGGACGTCACAACCTACGGCTACAACTGGATGCCGTCCGGAAAGGTTGTTGCAGTCACGCTTGACAGGGAGGCGGGGAAGAAGCTGAACTACGCGCTTGTAAGCTACAGTGACGCGGTTGATTTTCTCAGAAGGCTTATTGAGAAAGTTGAAGGTTACAGAGCGCCTGAAAGCTGGCTGCACGAAATCGAAGTCTGGAGAAAGAGCTGGGAGCAAATGGTTGAGAATGCCGTGAACATGGAGTACAAAGGCTTTGCAAACCCCGCAAAGTTCTTCAAGAAGCTCAATGAGGCTCTACCTGAAAATGCCGTTGTTTCGGCAGGACAGGGGATGCATGTGCTGTACCCTCAGGCCTACGTGAAGGCGAGGAGGCCGAGAAGCTACTTGGCGGCAACGAATCACGGTGCCATGGGCTTCGGATTTCCCGCTGCAATGACCGCAGCGCTTCTCGGCTACACCGCCATAGCAGTGGTTGGTGATGGAGAGTTCATGATGACTGTGCAGGATTTGGAGACGGCGGTGAGGGAAAGTATTCCCGTAAAGGTCGTTGTCGTCAACGACAACTCATACAGGGTGCTCTACTTCAGGCAGAAGGTTCAGAAAATGGGAAGGGTTTACGGTACACTCCACACAAATCCCGACTTCGCCGAGCTGGCGGGAGTTTTTGGCGCTGACGGAGTTACTGTCAGCTCGGACTCCCAAATAGAGGATGCGATAGGGGAGATGCTTAACTCGGAAAGGCCGTTCGTCCTCGACCTGCGCATCTCTCCCGACTGCTTCGCGCCCTTCAACCCTCAGCCAAGTGTGAGGATGTAGCAAAGGTTAAATTGTGCCGAGTCTAAGAGATGCCATGAAGCTTTCACCACTTTTTGTTTTGCTTCTCGCTCTTCTCATCGCTCCAGTCAATGCAGCCGAGCTTAGGGTGGCGAAGGTTGAGGTGAGGGGAGAGATAAACCAGGGAACGTATCTGACTCTGCAGCACGCGTACGATTTTGCTTTGAGGGAGAGGTTTGACGTCCTCTTCGTTGTTCTCGACACTCCCGGAGGGCTGCTTAGCTCAACCCAGAAGATAGTCAAGATGTTCCTAAACAGCGAGGTTCCCGTTGTCGTTTTTGTCCCGAGGGGGGCTATGTGTGCCTCGGCAGGCTCAATCATCCTTTTATCATCGCACATTGCGGTGATGGCTGACGGAACGGCGGTGGGGGCAGCCACACCTGTAAGCGTGGGATTTGCAAGCGCTGAGGTTGAGAACAAGACCGTGAACTACATTGCGGGTTATGTTAAGGACATTGCAAGGGAGAGGGGGAGGAATGAGGGTGTTGCGGAGAAGTTCGTGACTCAGGCTTTAACGCTGACAGCAAAAGAAGCTCTGGAGCAGGGAATAATCGACTACATTGCAAACACGGAGGGTGAGGCCATTGAGGGCCTTAAGGGGAGAAGCGCGGAGATCGACGGAAAGCTTGTAACATTCGAGTTCGACACCTACAGAGTTATTGAGGTCAAGAAGCCGCTGCAGGCCAGCATTTACGAGATAATCTCGAGCCCGCAGCTCGCGGCGATTCTCCTCCTTCTCGGAATCTACCTTCTAATCTTCGGCCTCACATCCCCCGGACTCGTGCCCGAGACTGTTGGAGCTATCTGCCTTATTCTGGCTTTAGCAGGACTTGGGGTGATTGGGATAAATCACCTCGGCCTGCTCCTCATCGTTTTGGGCGTAATTTTCCTCTTTGCCGAGCTAATGACACCAACCTATGGCGTTCTCGGTGCTGCCTCGGTGGTTTCGGTTGTACTCGGGCTTCTCATTCTCTTCAACGAACCTTTAATGCCTGAGTCCTTCTACGATGCCTTTCCCAAGTTCGTTGCAGGGATGGGAATCGGGCTTGGAGGAATAATGACCTTCATGATCATCAAGATTGCTCAGATCAGAAAGAAGAAGAGCAGCGTTGGAGAGGTCGTTGGGGAGAAAGGGGAGGTTCTGGAGTTCTCCAACGGCAGAGGATTCGCAAGAGTCAGAGGGGAAATCTGGAAGGTCGTGAGCGATGAAGAGCTTGAAAAGGGCGATGAGGTTGAGGTAATTGCTAGAGAAGGTCTTACGCTGAGGGTGAGGAAGATTGGTGGAGGAGGAACTGAGAAGGGAGACGCTGAAGTGGCTGGAGAGAATTGAGGAAAGGGTGAAGGAGATTGAGGGCGATGAGGGGTTCATGAGGAACATAGAGGCCTACATCAGCGACTCCCGGTATTTTCTGGAGAAGGGGGATTTAGTCAGAGCATTCGAGTGCGTTGTCTGGGCGTGGGCGTGGCTCGAAATCGGGTTGGAGGTTGGAAAGCTGCATGAAACTGCGTAAAAGCCTCGGACAGCACATGCTCGTGGACAGGAGAGTCATTTCAAGGATTGTGGGGTATGCGGAGCTTTCTGAAGACGATGTGGTTCTGGAAGTGGGTTGCGGGACGGGCAATCTCACCTCAGCACTCCTTAGAAAATGCAGCGTTGTGGGGATTGAGAAGGACCCGTTGATGGTTAAAAGGCTGAGAGAAAGATTTTCAGATTTCATAGGGAAGGGCAGGTTCAGGCTTATACAGGGAGACGCGCTGAAAGTGGACTTTCCTTACTTTACGAAGTTCGTGGCGAACATACCCTACAAGATATCCTCCCCTCTTACATTCAAGCTTCTGAAGACCGACTTCAGGCTTGCAGTCGTGATGTATCAGCGCGAGTTTGCTGAGAGGCTCTGCGGTGAAGACAACAGGCTCGGAGTTATATCGAAAACCTACTGCAAGGCGGAGATACTGGAAATAGTAAAGCCAAGCAGCTTCAACCCACCCCCGAAGGTTGAATCGGCGATAGTCCGCATAGTACCCGAGCCGGAGGTTTTTGTAGAGAACAGGGAGCTTTTTGAGAAATTTGTCACCTTCGCTTTCAGCATGAGAAGGAAGAGGATGGGGAAGATAGTGCAGGAGTTCAGAAAGAGATACGGTGTGGAGTTAGCAGTGAATAAAAACTTGGCCGAAAAAAGGCCTGAGGAGCTCGGAGCGAGGAAGTTTGCGGAGATTGTGGTGGGAGAATGATTTACGAGCCGGCTGAGGACAGCGAACTTTTGCTTGAGGCTGCGTTGAGGGAGCTCAAGCCCGACGATGAGGTCATTGAAGTAGGTGCGGGGAGCGGGTTCGTTGCTGAGAGGCTTAAAGGAAAATGCAAATGCATTCTGACAACAGACATCTCACCCTTCGCCGCCATGGAGCTGAGGAGGAAGGGCCTTGATGTTGTGATGACGGACATTGCGAAGGGGATAAGGAAGAAGTTCAGCCTTGTTCTGTTCAACCCTCCCTACGTGGAGCTTGAGGATGAGCTGAGAAGAGGAGACTGGCTTGATGTTGCCATTGACGGCGGTAAGAAGGGGGTTAAGGTAATCAAAAAGTTTCTGGACTCGCTCGACGAGATAATGGCTGAAAGAGGGAGGGCAATCTTAATTGCATCCTCTCAGAACGAGCCGGACGTTTTTGATTTAATTGATGAGAGGGGATTTAGATACGAAATCGTTGGAGAGAGGGGACTTTTCTTTGAGAAGCTCTTTGCTATCAAAATCTGGAAAGAATGACGAGTTTTTTGACACTTTCGTCAACCCTGAATTTGCCCAGCGGAGTTTCAACCTCGTCGTCCACAACGCTTACAATTTCTCCCGGCTTAAGGCCGATTTTTGCCAGGTATGACGGGGCTACGATGACCTCGTACTCCCCCTCGGTGGCGTCTGATAGACTGAGGTACTCCTGGGTGCAGCTCTCGCAAACCTCACAATTTCCAGAAATTATTCTGCACACCCTGACGAATGCATCTTCTGTAATGTGGTGCTCCAATTCGCAGCTCAGCTTTTCTGCAAGCTCGTCCTGTATGCCGAGGTAGTCCTTAAAGAAGTGGTAGAGAGCGAGATAGTACTTCTTAATTCTCCTTGCAAGCTCTTCCCCCTTTCTTGTAAGCTTTGCTCCTTTGTACGGCTGATAGTCCACGTATCCCATATCTCTGAGTTTTATTAGCATCTCCGTAACGCTGGATGGTTTTACGTTGAGGATTTTTGCAAGTTCACCTGTTTTTGCAACCTTGCTCGTCTCCTCCTGAATGTCGTAAATCGCCTCAAGGTACTCTTCTATCCTCTCCATTGCTATATTTTAGGTGGGGCTAATTAAATAACACTTTCGCGTTTTTGCAAAGTCTATGGCTCGAACCTCTCGCTTGAGTTGGTTGTGAAGTTCTTTCCGAAGCTTGCGTGCATGACGAACTTGTAGTTTATGTCCGGTTTTCCGTCTTTGAAGGCATCGCCGTGAGTTACGTGAAGTATTTCTCCTACAAACAGTGTGTGGTCTCCCGTCTCGACCTCCTTCACCACCCTGCACTCAAGGTTTGCCTGACACTCTTTGATTGAAGGCACCTTAACCTTCTTTGACTCGACCAGCGTCAGGCTGAGCTTTTCCATCTTGTTCTCCTTCGCTCCGCTCAGCGTTCCAGCCTTCCACACGTCCTTGAGAAGCTCAATTGTTGGAACGGCGACCACGAACTCCCCGCACTCTTTTATTAGCGAATGCGTGTACCTGCTGTGTCCAATAGCCACTCCGAGAAGCTGCGGACTGAAGGACAGAGGCACAACCCAGTCAGCAGTCATTACATTCGGCTTCTCAACACCCGAAACTATCAAATACGTTCTGAGCGGATACAGGTACTCCAGCATGTTCACCACCTCACTCCTCACAGCTCTTTTCTTTCAGAAGGGAGATAAAGTCCTTCGCGCTGCTGACGGAGTAAAGCTCCTCTTTTAAGACAAAAACAACAGATTCAACCTTCTTCTTGCAGGCCTTGTCGGTGATGTACGCAGCCTCAGCATCTATCGCTTCTGATATCCTTCCGAGGAGCCTTGCCCTTTTCTCAATCTCCCTAACCTGCTTGAATCCCGTAAGAATCTGATCCTCTTTAGCCTGCGAGACTGCATCGAAGGGAGCCTGCCTTACCGGATACACCGAAAGCCCAATAACTCTAAGCTGCTCTATTATCTCCCCTTCCTCCCCCTCAACCTCTTCCTCCTCGCTAATGTCAGCCTCAACAAAGTTGAGCAGGTCTATTTCCTTTATCGCAAAGGTACCGATGATTTCCTCAATTTTTGCTGCCGTCGAAAGAGTGGTGTCCGTCCCCTCTTCGTACTTCTTTACAGTCCTCCTCGAAACTCCGAGCATCTTTGCCATGTCTCCTACGCTAAGTCCTAACCTCTCCCTCGCCTCCCTTATTCTCTCGCTGTCGAGCTTCACGTAGTAACCGCCGGGAGCGGAGTAAACGTAGGGGTAAATCCCCTCCACGATGAAGTCGTAGAAGGTGGCGAGGTTGATTACCGGTAAGCCGTAGCGTGTGTAAACAACACCCCTCTCAAGAAAGTCGAACTTGAACCTCTCCCCGATAACGATGGGGCTTGCCTGAAGGATTTTCGTCAGCTTCTTCATCTCTTCCGCCGCCTCAGGTTTGAGAGAGTCCACATTGTAGAGTACTTTTATGAGCAAAACCACGTCATCTTTTCTCGCCACGATATCGAAGCATCTCGGCTTAGTCTCAGCTAAGTCTGCAACGGAAAATTCAGCCTTCTGAAGGATCTTGACGACTGATTCTATCAGGGCGGCGTACATCTACAATGATGTATATGAGTTTCTATATAAGATTTATGTCCTCTGGATTTTCTCTTCCCAGACCTTTTTAACAGCTTCCTCAACAATTTTGAGGCATTCTCTCGCATTTTCCTTAGCCTTCTCAACTATTTCCCTGTAATCGATGCTCTGGTTCTTTATTCCGTGGGCGTAGTTATCCATCGTGCAGACGATGGCGTAACTCAGTCCAAGCTCTCTGGCTATGGTTGCCTCGCTCCCTGCGGTCATGCCCACGCAGTCTGCGAAGCTCTTTATCATCGCAATCTCGGCCTTGGTTTCAAGTCTCGGGCCTCGCGTCTGGAAGTAAACTCCTTTGTCAATCACCGGAAAGCTTGAAATTTTTCTTGCAACTTCAACAAGCACCTCTCTGAGATACTCGTCAAACCCGGGCGTGACGTGGACGAGCGAGTCGTTGTAAATAGTAACGCCGCTGAAGAAGTCGATGTAATCGTGGGGGATGATGAGGGATGGCAGGCTGTACTCTTCCCTGAGAGCTCCAACGGAGCCCATGCCGATGACGTATTTAACGCCGAGCGACTTCAGGGCGTAGAAGTTAGCGGCATGGTTTATTCTGTGAGGCGGCTTGTCCTTTCTCTTCCCGTGCCTTTGAATTATTGCCACGTCAATGCCATCAACCCTTCCAACATCGATTTCCGCTGTTCCGTAGGGAGTCTCAATTCTCGTCTCCTCAACATCTTTCAGAACCTTAATTTCGAGAATGTGCGTGCCCCCGATTATGCCGATCATTCGCTCAGCCTCCAGTAAACCCTACCTCCCTCAGTTCTCTTTTCTATCAGGCCCTTCAGCTCCATGAACTCGAGCACGTCCTCAAATTTTCCGGGGAAAACGGCCTCAAGGGAGTGAATGTTTAACCCCCTCTCGGAAACGATTCTTCTGAGTTTTGACTGGCTCATCTCCCCTTCTTCACGCAGTATCTCGGAAATGAGGCTAGAAATGTCCTCAAAAACGTTCCACGGGAAGATAACCCAGTAGTATTCGGTAAGGTAGTCGCCGAGGTAGTCCGGAATGAAGTCTGACTTTTCCAGCATCAGAAGGGATGCTGTCCTGACCTCATCACCCTCAACAAGCTCTAAAGCCCTGCTCATCGTCTTTCCCGTGTTGATGAAGTCATCAACCACCAGCAGCCTGCTACCCCCGACCTTTTCTTTGCCGTCTTTCACGTCCAGGCAGACGATCCTGGAAACCCCAAGGTAGTCGCTTAGCAAACTTCCAACGAAAATGCCGCCCTTGGCGAGCGCGACAATTCTTTCGGGGATGAACTTGTCTTCCACGATCTCAAACGCAATTTTCCTGCAGAGGCTTTCCACGTATCTCCAGCTCAGAACGAGGTACATTTTACTCACCGTAGAACCTCAGCCTTATAACCTCTCCTCCCGGCCTGTAAACCGCAACGTTGCCGGGCATCGGGTTGAGATTGACCTTTTTCTGAAACTCGGTCTGCGCCTGCCAGGTGGAGGAGTTGACCATGAAAACGCCTCTGTAAAACCCCGTTCCGTAGGTGTGGATGTGTCCGCAGTGAAGAATATCGGGAACGTCCTCAATAACGAGGTAATCCTCCCTTTCCGGAGCCAAAGGTGTTCTTCCACCGTAAATCGGGCTGAGGTGCCTCCTCTTCAGCAGCTCCTCCATGACCTTCTGAGGCTCATCGTAGCTCAGGCGCGGAATTTTCGAAATTATGTCGTCTATGCTCCTCCCGTGGTAAATCAGAACCTTCACACCCTCTATATCGACGTATGCGGGATTTCCAACATGCTCAACGTTTTTAGGAAACAGGCTCCTGATCTCGCCTTCAAACGCTGGTTGAGGTTCGGCCTGCCTGACCGCATCATGGTTTCCGGGAGAGACTATTATTTTGATCTCTTTCGGAATCTCGTCAAGATGGGAGGCTGCAAACTCGTACTGGCCGTAGATGTCGCTTATCGCTAAATCATCCTCCTGACCGGGATAAACACCGATACCGTCAACGATATCGCCCGCAATTACAATGTACTTAACCTTCTCAGCGAGATTCTGGCTTTTCTTTCCTCCAACCTCCCCCTTAAGCCACCTGACGAACATTTCCCACTCCTTCTCGAGGAATTCCTTGCTTCCGAAGTGCGTGTCCGAGAGGAAAACGATGTAAAAATCCCTCTTCTTCTCTCCGTTCCCGTTAATCGGAACGTCGGGAAAAACTATTCTGTTTGCGTAGAGTGAGGAGCCCTTCAGCAATCCTGTTACGCCGATGACCTCGTCACCAAGAAGCTCTCTTGCAACCTCAGCGTTTTTTCCGGTTGCAACGCAGGTTATGGTTCCTGTTGTGTCTTCAAGGCGTATGTAGCATTTGTCTCCCCTCTCGTAGACTTCATTCACCATCCCCACAACGCTAACGTTCCCCCTAACCTTCCCGGCGTGGGCTATGGGGGTGGTGTTTACCCTGCTCCTTATTATCCTTGAAAGCTTCTCAAGTCTGGAGTTGAAGTACATAAGGAAGTCCTCCACGTTTCCCTGACAGCTGGACTTCCCCGTTATGTCCTTTATGACCTTGAGAGCGATGCAGGAGGCCTTTACCTCTTCCACCTTCCTTTCCTCCGGCCTGGGCGTTAGGGTTGCTGGCTTCAGATTTGATAGGTTTCGTAAGAACTCCTCAACAACGCTCTTTTCTATGATGAAACCCCCATTGGCTATGCGGCAAATCTTGTCAACGAGTTCATCGCTAAAGAGGCCGGATTTGCAAATTAGCTCAGCAGCTTTGGGGTCTATGTTGTACCCCCTTACCAGAAACTTCTTCGCCACTGTTGCGGCATCGATATTTTTAATTACCATCCCATCTCCTCCTTAAAGCATGGACACTGAATCCAAGACCTACCAGTTTCTGAAAGATGTCGTCTCAACGTTAATTATCGTTGCGGTTGTGGTGGGTGGAGGTATAGCAATCACTGGCACCTGGCCCTTTATGGTTGCGGTTGAGTCTGGTAGCATGGAGCCACATCTTTATCCGGGCGACGTCGTCTTCCTCCTCAGCCCCTCACGCACGGGTGGAATTGTGACGTGGGAGGAGGGAAAGGAGACGGGATACATGAGCTTTGGGAATTACGGGGATGTTATAGTTTACAAGCCCAACGGCTACGGAAAGCCGATCATCCACAGAGCCATCGCCTACGTTCACAAGGGAGACTACATCCCGGCGATCGTGAACGGCAAGCTCGTTCTGACGAACCAGATAGCTGAGAGCGACGGCTACATAACCCAGGGAGACAACGTGAGGACAAATCAGCTTCCTGATCAGGCTGTTCCTGCAGCGTTCTCTCCAATCGGTGAGAAAATTCTGCCCGTAAAGGAGGATTGGATTATAGGCGTTGCAAAGTTCAGAGTTCCGTATATAGGCTATCTGAGGCTGTTGATTCCCATCTAATTTTGTCTTTTTTTGTCATAGCAAGCGAAAGAATTTTAATGTTATGTATTTCTAACATTATGTTAGAAAAACCTAACAAAGGTGGAATCATGAGGTACGGTAAAATAGGAGTTGCTACGGCAATGGCCGTTGGGGCAGCGGTAGGCTATGCGGTTGAGAGTGGAAAATGGTTTATTACAGTAATTGCAGTGCTGGCAGGAGTTGCTTTGCTCTCACTGGTTAAGAGAAGGGTTGATGAGGTTGTGGAGGATGAGAGGACTGTAAGGGTTGGCGAGAGGGCTTCGAGGAGGACGGTTGAAATTTTTAGCATCGGAGCGGCTTTGAGCGGAGCAGTGATGCTGGCCCTTGATTTACACACGGAGGCTGCTCTCGCTCTTGAGTTTGCGGTCTGCTGCGTTCTCGTGCTATATCTTATCTTTTACGGCTACTACAGCTTTAGGGCGTTGGATTGAGTTGGATTGCGTAGTGAGGAAAATGAGAACGAGAATAAGGGAGTTCAGGGCGAAGTACGGGATGACGCAGGAGGAGCTGGCGAAGAAGGTAGGGGTGAGGAGAGAAACCATTGTTTTTCTTGAGAAGGGGAAGTACAACCCGTCTCTAAGGCTGGCGTACAAAATAGCGAGAGTTTTCAACGCAAGGATAGAAGACCTCTTTATTTTTGACGATGAGGAGCTTTGGGGAAAGTAAAAAATTATTTCAGATTTGAATACCACTCCTTGAGCACAACAAACTGCTCGTGTGTGTTTATCACGTTGGTGTCCATTGGGCTCTTGAAGAAGAAGGCCATCTCCTTCACGACGCCCTTCACACCCTTCTTCTTCGCAAACAGAAGGAATCTCGCGATGTCGAGGATTAGCGGGGCAGCTACGATCGCATCGATCGCATCCCAGATGAAGTAGAACTTCATCAGCTTGCCGAGGAAGCCCTTGAAGTGCACGAAGTCGAAGGCGGTTTTGTTGTCAACGAGGCTCGGGAAGTACTGTATCTCGGTGATGCTGTAGGGTGAGTAGCCAAGCATCTTCTCCAGAACCTTGTCCTTGCTCAGAACCTTGCTCTCCTTGTTGTCCCTGGCCGACAGCACCTTTCCGTCGTAGTCGCCGAGGATGTTGTAGCTCATCCAGCCCACGACCTCCATGTTTCTGTAGGCGAACATGGGGGCGAGGGTTGTTTTGACCAGCGTTTCGCCGGTTTTGCCGTCATTGCCTGCATGCGGGACTCCCTTCTTTTCCGCAAGCTCCTTCAATGCCGGGATTGCGGAACCCGGACTGGGTGTGAAGTTCGCATACGGTAAGCCGAGCTTTAATGCAGCGTAGGCGTAGAGCATGCTTGCAGATGCGTATTCTTTCCTGTCCTCGTCGATCATCCTCTCGAAGCCTTCAAGGCTGCCGTGATACTCTTCGCTGTAGTTGGGCAGGGGCTCTGTTGATGCCACGTTTATAACAACTGTCTCGTCGTCAGCGAAGCTCTTGATGTCCTCCTCAATCCTCGAAACCATCTCTGCTAGGCTCAATCCCTCGCCTTCAAGCGTTTTTATGTCTCCGAGCTCCTTTATTCCGCTACCGCAGTTCAACGCAGTACCCTTCCTCGCAACTATGCCTTCAAGATCACTTTTCACGGCCTCCAGAATCTCCCTGTCGAAGTGTCTGTTGAGCTCCCAGTGCTCCTTCGCTGCCTCGTAAGCGTTGCTAAGCAGTCTGATTTCGTGTCCGCCAAATTCGAATGAGAAGGGAGCATATTTTTCAATACCCTCAAAGTGCGGAAGTTCTGAAACGAGTCCGATCTTTGGAGCGATGCCCCTCTCTATGGCCCTCGCTCCGACCATGGCCGTCGTAGAAACTATACCATAAGCGCCTACCAGCCAGACCTTCATTAAGCATCACCTCCTCAGAGAAATTGGAGATGTCTGTGTGTTCTCGAACCTCTCGGAATAAAAAATTTCCTTCAGAAGTAGTTTTTGGCGTTCTCGATTGCTCTTGCCACAATCTCTACAGCGCTCTCAACGTCCTTCAAGTCAACAACCTCCACAGGGCTGTGAATGTATCTTGCAGGCACGCTGACAACCCCTGCTGGAATTCCGGCCTTTGTGAGGTGAATTGCAGTTGCATCGGTGGTTCCGCCCTCAGCAACCTCAAGCTGATAGGGGATGCCGTATTTTTCAGCTGTCTCGGTCAGCCACCTCAAAACCTTTGGAGAGGCAATCAACCCCCTCCCCGATGCGTCTATGACTGTGATTGCCGCTCCCTTACCGAGCTTGACGTCCATGTGCGCCGACTCGCTGCCGGGAAAGTCTGCAGCGACGCAGGTGTCAACTGCAATTGCGGCTGTGGGCTCGATGGCGAAGGCCGAAGTTCTAGCCCCCTTCAAACCGACCTCCTCCTGAACCGTCGCGACCGCGTGGATGGTGATGTCAGCCTTTGCCCTTCTCACCGCCTCGATCATCACCGCAACACCAACCCTGTTGTCGAAGGCTTTGCCCGTTATTCTGCCATTTGCCAGCTCCACGATCTCTCTGTCAAGGGCAACGGGAGTGCCTACGTTGATGCCCATCTCAAGCACTTCCTCCTTGCTGCTAGCCCCGATATCGACGAACATGTCCTTTATCTCGATTCCCTTCTTCCTCTCTTCATCCTTCATCAGGTGGGGAGGCTTGCAGCCGATAACACCGTAAACCTTCTTTTTTCCGTACAAAACGACTCTCTGAGCTAAAGCAATCTGGGAAAACCACCCGCCGATCGGAGCAATCCTGATGAACCCCTTATCATCAATGTACTTCACGGCAAAGCCAATCTCGTCCATGTGCGCTGCAACCATTATCTCCGGCTCTCCTCCATTCTTTGTGCAGATCAGATTTCCCATGCTGTCCGTCTTTACTTCATCAGCCCAGTCTTCAAGCTCCGCCCTTACGATCTCTCTGACTTCATCCTCATAACCGCTAATTCCGTGAGCGTTGCTCAGTTTTGCGATAAGCTCCTTCAAAATACCACCTCATTCAAGAACAGCATGCCTCGCCTCCAAATCTTTTTCGGTAAGATGCTTCTGCATCATGATTTCAGCAACGAGCGCATCGAGGAAAATCATGGCGGTGAGCTCAAACATGGTTCCGAGAGGAGCGAGCTGGGAAAGTATCTCGTCCCTCTCCTGCTTCATCTTCCCCTTCACGACCATCACAACGTCAGCCATCTTCGCAAGGCTCGAATCCCTCTTACCGGTTACCGCAACAAGCTTCGAGCCAATGTCCTTGGCTTTTTTGCTTATGTTCACAACAGACGTAGTCTCACCGCTGCCAGAAATGGCTACAAGAACGTCCTGGTCGGTTATTCTCGGAGTTACGGTCTCTCCTACGACGTAAACGGTATATCCGAGGTGCATCAGCCTCATTGCGAAGGCTTTGGCGATGTAACCGCTCCTTCCGGCACCTATGACGAAAATAGACCTGGCGGAGTCAATTAATTTTATCATTTCACCAACCGTTTCGAGGTCGATATGGTTTCTCAGGTTTTTTATGTGCTCGGAGACAACTTCCAGAAACCTGAGCATCGTTTCGCCTACCATAGGTATTGAATAGTCTTTTTCTCTGTTTTTAACACTAACTATACCACCACCATGTTAACAACGACCTCGGCAATGTCTGCTGAGTAGCCGGCAATTCTTGAAAGGCTGTCAACAATTGATTTCAGGTTCAGTGCCTCCTCAACGTCCTCATTCAGAATGCTGCTGTAGTACTTTCTCTCTATATCCTGAATGTCGTCAAACTCTTCCAGAACAACTTCTGCAAGCTCCAGCTCGTTCTCAATGAATGCAACCATTGCAGTTCTGAGCATTTCGAGGTCTATTTCGACGAAATCGCAAAGGTAGTCGACGGGCTTTCCGAGCTCAATAAGGCTTTCAGCCATGTTTGCGGCGTGGTCAGCAACCCTCTCCAGAGTTCTAACTACAGTTCTGTATTCCTGTATGGTCTCAATTGGAATATCGAGCTGTGCAGCAACATCTGCGTGGAGAGTTGCCTGCTTTAACTGCCTTAGAAGCAGGAAGTAAAGCCTGTCAACCTCTCTTTCCCTGAAGATTATTGAGCTGCAAAGGTATCTGTCGTACTTCCTCAGGGCTGTGCAGAAGTCCGACACCATGCCCACGCAGGTGTTCCCCATCCTTCTGATTATTCCTTCTGGCTTTAGCCTTGAGTTGTCGAGGAAAATTTCCAGAATAACCTCTTTCCCTGTGTCCTCGACTATCTCAACACCCATTAGGCTTTCAGATGCCCTCGAAATCGCAGCCCTTTGCTCTTCATCGTAGACTCTAATTCTGAGCGAGTCAACTCCTGCAAGGTAGTAGGAAATAATCCTCCTTAAGAGGGCCTCGTGTTTCACATCTTTTGCGTCAATTTCCACTCGCTTAATCTTGAGTCCCGGATTTTTGGGGTATATTGTGATGAAGTTTTTGCCAACGCTCAGAACGACCTCGCTCCCCGGCTCTATACCGTTTTCCATCGCCCATCTTTTTGGAAGCGTTAGAATGTAGCTGCTTTTTCCACTGAAGTACACCTTCCTGTTCTCGAGCATGATATATAGCCATTTATTGGATATATATCCCTATCGATATTCTACCGTTTAAGGAAAAGGATATATATCAGAGTTCGAACGCTCTGCATGGACTTGTTTATTGTCGTCGCTGGAATTGTTGGCTTTTACGTTGCGTGGAACATCGGTGCCAACGATGCTGCTAACTCAATGGCCACGTCCTATGGCAGCAGGGCATTGACTTTGAAGCAGATTATAATTATTGCCTCAGTACTGGAGTTTACCGGAGCCGTATTTTTCGGTAAGAAGGTTACGCACACCATTGCTAAAGGTATAGTTCCAATCGAGCTTCTGGACCACAATCTGGTGGTTTACGGAGCTTTAGCAGCTCTCCTTTCCGCGGGATTCTGGATCACGATCTCAACCTACTACCATCTGCCCATCTCCACAACGCACTCGATTGTGGGGGCGATGGTGGGTTTCGGTCTTGCAGCGGTCTCGCAGAATCACCTCACCCTAGACCAGATTAAGTGGGATGTTTTGGCAAGAATTGCGTTGAGCTGGGTGATTTCACCTCTTTTCGGTGCGGCTCTTGCTTTTGTTGTTTTTTCCCTCATCAGAGTCCTCCTTCTTGACAGATTTGCGAGTGAAAGTATAGAGCACGTCTTCCGCTATCTTCAGGTTCTCACCGCCTGCTACATGGCCTTTGCCCACGGAAGCAATGATGTGGCTAATGCAACGGGGCCCATTGCCGCAATTATGGGCTACAGCGGTGGAGTACCTTTCTGGGTACTTTTCTTCGGCGGTCTCGGAATTGCTGTGGGAATTGCCACATGGGGATACAGGGTTATCGAGACTGTTGGGAAGCAGATTACAGAACTGACTTACACGAGAGGATTTTCCGCTGAGTTTGCAACTGCAACAACTGTTTTGCTTGCATCCAACTTCGGCATGCCCGTGTCAACAACGCACACGCTCGTTGGCAGCGTGATTGGTGTGGGTCTTGCTGGTGGTTTGGCCAGTGTGAACCTGAAAATCGTGCAAAAGATTATATTCTCATGGATTGTAACGGTTCCGGTGGCAGCAGCGATGACGATAAGCCTTTACACCATGATGGTGGTGTTCGTATGAAGTTCTTCAGATCAGTCGGAGAGGTTTTCGGGTACTCTCCATTCCGCTCCTTAGCCCAGCACGCCAGAATGTGTGGTAGAGCTGTCGGGCTGCTCCAGCAGCAGTTTGAAGCTCTGAGGAGAGGGAATTACGAGGAGGTTGAGGAGCTGAGAGAGGAGATAGATGAGCTTGAGCACCATGCCGACCAGATTAAGGAAGAAATCAGAGGGAACGTGACCAAATCCCTCATGCTTCCCGTTGACAGGCACGACTTGCTTGAATTTTTGAAGGTTCAGGATGACATACTCAACAACTGCGAGCATGTGGGGCACATGGTCACCTTCAGGAAGGTCAGCGCTCCCGAAGATGTGTGGGACGAGTTCTTGGTTCTGCTTTCAAAGCTGATGGAGATTGTGAACAACTACGAGGAGATGGTTGAGAGAATAATGCAGCTTGTTGAAACTTCCTTCAGCAAGAAGGAGGTGAACAGAGCTTTGGAGTACGTCCCCATCATCGAGCAGCTGGAGCACGAGTGCGACCTGATCCAGATCGGATTGCACACGAAGTTGTTCAACCTGGAAAATTCCAATCCGCTTGACATTCAGCTGATGGTAACCTGGGTCGTTCATTTGGGTTACGTGGCCAACGCTGCAGCGAGGGCTTCAGACAGATTCAGGATCATGATTCTCGGTCGCTAATTCCTCTTTTGTGTAGTAGTTGTAGATGGCGGTTGCGAGCCCAACTATCATCGGGGCGATGAAGAAGCCGCTGATACCTCCAACCAGCCCACCTCCAATGAAGGCGAGCATCAGAACAAGAGGGTGAATTTTTGAGGTGTACCCGACAAAGTACGGGCGAAGAATAAGTTCTGGGAGAACGTAGAGGAAAACAACGCCTATCAGGAGAAAGCTCAGCCCCCTACCGACGTCTACAAGAAGCAGATATAGCGAGACGGGGAGTATAATCATCCACTCCGCGAAAATCGGAATCAGGGCGGCGAGGAACATCAAGCCTGAGAGCAGGGGGGCGAAGGGCACGTTGAAGTAAAGGAAGAACGGAAGGCTCACAAGCCCGATGAGGATGGCAACTACGAAGTTTCCGAACCAGAGGGATTCGAAGGTAACGTCAATTTCCTCAACAAATCTCCTGAACTCATCTCTTCTGTCCTCCGGAACAACGCTTGTCGTTCTGCGAACGAAGTTTTCCATGTCCGCGAGAGCGTAAAAGCAAACCACGATGGATATGAAAAAGTTCAGAATCAGGAGGGTTGCCTTCTTTGTTATTTCAACCGCTGATGGTTGAATGCTGCTCTGCAAAATGGAGAAAACGTTTGAGGTAATCCACTTCACGTACTCTTCACCCTCTTCTATGCCCATTTTGCTCAGAATGTTGAGAATGCCGGATTCTATTACTTTGTAGTGCGTTATGAGATAAATGGCCTGGTTTAGTCCCTGTATCAGCCCGTAAAACATCAAAACCGATATCGGGAGGATGACGATTGCGGTGGCGATGACGGACGCCTTGATCCTGCCGACATGTTCGATTTTCCTCTTTACCGGCTTGGCTACGTAGGCAAAGACGACGCCCATTACAATGCCGTCGAGCAGCGGTGTGAAGAAGTAGAAGGTTAGTGCGAGAACAACAAGTATTGAAAGCAGCAGAACCAATGTCCAGTATTTGTTCATGCTTATATTCTATTCATCCTCTTTATGTAGCTAACGGTTTTGCGAAAGATTGCGTTCAGGCTGTGGACCTCATATTTCTTAACTCCGGCCCTTCCGAGTATTCTTCTGAAGATTACAACGGTTCTCTTTATCCTGTGCTCCGGATACTGCACCATTCTCAGCATTTCGACGAGATTCGAGAGCGTAACCTCGATGTCCCTAAAGGTGGCAATCTCGTCATCCTCTTGAACTCTTTCGATTTCTCTGAGAAAGTAAAGTATAACTGCCGCGGCATGGCTGACGTTCATAACAGGATACTCTTCGCTCGTCGGCACTCTGACAAGGACGTGGCACATTTCAAGCTCTTCGTTGTAAAGTCCGTAGTCCTCCCTTCCGAAAAGAACGGCAACCCTGCCCTTGGCAACGGAAGGCAGGTCTTCTGGAGCAAGGAGCTCCTTTCTCAGGTACTTGTAGTCCCCTCCCGGAATTCCGGTCGTTCCGACGATCAGATTCATCCTTTGGAGAAATTCTTGCAGGTCCTCAACTACAACAGCATTCTCCAGCACATCTTTCGCGTTAGCGGCGGTGTGGTAGCTTTCTTCCGTAACCCTGCATTTGTAGAGACAGAGCCTCTTTATGCCATAGTTTTTCGCAACCCTCGCAATGAACCCCACGTTCTCGGGAATCTTCAGTTCAACGAGCACGGGCCAAACTTCCATTGTCTCTTCCGCAACTCCAATGTTAATCTTTCTTTCTAAAGCCCCATGGCGATTTTCAGAATTTCCAGTTTCAGCCTCTCGTTCATCCAGCGGAGGTGGGAGAGAAGGAAGTTGTAAACTTCACTGCCTTCTCTAAGGTTGCTTATCATTTTTGGAATGTCCAAGCTCATCGGACAGCTCTTCCTACACCTCCCGCAGGAGAGGCACAGCTTCAAAGCATCTTTTCCCCCTGTAAGGGCATCGAAAAGCGCAAACCTCCCACCGGAAAATTTTTCACCGTAAACTGAGTGAGCGGGGCAGTTCGCGACGCAGCTTCCGCAGCCAAGGCAGTAAAGCAACTCCCTGTAATCAGAGTTTGCAATGCTGCTCCTCCCGTTGTCCAGCAGAATTACTGTAATCTCCTTGGGCCTTCCCATTTTTATCAGCTTCTTTTCTATGTCGGCCGTTTTTGCGGCTCCTGAAACAATTTCGATGAAAGACGGGAGAATTTCACCGGTTGCATAGAAGCTCTGAAGCTTTGCCGCTTTCACAGCGCTCTCAACACTGCTGTATATCTTCTCTATTCCGGTTACAACGATCCACTTTTCAGGCCTCGAAAGAACTTCGAAGACGTTCCCCTCGTTGTGAAGGATAACCACGCTCCCCTCTGCAGTAACCGCATTGGCCCCGGTAATTCCTACATTTGCCCTCTCGACCGCATTTTCAATGTCCTTTCTCAAAAATTCAACGATTTTTTCGCCTTTGGCGGGATTTCGGTTCCGTAAAAGTCCGAAAGCCGATTTGCAATGCTCTCAACTGAGAGGTGCACAGCGGGTCCTGTTGGGTGAGAGGGATGCTCATTTAGCACTTGTATAAGCCTGTCTCCGATGTCCGTTTCGATTACCTCCATCCCCCTCTTCTCAAGCTCTTCCCTAAGCCGTATTTCCTTAGTGACATTAGACTTCGACTTTACAACAAGCTTCTCCTCTCCAACAACTTCCAAAACTTTTTTCACCGCTTCATAAGAAGTTGGGGTGAGATAAACGTCAAAACCTCTCCTTTCGAGGCTTTCCATCACCTTTCTGAGGAGCTCATTATTACCAACGTCATTTTCTCTTTCCTCTCTCACCTTTTTTGCCAGCTCCTTTACCTCAGGGTAGAGCCTCAAGTTAGCCCTCTGCCTCTCCCTCAGAATTTTGAAAGCCCTGTTCATCGCGATTAGCTTTTCAGCTTTCTCTCTGTCCACACCCAAACTAATTATCAACTATTTAAAACTCTATCTCGTCCATTGCGATTGACTCTCTAAGGCCGAGCAAAAGCTCGAATTCCTGGGGGCTTATTACCGGCTTCTCAAACCTCGCCCCGTCATCGTAGGCTATCCGGGGACAGGCGGTGTTGACGTAGAAGTCAAAGGGCAGGTTGTATAGCTCCTCGGCCCTTACGTTGTTAAGGTAGATTATGCTGCAGAACAGCCCATTTTCCCTTCCGATTTTCTTTAGTTTTTCAGCAAGCCTGAGCCTTCTCTGGCCGGGCTTTGAAGACACCAGAATACCTGCTTTACTCTTCCCCACGCACTTCGAGACCTCTAGGTACCTCTTTTTCTCAAAGTTCCTGGCATCAACCTCCTTAAGTTCACCCGAAAGGGGATTGTAGGCGTAAACCTTTTTCTTGGTGTACATCGCCGCTCCCGTGGCATGGAAAAGCCCATCGCCAATGAAAACAACCGCATCGGCGTTACTGCCTCTCAAAACCGAGTAGTTGCAACCAAGAACCTGTCCCGGATAGACAACCCTCCCCCTTGGACTGCCGATTTCAACCTCGTAGCCTTTGCCTCTTAGCCACTCTGCAACCTCGGGGAGCTTGTGCACGTACTGAGCCGTTGCGATGAGAGCGATTCTCCTTTCATCAACTTTCAGGTCAATTTTTGGGTTGTATTCGATAAAGTACGGCACGTAAACGACCCTTTCATCTTTCAGGATGGGTGTATGGGCGAAATGCAGGAGAACGTCAACTACTTCGAGGATAGAGAGGTCGATGTCGCACGCTCCAAAGCTTGTCTCGCCGGAGATTACAACATCGTACCCCCTATCCTCAATGAGCTGAGCTATTTCTATGGCTCTTCTCTTAAGTCCATCGGGAAGCTGTATTCCGACTTTTTTGGCATTTCCAAGCTTTTCAAACGGGATGGAGATATTATTCATGAACACACTCTGTCATTAGATTTATAAAATACGGCCCGAAGTTGTACTTTGTGAAGGATTTGAAGAAAATCGAAAGCTACCTCGATAAGCTCAGGATAAAGGAGAAGGACGGAGAGGAGAGGAAAATTTACGCTGAGGTGCTTGATGGAAGAACGCTGAAAACGCTTTACAAGCTATCGGCTAAAGGTTACATTACGGCCATGGGAGGTGTTATCAGCACCGGCAAGGAGGCGAACGTTTTCTATGCGGATGGAGTTTTTGATGGCAAACCGGTGGCGATGGCGGTCAAGATATACCGCATAGAGACGAGCGAGTTTGACAAGATGGATGAATATCTTTACGGAGATGAGAGGTTTGACATGAGGAGAATCTCTCCGAAGGAGAAGGTCTTCATTTGGACGGAGAAGGAGTTCAGAAACCTTGAAAGGGCCAAGGAGGCCGGGGTTAGCGTTCCTCAGCCCTACACGTATATGAAAAACGTTCTGCTAATGGAGTTTATAGGTGAAGACGAACTCCCGGCTCCGACGCTTGTGGAGTTGGGAAGGGAGCTGAAGGAGCTTGATGTTGAGGGAATATTCAACGATGTTGTGGAGAACGTTAAAAGGCTCTATCAGGAAGCCGAACTCGTTCACGCTGACCTGAGTGAGTACAACATTATGTATATCGATAAGGTTTACTTCATCGACATGGGACAGGCTGTAACTCTTAGGCATCCCATGGCTGAAAGTTATCTGGAGAGAGATGTAAGGAATATAATCCGCTTCTTCTCAAAGTACGGCGTCAAGGCTGATTTTGAGGAGATGCTGAAGGAGGTTAAGGGTGAGTGAGATGAACGTCGTTGAGCTGGAAATTCCGGAGGATAGGGTTGGTGTGCTGATAGGCAAGGATGGGGAGATTAAAAAGCTGATTGAGGAGAAGACTGGCTGCAAGTTAACCGTTTTGGGCAAGCATAACGTTGTCAAAATCGAGTGCGAGGACGCTCTTGGATTCATGAGGGCGAGGGATGTTGTTTCCGCAATCTCACACGGTTTCTCCCCCGACGTAGCTCTTAAGCTCCTCTACGACGAAAATTTGGTTCTTGAGGTGATCAATCTCTCCGATTTTCTTTCCGACAACGCATTGAGGAGGATTAAGGGCAGGATAATCGGCAAGGAGGGGAAGATGAGAAAGCAGATTGAAGACATGCTGAACGTAAACATCTCCATCTCAGACAAGCACGTGGCGATAATTGGCGATCCCGAAAACGTTGCTGCTGCAAGGGAGGCAATTATGATGCTTGTCGAAGGGGCGCACACTTCAACAGTAATAAAGTTCATGGAAAGGAAGAGGAGGGATTTGAAGACGAGAAGTCTCGATTGGTTATGAGCTGGCTTATAATAACTGAGAAGGACAACACTGCCAGAAGGATTGCGTCAATTCTCTTCAAAGACGTTAAAACGCTGAAAAAGGGTAGGGTGAGTTACTACCACTCTCCTTCAAACGACGCCTACGTTGTTGGGCTGAAAGGCCACATAGTTGAGCTTGACTTCCCGAAGGAGCTGAATAACTGGACCAAAACTCCTCTTGAGAAACTTCTTCAGGCAGAGCTGGTGAAAAAGGTCAAGGAGAGGACGATTTCCTCTATTTTGAAGGAAATTGCCAAGAAGGCGGACAGAGTTACGGTCGCAACGGACTACGACAGAGAGGGTGAGCTGATAGGAGTTGAGGCTCTGGAAATCGTCAAGTCGGTTAATCCAACTGTTAAGGTTGACAGGGTGAGGTACAGTGCTGTTACGGAGAAGGAGATAAGGTCAGCCTTCTCAAAACCCGTTAAAGTTGACTTCAACTTGGCCAACGCTGCGCTCGCAAGGCAGAAGATAGACCTGATATGGGGTGCCACACTCACCAGGCTCATCTCGGTTCATTCCGGCAGGATGGGCAAGGACTTCCTGAGCGTCGGAAGGGTGCAGACGCCCACTCTAAGGCTGATTGTGGACAGGGAGCTGGAAATTCAGAACTTCAAGCCCGAGAAGTACTACGAGATTTTTGCGGAGTTTGAAGGATTCATCGCAAAGCACCCAAAGAGGTACGGCAGCAAGGAGGAAGCTGAGAAATTATTCGCCAAGATTGGCGAAACGGCGAAAGTTGAGGAATTCACAAGAAGGAGAATGGAGGAGAACAGGCCAACGCCCTTCAACACCACCGAGTTCTTGAGGGAAGCATCGAAGTTCATGTCCCCCCACAAGGCGATGAACATCGCTGAAACCCTTTACATGAACGGCTACATCAGCTACCCCAGAACGGATAACACCGTCTATCCCCCCACCATAAACCTCATTGAAATCGTTTCTGCGCTCTCATCAGTTTTTCCGAGGGAAGCTCAAATCGTGCTATCTCAGGATAAAATAACGCCTTCAAGAGGCAGAAGGGAAACCAAGGACCACCCGCCAATATATCCCACCGGTGTTGCGAAGAGGGGGGAGCTTTCAAAGGATGAGTGGACGATTTACGAGCTTGTGGTAAGGAGGTTTCTCGCGACCCTCGCACCCAAAGCCGTTTGGGACGTTAGAAGAGTCGTTCTCGATAGCAACGGCGTAAAGTTCGTTGCCAACGGCAGACAGCTCGTTGAAGCGGGCTGGAGGGACATCTACATCTACTCAAAAGCTGAGGAAACCGAGCTACCCTTGCTGAAGAAAGGTGACGTCCTGAGAATACTCAAGAAAAGACTTGAGGAGAAGGAAACCAAACCTCCGGGGAGATATTCTGCTTCATCCCTGATCAAAATGATGGAGAAGCTCAATCTCGGCACGAAATCAACGAGGCACGAGATTATTCAGAAGCTCGTCAGCAGACGCTACATTCACGGTAACCCCTTCAGGCCGAGCGAAACGGCCTTTTCTGTAATAAACGTGCTCAAGGAGACTGCGGAGACGATAACGCTGCCAGACATGACCGCTAAGCTTGAAAACGAGATGGACCTCATCGCGGAGGGGAAGAAGAGGGAGCCGGAGGTTGTGGACGAGTCAAGGGAGATGCTCCTGCAGATACTAAGGGCAATAGATTACAGAAAGCTCAGCAAAGATCTGAGGGAGGGTGTAAAGAAAGATAAAATTGTTGGAAAATGTCCAGAATGTGGTGGAGAGCTTGTGGTGAGACAGTCCAAGGCCGGTAAGAGGTTCATAGGTTGCAGCAACTATCCTGACTGCACCTTCACCCTTCCACTTCCCCAGAATGGGACTTTGTACATCACAGCCAAGCAGTGCAAGGAGCACGAAATCAAGGAGGTCAAAATCAGGACAAAGAAGGGATACTGGAATCTCGGATGCCCCTACTGCAACTATCTCAACTGGAAGAAGGAGAACAGCTAACCGAGGCTCTTCTTGAAAAGCTCTAAAAGGTCGTCTATCGTTTCCACAACCTTAGTGCCGGATTCCGTGAGCTTGTAGTGCTTATCCTCTTTAATGACGAGACCCACCTTAAGCAGAACTTTCAGATGCCTGTCCAGAATGCTTGGATTGAGCTTTGTGTCGAACATCAGCTGCGAGAACTTCTTTGGGCCATCGCTTAGACTGTAGAGGATGTCGCTCACACCCTTCCTCCCGATAATCTTAAGTACTTCCTTAACGCTGATATCGAGTTCCTCCATGTTCTCAGCCTCGATCACTTCACCCACCGTTCAACACTTCTCCCTCTTATTCTTAAAGTTATCTTTGTATAGAAAAATTATATTTTTGTAATTACTTTTATGTTTGCGGGGCGAAAGTCCTTATATTTTGGAGCCCAATGTGCATTTATGAAGGCAGGCTCGATTGCATCGAGTCCCGGAAAGCTGAAGATAATGAATCTTTTGGCAAAGAAAGAGCTTGATGCTGGCAGAATTGCAAAAAGCACAAGGATTCCGTTGAATATTGTCAAGTGGCTTTTGGATGAGCTTGAAAAGGATGGTCTGGTTGAGCAGGAGGCTGGCAGCTACAAAGCTACCGAAGAAGGTATAAAAGCCTTGAAAGCTCTGAAAATGTAGGATGCTGAAGGAAAGAGAAGATAGCAAAGACAAGGTTTTCATTCTCCGGGACATTGTGGAGATAAGGGATTCCGAAGGACGTTTACAGCAAGCTTGAGAAGAGGTACTCGAAGGAGTACATAGTCTCCTTTGCTGACGAGAAGAGAGTTCTGAACAGAGTTACGGGGAGGGAGCTTGTATTCGTTACCAAGGAGAGCGGAATTCCCTTGCTGGGACACTCAGCTTTCGGAATAATAGACAGGGGGGCGAACCTCCTGCAGGTTAGAAACATCACCGGCTGCAACCTCAACTGCATCTTCTGCAGCGTTGATGAGGGCAAAGGCAGCAAAACGAGAAATGCCGACTTCATCGTTGACCCCGACTACATGCTTGAGGAGCTTGGGAAGGTTGTTGAGTTCAAGGGAAAGGGTGTGGAGCTCCATCTCGACGGGCAGGGAGAGCCCTTCCTCTACCCATACATGGAGTATTTTCTCGAGAAAGCGAGCAGGATGAAGGGAGTTGAGGTTGTGTCAATTCAGAGCAACGGCACTTTGCTTACTGAGGAGAAAATTTCGGCCATAGAAGATTACGTCACCAGAATAAACCTTTCATTGAGCTCCCTTGACGAAAAGACGGCAAAAACTCTGCATGGAGCATACAGCGTGAAGAAGGTGAAAGAGGTTGCTGAGATGATTGCCAGCAGCAAGATGGATTTGCTTATAGCCCCTGTCTGGGTTCCGGGCTACAATGACAGGGAGATTCCGAAAATAATTGAGTTTGCCCTCGAGATAGGGGCTGGGAAGAAGTACCCACCCCTTGGAATTCAGAAGTACATTCCCTACCGCTATGGCAGGAAAGCGGGGAAGAGCATGCCGTTTAAGGAGTTCTACCGGAGGCTTGAGGAGTATGAGAAAGAATACGGCGTTAAGCTTGTTCTGGGTCCTGAGGATTTCGGGATGGAGAAGAGGCCGAAGCTGAGCTGCCCCTTCAGGAGGGGCGAGAGAGTTAGGGCGAGGGTGGTGTGTGAGGGAAGGCTCAAAGGTGAGAAGGTCTGCGTGGCGAGGGGGAGGAGCATTGCTGTCAACACTGACAAGAGGGTTGGGGAGTTCGTCGAATTCGAGGTTGTTAGCACCAAGGACGGTATAATAATTGGGGTGGAAAGGTGAAGGTTCTGATTTCGTCAAGCGTTAAGGAGGGGATTGAATGCCTCGCCAAGAGGCTTGCAGAGATGGGCTATGAAATCCTCGCCACAGAGGGAACAGCGGATTATCTGCAGGAGAAGGGTGTTAATGCTCTCAAATTATCAGAGATTACTGGTATCGCAGAAAGCAAGTCAATCAAAACACTACACCCAAAAATTTACGAGATGATTTTCTCCGGCGAGATAAAAGCGGTGGTGGTGATTCCTTACAACCTCAGAGAGAATCCTTGCAGGGAGAATATTGACATTGGCGGCATTTCCCTCTTGAGGGCTGCGGCAAAGGCAGGAGTTCCGGCAGCCTACGATTTGAAAAGTTTTCAAAAGCTTGTGGAGGTTTTGGAAGGGAAGAAGAGGTACAACGCTGCGGAAGTTTTTCGATTCACTTCAGAGTACGACCGAACGATTGCGGAGTGGTTGGAGAATGAAGCACCTTGAGTTTAAGGGAAAATACGCCAAAGCCTTGATTGAGGGAAGGAAGAGGCTGACGATCAGGAAGTGGACGAATTTGAAGGAGGGTGATGAAGTCTTGGTGCACAGCGGAGGAAAGATTATCGGGAAGGCGAAGATTAAGGCTATCAAAAAAAGGCATGTATCTGAGATTACAGATGAGGAAGCGAGGCTCGACGGATTCAGGAATGCGGAGGAGCTGATGGAGGAGATGAAAAAAATGGGCTATGACGGTGAGGTTTACGTCATACACTTCGATTTTGAGCCTCTACAGGCCGTCAATCCTCACAAGCTTTACTACGGCGATGCTGACCTGGAGGAGATTGCAAGAAGGAGTCTTGAGCACCTTGAGCTTGATGAGAGGGACAGGCTGGTGCTCGAAACCTTTTTGAGTTACGGAAGTATAAGAAAGGCTGCGAGAAAGCTCGGAGGGGCGAGAAAAAGGGGGGAGATAAGAAAGGTCTTGAGGAAGTGCTACAACGAGCTTGTGAAGAGGGGGCTGATTTAAACTTCAATCATCGGGCTGTAAATCTTCTTTCATCTCATCGAATTTTGCTCTGGCAAGAAGGTGGATGTTTACTCTGCTGTCATCGGTCAGAAACTTGACTATTCTGGAGTAATCCTCAAATTTCATTTTTCGGGGATTTTTGAGGACACAATGAGAATGTCGAGATCAGAACTCAGAGTGTGCTCCCCTCTCGCGAAGCTTCCAACTATGAAAACTTCGCAATCGCCAAGAATCTTCCTGGCCTTTTCTTTTATTTCCTCGCAATAGCGTGAGCATTTTCGAAGAACTTCTCGTTTTCTTTAAGCTTTCTGTAGTAGTCGATCATAGCAGGTCGAGAACTCTTCTGGCTACCGATAAGCTTTTTTCTGCTATTTCTTGAGAGTATTCAACGTCAAGAGTATTTCACCATACTTTTTTGCGATTATAAATTTCAAGCCGAGCTGCACCGCCTGCTCTGCGAAGAACATCGTAAAGTTGGCCTTGGAGTAGAAGCGAAGGGCCCTCTGTTTTAGGAATTCCATATTCAGGATTTATTTGTATTAGAAATATAAAACCATTGCCGAAGAAAAAATTAAAATCACATGCCGAGCATCTTCTCTTCCCACTTTTTCAGGTAGGCTGAGCTCTGGCTAACATCAGCGAAGATGCTTGCAGCCCTCTCAACGTCCTCAAGTTCCACTTTTCCTGAGTTTCTCATCTTGGCAAACTCGTAGGCTGGGGCGAGGAGCTGAACCGCATACCTCAAACTCGTCTTCTCCCCTATGTCAGTGAGCTTCTCCATCGCCTCGTTGCTGAGCATTATTCCGGACTCGGCTGCTCTTATCTCTATTATTGTCTTGATTTCCTCCCTGCTGTAGGGCTCTGTCGTGATGATCAGCAGCCTGTCAAGCAAGTCAAGCGGGATGCCGTGCGGAGCAACAATATCGGTCCCTCTAATCCTCGAAAATCCTCTGTTGGAGGCGAGAATTATTATTGGCGCCATTTCCGACTCCATTGCCCTGTTCATGAAGGCAAAGAGCTCGATGTCCATGAGATGTGTTTCGTCGATAAAAAGCACTCCCGGAACAAGCTCAGCTCTGCCCTCCTCAACGAGCCTCTTTACCTGCTCATCCACAGCTTCTCTAACTTCATTGTCGATTTCCCTGCTCGGCGGGGAGAAGAGGCTGAATATGCTCGTCCTTCTCGCATTTGCCTCATCCAGGTCGTGCAATGTTACAACATACGTGAACTCCTTCTCCTTCTCCACCTTTCCCGATGGGACGGGAACGACCTCATCATCCCCCAGATCATACTTCTTCTTCGCCTTCTCGCTCCTTCCAAGCTTCCCTATTCTCCCCGTCTCCTTGTCAATAACTATGACATCTCCAACCTCGATTCCTTGAGTGAAGAACTGCATCGCAAGCCTTCCCCCAACGCTGAAGGTTCTCTTCTCATCCTTTGTTGCCAGAGTGAGTGTTGCAGACTCAGGAATCTTCTGTGTGGGGTTGTAGGGGTTGGGAACCATGTTGTAGTCGAGGCCAACAACCTCTCCTTCAAGCACAGTCCTCGTCTCTCTTATCCTCACACCGATTGCCTTTCTCATCGCCTGAATGAGAGCTTCAGTCTTCTTCATCTCCGCGCTGTAGAACTCGCTCGCTGAAACCTGAACGAATGGGATATCCTTTCCAAGCTCCTTGCTTATGGCTACTGCAATGGCGGTTTTTCCAGTTCCCGGCGGGCCTGCCATCAGTATTCCCCTGCCTGCCATTTTCCCTGATTTGATGAGCCTCACTATAACTCCCGCCGCCTCTCTCGCCCTCTTCTGCCCCACAAGACCGTCGGCAACATCCTTAGCCCTGAGATTTTCATCCAGTCCAAGACCGCGAATGTGTGAGTGAGCACTTATCCTCTCAAATGTCTGGGTGATTTCCCTGATTTCGCCCGCCATGGCCACCACCAAAATTGGTGGAAAAGTAGGGCTATATAAATATTCCTCCGTCAGCTAAATTTGTTTCTTTACAACTGAAAAGCATGAAGCTCAGAGGACACCACCTCATCTGCCTTCAGTTTTTCAGAGGAGAAGGCTACAGCGGGGAGTTTGTAGAGAATGTTAAAAAGATAATGGAGAGATTGGAAAGTGGGGAGACAGTGGAGGTTGTTGCTGGAGTTGATGACATTTGCGTGGCATGCCCCTACAACAGAGGTTATTGCGGTAAGGATGAGACTTCGGAGGAGAGGGTGAGGGAGATGGATAAAGCAGCGGTAAGACTGCTTGGTGTTTCAGAGAAAACTACATGGAGAGAGGTGGCAGAGAGAATTGAGAAAGTTCTCAATGAATGGCGGGTTTTTTGCGAGGATTGCGATTGGAAAGAAGTATGTTATGGCTGAAGGAAAAATATTTAATGATTTATTTCTATTTTTTGCATGGGCTTTACAGGTAGAAGGGGTAAGGCGGAAATCATTGAGGCTTTTTCAAAGCACGTCTCGCCCTACAAGGCCAAGTTTTTCTCAATGGTGGGCATCGACTTCGTTCCTGCAAGAAGGGAGGGGGTGTGGTACTGGGATCTGGATGGGAGAAAGCTTATGGACTGCCACTGCAATGGAGGAGTTTTCAATCTCGGCCACAGACATCCTGAAATCGTAAAAACGCTTGTTGAGGCCTTGGATGAGCTTGACATTGGCAATCACCACCTCATCAGCGAGCAGAGGGCGAGGTTGGCAGAGAAGCTCGCTGAACTGATGCCCGGAGACATAAGCAGGACTGTTTTTGGTGTGGGTGGTGGGGAGGCAATTGATTTTGCAATAAAGCTGGCAAGAGGTCATACGGGCAGAAAAAAGATAATTTATGCTAAGGGCGGTTACCACGGCCACACTGGTTTTGCCCTCGCTGCCGGGGACGAAAAGTACAGAAAGCCCTTCGAGCCCTTAGCTCCGGGCTTTGTTGAAGTTCCCTTTGGTGATGCTGAAGCTGTTGAGAAGGCGGTTGATGATGATACCGCAGCTGTGCTTTTCGAAACAATTCCTGCTACCCTTGGCATGCCCCTGCCACCTGAAGATTTCTACAGAAGGGTCAGGGAGATATGCGACGAGAAGGGCTGCTTGATGATTATGGATGAGGTTCAAACGGGACTGGGAAGGACGGGAAAGATGTGGGGAATTGAGCATTACAAAGTAGTTCCTGACGTGATTGTTACAGCTAAGGGTCTGTCAGGCGGCGTTTATCCCATCTCGGCCACATGCTTTAAGGAGGGGCTGGATGACTTCATGGCGGAGAATCCCTTTATCCACGTTTCAACCTTTGGAGGAGCTGAGCTTGGATGCGTTGTTGCAGAGAAAGTGCTCGAAATCACCTCAAGAGAGTCCTTCTTGGAGAACGTGAGGAAAACTGGCGAAGCTTTGTCTGAGATACTGGGAAAACTGAAGGATGAGTACGACTTTGTAGATGAGATAAGGCAGAAGGGTCTCTTTATTGGAATTAAGATGGTCGAAGAAGGCTGGGGACCTCTGCTCTCCATTTCCTGCTACCACAGCGGCATTCTGGCAGTTTACGCCAACAACGACACCTCTGTCATGCAGTTCCTTCCTCCGCTGATTGTGGGAGAGAAGGAGGTTGATTACATCAGAGAAAAGCTGGCAGGAGCGATGGAGATAGCCTCTCAAAGGCGGGAGATGGTTGAGTTTATCAGAAAAATGCTATGAAGGTTGATGTTGAGGTTTTGAGGAACTTTGAAGAAAGGTTAAATCCCGCCAAACCAGAAAACATCAAAATAATTGGCTACGGTGAAATAAGCACCGTGTTTGAGCTGCCTGAGCTTCCGGGAATTGCATTAAAAAGAATCCCAAACTTCAAATCAGTCGAGCAGGTGAAGAGGTACATTGAAGTCTATTTTGAGTATATTGAGCTGCTGGAAGGGGCTGGGTTGAGGGTGCCTGATAGTGATGCGACCTTTGTTGAAAGAAGGGATGGAAAAACAGTCCTCTACATAGCCCAGAAAATGGTCGGGAATGTGGGGAACAAGGTTATTCAGACGGCCAAAGCAGATGAGGCAGAAGAGGTTTTTGGCAGAGTTCTTGCCGAAATGAAGAAGGTCTGGGATTTTAATGCCGAGAGAAGGGAAGAGGGGCTGGAGATAGGCATTGACGGACAGATATCCAACTGGGCCATAATGGAGGAGATTTACTACTTTGACACCTCAACACCAATGATTCGGAAAAATGGAATTCATCAGCTTGATACGGAGGTTTTCCTGCAGGCCTGCCCCCCGGGAATAAGAATTCTGCTGAAAAAGATTTTTCTGCAGGATATACTGGACAGGTACTTCGATTTCAGGAAAGTTGTGGTGGACATGATAGCCAACCTTTACAAGGAGGGGAGGGAGGATTTGATTCCCATAGCTATTAACCTCGCCAACGAGTTTTTCAAGCTCAACGGCTACGACTTTGAGGCAATTACAGCCAAAGAAGTGGAGAAGTACTACAAAGAGGATGCCTTCATCTGGAGCCTCTACCTTAACCTGAGGAAAGTGCACAGATTCATCCTTACAAAGGCTCTCTTCGGCAGATACGAGTACATTCTCCCCGGAAAAATCAGGAGATAGCCTTAAAGGCCAGAGATGAAACCATAAAGGGAAACCTGCTTTTTATCTCCGCTATTATACCCAGCACAGTGATTTATTTCGGATATCACACGACCGATTTTAATGAAAAATCTTAAATTTCTGACTACAAAGTAACCTTATGACTGACCAGTCAGTCAGGATAATCGAAGCTGCCCTAAGGCTTTACATGAAAAAGCCGCCGCACGAAGTGAGCATTGAGGAGATAGCGAGAGAGGCAAAGGTGTCGAAGAGCCTCATCTTTTACCACTTCGAAAGCAAGCAGAAGCTTCTTGAGGAGGCTGTGATGCATGCTTTCAGGAAAATGATGGAGGAGTTCAATCCGAGAAGTGTTGAGGAAGTCGTTGACTACGGCATTGGCTTCATCGCCGAAAGGAGGGAGTTTATAGAGTTCATGATGTATGCTTTGAGTCAGGTCAGGATAGAGGAGCTTGAAAGAATGTTTGGTGAAGCCCTTGAGAAAGTAGCCTCACTCTTTGAGGGTTGCCGCCATCCGAGGGAGACGGCGATTGCCTTAATGGCCATGCTCGACGGCCTGTCTATCTACTCCCTCTACTTCGACCTTGGAAAGCTGGAGAAATACAGAGAAATTGCGATGGAATTTGTCGAGAGCAGGAGGGTGAGAGCATGAGGTTTGTTTTGGCTTTGCTGGCGTTTTTAGCTTTAGCAGCTCAGGCGACTGCACAGCCTGTCATAACCCTCAACCACCATACAATACCCGAAAATCCCTCCATCGGATACTTCATAATCTCCATAGACATCTCCAATGCTGGAGAAAATGCGAGAGGCTTGAGCCTTTACGTTACAGAGAATGAGGAGGGGTTTTACCTCATAAATCCCGACAGTGGGGAGAAAACCTCTTCAGTCTATCTGGACCTTGGCGACCTCTCTGCTGGGAGCACTTCAGCTCAGATAAAGGCTTATGCGGAGAAATCAGGTTTGTATGCGTTAAAGGCAAGCCTGAGCTACAGGAACGAGAGCGGAAGTGAGTTTGGCATTGAGGGCGTTTTTGGTATTGCCGTTTACGACTTGCCCTTCATCTATGCCGGAAGCACAATCGAAATTCGGCCGGATGAGAGCAGAGAAGCGGAGGTTATGCTTAGAAACTTGGGAGGAGATGTTGAGAGTGCAGTAATCATCCTCAATTCGGATTTCATAACTTCAGACACCGCCCTTATTGAATCATGGAGCAGAGGGGAAACGAAGAAAGTTGTTCTGGGACTGAAGGCGGATTCCGATGCTGTAGCGGGAGTTTATGAGGCTAAAATCATTGTTGATTACAGGAGCGAGTTTGGTGAAAAGGGGGTTGCTGAGGTTCCCGTTTTAGTCAAAATCGTGTCAGAGCCTGAGGTAACCCTTGAAGTTTCCACTTTTCCGGAGAAGGTTTACGCTGACTCGGACTTCAGCCTTAAAGTTGCAATTACGGCAAAGAACTCCAAACTTTCAGGACTAACGGCATCATTAGAGGCGGAGAGGTTTGATGGAGAGAAGAAGAAGTATGTCGGAACTGTTGAGGCTGGAGAAAAGGCCGTGATTAACTTCTCACTCAAATCACCAAGAGAGAGCGGTGAGTATGATGTTAAGCTTGTTTTGAGGACTGAAAGCTTTGCCAAGAACTTCTCCGTACCACTTTACATCTCGGACTACGGCAGAATCTCCATTGACCTCGCTGGAGTTTACACCTCTCCACAAAGGGTGGTTGAGGGAGACAGCTTTAAGCTCTCCATTCAGGTGGAGAACAGCGGAGAGCAGGATGCCAAGGCCGTTGCGGTTAACCTTATACTTCCAGAAGGGCTTGAGGGAAGGAGGAGCTACTTCATCGGCTCTCTCAGCAGCGGTGATTCTGCAACCGCAACCTTCGAAATGAGGGCTTTGAAGGCAGGAAGCCAGAAGATTGTTGCAGAAATAACCTACATGGACAAAACCTTTGAAAAGCATAAAGCTGAGAGGGAATTTGAGGTCTACGTTTTCTCCGCCGACCGCTCTGGAGTGATTGCCGGACTTTTGGCTCTCATTGGAGTTGTAGCTGCAATCGCATGGCTCAGAATGAGGAGGAAGGCCTGAATGCTGAGGCTTGAGGATGTCTGGAAAGTTTACCAGATGGGAAAGGTCGAGGTTAGCGCTCTCAGGGGGATAAATCTTGAAATAGAGCGGGGAGAGTTCATGGTCGTTCTGGGCCCCTCAGGCTGCGGTAAGACGACGATGCTGAACATAATTGGGGGAATTGACAGGCCAACAAGGGGAAGGGTGATTTTTGATGGTAAGGATATCACGAATTACAATGAAGACAGGCTCACCATGCACAGGAGAAATAACGTTGGCTTCATTTTTCAGTTCTTCAACCTCATTCCAACATTAACTGCAAGGGAAAACGTGGAGATTGCAGCAGATTTGGTTGAGAGCCCGAGGGATGTGGATGAGGTGCTGAAGATGGTCGGACTTGCTGACAGGGCGGAGCACTTCCCGGCAGAGCTGAGCGGTGGAGAGCAGCAGAGAGTTGCCATAGCAAGGGCTCTGGTTAAGAACCCGCCAATAATTCTCGCTGACGAGCCAACTGGCAGTCTGGACTTCGAAACTGGAAAGGCTGTGCTGAAGGTCATGAGAGAGATAAACAGGAAGGAGGGAATAACCTTTGTTCTCGTCACACACAACTCCGCCATTGCAGCCATTGCCGACAGGGTGGTTTATCTGAGGGATGGAAAGGTTGAGAGGGTTGAGAGGAATCTCCATCCGGCTGACCCCGATGAAATCCAGTGGTAGCATTTTGAGGAAAAAGCTCCTCAGGGACATTAAGGAGCAGAAGGGGCTTTTTGCAGCCACCACCTTCATCCTCTTTCTCGGCGTTACAATTTTCTGCGCCTTCTACCTTTCTTACCTGAACCTCAACGACACCTACGAGAGCTTTTACGAGAGCAGCAATTTCGAGGACATCTCAGTTAAGGCGGTTGAGATAACGGAGGAGGAAATTGAGAGGGTGAAAAAACTGGATGGTGTTTTGGAGGTTCAGCCGAGGATTTCGGTTTCGGGAAAGGTTAAAGTTGATGGCAAAGAAGTCGCAGCCCTTGTAATCTCCCTTCCAGAAAAAGAAACAATCAACCGTCTTTACGTTGCTGAGGGGGAGAGGGGATTTGCGGTTATAAAGAAATTCGCAGACTACTACGGCATAGAGGTTAACACTCCCTTGGAGGTGAGCTTTGCAGGTTTTGAATACAAAAAGCCCCTGGAAGCTCTTGTTTACTCACCTGAGTTTATCCTGATTTATGAAGAGGGGGAGGAGACCTTCACTCCCTCTCCCGGCTCATACGCAATCGTTTACATTCCGGAAAAGGACATGCTAAAAGCAGGGTTGAAGTTCAACGAGCTCAAGATAAGGGTGGCTGAAAAGGAGAGGAATGAGGAAATTCTCAGGAAAGTTTTAACAATTCTCGGCGACAAGGTTGAGGAGTTTCACACGGGTGAAAATCAGGTGAGCAGAAAGCTCCTCAAGGAAGACCTTGAGGGGTTCAGGGGACTGGCAGTGCTCTTTCCAGCATTTTTCATCCTTGTCTCAATTTTCATGACCTACGCTTTGCTTTCGAGAATTTTCAGGCTTCAGCTCGGCAACATTGCTGTGATGAGGGCTCTCGGATTCACAAGAAACGAGATAATGCTGCACTACCTGCAATACCCTCTCCTCATGGGCTTCTTTGCCTCCACCGCTGGACTGGTGGCGGGCTTCTTTGCCTCGCAGCTATTAACTTCCCAATACATCACCTTCCTCAACCTCCCCTACTACGTCTCAAAGCCCCACTTGGAGGTTTACTCCCTCTCCCTGATGGCAGGCACTCTCACCCCCACAATTTCCGGCTTTCTGGTTGCATATCAGGCTTCGAGGGTTGACATTGTAAAGGCGTTGAGGGGCTACGCTGAGGTTGCAGCAGTTAGCTTCATTGCAAGGATTGACGCCCTCTTCTCCAGAATCTGGAGGATGCGCCTGATTTTCAGATTGGCTTTGAGAAACATCTTCAGAAGCAAGAGGAGAACTGCGATATCAATCTTCAGCATCGTTGCCTGCACCTCACTCATTCTGAACTCCATGGTCTTCGTTGACTCCTTTGACTACGTCATGCAGCTGCAGTTCGGAAAGGTTTACGCCTACGACATCAAGGTGAGCCTTGAGGGCTATGATGGGAAAGAAGTTTTAGAAAAGGTAAGGAAGATGGACGGTGTGCTTTTTGCAGAGCCTGCCGTTGAGATGCCCATTTACGTTGAAAAGGGTGGTGAGGCAGTCCCAACCCTGCTCATAGCATCGAACTTTCAGACTCTCTACAACGTTTACAATGCTGAGGGGGAGAAGCTAATCCCGTCCGAAGGCATAATTTTCTCAAAAACAGCCATGAAGAACCTCTCGCTGGTGGAGGGTGAGAAAGTTTCCGTTTACACCGAATTTGGAAAACTTGAGGCTGAAGTGGAGGACGTGGAGATGATTCCTCTGCTTTCTGTCGCAACGGCAAGCTTGGATTACTTCAGCAGGATTTCAGGAGTTGATGGGTTCAACAGGATTGTGGTTGATGCAGACGAGGGAAGAATTGCGGAAATTGCTGAGAAAATCAGGCAGATGGATGGTGTGAAGAAGGTGAGCACAGTGATAGAGGCACAGGAATCCATTGAGGAGCTCATGGGATTTTTCTACGCTTTCATAGCCTTCTCCCTCTTCTTTGGCGTATCACTCGGCTTTGCTGCCGTTTTCAACACTACCAGCATCAGCGTGATTGAGAGGAGCAGGGAGCTTGCAACGCTCAGGATGCTGGGCTACACTTCCAGAGAAATCATAATTTCGCTCATTTTAGAAAACCTGTTTGTTGCAATCCTCGGGCTTGTTTTTGCCTTACCAATTGCTTATTCAACAGCCTACTTCTTCTTCTCCTCCTTTGAAAGCGAGCTTTACTACATGCCGATGGTCATCTATCCAAGAACCTTCGCCGCCACAGTTTTGGCAGTATTTGCAATAATCCTCCTCGCTCTGCTGCCCTCAGCCAGAAGAGTTTCGGAGATGGATATAGCGAAGGTGACAAAGGAGATAGTGAGCTGATTCAGAACCTGAAGCCGCTTGCCCTCAACCTCTCATATTCTTTTCTTAACTTTTCAAGCGTGCTCTCCTCAACGTAGGGAATCACAGCCCCACATTTGATGCAGAGCCATGGATAGGCATCTATTCCTCTCCCCAGCTTTGCCAGTCCCTTTTCCCATGGAGCCCTCCAGAAGTATCTTGAATAGCCTGCCTGATTGGTCCTGCTCCTCACCATCTCTCCACCGCAGAGCGGGCACTTCCTTTCCATGCCATGTTTTCTCAAGTAGCATTTATTAAATTTTCAGTCAACTACACACATGGATTTGCTTGAGCTCATCGATGATGCTGCGGCGATGATGCCAAAGGAGAGAATGGTTGTTGTGGAGGAGGATGTCATAACCGTAGTGGGAGACGTTCATGCTGACATAGAGGCTTTGAGAAAGATTGAAAGGGAGATTGAAGGTCTTGCGATATTTCTTGGGGATTATGCGGACAGGGGAGATTATCCTGTCGAGTGCTACGAGAAGGTTCTCAGGCTTTTTCTTGAGGGCAAAGCTCTGCTTCTGCGGGGAAACCACGAAAGCACGGGAGTTTATCCCCACCAGCTTCCCTACCAGCTGAGGGAAAAATTCGGGGAGCGGGGTGAGGAGGTTTACGAGAGCCTGATCAGAATGTGGAACAAAATGCCCCTCTCTGCAATTGTTGAGGGCGAAATCTGGATGGCCCACGGTGGTGTGCCAACCAAGCAGTGCAGGATTCACGCTGAGGGAATATCAAGAAAGGAAATCGAGCGGCCTGACGACATCACGGCTTTAGAAATCATGTGGAACGACCCGTGGGAGAGGGAGGAGTGCGGGGAGAACTACAACAGGGGGGTGATGTACTTTTTCGGTAAGAAGAATTCCGAAATGCTTTTGAAGGAACTTGGGGTTAAGGTTATAATCAGGGCTCACGAACCCCAGAAAGTTCTGAAGGCTGAGCAGGATGGTAGGGTTGTAACAATCGGCTCCTGCGCTTTGCCGTATTCCATTTCCGAGTTCGCACTCCTGAAGATCGACTTTTCTCGCGGCTTTAAAAACGGGGTTGATTTGATTAGAAAATTTGGTTCCATTTATAATGTATAATTTTTTCATGTAATAAAGCTGAAATACTATCGATTTAGTAAAATTTATTAGTGTGTGGCTGTGACTTCGGGACATGAACATCGACACACTGATAATAGCTGTCGCCGGTCTTTTTGCCGTTGCGTCGTCCATCGGTGTTCTGCTGACGAAGGATAACTTTTACGCTGCGCTTTACATGTCGGTGACGATGCTCTTCGTTGCAGCGATTTACGCGGCGTTCAACATCCAACCAGTGGTCGTTATAATAGCTTTGATATTCGTTGGAGCCGTTGGCATCGTAACAGTGGCCATTGCAGCCACCTACAGGGCGGGAGTTTCGAGGAAGGTCAACATCTTCTGGGTTGTGCCGGTTATAGTCGTGTTTGCGATTCTCGCCTTAGCCTACGCGAGTATGGCTGTGGAGAGCATTGAGGTCGTGAATCCGGAGGTGTTCTCGGCGGTTGCAACCGACTACTTCTTCGTTGTCGCTTTCCTCTTCACTCTGGTCGTTTTGATGATGCTTTCGGCAATAAAACTCGCACGGAGGGTTGACCTGTGATGGTGCCTGATGTGTCCAATTTCGCGGTAATTTTGACAACCTCGGGAGCGATTCTGCTGATTGCCTACCTCACAGCAATTTCTGCCAGGGATGTGATTCGCCTTCTGATCAGCCTTGAGCTGATGTTCGCTGCTGTGTTCCTCGCCATAGTTCCTCTGTTCTCAATTAACCCTCCAATGGCTTACGCAGTAGCGATAATAACGGCTTTTACGAGCAGCACAGAGCTCATGGTTCTTGTGACGGCGATAATACTGCTTGACAGGAGGAAGAGAGGTATCGATGTAGATAAGGTGGCTGTAGGAGGGGATAGCTTATGACGGCTGAAATTCTCGTGTTCTCCCTCATCATCCCCCTTGTGGTTGCATTCATTCTCCCCGCTTTAAAGCCCAAAGCCGCGACATGGCTTTCGGCAATCTCCTTCTTGATTCCGATGTTTGTTACTCTCGGATTTCTGCTGACAACAAAAGAAACCATTGAAGTGCCCATAATGAGCCTGCCTGCACCCGTCGGCGAGTTTTACCTTCTCGCTGATCCGATAAGCAACGCCTTCGGCTTCACGATCTGTCTCGTTTCTGCGATGGTTGCCTTCTACTCGCTGCCTTACATGAAGCACAGATTCGAGGAGATGCTTCACGATGGGGAGATTAGAAGCATAGAGTGGGAGTTCAGGAAGTACTGGTTCCTCTACAATCTATACGCCGTGGCAATGCTCTGGCTTGTCTATGCTGGGAACTTCATTTTGCTCTACATCTTCTTGGAAATCTCCCTTCTTGCCTCCTTCCTGCTGATATACATGTACGGCTACGGAAACAGGCAATGGGTTGCCGTTCTGTACTTTGTCTGGACGCACATTGCAGGAGTTCTGGCGCTGCTCGGTATCCTGATAATAGGCTTCGAAAACAGCACGATGGCGTTCAACGCTGTCAAGGCCGTTGGCTTTACGGCATGGTTGCTGATTTTCCTCGGAATGCTTGTGAAGCTTCCGGGGCTGGGGCCGCACATCTGGCTGCCGTGGGCGCACGCTGAAGCACCAACACCTGTCAGTGCCTTGCTAAGCCCTCTTACCGTCGGTCTTGCCGGATACGTCCTTTTGAGAGTTTACATGATCGATTCCTCATTCATTGACCAATACAGAGACATCATAATTGCATACGCAATAGTATCCAGCATTTACGCCGGTTTCTCGGTCTTCAAGCAGAAGGACTACAAGAGGCTGCTCGCATACTCAACCGTTTCACAGATGGGGTACGTTCTCATCGCCCTGTGCCTCGGCAGCTACGGGCTTCTTGGTGTGGTTATACAGTACATCAGCCACGCCTTCGGAAAGTCGATCCTCTTCATGACGGCGGGAGCGATAATCGCGTCATTCCACGGTCTCAGAGATATTAACAGGATGAGCGGTATGCATGAGTACGTCCCGACAATTGCCAACGCAGCCCTTCTCGGCTTCATGACTCTAAGCGGCATTCTCACAATAGGCATGTTCGGGGAGTTCTACATCCTTGCGGGGCTCACTACAATATACGGGTTCAACCTTGCGGTGATTCTTGCAGTCGTAGTGGTGTTCATAATTTCGGGCTTATACAGCTTCTACACGATGAAGGTTATATACTACGGTACGCCTGCTGGCTACGAGAAGCCGAAAGTCAGCAGACTGCTCGACGTCCCGCTCTACGTTGTGGCGTTTTTCAGCGTCGCCTTCATATTCCCTCCACTCTCAACTGCGCTGCTCAGCGGTCTTAAGGTTGTTCTCGGAATTGGAGGTGTTATGCCATGAGCGAAATGGTTGAGCTTCCGATGATGGCTGAACTTCTCGCATTGCTTTTCTTCACGCCAATCATAGCCAGCTTTCCCATCGCAATAGCGTGGGGAATGGACCCCCGCCCTGAGTGGGCGAGAAAGCTACCCGTTCTTTCAGTTCTGGGCCTTTTCGTCTCACTCTGCGTCGCTCTCTACATACTCTTTAACGTAGGAGAACTTTCACCTGAAGCCGAGCCAATCAAGTACACCATCTACTGGCTGCCGGATTTCAACATAAACTTCGTGTTCATCTTCGACTACCTAAGCAAGCTGATGGGGGCTTTGACTGCTGTGATAGCCTTCCTGATTGGCGTTTACGGCCTTGAGTACATGAGGGACGACTACAGGCTTGGCTGGTACTGGTTCTTCTTCAACCTCTTCACCGCATCAATGCTCCTCGTTGTTTACAGCGACAACCTCCTGATGCTCCTCATAGGCTGGGAAGGTCTGGGAATTGCCTCATGGGGGTTGATTGGCCACTGGTTCAGGGATGATGACGAGCTAAGCTACGTCGGAATTCTGAAGAGAAAGGTTGCAGGCCTCAACATGTTCTGGTCACCCAGCACCGGAGGGTGGAGAGCAATCTCCACGATAAGAGTGGGAGACATGCCGATGTTCTTCGCCATCGGTGCCCTGTTCGCCTTAACAGGCACGCTAAACATTACCGAGATTCCTTGGGCTGGGCTGGAGGAGAAAATAGGCGTTGCCGGAGTCGTAATCCTCCTTGTGGCCTTCCTCATGGGGCCCTTCACGAAGTCAGCCCAGCTACCCTTCAGCGAGTGGCTGATGACGGCCATGACAGGCCCGACAACTGTGAGCGCTTTGCTCCACTCAGCCACAATGGTTGCAGCCGGAACCTATCTCTTCATGAGGCTCAGCTGGTACATCCAGCCCTGGGAGCTTCACCTTGAGGGCTACGAATACGTTTACGTTCTCGTGCTGTTCCTCGGCTTGGTCTCATCCCTCTACGCCGCTCTTGTTGCAACAAGCTCCCTTGAAAGGAAGGTTCTGCTTGCGGCCTCAACAATGTCCAGCCTCGGTTTGATGTTCGCATCGGCAGCGGCAAGCTACTGGGTCGGGAAGTTCGCTCTGCTGGTAGCATTCTGGTACCTCATCACCCACGCCTTCGCCAAGGCAACGCTCTTCCTTGTCGCGGGCCATCTCATCCACGAGACCCACGACAGGTTCCTTGGTGGAGACACTGAGGTGGCGAGGAAGCTCAAGTGGGCCTTTGTTGCGACGGTTGTTGCCACAATCTTCCTCTCAGGAATTCCGCCCTTCACAGCCTACTGGGTGAAGTCAGGAATGGATGGTGTCATGCACCACCTTGAGCACGAGTTCGGCATAATTCCACTTGCCCTTCTCGTAACGATTTCAGCAATCTACTCAGGCTTCCTCGGCAAGTTCCTCAGCATGAACTTCTTCAAGGGCAAGAAGGTGCACCTCCACCTTCACGGCGGACAGATAATGAGCACGGCGTATCTTATCATGGTTTCAATGCTTCTCGTAATCCTTGCAGCAATTCTGACGTCTCCAGAGGAGCCGTTTAAAGAGTTCGTCGAGGAGGGGTTACTGCCATCCTCCTTTGCAGTGGGCATGATCGTCCTCGTGGCCTACGCTTTCGGATTCTTCAAGCCGCAGATTAAATCACCGCTGGGACAGTTCTTCGGTGACAGGATGTACATGATGTTCCTCAATGACTACATTGTGCCGAAAATTGGCTGGGCGATAGCGAAGGTTGTGGATTACGGAAACATGCTGATAGACTTTACCTGTCATCAGGCAATTCCCGGAATGTTTGAGGTTTACTCTCACGGAGTGAGGTTCATCCAGAACGGAAGGCTTGAAAGGTATCTGCAGATTGTGATTGGCTTCGTAATGCTGATTGTGGTTGTTGCAGTCGCGGCGGGGTGGATAGCATGATAGAGTTGCTTGCATCGCTGATAATCCTCGCAGTTGGAGCAGCTCTCAGCTACAAGGACATCAGAATATCGCTTGTGGCGAGCGTAGTTGCTGTTGTTGCAATGATGGCAAGCGGAAACGCTTACTCAGCTTTAATTCTTTTCGTGGCGCTGCTGAACATCTTCTCCCTCTACGCCATAAGGCAGAACCAAATTGCTGGTGTGGATTACGCGTTGGTCGCGATAATGGCAGTGGCGACGATTTACGCCTTTGTTGTTGATGACCTTGCAATGATGCTCGCTTTGTTCATGGTCGTCTCGGCTCCGACTTACCTGCTTGTCATGGTTAGCGACAGGGGACTGAATGTGGATGTTGGCATCAAGTACGTTACTTTCATGGTAATCGCCACAGTCCTCTTTATAACCGGAGCGGTTCTACTGTATTCAACGACGAATACTTTGGTTTACTCCTTGGCTTTCCTAATGCTGATTGTCGGCCTGAGCATGGAAGTGGGTATAGCTCCGGTTCACGAGTGGGTTCCGGACGTTTTCGCCTCAGCAGACCCCATTCCGATTTCGATAATAGCCTCGCTTGCAAAGTTTGTTCCATTCATCATCGCCTACAAGATAGTCGTTGCAACCGCAACGCCATCTCTCGGACTCCTCCTCATCGTGGTTGGGCTGATCGCTGCTGCATCGATGTTCGTCGGAAACATTGGAGCTTTAACAACGAATGAACCCAGTAGAATCCTCGCATACTCAACCGTTGCGAACATGGGTTACATTCTTGCGACCTTTGCCGCAGTAACCGCAGGGAAGGAGTACGTTTACTTTGCAATTGCGGGAGGTCTGCTCCAGCTCTTCGTAAACTCATTTGGCAAGGTGGGGTACTTCGCAAGCATAAAGAATGAGGGAACATCTCCGATAACAGCGTATATGCTGACATTCTCCTTCATCGGCCTGCCGCCGCTCATGGGGTTCTGGAGCAAGCTGTTCATAATTTACTCCCTCGTCTACTCGCAGTTCATCTGGTTGGCGGTAATACTCGTGCTTAACTCCGCAATCTCAGTTCCCTATTACGTTAGACTTGCAAGATTGCTCGGAACCGGCTGGAAATTCAATCTGACGAGTGCGGTAGTGCTGTTTGCATCAATTGCAATGCTGATAACGCTGATACCGCCAATGTGGTTTGTGGACGTTGTTTCGATGATGAAGGGGGTGTGAAGCATGTCGATGCTTGAAAACACGCTGGTTGTGGTAATCGTCGTTGCAGTCGCTCTGATCACGGACATTGCGGTACTGGCACTTGCAAAAATTCTGCCCAGATACAGGCCGACTGAGGTTAAAGTTTCAAGATTCGAGGCAGGAAACCCTCCGGTAGGGTTGCAGAAGTGGACGCTACCGATGCAGTACATAGGTTTCATGATAATGTTCATGGCCTTTGAACCAATACTGGTCATAATTCTGCTGCTTTCGGGAACACCTACGCTGGACGTAATAGCTCTGACAGTTCTTGCATTCATTCTGCTTTTACCAGCGCTGCATGTAGCCTACAACTACTCGCTTGAAATTGCCAAATTGAGGGGTGATATCAATGGATGAATTCATCGAATTTGTTAGAGGAGGCCCGCTTGGCCCTATTAAGAAGTGGGGAACCAAGTGGAGCCTGTGGCCGGTCCACCTCGTTACAGCATGCTGCGGAGCTGAACTTGCTCACGCTTTCGCCTGTGGTTATGACGGAGAGAGGATCGGCGCCCTCAACTACGGTATCGCGAGGCAGACGAACCTCATAATTGTTGAGGGAGCAATCACAAGAAAGATGGCGAAAGTTTTGAGGATAACATGGGAGCAGATGCCTGATCCGAAGTTCGTCATCGTGATGGGGGCTTGCGGTTTGCAGGGAGGAATCTTCTGGAATGGCTATCACATGGTCAAACCATCCGACGTAGTTCCGGTTGACTTCTTCATTCCCGGCTGTCCCCCAACCCCTGAGGCCCTGCTCAGGGGGATAAGGCAGCTTCAGTTCAAGATAGAGACCGGCGAGGCAAAGACCTCCGCAACATTCCCCGAAGTACCTCTGGAGGCTGGCAGAAAGCCAAGAGTTCTGCCAAAATCACCGAAGAAAATATCTAAGGCACCGGCAGTCATAGTGAACGCTCCGAAGGAGGTTGATTGGGAGTTCGGCCAGAAGCTGGTTGAGGAGATTAAGGCGAAAGTGGAGGCCAAATCTGTGACAATTACCGGAAAGAACAGAATAGCTGTTAAGGTGGAAAGCGATTACATTCCAAGGGCTGCAATGAGGCTGAGGGAGATGGGGTTCGACCACGTTAAGAACGTTAATGTGATAGACGTACCGAATGAGGACAAGTTCATCGTGGAGTACCACTTCTCCAGCTACAGCGTCAAAGAACTCATGCCGGTCATAGTCAACGTCTTTGCGGATATTCCGAGAGAGAATCCGAGGGTGAAGAGCCTTGCGAGCATGTTCCCGAGTGCGGATTACATGGAGAGGGAGATGCACGACTTCTTTGGCGTAATCTTCGAGGGCAATCCGTGGATGGGCAGAAAGTTCCTTCTCGCTCCAGACGCTCCGGAGTTCCCGCTGAGAAAGGACTTCAAGCTTGAGGAGGAGGTTTACGTGAGGTGATGAACATGGAGGAATACGCTCTCGACATTCCCGTGGAGCCCCCAAGAGAACTAAGGTCTCTGTTCATCCCCATCCCGCCTGAATACGTGGAGGATACCTACAGGAGCGATGACTTTCTGGTTCTCGTCGGTCCTCAGCATCCCGGCAGCGGCCACATGAGGCTTATTGTGAGGGTGAGGGGAGATATAATTCAGGAAGTCATTCCCGATCCCGGTTACGTTCACAGGTCGATGGAGAAGCTAGCAGAAAACCGCCTTTACATTCAGAACATTCCGCTTGTTGAGAGACCTGCAATAATGGATGCTCCGAACTTCAATCTTGGCTATGTAAGGGCGATTGAAGAAGCTTTGGACATAGAGGTTCCAGAGAGGGCGAAGTTCCTCAGGACGATGCTTGCCGAGCTTGGTAGAGTGGGAACACACCTATACGATGCTGCAATTCTTGCAGTCTTCCTCGGCCACACAACCGGCTTCATGTATCCTTTTGGACTCAGGGAACTGATCTGCGAGGCTCTTGTAAGGCTGACAGGAGCAAGGTTCACCTCTTCCTTCATAATTCCCGGCGGTGTGAGGAGGGATGCTGACGATGCAACGCTGAAGTGGATTTACGACATGACTCTCGCAATGGAAAGGAGGCTGAAGTCCTTCGAGAGAATCTTCATCAACAACCCCACGGTCATCGCGAGACTTCAGGACGTCGGCGTTCTCAGCAAGGAGGAGGCAATAAAATACGGCGTCGTTGGGCCTTTCCTGAGAGCGAGCGGTGTTGAGTACGATGTGAGAAAGGTGGAGCCCTACGAGGCCTACGATGACCTCACGTGGGAAATGCCCGTCTCTGATGCCGGAGACGGTTATGCGAGGTTCTTGGTCAGAGTTAACGAGGTAGGGCAGAGTCTTAGCATCATAAGGCAGTGCATCAAGGAAATGCCTGAGGGAAGAGTAATCAGCGAGCAGGTTGCTGAAAACGAGAAGGATATCAGGGGCTCCTTCTTCGACAGCCTCTCGAACATTGTCCTTCCTTCGGGAGAGTACACGACTCTGACGGAGGGGGCGAGGGGAACGATAATCTACAGCATAATCAGCGATGGAGAGTCTAACGTTCCGTACAGGCTCAGGATAGTAAGCCCTGGATGGCTTTACCTCAGGGGCTTCATGGAATCCATGAAGGGAGAAAGGCTGGCCGATTTGCAGGCCATATACGGGAGCTTCGGCTACTTCCCGCCCGAAGCTGACAGGTGAGGTGGTTGTGATGATTGCTGATGCCTTGAATTATTTTTACGAAATCTTCAGCTCGAACATGATGAATATTCCGCTGATTGCACCGATTGTAGACTACTTAATGAAAATCCCGCTAATCAACATTCTCGTAGCACTGATACTCTGGAAACCGTTCTTTGCCGTGATAATAATGCCCGGACTTGGAGTTCTGACTCTCTATCTGCTCTACATTGTGTGGTACGAGAGAAAGTTAACCGCCAGAATTCAGTGGAGAGTTGGTCCTCTTGAGGTTGCAAGGCCTATTAGGGGAGCTATTCAGGCTCTTGCGGATGGCATAAGGTACTTCTTCCAGGAGGCCATAGTTCACAGAGAGGCTCATCGTCCCTACTTCGTGCAGCTTCCGATTCTCGCCTTCATCCCTGTGCTTCTGCCGATAATGTTCATTCCCGCTGGAAGTGCGGTTGGAATCTACACACCCAACGCAATTCAGCTTACGGTGACGTTCATCGCCCTGATTCCCATCACAATAGTCGCCATAGGATGGGCCTCCAACAGCAGGTTCGCCTACATCGGTTCGGTCAGAGAAGCTTTCATGTACTTCGCCTACGAGGTTCCGTTCATAATAGCGGTTATTTCGATGATTTTCCTTTACGGCAGCGGAGATGCCTACGTTGCAGTTGAGAAGCAGTCTGCCATACCGGGAGCACTTCTGAATCCGATTGCGTTCATCGTTTACCTCATCGCAATGCTGATGGCCACCTCAAGACTGCCCTTCGAGATTCCTGAGGCTGATCAGGAAATCGCCTTCGGCCCATTCGTTGAGTACTCTGGAATCCTCTTCGGCCTTGTCATGGTTCTCGCCTACGAAAAGCTGTACATAATGACTCTCCTTTTCACGATTCTGTTCCTTGGTGGATGGAGCGGCATCTACTGCCCTCTGCTCGGCGATTTGAACGGTCCGCTTTGGATGTTCATTAAGACGATCGTTGTGATTTCGATACTGGTCATAGTGAGGTCAATCTACGCTAGATACAGGCTTGACCAGGCTTTGAGAATAGGGTGGACCTCAATGCTTGCCCTCTCGATCGTAGCGCTGGTTGTTGGAGGCGCCTTAGGAGTGTGGTTGTCATGATCAGGCTGAGTAAGGTTAAAACTGACCCGATTGAAAACCTCAAGAGGCATGCTGAAGCCATCAGCGAGGCTGTAAAGCAGGCCATAAAGCCCGACAGAATAACGGTTGAGTATCCGAGAGAGAGGAGGAGGTATCCGGAATGCTTCAGAGGCTTTATAGTCTTTGACAGGGAGAAGTGCATCAGCTGTTTCCGCTGCGCCCAAATCTGTCCTGCCAACGCGATACAGATGGAGTATTTCGATAGGGCGTATCCGGGCATCGATTATGCTAAGTGCATCTTCTGCCACTTTTGCGTTGATAGCTGTCCCACCGGAGCTTTAAACACAAGCAAGGTTCATGATGTTGCTTTCAAATCGATGGATGAAATGAGACTGAGTGCGAACAAATCACCAAGGTTCCCGAGATTGTCAGGGAGGAGAAGCAGACTGTTGAGTACTACGTAGACCGCAAAGTTTGGACCCTTGTAAGGAAAAAGGAGCTCGACTCTCTTGAAGTGCCGCCAAAGCCTGTGAAGGTAAAGGAAAGGAAGGCTGCCTGCACTGAGCCAGAAAGCTGCCTCGGTTGCAGGTTGTGCGCCAATGTTTGCCCGCAAAACGCGATTAAGGTTGAGAAATGCGAGATATCAATAGATGAAGAGGTCACAGGAACGGGATGCGTTCTCCAGATTCAGACCGACCTGTGCACCGGATGCGGGCTCTGCGTGAGGCAGTGTCCGATGCAGATTCTCACTCTCGAAGAGGTGGGAGAATGATTGCAAGAGAGTGGCAGTTTGCACTGCCCGAAAAGAAGCACAAGAAAAAGTATTTTGGCAATCTGAAAGCAGAGGTAATCGATGCGGGACTTTGCTGCCACTGCGCTGCGTGCGCGTCAATCTGCCCGGTCAATGGAATAACAGCCGGTGACGCGCCAATCGATTTTCCCAACTGGGTCAAGGAGTGCGTTGACTGCGGAGCCTGCATCAAGGTCTGCCCGAGATGGGAGTACACACCTAAAAACGGTCTTGGAGAGTACATTGAGGTTGTGGCAGCGAGGTCGAAGAGGTTCGTTGGACAGGATGGAGCCATGGTTACGGAATTCACCGCTTCAGCGCTTGAGATGGGGATAATCGAGAGGGCAATCTTTGTTGCGAGAGATTCCAACTGGAGGACGAGGGTTGTCACCATAAAGACCCCGGAGCAGCTTTACGACCGCAAAATTACCGGTACGAAGTATAGCTACGCCGACGTCCTTCCGGCGTTAAAGGAGGCCGTGCTTAAATCGGAGGCGGTGGGGTTTGTCGGCACTCCGTGCATGGTTTCAGCAGTAAGAAAGATGCAGCAGGCCTTTAAGAAGTTCGAGAGGGTTAAGCTTGCAATCGGCCTCTTCTGCACGGAAAACTTCTACCACCACGACCTCTACAAATTCCTGCTCGAAAAGGCAAACGCTGACTTAAGGAATGCCGTTAAGACGGACATCAAGAAGGGGAAGTTCATCGTTGAGATGAAGGACGGCAGCAAGGTGAGAATTCCCGTAAAGGACTTTGAGGAAATCATACCATCAGGATGTAAAGTCTGCCAGGACTTTGCGGCAGTTGAGAGTGACGTAAGCGTGGGCAGCGTTGGCAGCCCAAATCGCTTTTCAACGGTGATGGTCAGAACTGAAGTGGCGAAGCAGATTCTGGACTACATCAGAGAAAAGGACTACGCCGAGTTTGGCGAGGCGAAGCTCGACATCGTGCAGAAGCTCTGCGACCACAAGATGAAGATTCACCCCTGGCCACCGAAGAAGAAAGAAGAGAAATCTGAAGAGTAATTTAGCCAATTTTTTCCATAATTATTTCGAAGGCCCTCTTCTCCCTCTCGCTCCCGCACTTCTGTACAATCTCTCTGTAGTAGTGAATCCTTTCGAGCAGCTCCTTTCTCCTCTCATCGCTCTTGATTGCCACGTATCTTGTGGCATGAACTAAAGCCTCTATTACCGCGCTCAGCCCCCTGTTGATTGCCCTCACCCTTTTCTCAATAATCTCTCCATCGGTCAGTTTGAGGTGCGCCACACCACTCCTCATCTCCGCCTCAAACCTGCACCACGCCATTGCGCCCTTGATGATAGGGGGGTTGGGGGATGCGTACCAATCATCGTTTAGATTTCCGAAGGAGGAGACTGCAAAAACCAAAGCGTCATCGGTTACGTTGGCAAACAAAACTCCACTCCTTTCGAGATTTGCTCTAGTTCTGTTTCTGTATAGCTTTGCTTTAGCCGTATCAGAGCTGGAATCTTCAACGATAATGCCAATGGGTGCTGCATTCCAGCTACCATCCTCGTTTTCGGTGATGGCTATAATTTCGTTAATCCCATCCGTGAATCCAAAATCAGCAAGCCTCATATTCTCCAGCCCTCCGCAAGCGCTAAGAAGATGGACGAGGCCGTTAAGTCGGCTATGGTCCCGGGGTTTGCACCATCCTTTAGCAGCTTTTCATCAAGCTCTTTTCTTTCTTCTTCTGTTCTCGCTTTTTCAGCCCACTCGGTAATCTTCTCCGCATACTCTCTGCCCATCTTGGCAATCACGAGCGGGTCTGGAAACTTGGAAAGGAGATGGTAGTAAAGCTCAACGACCGCCTTTCCAGAATTTCCGAAGCTTAAAAGGAACTTTGCCCCCTCAATACTGATTTTAAAGCCATCAACTAGCTCTCTGGCTATCAGGTTCTCCTCGGGAGCCATCTTCATCCACTCGTAGAGATTTATTTTTTTCTGCGCAATTTCTTCTTCGGTTTTTCTGTCCTTCAAATTAAGCTCTCCGGCCTCAACAACTCTCGCATTGCTGAGCCTGAAAGCCTCGAGAACGCTTAAGCTGTCCCTGAAGTCCGTTCTTCTGAGCCTGTTTCTTGCAGCTTCGGCTATATCAACCATACCGCCTGCGTCCCATGAAGAGATGAGGGGAACAAGGAGCAGGAAGGCGCCGAAGTGAACGTTCTCAGCCCTGTGCCACCTCATGCTCTCCTTCACAGCTCTCAGCACACCTTCTCCAATTATCCTTTTCTCCGCAACTTCCAGAAAAGCTGGAAATGCTCCTGCAGCGGAGGCGAGGAAGTGCTCGAATTTAAGGTCGTCAAAGTCGTGCTCCCTGTCAACATTGCCCGCCTTGGGATTTCCGGAAACCTCAAGCAGCAGGGAGAGGCAGCCAGCAACTGCGGCATCGCTGGGAGTTTTGAGCATATCTTTTGTTTTTATCACTTTAAAAATTCTTTTCCGTGATGCAGAACTGAATGTGGTATCCCAAATTATATTTACACTTTCCCTTCAATCCCACCACCTCCTCACAAACCACATAACTCTCTCTGGAGGAAGCTTGTACCAGAACACATTGCAAGGTTCATCCCAGTCCAAACTTCTATGAGGCTTAATCTCATTATGCCATCTTACAACAGCATCAACTGAGCCAAACTTTCCAGCTCTTCTTTCAACCTCTCCAAAGAACCTCTCTATCTTCCCATTCGTTTGTGGATGGTTCACTCTCGCAAGAATGTGCCTTACTCCATTCTCGGCCAAAAACTCCCTGAATCTGTGCCTAGCCTTCTCTCTGCTTTTCGCTGCAACAAATTGGGTACCATGGTCTGTGAGGATTTCATCCGGAATGCCATACTCAGCGAATCCTTTCTTGAGCACCTTGATTGTGTTCTCAGTAGTAGCAGAGTCAAATACTCCATAGCAGGTGATGAAGCGGGAAGCATCGTCCATGAAAGCGATTATCCACTTCTCTCCAACCTCTTCCAGTCTCCCTGCCATAAAGACATTGAGTGATCTCTTTCATAGCGAACCCACTTCCGCTGCTTTTTCTTCTTCATGTTCTCCTCCACCAAACCTTGGTTGAGTAAAACCTTGTAGATCGTGTTGTGGGGGATGTGAATGCAGTACTCTTCCTCTATTCTCTTTTCTAAGTGAACTGGACCGAGATTAAACCTTTTGTGTGCTTCCAGGATTATTCTTTCTGTTTCCTCGTCAATTTCCTTGGGTTTTCTTCCCGGTTTCTTCAGGAAGGGAATCTCACCAGTTTCTTTGAAGTGTTTGATTATCTGATGGATTCTCTGCCTTGTCACCTGAAAGAACTCTGCTATCTTTGTTATCGGCTTTCCTTTCAGCCACTGTTTCACTATTCTGAGTATGTCCTTGTTTGTTAGCTTCCTCACGTGGCAATCTTGTTGGGGTGTGAAGTTATTTCGGGATACTACAAGATAAAAAGAACTTCAAAAACTTTATATTCATCTCATCTCCATCGAACATATGTTCGCCGAACAAATGTTCGACATTGAAAGGCTGAAAAGGCAGAAGAATGCGGTCATTCTGGCGCACAACTACCAGATACTGCCAATTCAGGGCGTTGCAGACTTCGTTGGAGATAGCTTGAACTATCAATGGCTGCAAAGGATGTTGATGCAGACATAATCCTTTTCTGCGGAGTTGACTTCATGGCGGAGACTGCAGCAATCCTGAATCCCGATAAGAAGGTGCTGATTCCCTCAACGGAAGCAATCTGCCCGATGGCAATGCAGATTGATGCGGAGATGGTGAAAAAGGCCAAGGAGAAGTACAATGCTCCCTTCGTTGCCTACGTAAACACCCACGCAGAGACAAAGGCCGTGGCGGATGTTTGTTGCACCTCTGCCAACGTGGCGAAGGTTGTGGAGAACCTTGATGCTGAAAGAGTTTTGCTTGGTCCTGACGCAAACCTTGCGTGGTATGCTGCCGAGAAAACAGGGAAGGAGGTTATAGCGGTCCCGCAATATGGAAACTGCTGTGTTCACCAGTCTTTCACCGCTAAGGATGTTCTGACAGCGAGGGAAAAGCATCCGGATGCCACCATAATAGTGCATCCTGAGTGCAGACCTGAAGTGCAGAAGCTTGCTGATTTTGTGGGCTCTACAAGCCAGATGGTCAGATTTGTAGAGCAAAGCGATGCTGAGAAGGTGATTATAGGAACGGAAATAGGTCTGATTGAGCGGTTGAGACAGCAGAGCGACAAAACCATTCTGCCCCTCAAAGAGAGTGTCTGCAGGGCGATGAAGCGGAACACGATGGATGGCGTTGTTAAAGCGCTCGTTGAGGAGAGAAATGTGGTTAGAGTGGATGAAAAAATTGCCGAGAAAGCGAGAAGGGCGATAGAGAGGATGTTTGAGCTATGTTAGTCGGCTTAATTGGATACGGGGCAATTGGAAAATTTCTGGCTGAGTGGCTTGAAAGGAACGGATTTGAGATTGCTGCCATTCTGGATGTAAGGGGAGAGCACGAGAAGATGGTTAGAGGCATTGACGAGTTCCTCCAGAGGGAGATGGATGTGGCCGTTGAGGCTGCATCGCAGCAAGCTGTTAAGGACTATGCGGAGAAAATTCTTAAGGCTGGCATAGACCTAATTGTTCTGAGCACCGGGGCCTTCGCTGACAGGGATTTTCTCAGCAGAGTCAGGGAAGTCTGCAGGAAAACGGGCAGGAGAGTTTACATAGCATCTGGGGCAATCGGTGGATTGGATGCCATTTTTTCAGCATCAGAGTTGATAGAGGAAATCGTTCTGACAACAAGGAAGAATTGGAGGCAGTTTGGCAGAAAAGGTGTAATATTCGAAGGCTCTGCATCTGAGGCAGCTCAGAAATTCCCGAAAAACTTGAACGTTGCAGCGACGCTCAGCATTGCCTCAGGAAAAGACGTGAAGGTCAGGCTTGTAGCTGACGAGGTTGAGGAGAACATCCACGAAATTCTGGTGAGGGGAGAGTTTGGGGAGATGGAAATCAGAGTTAGGAACAGGCCAATGAGGGAAAATCCGAAGACGAGCTATCTTGCTGCCCTTTCTGTAACGAGAATTTTGAGAAATCTTAAGGAGGGATTGGTGGTTTGAAGGCACTAATAAAGAAAAAGCTGCTGGAGTTTCTGGAGGAGGACATGCCTTACGGGGATGTGACGGCCATCCCTACAAAGGATGTGGAGGCAGTTATCGTTTCAAAGGGCGAGGGAGTTTTGGCGGGGGTTGGGGTTGTTAAGATACTTTTCGACCTTGCAGAAATCGTTGTGATGGAGTCCAAGAAAGACGGGGAGCCAATAAAGCCCGGAGACGTGGTGATGAGGCTGAGGGGAAAATCTGACTCAATCCTTGCAACGGAGAGACTTGCAATCAACATTTTGATGAGAATGAGCGGGATTGCTACCGCAACAGCAAAAATGGTGGAGAGGGCAAGGAGAGTGAATCCCAAAGTTGTTGTTGCAGCAACGAGGAAAACAACTCCCGGCTTCAGAATTTTTGAGAAAATGGCGGTGGAAATTGGGGGAGGAGATGCTCACCGCTTCTCCCTTTCAGACTGCCTCATGCTGAAGGACAACCACATCGCCGTTGCAGGTTCCTTGGAGAGGGCAATGAAGGTGAAGAGAAGCTTCACGAAGAAGCTGGAGGTTGAGGTAGGAAGTGTTGGGGATGCAATTAAGGCGGCAGAGTTTGGGGCAGATATCATAATGCTTGACAACTTTACACCAGAAATGGTTGCTGAGGCTGTGGAGGAGCTAAGGAGGAGAGGATTGAGAGAGAAGGTCATTATTGAGGTTTCCGGCAGTGTAACGCCAGAAAACGTCGCTGAGTTTGCTGCCATGGACGTTGACGTCATCTCTTCTGGATACATCACCCACTCCGCCCCCGCCTTAGATTTCAGCCTGAGAGTTTTGCAATAATTTCAAATATCAGCCTGCCAATTTAGACCAATGGATGACGAGGTAAGGGAAAAGCTGATTGAGGCAGGAAAAATTCTGAAGCAGGCCGTTAACGAGGCTGCTGAGAAAATTGCCCCCGGGGTAAAGATTCTTGAGGTTGCCGAATTCGTCGAGAACAGAATTATCGAGCTGGGAGCAAAGCCAGCCTTTCCTGCAAACATCTCCATCAACAGCGATGCGGCGCACTTCACTCCCAAGAAAAACGATGAAAGAACGTTTAAAGAGGGAGATGTGGTCAAGCTTGACGTTGGAGCGCACATTGATGGTTACATTGCAGACATGGCAGTTACCGTCGACCTCGGAGACAATACAGAGCTTGTTAAAGCTGCAAAGGAGGCTCTTGAGGCAGCGATGGAGGTTGTGAGGGCAGGGGTGAGTGTTTCGGAGATAGGAAAGGCCATTGAGGATGCCATAACCAATTATGGCTTTAAGCCCATTGTCAATCTCACGGGCCATGGCCTTCTTCCGTATCTAAACCACGCACCGCCGAGCATCTACAACTACGCAACGGAAAAGGGAGTGACGCTGGAGGAGGGGATGGTGGTAGCCATTGAGCCCTTCGCAACCAACGGTGTTGGCAAAGTCGGGGAAAGGGGAGAATGTGAGATTTACAGCCTTCTCAACCCGAGACCCGTGAGAATGAAGATGGCAAGGGAAATTCTGAAGGAAGTGGAGGAGAATTACAAGACTCTGCCCTTTGCGAAGAGATGGCTGAAAAAGGCTCCGGACATCATAATCTCAAAGCTCGCAAGAGAGGGAGTGCTGAGAGCCTACCCCGTGCTGACAGAGGTGAGTGGGGGACTGGTTAGCCAGTGGGAGCACACGCTCATTGTTGAGGACGGAGGAGCAACCATAACCACTAAATAACTCCCGCTTTCTCCAGCAGTTCCTCATTTTTCAGTATCTCTTTTCCCCCAGCGGCCTCAATCCTGTGCTCAAGGTTGAGAAGGACGAATTTGTCTGCAAGCTTCTCAGCCACGTCCAGCTCGTGTGTAGCGATTACCAGAGTGCCCTTAAAATCTTCCAGAATCTTCAGAATCAGCCTCTTCGTCTTCCCGTCAACGTATGCCGTGGGCTCGTCAAGCAGCAAGACCTCAGGTTTGTAAATCAGAACACTTGCAATCTCCACTTTCTTCTTCTCCCCACCGCTCAGCCTGAAGGGGGGCTTGTTCAAAAGGTGAGTAATGCCGAACATCTCCGCATACTCCTTTACGGCATTCTCCATCTCCTCTTCGCTCCACTCAAGCTGCCTCGGAACGTAGAGAAGCTCATCCCTCACTGTTGGATTGAAAAGGAAGTCATCGGGATTCTGGAAAACAACTCCAATCTTTCTCCTTATCTCCTCAACGTTCTTCTTGTCAATCTCTCTTCCGAAAATCCTGATTTTTCCCTTTGTCGGCCTGAGCAGTCCCGCAAGGAGGAGAATCAGGGTGGATTTGCCGCTCCCATTGGCCCCTATCAGCCCCACCCTGTCTCCCTCAAAAATCTCAAGACTCACTTCCCTGACTCCTGCACTGCCGTCCGGGTAGTCGTAGCTGACGCTATCAGCCTCAATAACCTTCAGATTATCACCCACCAGAAAGCTGTGAAGCCCACGATTACTGCGTAAACGAAATCCAGCATTTTAAGCTTTCCTCTGTAGTGGACAATAGCCTCACCCCTCGCCTCCATCGCCAGCTGAACTTTTTCAGCCTTCTCAAAGCTTCTCAGAAAGAACAGCCCCACCGCCTCCCCTCCCTTCCTCCACACCTCCATGTGACTGCCCTTCGAAACCCTCCTGCTCTCCCTCGCCAGCAGAATGGAAAGAAGCTCCCTGAACATAAGCACCGCATACCTGTATGCCAGCCATAGAGCCGAGACGAAAATGGCAGGAACCTTGAAGGAGCGGAGAGCAGAGCAAATCTCTGCAAAGCTTGTGGTCATTATAAGCATCTGAATCGCAACCAGCGAGGCGGCAACTCTGAGCGTGAAGGTTACTCCATATGTAGGAGATGATATTGCAAAGGGCAGAACCACAATAAACGAGAATAGGGTAAAAAGCCAGATTCTCTCTGCAATCCTCCTCAGGCTCAGGCCAACAACCGCAGAAATGACGATGAGAAAAATGAAGACCATCAAAACTTTCTCAAGGGTGAAGGTTGAAACGGCGAGGACAACAAAAACTATGGTTGCAATTAGCTTTACTCTCGCATCAACCTCATGCAAAGCGCTCCTTTTTGTGTATTCGTGGAGCAAAAAATTTTGAAAGTAGCTCGAAGCCTCCTTAATTGTCCTTTCAAGCAGTTCGTGCATATCTGGTTAATGCGAATCCAAGAGCTAAAACGATTACTGTTCCAACTATACCAGCAATCAGCGTTCCCGCATAGGGGTCAAGGCCCGGCAGGGTGTAATCTGGAAGCAATCCCTCGTAAATGGGGTTTTCTTCAAGGCCGAGCATCGCGGCAGCGTTCTCAAGAGGTTCAGAGTATCCAACGAGCTCTGCGGCGTAGGCAAAGAGCGGTGAAACTGCAATCATTGCAGCAATAACTGCAAGAGCCAGCTTTCCCGGAGCTGCTTTCTGCTCAATGACGTCAGGCCTCGCTGCAGCTATGTAGCTCACAACTCCAGCCGTAATCGTTCCCTCAACCAAACCGAGGAGTGCGTGCCAAGTCCCCATCACGGGCAATGTAACCTTGAGCCCGTAGCCGAAGGATGTGGAAATGCCGATTTCGATTCCTGCAAAGATGGCTGCGAGCGTTATGCCAATCCATCCTGCAATGAAGGCCGCTGCAGACCTGTTGAACCTCTCAATGGCTCTGTAAACGTAGTAACCAACGAAAACGTTAACAATAGCCATGTTCCATACGTTGGCCCCGAGAGCAGTTATGCCTCCATCCGCAAACACCAGACATTGAATTGTTAAAACCACTGCCATCGCGAGCGCCCCAGCGTATGGACCAAGCAGGATTCCCGCAAGCGCCCCTCCAACGAAGTGGGCTGATGTTCCTCCCGGAATGGGCCAGTTGAGCATCTGTGCAGCAAAAATAGCCGCTGCAACAATCCCGAAGAGGGACGTCAGCTTCTGCCCTCTCAGCCTGTAAATCGAGTATCCGAGCACCGCTATGCTAAGAATGTAAAACAAACCCGCTATGCTCAAATCGAGGTAGCCATCAGGGATGTGCAATTTCTCACCTCGTATTACTTTTTTTCAGATTTTTCACAAGTGCTAATAAAGTTTTTGATTTTAGTATTTTGGAGAAAATTATGAATAAAAAAGAAAATTAAGAGGATGTATATGTGACGCTTATCTTAGTGAAAGCCTCTTCAGTTATTTCAACCTGAATGTAGCTGCTCCCCTTGCTGCCCCCAACGAAATACTGTCCTTCAGAGGTGCTGGTCATAACCTCCCAGCCTTCGCTCTTAAGCTTGTTCACGTACCACTGGAAGACGCTGTTTCCACTGTCTTCAGTGCCGTAAGTAATCTGAACTGTGTTAACTCCACCCGCTGTTACCGTCATGTATTCCAGCATAACTGAGCCGGGATACCTCTCCATCGGCTCCTCTCCACTGACCAAGTCGTGAGATGGCAGCCCCTTCTGCCTGTAGTCGATGTCAATTTCCGTGTAAGAAACCCTTCGTAGGGCTCTATTATGTAGATGTCAATGTACTCCTTTCCCCTGCTGAAAGCCAGGTCGATGCTGGAATCATCCGAGCTTTCGCTCTCCAGCACCCATCCCTCAGCCTGAAGCTCCTGTTTGTACCAGTGTGCTACCTTTTCTGCACTGTCTTCAGTGCCGTAATCGATGCCTATGGAAACCTCAAGCGGGTTAGAGGTGTCTTTGTAGTAGCTCAGCATCACTGAGCCGGGGTATCTCTTCACAGGCTCCTCTCCCGATGCCTGATCAGATGCTGGAAGCTGTTCTCCTGCACCTCCAGCCTCACCGCTCTCGCCCGTCAGCTTGTCTATCGGCCCTTCTACGATGAAATAAACAGCACCACCGCCCTCTACACCGCTACCACTCATCGCCCAGATTCCAACACCTTTATCGCCCTTCTTAAACAAAATTGCTCCCCACTCAGCGCTTCCCTGGGGGGTGGTCATTTGCACAACGCTCATCTCATTAACAATCTCGTAGTCGGACAGCTTCTCCTTGTACCAGCTCAGAATATCTTTGGCATTGGCGTTCTCCACCGTGTAGGCTTTAACACTCACCCCCTCTGTCGGAACGCCAATGAGCTGAGAGTAGAGAGTTGGAGCGCTGTAAACCTTAGAACCGCTGTACTCCGGAACGCCTCCTGAGCTTGGCGACTGGGAGCAGCCGGACAGCACGACTACCACAGCCAGCGAAATTAAAACCAGAGTTCTAAATTCGAACTTCATTTACCCACCTTCACATTTTTTGTTCCTAAACTGTGCATCCCTTATAAGAAAATTTTGATTTCGAATTAAAATATCAAACGAATTGATAAAAATTTTATCGAACTATGGCAAAAGATGCCAATTCCTCCTTATCTACCTTCTCTATGTCCTTGATCATGCTGTCAAAATGCCTGAACCACTCTTCCATTGCATCTTTAGCAATCTTTTTGAACTCCTCGAAGTCCTTCGGGAAGTAGAGGTACTTGTACCCCCCACCCTTCAGAATTCTGTACTCCCTCTTAACAAGCCCTCTTTCCATTAAGTTTCTTAAAGCTTTGTAAACTGTGCTTTCATCTTTCTCAAGCTCTTTTGCGATGGTTTCTACATCCAGACCGGGGTTTTTCAGGAGAATGAGATAAACGTCCATTTCGAGACATGAAATGTTGAGGGCGCATTTCAGCACGCACTTCAAATCGGGACTGCATGTGGCCTCCATTATATCACCTGTGAATTTTAGGGCCAGCACATCTTATAATTTTTCCCTTAAGCTTTCCCGAAGTACTTCTCCAGCACCTTTTTCTGCCCCCTTCTTAGTATCTCTGATAGAGTCGAGGGGGCTATGCCGAAAAACTCTGCAAGCTGTTCGAGCTTTACCCTTTTCGGGAAATCGAAGTATCCCTTTTCGAGGGCAATTTTCAGGATTTCCTCCTCCCTGTAAGTTATCTCGTCCTTGCCGGAGGCTTGCCTTTGTAAATAAGCTCGAAGTCAACACCCTCAAGGTTTTCAAGCAGGGCGATAAAGCCCTCGTCATCGCAGATTATGCTCCAAACAAGCTCAGATTCGCTGACGTCAACTCCTGTAATGACACAGCCGGACTCGAGGATGGGAATCGCAACCAGACAGGTGTGCTCCTTAATGAGGACCTTCGCCTCTTTCGAAGAGATGGACACACCCTCGCAGTGCGAAGGCAATTTCTCTAACACCTCCCAAGCGTTTTCTCCCTTTACCCTCAGCAGCCCCTTTACAACCTCCTCTCTCTTGGCGAAGCCTCTACCTTCACAATGCAGCTTTTCATGATTCCGTTCAGCGTGGCGAGGGTGCAGTTTTCAGGCAGCTTGGTTTTAATCTGCACTTCGAGCATTACAGTTGGTTCACCGCAGAAAATAAAGATGACGAAAATCTTAGGGAGTAAGTATATACCACTTGGAGTCAATATCAAATCATGAAGATCGAGGGTAAGGTTAGTGAGCATGAAAGCATAAACATGATGTATGAGAGGGTCAGCAAGGAGGGCGTAACGAACATTGTCGATAGGTTCAACGCACAGGAGAAGGGGAGATGCCCCTTCTGCGAAAAGGGCCTGAGCTGCCAGCTCTGCAGCATGGGTCCATGCAGAATTAGTAAGGACAAGCCGACAGGAGCGTGCGGGATTGATGCTGCTGGAATGGTCGTGAGGAACTTCACCCACAAGAACATGCTTGGTACTGAAGCATACACCTACCACGCCATTGAGGCCGCGAAAACGCTGAAAGCAACGGCAGAGGGAAAGACTATTTACGAAATCAAGGATGTTGAGAAGCTGAAGTGGTTTGCAAAGCTGCTTGGCATTGAAGGGGAAGACGTGAACGAACTCGCTGCAAAGGTTGCAGATTTCGTCATATCCGATTTGAGCTCTTTGGAGAAAAGCAGGCTTGTTGAAATCTTTGCTCCAGAAAAAAGGAAGGAGCTCTGGGAGAAGCTGGGAATTTTCCCGTCAGGAGTCTTTCAGGAGTTGCTAACTATGGGCTCTTCGGCCATGACAAACGTCGATTCAAATTACGTCTCTCTTGCAAAGAAGAGCATGTCAATGAGCATCGCCACCTGTATGGCAGCACAAATAGCTCTTGAAACCATACAGGACATTCTTTTCGGCACTCCGATGCCCCACGAGAGCCATTCTGATCTGGGCATTCTCGACCCTGAGTACGTTAACATCGCTGTTAACGGTCATGAGCCCTTTGTGGGCATTGCCCTGATAAAGCTCGCCGAGAGAGAGGAGATTCAGGAGAAGGCGAGAAAGGCTGGAGCAAAGGGGCTGAGAATCATTGGATTCATTGAAACCGGTCAGGAGATACTCCAGCGCGTTGACAGCCCGGTGTTTGCTGGAATCGTAGGAAACTGGATTGTTCAGGAATATGCACTCGCTACTGGATGTGTTGACGTTTTTGCTGCTGATATGAACTGCACTCTTCCGTCACTGCCCGAATACCAGCGCTACGGCGTTAAAATTGTCCCCGTCAGCAGGCTTGTGAGGCTCAAAGGGATTGATGAGGGGCTGGACTACGAGCCGGAGAAGGCTGAAGAGATTGCGATGAAGCTAATCGATATGGCCATAGAGAACTTCAAGCAGAGGGACAAGAGCAAGGCTGTTAAGGTTGAGCAGAAGAAGAAAATTGTTGTCGGATTCTCGCCTGAAGCGATACTCAAAGCTCTCAACGGTGACCTCAACGTACTGCTGGATGCAATAAAGAAGGGCGATATAAAGGGAGTGGTGGCCCTGGTTAGCTGCACAACCCTGAAGAACGGCCCGCACGACAGCAGCACCGTAACCATTGCAAAGGAGCTGATAAAGAGAGATATTCTGGTCCTTTCGATGGGGTGCGGTAATGCTGCGCTGCAGGTTGCCGGGCTTACATCTATGGAGGCTGTAGAGCTTGCGGGAGAGAAGCTTAAGGCCGTTTGCAAAGCCCTTAACATCCCACCGGTGCTGAGCTTCGGAACGTGCACCGATACTGGGAGAGCAGCCTACCTCGTCAGGCTTATTGCCGATGCCCTCGGCGTTGATGTTCCGCAGCTTCCCGTTGCTGTAACAGCCCCTGAATACATGGAGCAGAAGGCCACGATTGATGCTGTCTTTGCCGTTGCATACGGCCTCACAACTCACGTTTCGCCTGTTCCGCCAATCACGGGAAGCGAGGATGCGGTAAAGCTCTTTACCGAGGACGTGGAGAAGCTCACTGGCGGAAAAGTTGTGGTGGAGGAGGACCCGCTGAAGGCTGCCGAACTCCTCGAGAAGGTAATTGAGGAGAAGAGGAAGGCACTCGGAATCTGATGCTAATTTAGAAACATTTTTTAATTACCAATTTTTTCCTTTTTCATGGAGGAGGTTCTTCCCAACGTTTACCTCATAGACACGCTGAAGTACGTCGAGCCGGGAGTCATCTCTGCCTACGCTGTTGTTCACGAGAGGGCTGCAATAATAGACCCCGGAACTGCGAAGGGGGCCGAGATAATCCTTGATGAGATTGATAGGAGCTGGAATGTTGAGTACATCTGCCCCACTCACATCCACATTGATCACGGAGGTGGGGCAGCGAGGCTTGCCAAAGCCCTTGATGCGAAAATCATAGTCCATCCGAGAGGGGTTAAGCATGTCGTCAATCCCGAAAAGCTGTGGGAAGCATCAAAGGCGGTTCTCGGCGAGGTTGCGGAGATTTACGGCAAGCCAGAGAGCATTGATGAGAGCAAGGTGATTGCTGTTGAGGATGAGCAGGAGTTTGATTTGGGAGGGGAGAGGCTTAAAGTCTTCCACGCTCCGGGCCACGCTCCGCACATGCTGGTGTATTATCTGACAAACTCAAAGGTGCTGTTTCCTGCTGATGCCGTGGGGATGTGCTTCGGAGGTGTGGTTTTTCCCCTCACACCACCACCCTTTGATGCTGATGCGGCATTGAAAACCCTTAAGAGGCTGAAGGGGCTGAAGGTTGATTACGTGGCCTTCACCCACTACGGGGTGGTTGAGGGAGACTGGCCAATTGCTAAATCCTACGAGAAGGTAAAGAGCTGGTTGGAAATAGCAAAGGAGGTTGCCAATGCAAATGGAACTGTTGAAGAGTTCGTTGGGAGGCTTAGGAAAGAAGATGAGGATGTTGAGAAGCTTTTCAACGTGCTTGGCAGCAAGCCAGTTGCGCTGAGCTTCATCTATACCTCAGCCACCGGAATGCTCGACGCAGCAAGGAGGATGATAGAATGATGCTGAAGTTCAACCCTGATTTGTGCCTTAACTGCACAACATACAGCTGCCTCACCAAATGCATCAACCTGAACTACGATTTCGATTCGGCGAAGGAGGAGAAAAGGAAGATTGCCCTCGGAGAGTACAGCAGGGTTCTTGAGGAGTGCTACACATGCTATGGCTGCGAGGAGTACTGTGAGTTCAACAACCATCCCTTCTACCGCATGGCAGAGCTTCAGGAAAGTTTGGGAGTGAAGAAAGTCAGCGATGAAACAAAAGCAGCCCTTCTGCAGCGATACGATGTCAGCAGCGAGTTCATTCCAAAAAAGGTTGGCGGGAAGTTCGTCCACATCTGCCTCTTCCCTGAAGTGAAGGACTTGGTGAAGGGGAAGCTCTTTGAGGGCTATGATGTCGTCAGGGGGAGGCATGTATTCTGCAACATGCTCTACCTCCACTACGGGATGGTTTCCGTGGTTAAGGAGAGGGCGGAAAGAACGATAAGCAACATAATGAAGCTTCAACCTGATGAGCTAATCCTTTACCACGATGAATGCTACGCCTTCTACAAGTCCTTTGCCGAAGCTTACGGGATTGAAGTTCCCTTCCCCTACACACACCTCTTCGAGTTCCTTTATCAGCGTTTGAAGGAGATGGAGGTGAGGGAGCTTGGAGTAAAGGTTGCCTACCAGAGAAACTGTTCCAACAGGTTTATTGCCGAGACTGACAGAACTCTCGACAGAATCTTTGAGCTAATAGGCGTGGAGAGAGTTGAGAGGGAGTTTGATAGGGAGAGAGCGATTTGCTGCGGTGCCCCCTTCGTCCTCTCAGATGAGCCGGAGAAGGCTGAGGAGCTGCAGAGGAAGAACATCGATGATATGGTGAGCAGTAATGCAGAGTACGTCGTCTTCAACTGCCCTATGTGCTACACCACTCTCGCAGAGAAAGTGAGGAAGAATGGGCTTAAGCCAGTAATGGTGAGCGAGCTCTGCAGGATGGCGATAGGGGAGGTGGATTATTAGCTTATTTCAATAGGGCTAAGAAAAAGGCAAAGCACGATCGCCTCTTTCATTCAGCATAACGGTTAGTGTTAAAATTATTAAATCCAGTTAGAGTAGCTTTCGATAAATCCGTTAAATCCGGCGGTTTTCACCCAGCCATCACTCCTCGTGCTGGTTACGCTGAGAGTTGCCGGGGGTGATGGCACCTTTGTCACACCCAGCGCAACCGTTATTCCCGCAGGATACGAGAACCCTACCGATACGGAAAATGCATAATCGTGCCCTCCCGTAATGGCAATTTCCCTCGTATCTCCAGCGGGGGTTATGTAATATTCATCGTAATTCGCTGGCAAATTCCCGTGCCACGATACGTAATCCCTGTAACCTGCAACAGGGTCTGTGTTCGTATCAACCGCGTACACCCTCTCGTAGTATATTTTTTCTTCTCCCATCTCAAGCTCCGTTATCGCGTAAACGTATTTTATTTGGAAATAGACGGTATACTTGTTTTTTCCTGACAGGTACGGGCTGAAAAGTCCGCTGTCAAGAGTGACTTCGGTATAACCGGAAACCCAAGTTGGGGAACCGTAGGGACGGGTTTTACTTTCGATTCTAATTTTTGCCCCTCTTGGATAGCCGTATTTAGCAAATATGTCATCCCACGTTGCGAATTTGAGTACCGGGGTAAATTCGTAAGTCGTCCAAACTCCGGGTGTTGGTTCGGACTTTGTCTTGGGAACGTCCCTTAAAACAATCTTTACTGATTTATGCTCTGGTCTGGCAGGGTCTACTGAGAATATTGCCACGCCCATTTTTCCCTCAGTGTAAGCTATAACTTCGAGGTTTATGCTTCTGTAAACCCTGATTTTTTCACCATTGATTTCGAAAGTGTTCACTTCTTCCTTGGGCAATATCAAACTGGTCGCAACGATTCCCGGTCCAGAACCACTCCAGATTTTTTTTGGACCCTCATCCGTAAGCTCGTTTATAATTAAATTCGCAGAAATCGGTTTCCCGCCCTCATCCTCCATCTGGACGGTTATTCCCTGAACCAACTTATCCTTAAAATACACATTCACCGCTATGCTCGTCACAACTCCCAACACCACGAGCGCTATCAGAGCAACCACTAACCAACCACTCTTTTTCATTCTCTAACTTGTATGCCAGTTTCCCAAATAAAGATTCCGACTGTTTCAACTCAGATTGAAGCAATCGAAAGATTTATTTAACTTGATTTGACATGTCCTTGTGGATTGGCAACATAGAGAATGCTCATTTTACGTGGTAAATCTTCATTCCGAGGGGGCTAAAGCACTGGCTGCTGAGCTAAGCAGCGAGGTTGGCCTCAAAATATTAAAAGAACTGTACAGGAATCCTCTCTCAGTCATGGATCTCTCTGCAAATCTCGAAATTCCCGTTTCAACAGTTCAATACCACGTCAACAGGCTGCTGGAACTCGGCGTTATCAGAGAGGCCGAAAGAAAGCTCGGAAAAAGGCTTAGAGACGTAAAAACGTACGTTTACGATAAAGAGGGGATAATTTTTCTAAACTGTCCAGAGCCATCAGGAGATACCACAAAATCTGAATAAAAAAGTAAGAAAGAGCTCACTAATCCCTCCTGTAAATCACCCCATCCGCCTTTCCTGCAGGGATGGAGTACTTTGGAGGCAGGATACCGAGCTTCCTTGCCTCCTCCTCCAGCCAGTCCCTGTGGTCTGGATGGGCAAGCTGAATCATTGCCGCTGCCCTCTTGTAGATTGGCAGACCTCGCAGATAGGCAATTCCCCACTCTGTAGCTACATACTGCACAACCGACCTCGGAACTGTCACCCCAGCACCTGTTGGTAGAGCGGGGATAATTCTTGAGGTGCCGTTGTAGGTTGAGTAGGTCGCCAGAACGCTCTTCCCCTGCCTGTCGAAGCTGTAGAAGCAGCCAAGCACGAAGTCAAGCTGCCCTCCTGTACCGCTGATCTGGAATATCTTGCCGCTTGGAGACGTTAGACCAATCTGCCCGGAGTTTATCTGTCCCATGAGGTCTATCTGGGCAACCTGATTGAGGGAGAACATCTTCGGCTGCTGGGCAACAACGAAGGGGTTGTTGGTGTACTCAACGGGATAGGTTGCGACCTCTGGATTCCTGTCGAGGAAATCGTAGAGCTTTCTTGTTCCAAGGGCAAAGGAGAACACAGCCTTTCCCCTGTCAAGCTTCTTGTTCTGGTTGGTAACTATCCCCTCCTCCATCAGCTCCATCAGTCCGTCTCCCATCATCTCGGTGTGGATGCCCAAGTCCTTCAGTCCTGCTTCCTTCAGCATCCTGACAACCGTGTTGGGCAATCCACCAATGCCAACCTGAAGCGTTGAGCCATTCTCAATCAGCCCTGCCTCCATGATGTTCTCGGCTATCATCTCATCCTCCTTTGATGGTGGGGGTAAGAAGGGCAGGAAGGGTGTGGGGAACTCATTGTCCTCAACAATGTAATCAACTTCCGAAATGTGGATGCACTCGTCGTAACCTCCATTCACCCAAGGCATGTCCTTCTTAACCACCACAACAACCTTCTCTGCCCCCTCAGCTATGGATTTCAGGAAGGTGCAGGTGACTCCGAAGTTGAAGAAGCCGTGCCTGTCCATTGGCGTCGTGACGAGGAAAGCTATGTCCGTGTACTTCTTCCCTCCCTTCAAAACTCCACCAAGCTCCTTCGCTATGTATCCCGCATCCGACAGAACTCCGGGGCGGTGCACGCAGGGCCCAAGCTCCTTGCTGCACTTCCTTACTGGTTCGTAGAGGAAGCAGCTTTCCCACTTAATCTTCTCCTGCTCAGGGTCAGCCTTCAAGAACTCGTAGTGGGCGATGTCGATGAAGGTTCCGACCTCCACATGGCTGAGCTCGTCCTTCCTCTTTGCAAGGTACTTGTCGATAATAAGGGCAGTGTTGGCAGAACCGCCAATTTCGATGTGCATTCCATCCTTTACGAGGTTTGCAGCCTCTTCGGGGCTGATGAGCTTTCTTTCATATTCTTTCTGGTAGTCCATATCACCACCTCTACCTTAAAAATTATGCTGACAATTTAACCTTTTCTAAAAAGATTTTGCGGTAGTTTAGGAAATTTTTTAAAATTAAAGATATTGAAAGTTCATTGTCAACATTTAAACAATTTTAACATTACCAACTTTAATCGGGAAATTTTTTAAGGGATTTGGCAATTATAGATTATGGTAGTTCTCTACGGGAAGGATGTGGTGGACAGATACGTTGCAGAGGGATGGTGGGACAACGTAACGCTTTTTGAGAGATTCAGGAGGAACTGCAAGAGAAATCCTGAAAGGACTGCTGTTGTTGACCCTCCAAACAAGGAGGAGCTCGTGGGTTTTAAGCCTGAAAGGTTGAGTTATGCTGAGCTCAGCGATTTTGATGACAGACTGGCCTCATTTCTGCTCGATAACGGAGTTTTCAAGGATAGCTGCGTTTTGGTGCAGCTTCCCAATACGGTGGAGCTAATTGCTGCATACCTCGCAACGTGGAGGGCTTCAGCCTTCATCTCTCCCGTTCCAATGCAGTGGAGGGAGCACGAGATGGGGCATGTTTGCAGGGTTTTGCAGCCAAAGGTTTTCATAACAGCAGACACCTTCAAAGGCTTCGACCACGCTCAGATGGCCTCCAGGATTAAGGAGGCTTTTCCGAGCATTGAGAAAGTCGTAACGTATTCCCAGCTTTACGAGATTTGCAGAAACTACCGCATAAGGGAGGATCTTGATGAGGCGTCATCCTTTGCATCTGGAAACGATATTGCCGTGGTGCAGTGGACCTCAGGAACCGAAGCCGAGCCCAAAGCCTGTCCCCTCTCCCACAACAACTGGGGCTTTCTGCGCTTTCTTTACGATGGAGAGAGATACAGAGGAGGGCTGCTGAGCGATGGGGATGTTATAATGAACCCGGCCCCCATAGTGAATATGACAGGAATTGGAGTTGGCCTCATTCCGTGGATCATGTGCTCCGGAACCTTTGTTCTGCACCACCCCTTCGAACCAATGCTCTACGTCAGGCAGCTGATTGAGGAGGGTGTGAACTTCACTCTCGCTCCTCCTGCTGTTGTTGTTGCAATTCTAAAACATCCCATGGCTTCACAGCTCAGCTTTGACAAGCTGAAGTACTTCGCCCAAGGCTCGGCACCTCCACCACCATGGACTTTTGTCGAGCTGAAAAACAGGGGGATAGAGCCGATGAACATCTGGGGGCAGAATGAGGGGACTGGACTGTTCTCCTACGACAGGACAATCCCTGATCTGGAGAAGAGGGCAAGGAGCTTTCCCATTCCGGATAAAGTAAGGGATTTGCCCTTCTTCAGGGCTATAGAGATAAAGATTGTTGACGAGAGTGGTAAGGAGATGAAGGAGCCGGGCAGTGTGGGAGAGCTGTGCTACAGAAGCCCACTTACGATGCCATGCTACTACCGCCAGCCTGAGTTGACGAAGAAGTCCTTTGATGCTGACGGCTTCTTCCACACAGGTGATCTGTTTGAGGTAGTTGATGATACTACAATCGCCTTCTTCGACAGAAAGAAGGACATAATAATCAGAGGAGGGTTCAATGTAAGCTCCGCTGAGGTGGAGGACGTCGTCAAGAAGCACCCCAACGTATTGGATGCTGCAGCAGTGGGTGTTCCTGACGAGAGGCTCGGGGAGAGAGTTGGCTTGTACGTTGTTCCAAAGCCCGGCACTACCGTAACGCTGGAAGACATAAAGAAGCACATGGAGGAGAGCGGAGTTGCAGTTTACAAGTGGCCTGAAGTGGTGGTTGTTGTTGACGAGATTCCAAGAAATCCTGTGGGGAAGGTTCTGAAGAGTAGGCTGAGGAAGGAGATCGTTGAGAGGATGAAAGCTGGTTAAGTAGCATCAATTTTTTATTACTAAATAACACATTCTCTTATTTTAAGAATAATTTTTTATTTAAATTTTAAACCGAAACTTTTTTTATATTTTCATGCTAATTTTAAGTTAACCTAAAACTGAGGTGATTAAAGGATGGAAGAGAGGGAAAAAGTTGTTTTTGCTGCAACTCTTGCAGCAACGTTTAAGCCAGACTTGATGACGAACGACAAAATTGAAGCTGCAACGAAGGGTCATGGAACGCTCGTAATACCGGTTCTCTGTGCCGCAAACTCAATTGCTGAAGACATGTTCGGTGCAGTTGAGGAGCCCGGAATGAGGCTGATGGGTTCAGCAACCCTTGTTGATGCTGCCGCACCGCTACTCCCGCTCGACCTTGTAATTCAGAAGGCCGTTAATGAAGCAAAGAACGCCGGAGCATCGCCGGAGAATGCGGCGCTGATCGTTGCTGCCCTCGCTTACTTCTCCGGAGCCGCTGCAAGGGCAGGAGTTCCAATGGCAAACAGAAAGCTGGGAGCGATGGCCAGAATGCACGCAGGAGCCAGCAGAACGAGCGGTATAGCACTTGTTACAAACAAATTCACGCATAGGATGCCCACCTTTCCGGCCTACAAAGCAGTTTTCGAGCAGCTCCTCGATAAGAAGCTTACTAGAGTTGACGGCTCCGTTCTGCCACCCTTTATTGCAGGCGGAGCCATTTACGGACACAGCGCTCTTGGTGAGGATGTTAACATTCCCGAACTCGCTAAGAATGCCGCAAAGGTTGGAACTGAGGCCATGATGAGAGCCATGGAAGGGGCTGGAATTACACCCTATCCGCTCTGGCCCGCTTTGATTGGCGCAACAGTCGCAATGGAGATCTTGCATCCAGACGCCTTCCTGGGTGAGGAATACGGCGCGTTTGGGAGCGTTGATTCAGCGTACATGGCAGGAAAAGGTGCTGCTGAGGCTGCCGGACTGCCTGAGAAGATTCATGTACGCGGAACGGGGGAGGAGTTTGATACAGCAAGAGTCATCGGTGATTTCGGTCTTATACTGAAGGACATAGGCGGGTCGTCAGTTATAGACTCAATGGCTCTCAACGAGATTTTTGCAGGTTTTGAGGAGTCACCGATAATCGGTGCTGGCTTCTCTGGAGGGCCCGTCAACCCACCGCTTGGACACCTCTGCGGGGATAGCGTACCTGCAATCAGGCTGCTCATGAAGTACGAAGGGGACATCTACAAAGTTGCTGAGGAAATAAGGAACTACAAGATGAACTCGTTCATCGACCCAGAGATGGCGCTTTGCGCTCTAAACACCATAACGAGAAAGGCTGAAGAGGTCAAGAGAGGACCTGTAACCAGAGCATGCATGATAGCAAGTGAAAACGTGAGAGGCAGAGCAGTTTACAGGAGGGCCGTGAAAGCATACGAGATGCTGAAGGAGGGTAAGAGCGTTGATGAAGTCGCAAAGGCTCTGGATGAAGAGAGAAAGGCATACGTGGAAAAGAGAGGCTCGGCAATTCTCTCGGCGTTCACAGGCAAGAAGATAGAGTTCAGGTTTACGGAGCTCAGACCTCAGGCGAGAAGGACGGATGGATTCACCAAGAAGTACTGGGGCTTCGACTCGTACATCTCCTACGACGTTACAATAGACGGGAAGACCTACCACATTGAGAACCTGTCCGCAAAGGCTGTTGTGGACTTCGCTCTTGAAGGTAAAGGCAGAGACGACCCTGACTACGGAACCGCTTTATTTGCAGGCGCTGTATTGGCACAGGAGCTTCAGTATATCGGGCACACGATCATCAACGTCACCGTTCCGGCAGCGGTTGCAGCGATCCTTGGTGCTGATGAAAAGGATGCAGCAAAGATGGCCGAAAATGGAGCTTACCTGACAAGGGCCATTCCAGGTGCCAAGAACAACGCCAAGGAGGTTGCGAAGCTTGCGAAAATGATATACTCAAGATTACAGGAGAAGGGCGAAATATTACCTTGATTTTTTATGAGAATTCTTATTTTTGACCCGAAAATAGCAGGCGTATCAGGAGATATGCTCCTCTCTTCACTCATCGACCTTACAAACTCCCTTGACGAGGTGTTAGAGCTTGAGGAGGTAATAAACAGGCTGGACTCGTGCAGGAAGTTCAAGGTAAACGTCGTGGAAAGGGATGCTGGAATCAGGGCGAAAGGGCTTGAAATCGAGATTGAAGAGAGAAAGCTGGCAAACCCTTCGGAATTCAAGAGGGCGGTGGAGTTCGTTGTGAATCACATGGACCTGCCAGAAAGGGGAGCAAAATGGTCTGGAATGTAATTGATGACCTCATAAGCGCTGAAGCCGCGCTTCACGGTAATAACTTTCACCTTCACGAGGTTGCGTCTCTCGACACTATTTTTGACGTTGTGGGAAGCGCCGCGCTACTCTGCAGAAACGGCTACCTCGACGCGGAAATCTACACGACTCCACCAGCGCTAGGCGGAGGGAGCATAGAAATAGCTCACGGCAGAATAACCATTCCTGCTCCAGCCACTCTCGAAATTCTTAGGAGACATAAGTTCCGCTACTCCAACTTCAACGTTGATGCCGAACTTACAACACCAACCGGCGCTGCAATCCTCGCAAACTTAACGGAAAACATCGTTGACGTTTTTCCACCCATGACACCGTTTAGGGTGGGCTACGGCTCAGGAACAAGGAAAATACATGGCGTTGTCAACGTTTTGAGGGTTGCTGAGGGAGATGCTTTCCAGGCGGTTAACGACAGGATAGTGATTCTGGAAACAAACGTTGACGATGCAAGCGGTGAGATTATAGGCCATGCAGCAACCAGACTATTCGAGGAGGGGGCTGTAGATGTCTATGTAACTCCTGCAATCGGAAAAAAGAATAGGCCTACACACGTAATTTCAGTAATAACTGATTACAAAAACTACTCCCGGCTGGTTGAGCTGCTGATGAGAGAAACGGGAACGATAGGAGTGAGAATCTACGAGCTGCCGAGAATGGTGGCTCAGAGGAAAAAAGAGAGAGTTGAGGTGTTTTTAGAGGGGAAAAAATTCGAGATTACCGTTAAGATATCAAGAGTGGGAGAGAAAGTTATCAACGCAAAGCCGGAGTACGAGGATTTAAAGAGGGTGGCGAGGGAGCTTAATCTGCCACTAAGAGAGGTCGCAAAAAAGGTGGAAAAAATACTCACATCTTCCTGAGCGCATCCTCTGCTGCAAGTATTACTGGTGGGGTGGTGGGAGCTGAAGTTAAAAGCGGATGCGTGCCTATCTGAAGCGTGTCTATCTCTGAGGCGGTCAGGTTGTTCTGGATTGCCATTGCTATCTGATTTACCATTTCTCCAACCTCATATCTCCCAGTAACCTGACCTCCAAGGATTACACCACTCTCCTTGGCAAAGATCAGCTTCACCTTCGTCTTTGCCGCCCCGGGGATACTTGCCAGATGTCTGTTTAAGCTCTCTCCGTAGCCTGCAACGACCTCAAAACCTTCTTTCTTCGCCATCTCCTCAGTAAGGCCTGCAGCGCCGAGTGCAACATCCCCAACGAAGGTTGAGAAAACACCCACCGTTCCCTTGTTCACTCTCACAACCTTGAGAGAGTACAGATTTGCCCCAACAATTCTCGCTTCGAAGGTGGCAGTTGAAGCTAACATTACCCTGCTCGTTTCCCTGGTGAAAAAGTCCTTTTCTTCCGAACAGTCCCCAACGGCGAAAACGTCTTTCTCGCTCGTCCTTCCGTACTCATCCGTCCATATTCTATTTCCTATGCTTATTCTAAGTCCTGCCTTCTTAGCAAGCTCTATGTTCGGACGGTATCCCACCGACATTATGACCACATCTGCCTCAATCTTCCTGCCATCCGCGAGTTCAACAGCTTCTACGCTGGAATTGCCCGTAATCCTCTTAACTGTCGAGTTCAGATAAACTTCTACTCCAAGCTTCTTGAGCTCTTCCTCAGCAATTCTTGCGAATTCCTTGTCAAAAGCGGCTGGAAGCAGCTGATCCATCATTTCCACCATCGTAAACTTTTTCCCAGCTTTAGCAATCTGCTCTCCTACCTCGACACCTATGAACCCGCCTCCGACTATGACAACCTTTTCAGCCTTTTTTACTGCCTCATGCAGTTTTCTGAGCTCTTCTATGTTCTTCGAGACCGTGAAAACTCCTTTCTTCTCAACCCCCTCTATTCTCGGCATCACCGGTGTTGAACCCGTTGCAAAAACAAGCTTCTCGTATGAAATGCTCTTTCCACCCTTCGTTCTCACGACCTTGGCTTTTACGTCAACATCTTCGACCTCATCGATGATGAACTCAATCCCAAGGTTCTCTGCAGGCTTCGTTGGCATCACGTCAGCCTCTACAGAGCCGAGAGTTTTGAAGATGTACGGTATACCGCAAGGCACCAAACTTGTTTCCTCTTTCTTTATTATCGCCACGCTCTTGGCAGGGTAAAACTTTTTAGCCGTCGTTGCTGTGACTATTCCTGCTGGTCCACCTCCGATAATCAAAACGTCGTACTTCATAATACACATGCTCTCGATGAATATTTAAACTTATAAGAATATTAATAAATAAAATCTTTCAGTTATAAACCTTTTGTGAATATTTCTTTTTCTGTTTCGATAGATTAATTATAATGCTCTAAATATTTTCAACGGAACGCAATCAACAACAAAATCAACTCCGAATCCTGAAAAATCCCATCCCGAAGCTCGCCTTTGCTCCACCGCCAATAAGCTCGCCTATTGACAGGAGAGTCAGAGCATTATCGTCAATTTCTGAAATCGAATATCTCGCCCTCCCCGTAACACCGAAAAAAGACCTTAACCCCTGCCTTTTCGACCTGTGATGCAACTCGTGTTTCTCCCAGCTTGATTCCAGTGTTTCAGCTTCGCAGTAAAATTCAGGCACCTCTCCACTGCCATACTCGTTGACGAAGAGGATTAGCCTCCTTCGCACTATGTGAATGAGGAATGGAAGATTTATGGGGGTTTTGGCTTCCATGGGAGTTAGATAATCAACCTCTATCTCCTTTTCCACCTCTCTGGGTTTGATTTTGCCCAGCTCAATGCTACTAAGGTTCTCAACAAAAACCGTTTCGCCATCGTAAACCTCCTTTCCGCTTATGGCATCTGAAATGCTTACTATTTCGTATTTGCTTGTAGCATTGAGCCCCATTTTGCCAAGATATCGGAGACCATATATGATGTGTGGTAAGTACTTGACGTAGTCCCCAAAAACGTTGATGTAAAGCGTTAGCTCTCCTCTTCCGCTTACAGACCTGCCGAAAAAGGGCGGGATGAACACGATGGGGCGTACAGGCTGGGATCTGCCCCTTTTCTGCCTGTCTCTTGTGTAAAGGGCATGGTAGAGGCAGTCATCGACAGACTTGCAGATGTTACAGGATGGTTTAAGGTAGCTGCAGACGGCCTTCAGCAGAACGCTGCCAAAGCCCCCTCTGAACTTGTTGCCGAGGAAGGGCGGAAGGTGATACTGGGGGAAGTAGAGTCTGGCTTTAAGTCTGGTGAGTTGGAGGGAGAAGGACATATTTTGCTCAAAACCTGTTTTGAAGAGAGTTTTTCACAATTATCCCCGTCTTTCCAAGTATTTCGAACATTTCGCTGTAACTCTCAGCTCTTTCGAGTCCTAAAGATGAGATGATGTGTGCAGTCTCAATTATGTCTATCTTGCCTTCGATTATATTCCTGTCAACCCTATCTAATGCCATACCTCAACCTCCTCATTCTCTCGTAGTACTCGTGATACGGGCTTTATGTCCAGATACTCCCATCATTACTCTGTTCCACCCTCCCTCTTTTCATCCTTACAGTGAATGAGGATTGAGTTTTTAGGACGTTAAACATAATCTGGCAGGGACGAGAGTCCTCACATCGTCCCTTGCAAGATTTGCCTCGTATAGTGCAGGCGGTCTGAAGTTTTCATTTACGATTGTGGATAGGCTTTCGGCATTCATTTCTATAAATTTTTCAAACTCGCTTTAAAAATTCTTTTATCTATCATCACGCGCATCAAATCTGCCGTAGCCCAGCGACGTCTTTGCCCCTACTCCGAATTTCTTCAAAGCCTCTTTGAGCAGTTTTTCTGCTTTCTCCGCTAAATCATCCAAATCTCTTGAAGCCACGGCAAAGGTGAATTCAACGCCGGCAGGGACTGTTAAGAAGAAGATTGGATTTGGTGAATGCCAGTCTCCCGGAGGCTCCCCATGCTGGTAGTATGGCTGATAGTGAGGGTTCATTATGTCGAGTTCGAGATTTGGTTTATCTTTTAGTTGCTCAGGCGTAGGGAATGCGTCGAAAAATATCACGCTGCCCTCCTCTTTCTGGGTTCCGAAGATTTTTACTATGTCTCCTACACTAATCACAGTATCTCCAATCTCAACGCGAGTGTTCCGTATAGCTCCGAGCTCGTCGAATTTTTTCTCGAAGAGCTCTTGGATTACAGCAGCAGTTAGATAGTAATCTTCGGGAACGTCATTCTTTTTTATTTTGTCTCTCTTTGCAATCCTCGCCTTCAAGTCTTCCTTTACGCTTTCGTAAATCCTAAGTATCTCGTCACCATTTTCTCTGGCAAGAATGCTGAATGCGTAGTGCTTGGCCACACCCTTTAAAGCAGAGCCGGGTATATACGGGACGCCATAGTTTCTGTGGAGCCTTATTGAAGTTTCGTAAACACTCTCATCACCCAACCCGACTACAAGGCGGGATTTTGTTCTCATGCTAAAGATTTTTGATGAAAAAGAATTAAACAGTCTCTCGTAGTTTTCGAAAAAGACTCTGTATTCATCCAAACTTCTTCTGAGTACAGAATTCAAAAAGTTCTGAAAATCATCAACGTTTTTAAAGATTTCCTTCACCGCCGAAAGTGATGATTTGTAAGACTCTGACCTCCTTTTAACGAATGGCGTCATTTTGTTGAGGATTAAGCTAAGATTGTATATTGCTAACTCTTTTTTCCAGAATTTCTCTGCATAATTTGCTAATTCTGAGTTAACGGGGTATTTTACAACTACATTCGATTTCATAATTCCTCCTCCAGCATAGCCTTGGCAAATTTTTTAATCCAATTAAGAATTGAAAGAGCCTCCTCTGTTGAAATAGCTACGTCTATTGCTGTTTTTTCCATTATGTACTTCAGCGGGTCCTCTCCGTTTGTTAAACCACTAAATGCAGAATCTTTTCCGTTTCCTTCCGCAAGCCAAGTTGAAAGATGCTTGTAAAGAAAGGCATAGGCGATGTTTTCTGCATTTCCAAAGCTTTCCGGGTTTATACTTTTGTAATCGACATCATCAATCGGCTTTTCAAGTTTTGAAAGGAAAAACGCAAGAGTTGCCCCAAGACCATTATTGAGAATTATTGTTGGGGCCTTTTCAGCATAAGAAGAGTACTTTCCCTGAACTTTTTTGTTCTGACTGTATTTATCTTTAATATCTGACACGACTTTAAAGGCGAAACTTGCCCGTTCCTGCTCAATTTCCCTTATGTCCACCGGTCAACACCCCCGCTCTAACTTTCACAAACCCTTTTCCAACAGTTTCATCTCCCCCAATTTGCAGAAATGCATTGTTGAAAGTTACTTTTAAAACATTAACAATTTTCTGAGTGTTGTCCACTTCTTTGGGCAAATTCTCTTTTTTTGGACTGCCTACAGCAATCAGAGAGTACATTAAGGTGTCTGACGGCAAAAATTCCTCGTACCAAAGTCCACCCCGAGCAACTGTACCTTTTTCTGCATCAATTCTAACCCTTGCAACAATCTCAGTTGAGAATCTCGTGAATGATTTGAATACATCATCGCTGACTATTGCAATGCGTTCTTTGATTGATTCTATAGGTTTTCCGAAAAAGTTGTCTCCAAAAAGCGTTTTTAAGACTTCAACTAAATTTTCTATTACATTGCTGTCTGATTTAACTTTCAAGACGATGTCCTCCAAAATTACCTTGTTTTCTCCATTTAGAATTAAGGCATTGCCAGCAATCGTTTCATTATTGCTGAGTTCCACTTTAAATCTTGAAAGAATTTGCTTTAGCTCAATATCATTTTCGATTTCAGAAACTAACTCAAAGTCTTCCTTAAGCCTTTGGATAACTATGGGGCTCGTGACAAAAGCAAAAACCCCCTTAGCGCTCCTCACCGGAAATAGGAGAATTTTAGCGTCTCCAACGCTTACAGCTCCAGCATGCTCTGATGCTCCATCTGTTGCGGGACCGAAAACGATCTCCGTAAGCAGAGGATCTCTTTTTCTCTCTTCAACTTTTTTAATGAATTCATCCGCCTTTTCTTTTAGAACTTCCTTTGTTTTCTCTTTCCACTTCCATTTCTGGCTTTCGACCTCAATTTTTTCATCTAATTCAAGTTGTCTAAACCGACTCCGCAAAACACCCTTCAAACTCTGCCCCCATATAACGGGAAACCCCGTATGCCTTTCCCTCTGTATCGGCAAATCTATAACGCTCAGCTCAGCCCCGCTCCCCGCATGCACGGGTGTTATACTATACAAACCAAAAACCACGGCTTTTTCAAACATGTCGAACACCTCCTTTCAGTATCTCCTCCACAACCACGTCAATAACATCTCCTTCCCTTAGCTCACTGTGGGACTGAACAACCACAGCTCCGAGTCTCGGGTCGTATACTGCCACAAAGGGCGTGTGATGGTACTTGTGGGCTAAAAAGCAGTGGAGCCATATTGGACCTCTTCCAGAGATTACAACTCCTTTTCTCGTATCCACAGAAGGGATCTCGATTTCCTTAAGAATTTCCGGTTTTATCGGCTTTTCGATTTCAAAGTGAATTAAAGTGAAGTTCTTGCGATCAATCACAGCGAATTTCATTGATATCCACCTCTCGAATTACACCCGTATCTTTCCACTCCCTCAATACATTTCTAACATCCACATCGCTTATCAAATTCCAGAGATTCACAATTTTATCAAACATTATACCCTTAGAAACTTTATCTTCTTCAAACTCCAGTATTCTACCCCTGAACTTTGTCAAAAATTGTTTTCCGAGCCCGTAATTCTCAAGAATCCGCTCCACCTCCCTGATGTTCACGAAACCTCTTCCACCAAACAAATTAGAAATATCTTTCATGATGCTACCCATTTCCAAGTTGAATATTGGCAACTCCTGCCATTTCTTGAGAATCTCTATTGTTGCCTGCCTTATGTTTTTGTTACTCGGTTTGTCTATCCACTCTGGCTCCATCAGAGCCACATCATTCTGAAACAGATAGTAATACTTTGAGATCGTTGCCGTGTATGCGCCTGCTGTGAGCATTGCCAGATTAATCTGATTCGTTCCTCCTATCATGTTACCCCAGACTTCCTTATCTTTTAAGGCTCTGAGTATCACTCCAATTTTCTCAAAGCAATCATCAAAATTCTGATGATCTACTTTAACAAGATAGAATTTCTTTAAACAGAATTCCAAATTAAAATTTTTTTCGATGTGTCTAAATAGTTTCTTCAAATACTTCACAATTGGTTTTTCTACCTTCTCTTCAGACCCTCCTGAAAGACTGAACCAATTGGACTTATATTCCAGCTTTTTGCGCCCTTCAATCACATCTCGTGAGGTAAATACCACCAATACTTCAGGTATACCTTTTGTCATTTCGTAACTGCCCTTTTTCTCCGCCTCACTCGAGTACTTGAAAAATTCTTTGGCCTCTTCAATTCCAAGAGCTTGAGCAATCTGAAGAGTGTACACTGCCGTCAATGGTACAGTAACAGCACCCGGTCGAAAGCCTACACCTGAGATGTGATACACACCCATTTACCACACCCCCATAAAGCACAAACCGTAGCCGAGTTTTGTGAGTTTTCCGAGCTTGAGATAAGGCATATCCAACTTGACTTCCCCCTCAAACTCTACAAAATAAACGGAACCCGCTGGAACCGCATATCTTGTTGGTTTAGGCTTTCTGGTAACAAAATCCCACCCGCTGAAAATGACTGGCTTTCCGCCAATGAAATTCACACTCCTCACACGTTCTATTCCGATATCACCGAGCAAATCATAATCTAATTTTGATGAATAACCTTTTGCTCCCAGTATCGCCGGAGTTGCGAGGTAGATTTTTAATCTTCCGGTTTCGTTTATTTTGTCTCTGATCTTTTTCCATTTACTCCTCAGGTTGGTTATACACTCCGGCTCTTCTCTCTTTTCAAACTTAACAAACCTCCTCTCACCACCGACTCCTAAAATCCCCTCGTCATCAAAATCGACGCCATCTTCAACCCAAACAGCTATACCGCAGTCGTCGGAGAACCTTAGCATTTCTACTTGGTAGAAGTGTTCTTCCTTTGTAACCTTAGCCTTTGTAAGTGCTATTCCTACTCTACGTTCTTTCTTAAAAATTTTCTGCCTTTCTACCACAGAATCCTCAGCAATTCTTCCCTGAAGGTAATCAATAAGACCGCTGAACTTTAAAAAGCCGTTGAATGGCCTAAATTTAATGCCCTCAGAATCCATTAGGATTGTAATACCCAATTTGTCAATCCTGTGTGGTTTTACAAGGCCCAGGTTCTGGGTCACATCATGCGGCGATTCTACAAGAAGTTCGAACTTACCATCGTACCTGTAGAAGAAATGACCCAGAATTTCAAATTCAGGCTCCTCTTTTCCAAACCCTATTAGATCTTTCACTTTCGAACCATATTTCACGTAAATTGCAGACCTCACCGCCCCTGCCAATGTTTGAGGTAACGGCAATATTGTGCGCGCTACATGATTGTTTACATCAAAAGGCCGTGGCTCGCGGAATAATAAAGAATCATAAGGCTTCATCACCAAAATCATTTAGCTCCACCTCTAATTGACTCATATAAGATTTTTACAAGATTTAAGAATCCCCGCACCTGTTTTCTGATTACATCTACTGCTTTTTCGTATTTATCAAGAAATGTCTCTAAGTTTGCCCCATCACTTATGTATTTGTTGATTTCTTCGTCATTACCTTCCAGCTCAACTCTAACTCCCTGATGACCTCTGGCAAAAACTGACTGAAACTCTTCAGCCAAATTTTTATCTATAGAATGTCTAACTGCCTCATATTTAACGAGCTGGTGTAGAAACTCTTTACTGATGACATCTGCGAAATTCAGGAGTTCATAAATAATTCGGGGAGAAACCTGCTCTTTTACCAGCAGATTGGCAACCGCTTTTGCATCTTCCAGTGTTTCGAAGTTAACAACACTTTCATAGTAGCTACCACTCCTTTTCAGCAGTCCAACAGCAATTGCATTTCTACCGAGTTTTTTAGCTTTTTGAAGCAGTTCCCGTGTTTTTTCAAGTGCATCGTAAAGCGGATGCTTATAGTGAACTATTAAAAGACCTGCGCTGAGTTTGTTTCCCGGCAACATTTCCCAGCCATTCCACGAGGTTGAGAAGGTCATTGCTAATTCTGTAGCAACATCAAAGGCGGTATCTACAGGTAGCAAAACGAGAACGTCATCTCCACCTGAGTAAATGAGCGTTCCGTTGCCTTTTCTAACTACATCTGGGACATGGTTCACCGAGAAATTTTTCAATGCCCTGCTTATCGAAGAGTGGGCTGCAGGAGTGATTAGTCTTCTAACTGTTTTTGCTTTTACTCTCAACGCATCACTTACTCTCTCCAAAATGGCTGAGTGTAAATAATGCTCAGCAGTTTTAAGCTTCTCACCGCTGAGCAATTTCCCCATTTCGTCCCCATCCATCATCAGTATGGCATAGTACTTCGGAGGCTCTCCCAACATCTTATATACTTCAGATAGTCTTTCTCTTAACTCGGAAATCATGGTTTCGTAATTTTTAACATCGTCTAAACCGAGTTTAGCAGCGTCGAAACCGAGTGTATCGAGCAGTGTATTAAAGTCTCGCAACCGCTCTGAGTACAGAATCTCATTGCTGAAATTCCTGTTCAGCCCCTCCAAGAACTCCTCCGGATATACCTTTCTGCTTTTGAGCTCGGATTTGACGTTGTTTATTAAGGTCTGAACAGAATGCTTCAAGTTCTCCAATTTACCCAATAACTTCTCATCATCAACATTTTTTAGTCCTCTCAGGTAATCATAAACCTCCTTCCAGGTAATACCATGCTTTGTTCTCCTGCACATCGCAACCTCGCTTACACTTTCAATATCCGGAACTACCTTACCTACCCCTTCAAAAATATCCAGAGTCTCAATGAACTTTGGATAGAACCTTTTAACAGCGCAGACAGCACATAGACGTTCATTGCTGCGAAGGTGGGAGGGCCATCGCTTATGAATTTTCCCCCAAACATTTTCCATCATTTCCCGGCTTTCGCCACCTATGGCCAGATGCTCACCACAAAGCGTGCATTTGTATCCTGCGGGTTCGGCTGGTTTGTCGAAATGCGTCGATTCAATCGCATTTAACACAGTCAGGATTTCGTAGTAAAGAGAGTAAAGGTCGTATTTGGTTGGTCGATTGTTGCTTGCCTCCACACTACCAAGCATATCAAGCCATTGCAGATATTTACTTTCTATTGCATTTGGCAAGCCAAGACTTCTGACAAAATCTTTTACCTTTTCATAAGCTTCCTCTTTGCTCCCAGAAACATCTACATCATGGATTTTAAGAGAGCTCAGGGTTAAGGTGAAACGTTTGAGCAAAATTTCTTTGTGAATTTCTTTTTTGTCACCTAAATGTTTTAGAGCGTCACTGTGTTCCAAGGCCCCAACAATAACCTCATTCCAGAGTTTGTCAAATAAATCAGCCAAGAAGCTCTCAATTTCGTTCCTGATGCCTTCTCTTAAATTGTTTAGCTCCTTTTCATCGCTAACACCTACGAGTGCCAGGAATTTATTGGGAACAGACGCTATTTTAAGGCTGTGAGAATCTGAAAACTCCCAGATTTTCTTTGAATGTAACCAAGCATGGAAAAAGGGATTTCCCCTCAAGTGAGGATATATCACGACATCTGGACCGAATTTATCAGCGATGAATGAGATTGCTTTGAAGGTTAAAGTTGAAAGCATGTGGCTCGCTGCCCACAGATCTTTTTCTTTCCTCGCATCAGCAATGAACTTCTGAACGGGGCTAATTTTAAAAAGCACCAACACAGGCTTTTTTCCGTCAATTTCAGCACCGAAAATGGCCGAAGTGGCGTCTGCATGGTCAAATAGCGTATGGTCCGGGCTAAGAGTATATGCAGGTAAATTCACGAACTCCTCTGCGAAGCTTGCCGAAAACTCCTCCTCCAAGGCTTCCTTTAGCTTCTCGGCGTAAAATGCCCATAGTGAAATGTAGAGGTCTTTTGGGTCACTGTATCTATTCTTAAAGTCATCAAAGACTTTCTTTTCTATTTTAAGAATTCTGCTAAGTATCTCTTGAAACTGCTCCTCGTAATCTTCTTTGCCCTCATCATCAACGTCGTAAACCTCCCTCTGTGTTTGAGGAAGATTGGCTAAAATTGTGCCGTACTCCTTAATCTCCCCGGTTACGGGGTGCCTTATAATTGGTTGGCCTATGTACTCATATTTTTCCGTGTTGTGAATCCTGTCAAATGTCGATTTCAGTTCTTTTTTGTGGATACTCTTTTCAAGGTCTACTCTTTGTAAGGATGATGCTTGTATATCAGCATTTTTTATTATTCTTTTTAGAGATTTGCTTGGTTTTAGTTCTCCAAGAATAAATGAGGCTCTTCGTTCATGCGTTTTAAGTTCAAACGACTTATCTGGAGGGTCATGGAAGAAAGCCCTAATTTTGTTTAACCAGAATTCGTTGTCAGCCATTTTATTCACCTCTCTGGGTAAATTCTCTCTGCCCCGATATTTTCCAGAAACACGAAAATATTGTCCCACTTCACATTCATTCCCGGTTTGAATATTTTAGTCTTAAAAACCGACACCCTTACATGGTACTTTTCGGAAAGTTCTGTTATCCCGACTTTAATAGGAGATGCTCTCCTGTCTTTTTTTGTACCTCTCGGTAAACCAAAAACAAAATCACGGTATCCGTAGTTAGACAAGTGGTTATTTTTGTTCTTAAATTCTTTTTCAAACAAATCAAGAAGGGTTAACCGCTCATTTTCTAAATTGTTGCTCCGATAATATACCTCTTCCAATTCAGCCTTTTCCCCCCACAAGAACAGGTAGAAACACCAAAAAGAAGAATAACTTGTGCAATTTTTATTTTCATGATCACAAAGAAACGTCTTTTTTAGAATTTTAGCAATTTCTACAGTGAGATCATTCACCATCTGCCCCAACTGATTTTTATTTTTAGGCAAATCTATTAGTTGCACATCGGATTTTAAACTTGAAATTTTGAGTGACCCCGCTCCACGAGAGCATCTAAAACCAATCCCACCAAAATACACCAACCCAATTAAAGAATAGCAGGCTAACTTAAGAACTTCTTCATCATCCGAAGTTAAAAGCAGCGTGAATTTCGATCCGGGAGCGATTGCTCTTTGAGATACTCTTGTTGTAACACCTTTCTTCTTTTTCCAAACCATTGGTAGTGGACAGAACCTCTCTTCCACGTGTTCTTTTACAACTTCAACCACCACCCTACTCTCCCGCTTTGTGCTTCCAAAAACGTACTCCTCAACCCTCCTCAACCCCTCAACATCATTGCCAAAATAGCTCCCGGACAGAGCCCTGAACCACCACCTCATCAAGCCTTTAATCGATGCAGCCCTGATTTCGGCTTTGCTCTGATTAGCACCGCGCATGAAAACAGGAGTGATAGCCTCAAGAGTAAAGGTAGCACTGTACATGCACACTGGCTATCAAAGGAAAATATTAAGCTTTCGAAATGTGCTCATTTTACAGTGTTACGGTACAATCAACCCAGCGAGTTCGGTTGCACTCACAATCAGGGGCTTTCTCTTCTTCACCTCAATCAACCCCATCTTCTCAAGAGCTGCAAGATGCCTCCTTATGGTGCTCTCATCCTTGCCCAAGTGCTTGGATAAGCCTCTCACGTCTCTCAGCCCGTTCATAACGGCCTTAAGGACTTCAACTTTATCATCACCAAGCGGTGACTTGACTATTTTCAGAACTCCAACGGGCAGCTCCACAATATCAGAGAAATCTTCTTTCTCAATCTCAACTTTCAGGTTTTCTGGCAGCCCCAACATGCATGCGAGAAGCACGATGACGACCAAAACTCTCATACCTCCGCTGATATTAACAACAACCAAATCATAGCCCTCAACCTCTTTGATTTTATCCGCAACCTCTCTGATTGCTTTTTCAACACTCTTCAGCTCAACCTGTAGAACTTCAACCTCCACCCTGTCTCCGTAGGAAGTTTCCAGAAGCTTTCGAATCCACTCGTAAGCCTTTGCCACTCTTTCAACCATCTGCGTCGTTATAAGGATTACTCTGTCCCCTTCTTTGATTCCGTGCCGGAGTATGGCTCTGTAACAGAATTTTTCGTCAAAGCCGAGTGTGGCGATTAGTGCAGTTCTCATACACGTTGTTAATTTGAAAGCAATATTTAGCCTTTTCCGATGTATATTGGTAGCAGAAAGATTTATATTAAATGAAGTATGAGTTCTACCATGAGTTTCGACAATTTAGCAAAGGTCCTTGCAGTTCTCGTCGCAGAGCAGGGAAGCTACACCTACGTTGACAAGCTCGGATACGTGCCCTCTAAGGATTTAGCAGTTTTTTACCTGAAGGAGGCCTTGAGAGACCTCCATTCCATCCAGCAGAAGGAAAAATTTGAAAATGAGAAGGCCAGAGAACTGGTTGGAAAGATTGACTACGAGAGGGTGGAGAAAGAGCTTGAAGATATAGCCAAAACTGACGAGAGGAAGGAGCTGAGAGAGAAGACCTCTCTCATCGCTGCTAAGGCTCTTGCCCTCTCAGCAAAATTGGGAGGTGGTAGTGGTGAGTGACGTTTTCGTTTCGGTAAGAGGAAGAGTTATGCTCAATGTGGAAGCAATGAACATGACTGAGAGCGTTGGAAATTACGTGAAGCACAGAAGAGTGCCCGTAGTTTTGCCTGACGCAAAATACACAACATACTTTGTTCCTGCAATCAGTGGTGAAAGCATTGCCCATGGCTTTCAGGAGGTTCTTGCAGAGGTTGGCAAAAAGAATGGGCTGAAGGTTTGCAAGCTATGTGAGAAGGGAATTTTCCTTAAGAGCACCAACGAGAACGTTTTCAAGGAGTCCTTCTCATCAGACCCGCCAAAGGACGATTTCGAGTTTGAAAAAACAGTAATTGAAAATTGCATTGTTGAGGATGTTGGTGGATTCCTTTACGCTCCCAGAGCAGGTGGAAACGTAAAAAGAACGTCAAACTTCTACACCGGCTACATGATTCCCGTAAGGGAGTCCATAGAGGGAGCAGTAATAGAGCCTCAGCTTCACTCAAGGTACGCCCTCGGCACTCCCTTCGTTGAGGGAGGGCAGGGACAGATGATTTACTACGTGGAGCTTTCTTCAGCGGTTTACACTTTCAGCTTTGACCTTGATACGAGGTACATTGGAAGGACGACCTTCAGCTATGAAAAAGCTGGGACAGAGGTGGGGAAGAGGAGTGAAAGAATTAACGCAGCTCTTGAAGCCCTAAAGAAGTTTCTCATCGAGTTCGCCTTTGGAGCAAAGAAAACGAGGTTTTTGCCAGTAATGGAATGGGATTCCTTAGTTGTGGCAGTTTCTGACGACGTGTGGACTGTCCCAAGCCCCTACACTGCAGGCTACATAGATAACGCAAGGAAGAAAAAGGAGAAGGTTAACTTCAACACGAAGCTCTTTGTTTACCCCGAAGGTGGAAGCTTTGAAGAGGTTGTGGTTGAGGCGATTGAGGAGGCGAAGGAGAGAGCGGGCAAATGATTGGCTATCTCGTTGATGTTGAATTCGTCTGGGGATTTCAGGCGAGGATTGCTGGGCTGTCAAAGACTTCCCCATCCTTTTACTATCCCCCTCCAACAACCTTTCTCGGTGCAGTTGCAGAGGCTATTGCAAAGGATAAGGGCATTGGAGAGCAGAGGGGAAAGGAGATAATTTCGGAGCTCGGAGAGAATCTGCTTGCCATAGGCTGGAAGGCTTTAAACTGCACTCCCCTGAGGTATTCAGATATTAACAGGATTCTCGCTGTCAAAATCACTTCAGGTGTTCTTTACCCCAATCCCCAAGACCTTGCAAAGTCCTTCGACTCCCCCGCAAGAGGGAAAACCATCTTATCCTCGCTAAACGATGAGGCTCCAAAAATAAGATGGTTCCTCGTATTCAAAGAGGAAGCAGTAGAGGAGAAAATCCTGTGGAAAATACACAGAATCGGCTCGAAGGAGAGCAGAGTGGCGGTTGTGGACGTCAAAAAGGTGAAGGTCACGCAGAAGGATGGTCTTATTTCAACAGATTACAGCTTTCCCGCAGAGGACGGTGTGGAACTCAGGGGAATCCTGAGCCAGAGATGGGAGTTTGAGGTTTATCTGAATCCTTTTGAGGTGAAGTATTCAGAGAAGGAAAACCCCCTAATGAGCTACATCTCTGGGAAGAAGGCGGTGCTCTACAGAATTCCCATTATGACCTCCATATTTTCAACGCCCGAATGTTTGGTAGAGGTGGGGGGCGACTTCAAAGCCTACGAGGCTGGCGGAGAGGTGGTGATTGGTAGATGCTCAAAGTGAAACTCTCGCTGCCTCCAGACTCGACCTTTTTAAGCCAACTGATTTACGAAAGCCTTCTTTACCTCTCTGGAAAAAAGCTTGCAAAGTTTGAAAACGGAGAGCTCTTGATTGAATCCATTTCAAAGGCTCTTGAAACTTTTGATGATGAAAGAGTGGGCGAAATTCGGATTGTAATGTCTGGAAATGATAACATTAACGCCAAAATCTTCGAAACTTTTGGGATAGGTGGGGTAAAAAGCAGAAAAACCTACTACGACCTCATCGCTTTACTTAAGGAGCACAGGGATAAAATCTCCACCAAAGATGAGTCGGAAATCCATCTCAATATAAAGGGAAAAGACGTTTTCATGGATATAAACAGCAAATCCGACGGTATTGCGGCACCACAACTCCTCAAAGTTGACAGATACACCGGCTTCTCCTCCCTCGACACCCCCTACACCTCTCAGCAGCTAACCTTTTACCTCTCAAAGGAGGTTGCTCTCCTCGCGCTGCTGGGAATCTACTCCTCTTTCGTGACCAACGTCAGGCAGCAACAGCAGAGCTACTACTACTTCCTTTTCTTCTCCCCGGAAGAGGTTGCAGGGCTGCTAAACAGTCCATCCTTAGCTGAGAAGTTTTTCTTGGTAAAAGAGAGCGTAAGGGAGAGCCTGCGAGAGCTTTTAAGGAGGACAACGTTTAACGAGCTTTTGCTGATTGAGACAACTCTAAACCTTGAGCTGCAGAGGCTCATGGAGACAGAAAATCTGGATAAGATCTCTTTGACACTTTTCAAGATTGCCCACGAAGGTCAAACTTACAAGATTTACGAGCAAATACCCATAACAGTTTACAGAAATCCAGCTTTTTACGAAACAGCCAAAAAGTACTTCAGAGACCCGTTAAAATTCTCTGAGAAGTTGCGAAAAGCCATTACACAGGGAGTAATTCCCTCAGCCCTTGCAATTCTAAGCACCAAAAACAAGTACAGCGAGGCTGACAACATTCTAAAAGCAATCCAGATGCTCTACAGGTTCGTGGTTCTTGGCGACCTGCAGGGATGGTTTGGTTTTTTGAGGGAGCTCAACAATGCACACTCGAAGCTCAAGAACAGCAGTGACGGAAGGGAGAAGAAAAGGGCAGGTCAGTATCTCAACATTGTGAAAGAGGTAGCATGGTAACGCTATCCGAAATCTACGGGGAGATTGTGGAAAAATGGTTTGGAGGCAGAGACGAAAGACCCTTCATCGCCAACGCCATCAGAGAAATTGAAAAAAACTGGGACAGGAACATCTTCGTCATAGAAGCTCCAACAGGCTACGGAAAGTCCACGATTTCTGCCACTATTGCTGCATACTCTTTACAAGAGGAGCTTAAATCAATAATAGCTTTCCCGCTCAGAACGCTCCTTGAGGACCAGTATAACAAGTTTAAGGGCCTGTTTGGCAACAAATTAGGAAAGAGGTACATGCACAACCCCGACTCCCCTTACCTGATTAAGCCCGTCACCCTAACAACCATCGACACCCTTGCCCTGACACTCTTCGGCATTCCTCCAGAAGACCTTGATAAGGCGGTAAAATACTGGGATGGCACATCTTCGGGCTCTCTCGGCCATTATCTTTTTTCTCAGGCCTCGGTGGCTTTATCCAACATCGTTCTTGATGAGGTGCATCTTCTCGCAGACTCAACCAAATCTCTCAATTTCCTCTTTGCCCTCATGCATGCTGCGATTGATAATGACCAGAAGCTCGTCCTGATGTCCGCAACAATACCCGAAGCGCTAAAGAAAAGAATAAAGGAGTTTAATCCCGATGTGTGTATGGTAGAGTTTAATGAGTCGTTCGACAGAAAATTCGTTGAAGAAAGAAGAAAGAAAAAATACCGTATTAATTTGATTGCTCTGGCATCGGTTGAGAAGTTTGGAAGTCTGGAGAGGATCCTGCTGGAAGGATCGAAGAAGTTCTCAAAAATCACAGTGGTTTTTAACACAATTGGCGATGCTGTTTACTTTTACAACAATATAAAGGAAAAGATTCCCGAGTTTAAAAAGCTCCTCCTTCATTCAAGATTCAGCGAAATGGATAGGGAGAAAAAGGCTGAGCTGCTCGCAGAGATGAAAAAATCGGAAAAATTTGTAATCGTGACAACTCAGGTGATAGAGGCGGGAGTGGACATCTCATCCAACTTATTCATAACAGAAATTGCTCCTGCCAGCTCTTTAATCCAGCGCCTCGGAAGATTTCTGAGGTATGGGGAAAGGGAGGGGGAAGTTTACATCTGGTATGAGGTGGATGACAGAGGAGAGCTTGCTCGCTGGAAAGATGACAGGTACAAGGTTTACGACTACAGTCTTACCGCTCTAACGCTTGAAAAACTCGCAGAGATGAAAAACTTCAGCGTGCACGTTGATTACGACAGATTGCTTGACGTGTATGGGGAATTTGAGGTTGACGAAAGGGGCGTGAATGATTTGAGAAGGATACTGATGAACTTCGAAAACATCAATTCAGCGGTTGAAAAATTCTTTGAGCTGGAAGGTAGCTTCGTCAGAGACTCGTTTATAATACCAGTAGTTCCTTACAGCGTTATTGAGGAAAAAAGAAGGTCCTCGAAGGTTCCAGTATCCTTTGAAACTTTCAAGAACTTCAAGGTTTATGGCTGCATAGTTTCAGATGAATTCGTTAGCGCTGAAAAGTTAAAATGCAATCTCAGCTCCCCCAAAGCCCTTCTCAGAGACATGATTAGGAAGTCAATAGCCGCATTTGTTGTTGACGGAGATTATGACAGCGAGATGGGGCTGGTGAAAAGATGAGGATATACAGCTTCTACAATGAGAATGCCAGAAGGGAGACGCTTGAGGAGCATGTAGCTACTGCCCTCAAACTGCTGGACTCGGCAGAGAACTCAAAGCTGGTAAAATACGGAAAAAAGCTAAGCCCCGAATTTGAGAGGGCGGTGAAGCTTGCCATTATTTTCCACGATACGGGGAAGGTTTTCTTTCAGATTAAAAAGGGATATGGATACATGAGCTTCAGAGGGCATGAGTATTTCTCCACCTACATTTTCGACGTTTTCGCCCGCAGATTAATCAAAAGCGAAATTGAGAACTACGAAGCTCTTTCTGAACTCAGAAAAATCTGCAATTTTTCAATCTTCTTCCATCACCACGCTATGAACATTCGGATGAGGGAGCCAGAGGCAGGAAGTAACATAAAAGCAGGGTTAAAGCTTCTCGATGTTCTCTACAGCGAAGTTAAGCGTTTTCTGGAGGATAAAGAGAAGAAAGCTTTGAAGGCGGCTTTGGAGGAAGTAAAAGAAAAAGGAACCGCAAATTTAACAGGATACGTTAAAGGCGAAATAGTAAGAGAGGTGTGGAGAAATGCGATGGACAGCAGCAAATTGAAGAGGCTTTGCTACCTGAACCTTCTCGTTTTAATCGCCGCAGATTACAGCTCAGCAGCTTTGAACAGAGGAGGTAACAAAACACCCTTCGGAAGAGTGGTGGAGGAGTTCAGCGAGTTCTATTTAAAGTAGGTTTTTTAACCTCTGCTTATAATTAAGCTATGCTCCACCTCGTCGTTTACGACATAAGCGATGATGGCAGTAGGGCAAGGCTGGCAAAGCTCCTCGAAAAGTTTGGATTGCAGAGGGTGCAGTATTCAGCCTTCCGTGGAGAGCTGAATCCCAACGACAGAGAGGTTCTGGCGAGGCAGGTGGGAAAATTTGTGAGGGATGATAGGGACTGCATCTTCATCATCCCTCTCTGCCAGCGCTGCTCCTCCACCGCAATTGTAATCAGCAACACGGGAGTTGAGCTTGTAAAGGAGAAGGGAGTGGAGTTCGTTTAATGGCTCACAACTCCCAAGCAGCTAAACGCAGAACTCCCTAACTTCGCAGTAACCGCACTTTTTCGATTTGGACGTTCTGGGATACTTTTCTTCCTCAATCAGCCTCTCTATTTCCTTTATTATCCTTAAAAGTGCTTTCCTGTCATCAGGAGATATGCTGACCTCCACAAATTTTCCCTGATTGAGAAGAAAGAGATAACCCTTCCTCACCTCAACTGCGTAGTTCTCCTCAACAAGCAGGGCGTAGGCAGTTAGCTGCATCTTCCATGCGTAGGTGATGGACTGAAATCTCGTCAGCTTCACGTCAACGGGAAAGGCCCCTCCATCAACAATCACAAGAGCGTCGAGCACACCCTTCAGCCCATATCTTTTGCTCTCAAGATAAACCGACGTTAAAAGCTCTCCTTTCAACTTTCTGGCAAAGCTCCTCAGCTTTCCCCTCGCCTCTTCCTGCGCAGCCTTTCCCTCCTCCATTTTCGGCTTAGAAATCCTTATCCCTGCTATTTTTAAAAAATAAAGCTTCCTCGGGCAATAAAGATACTGAACTATGTCGCTAACATCCATTTTACCACTTCTGAACAAACCCCTCATACCTCCTCTCTCCTCTTAGAAAAGCAACAACATCTCTGGCGTGCAGGAGGATAATGGAGGAGTATGCAAGGTTTCTACCCCTGTATTGCGTTTTTGAGTCCAATCTTTCAAGCAGACTTGCTAATAGAAGTCTCCTCGCATTATCGCTCAGCTGGCAGACCATATTTCTCTTCTCGCAGTCCTCGGGCTTAATCTGCCTGTAAGAAATGAGCCTCAGCACCACTCTGTCAACAACCTGCTGCCTGAAGTTCTCCATTAAGTCTATGGCGAGGGAGCTTCTTCCTGAGACGTCCACATGAAGAAAACCTGCATAAGGATCAAGACCCGCAAGCTCAACAGCCTTGACACATTCGGCAAGCAGTATAGAATAGCCGTAGTTGAGCATAGCGTTCACAATATCCTTGGCATATCTCGGACTTCCGATTTCAATCCCTCTCCTTCCGTTAAACCGATACTCCTCCGGAATAACGAGAGATATAGCATCCCAGTAATGTTTCGAAGCTTTACCCTCAATTCCGAGCAATCTTTCCCTCACTTTGTCGATCATCTCTGCCTCCACGCCATCCAGTTCGTTCAGACAAGCATCTATTTCCTTCTTAGCCTTCAGGAGCGATTCAGCTACTTCCGGATTCGAATCTTTCCTTGCCTTAGCAAGATTTGTAAGAATGGCCATTTGGTTGGCCATCTTTGCTTTGATGAACTCCTTCGCCAGATGAACTCCTCTTTTATCGCCGTATGCAAGATACTGCTCTCTTCTCGTTTTTGCTGTGCCAATCAGAGGATGGCTCAGCCTTCCGAGAATTTCGCCATTGAAATCGAGAAAAACCACGTCCACTCGATTTTTGAGCAATAGCTTGATAGCATCGCTGCTTATTGCTGCTTTCCCGATAATCAGAACCTGCTTCAGGTCCTCAGGTCTGACTTTCCTCAATGCCTTGCCCTTCTCCTTAACGACAATCAGCCCGTTTTCAATTCCAAGATACTTTCCAAAGCCATCGACAACGAGCCTCATAGGCAAAAGGCATTAAACAGGCAGTTACTGCTGCAGCTCTTCGCCACTCCCGGATCAGCCTCATTAAAAACGATTTCAGCCTTTCTGTCCCTCTCCTCAATCCACCAGCTTCTCAGATTTGCGTCGATGTAATGGAGGTCCTTGCTGACTCTCATTCTCTCACCGTTGAATGTGATGGAGATTATACAGCCCACATCAACAGGAATCTCGTGAATGCTTTCGAGAACGAGAGCGTAGCCGGTGGTGTAGAGCCTCATTTCTTCATTGAACTCCCCAACTTTCAAATCGAAAACGACGTTTCTGAGATAGTCGTAGCAATCAACTGATATCAGCCCGCTGCAGCCGAGAAGGGAGCCATCCATTCTGTGCTCAACGAGAAAAGGCATGGACGTGAGAAGAACGCCCTCTTCGGTGGCGTAGGGTTGTTCAGACCTGACCTTGAGGTAGGATGATTGGCACAGGGACATGGTGTATTCCCATACTGCTTTAACTGCAACATTAATCATCTCGTTATCGTAATTCGGAGGCTCTGCAGAGAAATTCTTACTCTTCGCCTCTCTTATAGCTTTTGCAACAGCTTCGTGAATGGCTTTACCGAGAGAAACAGGAAAGCTCTCCTCTCCCCTCACCTTCTCAACCATTGTGAGATAAACATCCCTCGACGTAGGGCAGTATCTGCTGCAGATGAGGTACATGGGGAGCTTAACATTGTAGTAGGGCTTGAGCGGAGGAGAATGCCAGTTCCACCCTCTGAGCTCCTCAGGAACGGGATTCTGCCTGATTCTTGGCCTTAGCTCAAGGGTGAGAAACTTATGCTCCAGCTCGTTAAGAAAGTAAACCATGAATTAATTAGGCATAGCCATACTTATAGTTTTCCACACGATACAAAGGAAGTGATGCCCGAATAGTTTAAGATTTAAACTAATTATTTTTTGATTGTCAAGAAAGTCCAAAATGAATGGAGGGATTTCGTGAGTTTTGATAGAGAATGGAAAGTTTTGGGTGGTGAAAAATTGTGGGTTAGTTTTAAGAATTGGCTGTTGGGTTAACGAAGCTATCCTATTCCGCAAACTGCTCCGGCATCCCTTTATAAATACAGTGTTAGTTTTGAGGTATGCTGCAATGGGCGGGAGAAGGGGGCAGTTAACTTTAAATATTAGGTGAATGGAGGGATTTTAGGGAGGGTAAGAAAGGGAGGCTCCTGAAAATGGAGATTGAAAGCTATTCTCCAAATAAAATTATATAACGCATTAACATCAATAAGAAAGGGAGGCTCCTGAAAATGGAGATTGAAAGCAGGAGGGACCGGAAACACACGGTTGAAGGGGAACGCGTAAGAAAGGGAGGCTCCTGAAAATGGAGATTGAAAGTCTATAACTCCTATACGGTCAACATTGTAACCTGGGTTGTAAGAAAGGGAGGCTCCTGAAAATGGAGATTGAAAGTCTCGCTTGCCCTGATGAAATCGGATGGCTTTGCGTCCAGTAAGAAAGGGAGGCTCCTGAAAATGGAGATTGAAAGATCTTTTGCACTTCCTCCTTAACCTTCTTAATCTCCGTAAGAAAGGGAGGCTCCTGAAAATGGAGATTGAAAGGCTCTGCAGGGCCAGGGTAAGACAATTGCTGACATAATTGTAAGAAAGGGAGGCTCCTGAAAATGGAGATTGAAAGCTTCAGGTAACCCCTGAACTAAGACCTACTCGGACAGGATTAAGCTGCCGTATTCCTGAAAATGGAGATTGAAAGCTTCAGGTAACCCCTGCACAATTTCGGCCTTTTTCTGTAAGAAAGGGAGGCTCCTGAAAATGGAGATTGAAAGGTCTAACAGGCACAGGAGAACACATTGCACCCTTGCAAGTAAGAAAGGGAGGCTCCTGAAAATGGAGATTGAAAGCCTTCAATATCACTGTCCAGTTTCTTGAAGCACACTGGGGTAAGAAAGGGAGGCTCCTGAAAATGGAGATTGAAAGATGTCAACATGTTCATGCCTGCTTCAAAGCCGGATTTGGGTAAGAAAGGGAGGCTCCTGAAAATGGAGATTGAAAGTTTGGACTATTTCGCCGCAATCTGCACAGACTACTTCGTAAGAAAGGGAGGCTCCTGAAAATGGAGATTGAAAGGTCTCGCTCAGGTCGGTTAAGGCATCGTTCATCTCCTAAGAAAGGGAGGCTCCTGAAAATGGAGATTGAAAGAACGTCGTGCTGAACTTAGGAATAGTGATGTCCAACTATCTGTAAGAAAGGGAGGCTCCTGAAAATGGAGATTGAAAGGAAATCGCTGTATTCATTTGGTTTTTTGAATTGGAAAGTAAGAAAGGGAGGCTCCTGAAAATGGAGATTGAAAGAAATCTACACCGTTTATTTTAACCGCCTTCATAACAAGTAAGAAAGGGAGGCTCCTGAAAATGGAGATTGAAAGCAAGCTGTTCTGGTGGCAACGATGCGAGTAAATTCTGTAAGAAAGGGAGGCTCCTGAAAATGGAGATTGAAAGATATACTCCTTACCCCCTATCTTCTTGCTTGAAATTGCGTAAGAAAGGGAGGCTCCTGAAAATGGAGATTGAAAGTCATCCTCTCGTACAGCGTCCTCGTTGAAATGCCGAGAGTAAGAAAGGGAGGCTCCTGAAAATGGAGATTGAAAGTCCCTCTCCCCACTCTCCATATCCTCGATAACGCTGAGGTAAGAAAGGGAGGCTCCTGAAAATGGAGATTGAAAGATTATCAGAGGTGTTGTAATCAAGGACGAGGAGCTGGATGTAAGAAAGGGAGGCTCCTGAAAATGGAGATTGAAAGATATCAGCTCTTTTGTGAACTCATCCGTATAGTATGTGTAAGAAAGGGAGGCTCCTGAAAATGGAGATTGAAAGAATATCTGATTTATCAGGGCGATGCTTATCTCGGAGAAGTAAGAAAGGGAGGCTCCTGAAAATGGAGATTGAAAGAACTGATACCACAACTGGTGCACCAACTGAGGTTGCCGCGTAAGAAAGGGAGGCTCCTGAAAATGGAGATTGAAAGCAGTAAACATTGACGGCCAAATTTATCAGGGAGACGTGTAAGAAAGGGAGGCTCCTGAAAATGGAGATTGAAAGATAAATTCCTGATACATATTATTTGAATCAGAACCCACGTAAGAAAGGGAGGCTCCTGAAAATGGAGATTGAAAGATTTTATCTGCATCTCCACACTACCTCTGCAGGAAGCTGTAAGAAAGGGAGGCTCCTGAAAATGGAGATTGAAAGCAATAATCTCATCATTGCCTGGAATTTCCGAAGTTAGGGGTAAGAAAGGGAGGCTCCTGAAAATGGAGATTGAAAGTGCAGCCACCAAGTTTGGTGACTTGGCAACCATCTTGTAAGAAAGGGAGGCTCCTGAAAATGGAGATTGAAAGGATACATGCAAAATATCTTGAGTGAGGTGGTTTGATGGGTAAGAAAGGGAGGCTCCTGAAAATGGAGATTGAAAGAATGCATCAGATTCATACTCAAGAACCTTCTTAACAAGTAAGAAAGGGAGGCTCCTGAAAATGGAGATTGAAAGATATTTTCGTATCCTTGAGAGTATCAGCGATCGATTCGGTAAGAAAGGGAGGCTCCTGAAAATGGAGATTGAAAGTCATATCACCTGATGAAATTCATCCTTTTCCTTTAGTAAGAAAGGGAGGCTCCTGAAAATGGAGATTGAAAGAATCACGACCCATTCATATCACCTCTTCTCCAAACCAAGTAAGAAAGGGAGGCTCCTGAAAATGGAGATTGAAAGTAAATGCTTTCTCACTTCCCTCTTTCTCATATATCTCTGTAAGAAAGGGAGGCTCCTGAAAATGGAGATTGAAAGGAGCTATCAGCAGATGGGCGAGAGTTTAGGCGGCTTGTAAGAAAGGGAGGCTCCTGAAAATGGAGATTGAAAGTGCAAAATAGGGGTGGTAGTAATGCGGTATAATTTCAGCGTAAGAAAGGGAGGCTCCTGAAAATGGAGATTGAAAGATGCAAAAGAGAAGTTCGGGTAGTGGTAGTGGGGAAGGGTAAGAAAGGGAGGCTCCTGAAAATGGAGATTGAAAGGTTGCTTGGCCTGCCATCTGAGTCATATGCCCCATCCGTAAGAAAGGGAGGCTCCTGAAAATGGAGATTGAAAGATGTCGTTGAACTGGGCTTGGATTTCTCTTATAATCGGGTAAGAAAGGGAGGCTCCTGAAAATGGAGATTGAAAGCCCTCGAAGCGGGCCTGCTGCTTGAACCTTACGGTTGTGTAAGAAAGGGAGGCTCCTGAAAATGGAGATTGAAAGACTGCAGGGGTGTGGACACAAGTGGACCGCAACAGAGGTGTAAGAAAGGGAGGCTCCTGAAAATGGAGATTGAAAGCAAGTCTTCGATTTCGCCTGCGACTTGTTCAACATCCTCTGTAAGAATGGAAGTCTCCTGAAAATGGAGATCGTGAGAACTTCATAAAACAGCACCATTCCATGTATCCTAAATAGTAAATGCTACACGGGCTACCGGAAAGGCGTTTTGAGCGGTTGTGGTGAGAATTCTGCATCACACCTGTAAAAACTTCAACAGCGGGCAGTGCTGTGCCCTAACTGAAAATACATGAAGTTTAAAATTATCAGGAAAGCCGCCGGCGGGATTTGAACCCGCGACCTGGTGATTACAAGTCACCCGCTCTGCCAGCTGAGCCACGGCGGCAGCATGGGGTGATTGAGGCGAAGAGTTAATTAATTTTACTCCACGGTGCTCCTCTCGAATGAGACCATCGCCACGTACAGCATCAACGCTGTGAGTGACAGAAGTATCAGCAGGCTTTGGTCTAAGGGGAAAATCCCGCTGACTCCCGTAAGCAGAACTCTCGAAGATTCTACGGCGTACGTTAGAGGATTTAGGAGAGCCAAGACCTTCATCCAGGCGGGCATGAAGGCGATGGGGTAAATCGCCCCACTGAGGAATATCAGGGGGAGCATCACGAGAGCCATTATCATCTGAAATCCCTCCATGCTCCTCATCCTGGCTGCGATGCTGACCCCGAAGCTGGAGAACGCTACCGCAAGAACAAAACCTACTCCGAGAGCGGGAATCACACCGAATATGTTTATCCTTGCAATGAAAAAGGTGAGAGCTAGTATTATCGCTCCCTGAAGTGTGGCGACCGCCGAATCGCCAAAAATTCTGCCTGCTATCGTCTCCTTTCTCGATGCGGGAGCTACAAGCACCTCCTTGAGAAACCCAAACTCTCTATCCCATATCACGCTTATTCCGCTAACGAAGCTCTGGTTGAAAACGGTCATGGCAAATATGCCAGGAGAAAGGTAGGTGAGGTAGTCAACGCCTCCGAAAATGCTCGGGTCTCTGAAAGCTCGGCTCCACCCGATGCCGAAGAACGTTAGCCAGACAAGGGGGTTTATAATCATCCCAGCCACCCTCGACCTCGCCCTCAAAAATCGCTTTATCTGCCTGTAAACCATGATTTCAAACGCTCTCATCTTTATCTCCTCATTCTAGCCCTGATAATCGCTTTTCTCAGCTCACCACCCTCATCCCTTATTTCCCTTCCCGTGAGGTGGAGAAACACATCGTTGAGCGTGGGTCTGTGGTATGTAACCTCCAAAATCCTGACGCCCTTCTCTCTTGCAATCTCGAAAATTTTTGGTATCGCCTCGCTCGCGTTGGAGACGTCTATTCTGATTCTTCCATCCGGCAAAACGACGCAGTTGCCCAAACCCGTCTCAAAGCACTCCGCCCCGTTTTCCACTTTAAGGTAAACAACATCGCTCCCCACGAGCCTTTTAAGCTCCTCAACGCTTCCCTCCGCAATAATTCTCCCGTGGTCGATTATAGCAACTCTGTCCGCAAGCTTCTCAGCCTCCTCCATGTAGTGGGTTGTGAGAAATATCGTCATGTCCTGCTCCTCCTTCATGGCCTCAATGTAGCTCCAGACGTGAGCTCTTGTTTGCGGGTCTAAGCCAATAGTCGGCTCATCGAGGAAGAGCACTTCGGGATGGTGCAGCAGAGACCTCGCTATCTCCAGCCTTCTCTGCATCCCCCCGCTGAAGTACTTGACGAGCTTATCTCTGAACTCCCAGAGCTCAACGAACTTCAAGAGCCTCTCTATTTTCTCCTTAAGCTCCTTTCCCTTCAATCCGTAAACGCCACCATGAACCAGCATGTTCTCGTATGCTGTCAAATCTCTGTCAACGCTTGGGTCCTGAAAGACTATTCCTATTCTCCTCCTCACCTCCCTTGCCTCCCTCACCACATCAAGGCCTGCGACAAAAGCTTTCCCCGAGGTGGGCTTGAGCAGTGTTGTGAGAATGTGAACCGTCGTTGTTTTCCCAGCCCCGTTGGGGCCGAGAAAAGCGAAGATTTCACCCCTTTTAACCTTGAAGCTTACACCCCTAACAGCTTCAAAATCCCCGAACTTTTTCACCAGATTCTCCACTTCAATGGCGTACATGCCTTTTCCCCGCAAATCTCGAATGCACCGATAAATATATCTGTCCTTTGCTTGTATCTTTAGAGCACGAAAAAGATTTAAATCCTCACCATCGCTAATGGATGAGGGCTCGTAGCTCAGCCAGGCAGAGCGACGGGCTTTTAACCCGTCGGTCGCGGGTTCAAATCCCGTCGAGCCCGTATTTAAAAATAGGAGGATCAACATGAAGTTCAAGCTGCAGGACCACATGCTCGTTCCGAAGCATGAAGTTTTGAGTAAAGAGGAGGCAGAAGAGCTTTTGAAGATACTGGGAATCGGGAAAGAGCAGCTTCCGAAAATTAAGGCAGACGATCCAATAGCAAAGGAGATCGGAGCAAAACCCGGGGATATTGTAAAAATAACAAGGAAAAGTTTAACTGCAGGGGAGAGTGTTTTTTACAGATTGGTTGTATGATGAAATCTGCAAAAAGAGAAAGGTGAGATGACATGCTCGACACTCGTGTTTTGGCTAGGGCGTACTTTACCCATGAAAGATTGGTGAAACATCAGATAGATTCCTTCAACAGGTTCATAGATGAGGGGCTTCAGAGAGTGATTGATGAGCAGGGAGTGATTGAGCTCGACATTCCCGACACTTACGTGGAGCTGGGAAGGATCAAGGTGGGCACGCCCATAATCAAAGAGGCTGAGGGGACGACTATGCCTTTACTTCCAGCAGATGCAAGGCTTAGAAATCTCAACTACGCTGCGCCCATTTACCTTGAGTGCACCGTTTATGATGAGGGCAAACCCCTCGAAACGGAAATTGTGCAAATCGGAATGCTTCCGGTAATGGTAAAGTCCAAAATCTGCAACCTCAATCCCTCTTTTATCGACGCTGTTCTCGAAAGGGCGAGAAAGGTGAACAACCTCCAGTCCCTCAGTTATGAGGAAAAGCTCTGCATTGCAGGTGAAGACCCCTATGACCCCGGTGGTTACTTCATAATTAACGGAACGGAAAGGGCTCTCGTAACACTCGAAGACCTCTCCCCGAACAAGATTCTGCTTGAAAGGGAGGAGAAGTACGGTGAAATGGTAGAGCTGGCAAAGTGCTTCTCTCAGAGGGCGGGCTACAGAGCGCTTATTGTGGTAGAAAGGGGGAGAAACAACATCTTGGAGGTTACTTTCCCCCAGCTCCCCAAGCCAATTAAGTTCGTCACGCTGATGAGGGCCCTTGGAGTTGAAACCGACCAGGAAATCGTGGAGATGGTGAGCACCAACCCCGAAATAATGAAGTACATGCTCCAGAACATCGAGGACTCGGATGTTGGTAGCCAGGAAGAGGCGATAGAGTACATAGGGAAGAGGGTTGCTCCGGGTCAGAGCAGAGAGTACAGGTATCAGAGGGCCGAGCAGGTTCTCGACCAGTACTTCCTCCCCCACCTTGGGACGGACAAGGAATCGAGGAGGGCAAAGGCCTTCTTCCTCGCAAGGATGGCTGAAGCCGTTTTCGAGCTTTACCTCGGCTACAAGAGAGAAGATGACAAAGACCACTACGCCAACAAGAGGTTGAAGCTTGCAGGAGACCTCATGGAGGAGATTTTCAGAGTTGCTTTTCTGAGGCTGATTAAAGACGTGAAGTACCAGCTTGAGAGGGCGAAGATCAGAGGAAGGCCGTTGAAGATGTCAACAGCCGTGAGAAGCGACGTTCTGACGGACAGACTCATGCACCCGATGGCAACCGGAAACTGGGTTGGTGGCAGGACGGGTGTTTCGCAGCTAATCGACAGACACAACTACATTTCCGTCATCTCCCACCTGAGAAGAGTCGTATCCCCTCTCTCAAGGTCCCAGCCCCACTTCGAGGCAAGAGACCTCCACCCCACGCAGTGGGGCAGGATATGCCCAAGTGAGACTCCCGAAGGCCCCAACTGTGGTCTCGTCAAGAACTTCGCCGAATACGCTGAAGTAAGCGTTGGAACGGATGAGAACGAGATAAAGAAGGTTGTTTTCAGGCTTGGTGTCGAGCCGATAAGGGGTGAGTGAATGAGGAAGTGTAGGGTTTACATCAACGGTGCCCTTGTAGGATTTCACGATAATGGGGAGGAGCTTGCAAATAAAATCCGAGAGCTGAGAAGAAAGGGCAGAATTTCCAATCAGGTTAATGTTGTTTACTATCCCGACTCAAACGAGGTGAGAATAAACACAGATGCAGGAAGGGCAAGGAGGCCGCTGATTGTTGTCAAAGACGGTAAGCCCCTCGTAACGCCGGAGCACATCGAAAAAATCAAGAAGGGGGAGCTGACGATTGAGGACCTTGTCAGGCAGGGGCTGATTGAGTACCTTGACGCTGAAGAGGAGGAGAACGCGTACGTTGCCGTTTACGAGCATGAGCTCACTCCTGAGCACACCCACCTGGAGCTCGACCCCTCGCTTATCGTTGGAATCTGTACCGGCAGCATTCCATATGCGGAGCACAACGCATCTCCGAGAAACACGATGGGAGCGGCTATGATAAAGCAGAGCCTCGGAATTCCGTACTCCAACCTCGCGTGGAGAACGGATACAAGAGGGCACCTGATGCAGCACCCGCAGGTTCCCATCGTCACAACAGACACGCAGGTAGAGATAAAATTTGATGAAAGACCTGCGGGGCAGAATTTCGTTGTGGCAGTTCTCAGCTACGAAGGTTACAACATCGAAGATGCACTCATAATGAACAAGGGAAGCGTTGAGAGAGGCCTTGGAAGGAGCTTCTTCTACAGAACTTACGAATCTGAGGAAATGAGATATCCCGGTGGTCAGGAGGACAAGTTTGAAATACCCGGAGCTGATATTTCAGGCTTCAGGGGTGCAGAAGCTTACGCGCATCTTGATGAGGATGGACTAATCTTCCCCGAAACTGAAGTAGGGCCTGATGACGTGCTCATAGGCAGAACCTCCCCTCCGAGATTCCTTGAAGAGCCGACGGAGCTTGGGATTTCCCCGCAGAAGAGAAGAGAGACGTCTGTAACCATGAGAAGTAACGAAAAGGGTGTTGTTGACGCCGTTTTCCTGATGCAGTCAGAAGGCGGCTCAAAGCTCGCCAAGGTAAGGGTTAGAGATTTGAGAATTCCGGAGCTTGGTGATAAGTTCGCATCAAGACACGGTCAGAAGGGAGTTGTTGGGCTGCTGGTTCCTGAGGAGGACATGCCCTTCACCGAGTCAGGAATCGTTCCCGACTTGATAATCAACCCCCACGCCATCCCCTCAAGGATGACAGTCGGACACGTTCTAGAGATGATTGGAGGGAAGGTCGGCAGCCTCGAGGGAAGAAGGGTTGACGGCTCACTCTTCCACGGTGAGAGTGAGGAGGATTTGAGGGCAACGCTCAAAAAATACGGTTTCAGCCACACAGGCAAGGAAGTCATGTACGACGGAATTACTGGCAGAAGATACCTCGTGGATATTTTCGTTGGAGTCATCTACTACCAGAAGCTCTACCACATGGTCTCGAGCAAGATTCACGCAAGAAGCCGCGGGCCGGTGCAGGTTCTCACGAGGCAGCCAACCGAGGGGAGGGCGAGAAAGGGAGGTCTCAGGTTCGGAGAGATGGAGAGGGATGTTTTAATCGGACACGGCGCGGCTCTGTTGCTAAAAGATAGGCTCCTTGAGGAGTCCGACAAAGTAGAGGTGTGGGTCTGCGGAAACTGCGGGCATGTGGCAACCTATGACTACAGAAGAAACACAGCCTACTGCCATATTTGCGATGATGAGAGCAACATCCACAAGGTTGAGATGAGCTACGCCTTCAAGCTCCTTCTGGATGAGCTGAAGTCAATGATGATCGCTCCGAGAATAATTCTCGGAGATAAGGCATGAGGTGAAATGAGATGGTACCGAAGAGGATTTCAGCCATTAAATTTGAGGTTCTCTCCCCCCAAGAGATAAGAAGAATGAGTGTGGTTAAAATCATCACTCCCGAAACGTACGATGATGATGGCTTTCCCATAGACGGCGGGCTAATGGACACAAGGCTGGGTGTCATCGACCCTGGCCTGAGATGCAAGACCTGCGGAGGAAAGGCAGGAGAGTGTCCTGGGCACTTCGGCCATGTGGAGCTGGCTGCACCCGTCATTCACGTCGGTTACGCGAAGATGATAGCAAGGCTCCTTAATGGGACTTGCAGCGAGTGCGGCAGAATTCTGCTGAAGGATGAGAGGAGAGACAAGTTCATAGCCGAAATTGAGAGGAGAAAGGAGCTGAACCAGAGCTACGAAGAAGTCGTGAAAGAGGTGTTCAGGCTTACAAAAGCAGCTAAGAAGTGTCCGCACTGCGGGGCGGAGCAGCTGGAGGTTAAATTCGACAAGCCTACCTTCTTCTACCTCGGAGAGCACAGATTAACACCAAAAGATGTTAGAGAGTGGCTGGAAAAAATTCCGGATGATGACTTACCGGCTTTCGGCATTAATCCAAAGGCAACCCGCCCCGAGTGGTTCGTTTTAACCGTCCTCCCCGTCCCGCCGGTAACGGTAAGGCCTTCTATTATCCTTGAAACCGGTCAGAGGAGTGAGGACGACTTGACGCACAAGCTCGTTGACATAATCAGAATCAACCAGAGGTTCATGGAAAACAAGGAGGCCGGGGCGCCTCAGCAGATACTCGAAGACCTCTGGGAGCTTCTGCAGTATCACGTCACCACATACATCGACAACGAGGTAAGCGGAATTCCTCCAGCAAGACACCGCAGCGGAAGGCCGCTGAAAACCCTCGCTCAGCGTCTAAAGGGTAAGGAAGGTAGGTTCAGAGGCTCACTCTCAGGAAAGCGTGTTAACTTCTCGGCAAGAACTGTAATCAGCCCGGATCCGTGTCTGAGCATTAACGAAGTTGGTGTGCCGAGGGAAATAGCCGAAGAGCTTACGGTTCCTATCTACGTAACTCCCCAGAACATAGACATGGCGAGGGAGTTTGTTCTGAGAAGCGAGCATCCGAAAGCGAACTACATAGTTAGGCCTGACGGAAGAAGAATCAGAGTTATAGAATCGAACAAGGAGGAGCTTGCCGAAAAGCTTGAACCGGGATGGATTGTAGAGAGGCAGTTAATGGACGGAGACATCGTGCTGTTCAACAGACAGCCTTCGCTGCACAGAATGAGCATCATGGCCCACTACGTCAGAGTTCTGCCCTACAAGACCTTCAGACTCAATCCAGCAGTTTGCCCGCCTTACAACGCTGACTTTGACGGAGACGAGATGAACCTCCATGTGCCTCAGAGTCTCGAAGCGCAGGCTGAGGCGAAGATTCTTATGGCCGTTCAGGAGCACATTCTTTCCCCGAGATTCGGAGGGCCAATTATTGGTGGAATTCACGACCACATAAGTGGTCTTTACCTGCTTACGAGAGGAGAAAAGAAGTTCACTAGGGAGGAAGCCATGGAGCTTCTGAGAAGCTTGGACATTTCCGAAATTCCTGTTAAAGATGAGTACACCGGAAAGGAGATTTTCAGCTTCATCCTTCCCGACATAACGCTTGAATTCAAGGCAGAAATCTGTCAGGGGTGTGAAGAGTGCAAAGGTGCGGAATGTGAATACGATGCCTACGTGATTATAGAAAACGGCAAGCTGCTCAAGGGAACGATTGACGAAAAGGCTGTTGGGGCATTCAAGGGCATAATAATAGACGAAATTGCCAGAAAGTATGGAAAGGAGATGGCAAAGAAGTTCATAGACGATATGACACAATTGGCGATCAGAATTATCAGCAAGCTCGGTTTCACCGTTGGAATAGACGATGAAGACATACCACCAGAAGCTGCTGAGCAAATCGAGGAGGTCCTCAAGGAAGCTGAGAACGAAGTTAACAGGCTGATAGAGGCGTACAGAAGAGGAGATTTAGAGCCAATGCCCGGAAGAAGCATCGAGGAGACGCTTGAGATGAGAATAATGCAGGTTCTCGGAAGAGCGAGAGACAGGGCGGGTAAAATTGCCCAGAGGCACCTCGGTATGGACAACGCAGCCGTTATCATGGCCGTAAGCGGTGCGAGAGGTTCGATGCTAAACCTAACGCAGATGGCTGCCTGCATCGGACAGCAGTCCGTGAGAGGTGAGAGGATAAGCAGGGGCTACACCTACACCAACAGAACGCTCAGCCACTTCAAGCCCGGAGACCTTGGAGCGGAGGCAAGGGGGTTCGTCAGAAGCAGCTACAAGAAGGGGCTCTCTCCGGTGGAGTTCTTCTTCCACGCTGCAGGTGGAAGAGAGGGTCTTGTTGACACCGCCGTCAGAACATCTCAGTCAGGTTACCTCCAGAGGAGAATGATTAACGCTCTGCAGGACCTGAAGGTCGAATACGATGGAACGGTGAGGGAGCAGACCTCGGGAGCATTGGTGCAGTTCAGATACGGTGAGGACGGAGTCGATCCGATGAGGAGCTTCAGAGGAAAACCGGTTGATGTTAGAAGAATAATCAGGGAAGTGATCGGGGAGGTGAAGAAATGAGCAAGGTTGATTACGACTCAATACTGAAAGATTTTCCTTTCCCTCCTGCCGTTAAAGAGGAGATTAAGGCCGAACTTGAGAAGCATGGGTTGAAAAAGACTGAGGCAAAGAAGGTTGTTGAGAAATGCTTTCAGGCTTATCTTGCTAACCTGATGGAGCCCGGTGAGGCTGCAGGAATTGTTGCAGCTCAGTCGATAGGAGAGCCCGGCACTCAGATGACGATGAGAACCTTCCACTACGCGGGTGTTGCTGAAATCAACGTCACACTCGGTCTTCCGAGACTGATAGAAATTCTTGACGTGCGTAAGAATCCATCAACACCCATGATGACAATCAGGCTTCTACCAGAATACGCAAAGGATAGAGAGAAGGCAAGAGAAGTCGCAAACAGAATTGAGGCCACCTACGTAAAGGACGTAGCCGACATTGAGGTTGACATAAGGAGGTTTACAATCATCGTAAAACCAGACGAGAAGGCTTTGGAGAGAAAGGGACTCACAGTCGAGGATTTGAAGAGCAAAATTGGAAAGGCCCTCAAGACGGAGGTTGAGGAGACGGAGCAGGGCCTTGCGGTGCAGATTACGGAGCCTTCATACAAGGCACTTATGGCCGCCTTTGACAAGCTGAAGGATACGGTGATAATGGGGCTCAAGGAAATTAAAAGGGTCATCATTAGGAAGGAGGAGGACGAATATGTATTATATACTGAGGGCTCCAATTTGAAGAAGATAATGAAGGTTAAGGGTGTGGACTTCACCCGCACAACCACAAATAACATATACGAGATATACGAGGTGCTTGGGATAGAGGCGGCGAGGAACGCCATAATAAGGGAGGCCCTCGACACTCTGGAGGAGCAGGGCCTTGAGGTTGATGTGAGGCACATAATGCTCGTAGCAGATGTCATGACTGCCGACGGAGAGTTGAGGCAGATAGGTAGGCATGGTGTTGCCGGAGAAAAGCAGAGCATATTGGCGAGGGCTGCCTTCGAGATGACGGTCAACAACCTGCTCGATGCCGCCGTTAGAGGAGAGGAGGACCATTTGAGAGGTATAACCGAGAACATAATTGTTGGGCAGCCCATAAAGCTCGGAACGGGAGATGTGGAGCTTGTATTGAAAATGGGGGGTAAGAAATGACGGAAGTTGAGACGATAATAAAGACTGTGTTGAAGACTGGAGGATACAGGTTGGGTAGTAAGAGCACACTGAAATCACTGCGAAATGGAGAGGCAAAAGCAGTCATAGTGGCATCAAACTGTCCAGAGGAAGTGCTTGAAAAAATAAAGAGTTACGACGTCAAAATTCTGGTTTACAACGGAACCAACATGGAGCTTGGTGCTCTCTGCGGAAAGCCGTTCAGCGTTGCAGCCATGGCCATAACAGAAGAGATCTAACTTCGGGGGTTCATCATGGGAGTAAAGCTATCAGCAGACGGTATCAGATATCTCACTCTTTTTGAGAATCTTACAGGAGCGAGCGTCAAGGACTGTCTTGTTTACGATGACAAGGTCGTCTTCGTTGTTAGAAGGGGGCACATGGGTGTTGCGATTGGCAAGGGAGGAATCAACGTCGAGAGAGCGAGAGAGCTCATAGGCAAGCGAATTGAAATTATCGAGCACTCAGAAGACCCAGCAGAGTTTATTGCCAATATTTTTAAACCCATTAAGGTTAATGTCAAATTAATGGAGAAAGAAGGTTCAAAAATAGCAGTAGTGAGTGTCAGTCCAGATTTAAAAGGAATAGTGATTGGAAAAGGAGGTAAAAACATTAATAAAGCCAAAGAACTGGCTAAGAGGCATCACGATATTGAAGACGTGATAGTAAGGTGATGGATATGGGTAGAGGATTATTCGCTGCGAGAAAGCTCATGGAAAACAGGAAGAAGTTCAGGTGGAGCGACAGGAGATTCGTCAGAAGGACTCTTGGTTTAGCTGCCAAAGCAGACCCGCTTGAGGGAGCACCGATGGCGAGGGGAATTGTGCTGGAGAAGATCGGTATCGAGGCGAGACAGCCGAACTCAGCCATCAGGAAGGCTGTCAGAGTGCAGCTAATCAAGAACGGCAGGCAGATTACAGCCTTCTGCCCCGGAGATGGTGCTATCAACTTCATCGACGAGCACGATGAGGTCATTGTGGAGAAAATCGGAGGAAGGATGGGCAGAAGCATGGGAGATATTCCGGGAGTGAGGTACAAGGTTGTCAAGGTGAACAACACCAGCCTCAGGGAGCTTGTGAGGGGCAGGAAAGAGAAGAGGCTGAGGTGAAGGCATGAAATACGGTTTTACAAAGGAGGAGCTGCTGGTTTTTGGCAAGTATGATCCAAGCGAGGTTCAAATCAGCGATCCAGCACTGGAGAGCTACATCTGCCTTGAGCCGAAGTACGTGCCGCACAACCACGGAAGGCATGCCAACGTCCCATTTGCGAAGCAGAAGGTGTTCATTGTCGAGAGGCTGATAAACAAGGTCATGAGGAAGGGCCACAACACGGGGAAGAAGATTCTCGCCTACAACATAGTTAAGGAGGCTTTCGAGATTATTGAGAAGAAGACAAAGAAGAATCCCATTCAGGTTCTCGTTGATGCGATTATCAATGCAGGGCCGAGGGAAGAGGTTGTAAGGCTGAAGTACGGTGGTATTGCCGTTCCCAAGGCCGTTGACACCTCAAGCTCAAGGAGAGTTGATATAGCTCTCAGAAACATTGCAGAGGGTGCGAGGAGGGCTGCATTTAAATCAAAGAGAAGCATCGCTCAGTGTTTGGCGGATGAGATTATTGCTGCCGCAAACAACGAGAGCAGGAGTTTTGCAGTGGCGAAGAAAGAGGAAGTTGAGAGAGTCGCCAAGTCAGCGAGGTGATTTTAATGGCCAGAGCGAAGAAAGTCGACAAGATTAAGGAGTTAATGTGGAAACCGAAGTTCATAAGAAACATTGGAATTGTCGCTCACATCGACCATGGAAAAACAACGTTGAGCGACAACCTTCTTGCCGGAGCCGGAATGATCAGCGAGGAGCTTGCGGGACAGCAGCTCTATCTCGACTTCGATGAGCAGGAGCAGGAGAGGGGAATTACCATAAATGCTGCGAACGTTTCTATGGTTCACGAGTACGAGGGGCAGGACTACCTCATCAACCTCATTGACACTCCCGGACATGTGGACTTCGGAGGAGACGTTACGAGGGCGATGAGAGCTGTTGATGGTGTCATCGTTGTTGTTGATGCTGTTGAGGGTGTAATGCCGCAAACTGAGACAGTTCTTAGGCAGGCTTTGAAGGAGAACGTCAAGCCGGTTCTCTTCGTCAACAAGGTTGACAGGCTTATCAAGGAGCTTGAGCTAACGCCGCAGCAGATGCAGGAGAGGCTTATTAAAGTAATTACTGAAGTCAACAAGCTCATCAAGGCAATGAGGCCCGACAAGTACTCGGAATGGAAGATTGACGTTGCCAACGGAAGCGCAGCTTTCGGCTCAGCGCTCTACAACTGGGCTGTAAGTGTGCCATCTCAGAAGAAGACCGGAATAGGTTTTAAGGAAGTTTACGAGCACATTAAAGAGGGCAAGGTTAAGGAGCTCGCCAAGAAGAGCCCCCTTTATCAGGTTGTCCTCGACATGGTCATAAGGCACCTTCCCTCCCCAATTGAGGCTCAGAAGGAGAGAATAGCCGTTATCTGGAAGGGAGACATTAACAGCGAAGTGGGCAAGGCGATGGTAAACTGCGACCCCAAAGGGCCGGTTGCGTTGATGATTACCAAAATCGTTGTCGAGCCGCAGGCAGGCGAGATTGCGGTTGGGAGGCTTTACAGCGGAACAATAAGGCCGGGAATGGAGCTTTACATAGTCGACAGAAAGGCAAAGAACAGAATCCAGACGGTCGGTCTCTACATGGGGCCGAGGAGGGTTGAGGTTGATGAAATCCCCGCGGGAAACATTGTTGCGGTGATTGGCTTGAAGGATGCTGTTGCAGGTTCAACCTGCACAACGGTTGAAAATCTAACGCCCTTCGAGAGCATCAAGCACTACAGCGAGCCCGTTGTTACGATGGCCATTGAGGCCAAGAACCCGAGGGACCTGCCGAAGCTCATTGAGGTGCTTAGAAAGCTCGCGAAGGAAGACCCAACGCTTCACATCACGCTTAATGAGGAGACGGGAGAGCACCTCATAAGCGGTATGGGAGAGCTTCATCTCGAAGTCAAGGTTGAGAAGATCAGAAGGGACTACAAGCTTGATGTTATCACCTCCCCGCCAATTGTCGTCTTCAGGGAGACTGTTACCGGCACCTCCCCTGTTGTGGAGGGCAAGTCGCCGAACAAGCACAACAGGTTCTACATTGTTGTCGAACCCTTGCCGGAGAAGGTAATTCAGATGTTCAAAGAGGGCGTAGTTGACATGAAAATGGACAAGAAAGAGAGAAGGAGACTTCTCCAAGAAGCTGGACTCACAAGCGAAGAAGCTGCCGGAGCGGAGGAGTACTACGAAGGGAATCTCTTCTGCGACGTCACGAAGGGTATTCAGTACCTCAATGAGACTATGGAGCTGATTCTTGAGGGATTCAGAGAGGCGATGAGAGCGGGGCCAATTGCAAGGGAGCCGTGCATGGGCATAAAGGTAAAGCTGGTTGACTGTAAGCTCCACGAGGATGCTGTTCACAGGGGGCCAGCACAGGTAATTCCAGCGGTGAGGTCGGCAATCTTTGCCGCAATACTGCAGGCAAAGCCAGCGCTACTCGAACCGTACCAGAAGATATTCATTACAGTCCCGCAGGACATGATGGGTGCTGTGACGAGAGAAATCCAGGGTAGAAGAGGCCAGATACTCGAAATGAAAACCGAAGGAGACATGGTAACGATAATCGCAAAGGCACCGGTTAAAGAGATGTTCGGATTTGCCGGGGCTATAAGAGGGGCTACTTCAGGAAAGGCCATCTGGAGCACAGAGCACGCGGGATTCGAACTCGTCCCACAGAACCTCTTCCAGGAATTCGTAATGGAGGTCAGGAAGAGAAAAGGACTGAAACTTGAAATGCCAAAGCCCGAAGATTTTGTTGGGCTCTAATTTTTTCTTTTAACACATGCAGGAACTTGAGCCCGTTGACAGGTTTAACTTTGCCTGTTATCCCGGCATAAAGTGCTTTAACGAGTGCTGTAAGAATCTAAACCTCGCTTTAACACCCTACGACGTTCTCAGAATGGCGAGGGGGCTGAAGATTACAACAACGGAGTTCCTCGAAAAGTACACGTCAAGACATGTGGGGATGGCAACCGGGCTTCCCGTTGTCGTGCTGAGGATGGTGGATGAAAGGTGTCCCTTTGTGACCGAAAGAGGATGCAGCATCTACGCCCATCGCCCCACACCGTGCAGACTCTACCCCCTCGCAAGGGTCAGAGTTGGCGAAGAAATCCAGTACTACCTGCTGAGAGAGGATTTCTGCCTTGGGCATGCGGAAGAAAGAGAGTGGAGCCCGGAAAAGTGGGTTGAGGATCAGGGAGCGATGGAGTACAACAGCATGAACGACCTATTCTTCGAGCTGGTTTCGGCAAAAAACAGATCGGGAAGGACGCTGAGTGAAAGTGAAATCGAAGAAATATACAAAGCCTGCTTCGACGTTGACAGGTTCAAGAGCGAAACGGAGATTGAGGACGACATAGAAGCGCTGAAAGAAGGAATTCGCTACTCCATAGATTTGGTTCTCTCACTTTAAAAAAGGTTAAATACTTCCCTCCTTATTCCCCCTATGAAACTGCTGGCAATAAATGGCAGCCCCAACAAGAGAAACACGCTGTTCTTGCTTGAGGTGATTGCCGAAGAGGTGAAAAAGCTTGGTCATGAGGCAGAGATCATCCACCTGAAAGACTACGAGATTAAGGAGTGCAAGGGCTGCGATGCCTGTTTGAAAGGAGACTGCAGCCAGAAAGATGACATCTACAAGGTGCTTGAGAAGATGCAGGAGGCAGATGCGATAGTTATCGGCACTCCCACGTACTTCGGAAACGTGACGGGAATTGTTAAGAATCTCATCGACAGAAGCAGGATGGCGAGAATGGGGAATTACAGGCTGAGAAACAGAGTTTTTGCTCCCGTTGTAACTTCAGGCCTCAGAAACGGAGGTGCTGAGTACGCGGCGATGAGCCTCATAGTTTACGCACTCGGCCAGGCAATGCTTCCAGTTTCGATAGTTGAAAACCCCATCACGACGGGAACGTTCCCTGTTGGAGTGATTCAGGGAGATGCGGGGTGGAGAAGCGTTAAAAAGGATGAAATTGCGATAAACTCTGCGAAAGCTCTCGCAAAAAGGATTGTGGAGGTTGCTGAAGCAACCAAGAACTTGAGAGAGTCCTAAACCACCCAGTCCTTCAACTCTATTTTTCTTCCCGTAACCCTGGCAACCGCAACCCTTACAAGTGATATAAGGCAAATCACAGTCCACAGCGGTGAGTAAATGAAGTAGTAAATCGGAAGGACTTTCATGTCCACTCTGTAACCGAGCTTTTTCGATGCAAGCAAAATAAGGCCCGACCATGCAACGAAAGACGCCACTCCCGCAACCAAGTTTCTCACGTTCTCCATCTCGTAAACGGCCAGTATAGCTATTGAAGCGAGCTTTGGTGAAATAAGTGCCAGAAAGGGCAAGACAAGGTAAAGAAGCTTTGCAATGTAGTTTTCGGTGAAAAAGAGAGAAATCACCAAACCGAATATCGCAGGGTAGAAGAGCACCAGATACGGCACCCACAAACGAGGTTTGCGAATGATTGCCGAGAGGTTCTCCACAAAAACCTCCGTCCCTCCTACGCTCCACCTTTCCCTCTGCCTGAACCACTCTCCAATGCTCTTTGGGACTGACGTAACGGCCCTTCCGCATACTGCGAATCTGTATCCCCCTAACGCCGCCCTAATGCCGAGTTCCGTGTCCTCATTAACCTTACACCTGAACCCTCCAAGCTCCTCAAAGGCCCTTCTTTTTATCAAAAACGCCGCACCGTTAACCCCAAGACAAGAGCCGAATTTTGAGGCGAGCTTGGCACACATCGCCATAACAAGATAGTCCACAGCAACGAGCTTTTCAAGCAACCCTTTTCCCTCGACCTCTTTAACAACTTCAACAACATCGGCACCGTTAAGACCCGTGAGATTCTTGATTATGGTATCCGAATCCAGAAAAAGCAGCTCTTCACCATCGGCAATCCTTGCAGCATCGTTCAGCGCTCTCCACTTTCCTCTCCTCCTTTCGCTCACCGTAGCTCTGAGGCTGTACTTTTCAATTATCTCCCTAACGCTCTCCTCCGGCTCATCGGCGGCGACAATTACATCAAACCCCTCCTTCTGCAGCAGCCTCACGTTCTCCTCCAGAAACGCGGCATTCTTGTACACTGCAATCACTGCTGTTTTCATCTGAAGGTCGAGCATTGCCTCGCCACAAAAAGGTATCGGAATGACTAAGTTTTTAAATTGCCAAGTCTAATTTTTACAGGTGTCAGGAAATGATCAAAGTGATGGTCGTCGATGATGAAATTGCAATGAGGGAAATTCTCAAAATAATGCTTAAAGATTACAAGGTCATCGAGGCCTCGAACGGAAGGGAGGCGGTTGAGCTGTACAGGGAGGAGCGGCCGGACATCGTTCTCATGGACGTCATGATGCCCCTGATGAATGGAATTGAGGCCACATCGGAAATCAAGAAAATAGACCCTGATGCAAAAATAGTCGCGATAACGGCCTACGCAAGCTCCAAAGGGGAGAAGGTAATTGAAGCCGGGGCGGATTACATTCTCAAAAAACCCTTCACCAGAAAGGAGGTGGTGGAGCTTATTAAGAGAATTCTCAACTCGTCCTAATCTGCAATAACTATTTATAAAGCGAGTTAGAATTTTATTTGAATGTCATCTGACATGGAAGGAGGTATGATAACCATGAAAGCTAACGACACTACAAAATACTTAATTCATGCTGAAATAGAAGCAGAAGGTGTTGTTGAACGTCCTGACGTAGTTGGGGCTATATTCGGTCAAACTGAGGGACTGCTGGGTGGTGACCTGGACCTGAGAGAACTGCAGAAAACTGGGAGAATAGGGAGGATAGAGGTTAAGATAGAGAGCAAGGGAGGCAGGAGCTTTGGAGAAATCAAGGTTCCATCGAGCCTCGATAAGGTGGAAACGGCTATCCTAGCTGCAGCGCTTGAAACGATCGAGAGAGTTGGGCCATGCTCTGCAAAGATTAAAGTTCTGAAAATTGAGGACGTGAGGGCGAGCAAGAGGAAGAGAATCGTTGAGAGGGCCATGAACATTCTCAGAGAGCACTTCGAAGAGCCGGAGATTGAGTCTGAGAGGATAGTGGAAATCGTAAGGCAGGCTATAAGGGCTGACGAGATTGTCGAATACGGCGAGGAAAAGCTGCCAGCAGGGCCAGCGATTGATGAGTCTGATGCAATAATAGTCGTCGAGGGCAGGGCTGACGTGCTGAACCTGCTGAAGCACGGAATCAAGAACGTTATTGCTGTCGAGGGAACGAATATACCTAAAACGATAGTTGAGCTCAGCAAGAAGAAGACCGTTACAGCGTTTCTTGATGGTGACAGGGGAGGAGATTTGATTTTAAAGGAATTGCTGCAAGTTGCTGAGGTTGACTACGTGGCAAGGGCACCTGAAGGGAAAGAAGTGGAGGATTTGACGCAGAAGGAAATCCTGAAGTCCCTTAGGAACAAAGTTCCGGTTGAGCAGCTTCACGTGCTGAAGAAGGAGGCAAAGGAGGGCAGGGAAAGGGAGAAACTAGCGGAAATGCCCAAGGACAGCATCTCCGACGTGCTCAGGAAGCACACAGAGTCCGTGAAGGGCAGACTGACTGCAAGAGTCCTCGACAGGAACTTGAACGTCATAAAGGAGGTTCCGGTGAGGGACCTTGTAAAGATCCTGAAGACCAACAACATGAAGGGCAGTGCGATCGTCTTTGACGGCATTATAACACAGAGACTCATCGATCTCGCCGCGAAAAAAGAGTTTGACTACATCGTCGGAGTTAGGCTAGGAAGTGTTGTTAAGGTCCCCACATCACTCAGAGTTATTACTTTTGATCAACTTTAATTTTTTTAACCTCTACCGCTTTAAGTATTATTTCCACTACTCCTTCAGCATCAAAGCTTCCCGAATTTATTATAAGATCGTAAATCGTCCAGTTGTCGATGTCGATGCTGTAAAACTTCCAGTACCTCCTCTTTTCAAATTCCTCCCTGAGCCTCGTCTCCTGCCTCACTACGGTTAGGTCCTTTCCCTCTCTCTTTGCTATTCTCGAGTACCTTACCTCGGGGTCGGCAAAAATCCAAACCTTGAGGTCGGCGTTTTTAACAAACCAGCCGGAAAGTCTGCCCTCGACCACAACGTTCTTCTCCTTCTCCGCCATCTCCTTCTGAGTCTGATCGATTAAGCGGTCTATCTCCGGGTTCTCCTCCGCGTACTGGCTGAACTCCTCAACAGTCATTCCTTTCTTGGCCGCAAGCTGTCTGAAAACATCTCCTGCAGAAATAAGCTTTAAGCCAAGCTTTTCGGCAACAATTTTTGCAACAGTCGTAGTACCACTCCCAGGAGGTCCGGAAATGGTTATTTTCATACTACACCCCTACCCTCAGAACTTTCTTTATTATCTGACCGAAGGTTATGGAGCACAGCAGATACCAGAAAAGCCACCATGGGAAAATCAGAACGGGGGTTACGACGTGTATCTGCCCCGCAAAAGGTGCCACAACAGTGTAAAGCTCCGGTTTTAGAGTTTGCAGGAAAACCTCGGGCAACTCTGATGTCAGATTTCCGTAATTTGTTGCTCCCGTCACAAGCTCGTAGCTGGCAGAGGCTTTCTCCCATAGCCACGCAAAAATGGGAATCGTGACTACAAAGGTGTAGAACATCGGCTTGAACTGCATTGACATCATCTCGCTCTGAATCTGCTGGATTTCGTTCTTTTTCTGCTCAAGCTGCTTCAGCTTGAATTTGTTGTTCTGCTTTGTTGCCTCTATGTACTCTTTCTGATACTCGCGCAGAATTTTCTGTATCTCCTTCATTCTCTTGTAATCGATAGTAAACTTCTGAATGAGATTTGAGTAAATTCCAGTGAGGATTGACATGATCAAGATAACAACGTGGAAGGGATAAGGAGAGAGAAAAAACAGAACGGACTCTACAATCTGTCCAAGCTCCAGCCTGAACTCCCTGCTGAAGAGTATGCCAATGAAAAATAAAGCTCCAAGAACCATTATGAACCTTGAAATTACCGCCTTCATGCTTCTTCACCGAGCATCCTTCTGATGAGCGGATGCATCTCAGTGAGCTGTTCCTTGGCCAGATCCTCGTAGAATCTGTAGGCAATGCTCACAGCAAGTAAAAGTCCTGTTCCACTCACATTACCAATTGTTCCAAGCATGTTGGCTACAAGCGTCAGAATGCCAATTATCGCACCACCAAGGATTGTAACCTTCGGGATGTACCTCGAAAGCACTCTCTCAAGGACCTGTGGGGACTTCCTGAAGCCCGGAACCTGCATTCCAGACTTGGCAATCTGAGATGCTACAGTCCTTGCATCCATTCCGCTCGTCTCAACCCAGAACCATGCAAAGATTATACCGCCAACAACCAAAATAAGGGCGTCAATCAGCAAATGAAGGTAAATCATCCAGTCCGGAATTGCCGCAAAGGCTGCTCCCTGTGATTTAACGAGCGAGGGGATCCAGTCGTAGGGGCTGCTGACGGGTTGGAGGAAGAACATCAGACCGCTTACTGCCTTTCCGTTAACAAACTCTCCGAAAATCGTCACTCCCCTCGCGTGAAGAACCTGACCTAAGGCCACGACGTTGGCCTGCAGTGCTCTAACGAAAATCATTGGCAAAACGCTGGCGTAAATGAGCTTTATTGGAAATCTACCCCTCGCACCTCTTGCAACTGCATGAGCCAGAGGAATTTCAACCCTCGTTCCCTCAAAGAAGACAACAAGCAGGATTATTGCAGCAGTGGTAATCAGAGCAAGAATGCCACCCTGGATCAGCAGGAAAGCCAGCCCGCTCCCTGTGAAAAGCTGGTCGAGCGGATAGTTCTGGGCTATCCAGATCCACCTTGGGATTATACCTGCTGGCATTGCTGAGTTCGGTGGAATGACCCAGTTGAATAGGCCAACCACAATGGACTGAGCGATTCCAGCGAGGATGAAGAGCGAGACACCGCTGCCAATGCCCCACTTTGAAACAACCTCATCCATATATACTATCAAAACTCCACCGATGAAGAGCTGAATGAATATGAGGAATGAAATTATGCCCGGAGAGACGCCAAGCTGGGCTGCAAGGTTTAAATCGGGCTTTAAAAGCCCTCCGGCAATCTGCGGTATAGCTTCAACTGCAATCATCACAAAAACAAGGAAGCGCTGGAAGTCCTGATAAGCTGCCCTGTCTTCTGGATTTGTCAAATCAAGTTTTATTATGCCGGCACCAACCAGCAGCTGAAGGATGATTGAGGCAGTAACAATCGGCCCTATACCGAGGGCAATTATTGAGCCCGTAGAACCAGCAAAAAGGGCTCTGTAGGCAGCAAATATATCTATTGACTCAGGAGAGAGGCCAAAAACGGGAACATTGGACAGGATAAAGTAGAGAAGGAGTATTGCCGCAGTCCATCCAAATTTCTCCCTGAAGTGGACATGTCCCTTTGGCCTCTCTACACTGGGTATGCGCTCAAAATAAGGTTGTAAGGCTCTTATCACGGAGTCCAATTCGATCAACCCCTTTACTCAGCCACTACCTTACCTCCAGCAGCCTCAATCTTCTCGACAGCCTTGGGCGTTGCCTCAAAGACTTTAACCTCCATTTTCCTCGTTACCTTTCCAGAGCCAAGAAGCTTGCTGTAGCCAAGTTCCGCCAAATCAATTCTGTAAACGTCCCCTTCCTTCTCCGCCAGCCCCAAGCTTGCGAGTCTGTCGATTATCTCGTCAAGGTCGCCTGCATTCAGCTCAGGCCTTGAGTAGAGATAACGATAGGTGTAGTCGTCGAGCTTCCCTTCTTCCTTGAGCCACCTCAGGGTTTCCTTAACCGCCTGAACGTTCAGGTAGTCCTTCCTCAGTATCTTGGGCCTCGTAAAGCCGTGCTTTCCAAACAAGTACTCGCCCTTCTTTGCGAGCTTCACGAATTTGATGTACTTGTGCTTGTGAACTCCAGCGTTACCCGCACCTCCTCTGTTACCCCTACCTCTTCTGTTCTTGTGACTGCCCCATCCAAAGGTTCTCGAACCTCGGAACTTCTTTACCTTCTTCTTTGGCATCAAAATCACCTCATCTTGTAAAGCAGCCTGTTGATTTCCTCACCGTGATAGCCCAAATTACCTCTCGGATAGTGCCACTTAATGTTCTTTATACCTTTTCTCGGGGGGTGGAGCCTGAAGACTGGCTTGAGATCAGGCAAGTCCTTAAGGCTTGCTTTTCCCTCGACCACTGCCTTTGCAAACTCCTCAATGGTCTCGTAGCCCGTCTTCTCCTTCACGTACTCGTCTGTCAGCTTCCTGTTTCCAGTAAGCCTTCCCCTCAGCCTGAGAAGCAATGCAAGGGTTTCGGCGTTGATTTCACCGTAGGCAACGTAATCCTTCACAACCTGAAGCATTCCTCTGTATGAGGGAGTGTCGGGAATGACCACGCAGTGGTAGCGCTTGTGGAGCCTGAGCATTTTCAGGGTTTCCTTTATTTTGCGGTGAACATCAACAGTTCCCCTCATCCTGACAACTGCAAACATTCTCCTCACCTCTTCACGTACATCGTCTTCTTCAAAGCCTCATAAGTCGCCTTTGCGAAGTTCACGGTTGTTTTGGTCTGCCCCTTGGTGAAGCTCCAGACGTCCTTAACTCCGGCAAGCTCTATGACTCTCTTCGCCACATCTCCGGCAACGATTCCGAGTCCCTTGGGTCCGGGGATGAGCGTGACTCTCACGCTGCCACTCGTTCCCGTAACTTTGAAGGGCAATGAGTGGTCTCCTCCGCAACCACACTCCCACGAACCGCAGCCCCTCTGAACCTTGAAGATGTTGAGCTTTGCGTTGTTTATGGCCTTCTGGATGGCTGGAGCAACCTGAGAGGCTTTTCCGGTGCCAATTCCAACGTATCCGTTTCTGTTACCAACTACAGCCGTGACTCTGAACTTGGTCCTCCTTCCGCTGTCGGTCATCCTCTGAACCATCGAAATCTCAAGGACGTCATCCTCAAGGTCCGGAAGGAGTATGTCAACGATTTCGGGCTCCTTCAGCGGGAGATTGCTGGCCAGAGCCTCATCCATTGTCTTTATCTTTCCATCAGCAACCAGTCTCCCCAGCTTTGTTTTCGGCACCCAATCCTCGGTCATGATATCACCATCAGCTTCTCCTTAATCTCATCAACGTGAGCGGGCAAATCTGAGGGCTTCAAACCTCTCTTCTCGTACTCACCAAACCTTTCGGGATTCATTTCGTAGTAGGCTGCAATGTGCTCACCCCTGATTCTCGAATCGTCTGGCAGAACCTCATCGCTGTGAGGAACTTCCAGCCCTCCTTCAACCGCTCCTCTCAGCACTGCAAAAACCCTTGAGCCCCTCGTCGGGGTGTGGAGGCCGATGTCCAGAACAGCCTCGCCAATGCCCTTCTGCAAAGCTTTCTTGGCTATGAGAATGCCCGTCAGGTAGGCAGCGGGGGTGTTGTTCAGGTCCCCTTTCCATCCAAATTCCCTCAGCATTGCTGAATCCACACCGACAACAACTCTGTCCCCTTCTGGGGCGTACTCAACAATCTGAGCGATGACTCTCCTGTTGGTAATTCTCACAACCAGTCTTGGCTTCCTTGAAAGGAGCAGCTTAAGTCTTTTCCTGTAGTTCGTCTTACCCTCTCTTCTTCTCCTGAGGGGAACCTTGTATCTCGGACCTCTTGCCAACTTCATCACCTCTTCATCTGCTCAACATAAATCTTAAGGTGGGCAACGCTCCTGAACTCTCCACCCTTCGCCTTTCTGTAAAGGATTCTGTAAGTTCTCCTGTCCACAACGCCCTCAGCCTTCATCTGCCTCAAAGCTTTCCTTAAAGCTCTGATTCTGAGAATCCACATTCTCTTTCTTGGCATCCTCGCTCCCTTCGCTCCCTTTCTGCTGCCGTGACCTCTTCTCCTGCCCTTTCTCTTCTGGAGCTTTCTCTTGTTTATCCTCGCCCTGCTAACGCCATTTACGGGCTTTCTCTTTATCACACCCTGCTCAATTAGCTCCCTTATGTCCTGCTTTGTTGCCGCTGTGGCAATATCTTCCAAAGCAGCTGGATCAAACCACACTCTGTTTTCACCGCACTTCAACACAGATGCTGCAAGCCTGCGCTGTAAACTCAAATCCATAACCATCACCCTGACGGATTGAGAACTTTAATTCCAAGCTCCTTGGCCTTATCCTCAATCGCAAGCCTCTTCTTCATGCCAACGCATGAGGCGATTCTCACAGCCTGTCTTTCCTTGTCGATTTTTTCCAGATCAGCGGGATTGTAAACGAGGACCTCCTCGTAGCCGCTTGGATGCAAGCCCCTAACGGCCTTGGGAGAGCCAAAGCCCACATTGACGGGAATTCTGCCGCTCCACTTCCCACCGTATCTCTTTCTAAGCTTGTTAAACAAACCTCTCGGCCTTCTCCAGCTTTTGTTTCTCAATCTGAGCTTCTTGTTCCAGCAGTATCTTCTGAACTCTGGCTTTCTTGCCTTCTGCCTCCTTCTCACCTTAAGCAGCCTTTTGTGCTCCATTACAACCACTCACGGCTTCTTTACGATGTATATCCCATCCTGGAAAACACGCGGGTCCTTTCTCTTGATCTTTGTCGCCTGTTCGAGGTTCGCGGCAGTCTGACCGCACTCTTCGATGTCTATGCCCCTCACGTAGATGTCCTGACCGCTTATCTCAACCTGCGCCCTTCCAACTATCTTCGCCCTTCTCGGATGCTTCTCTCCAATGAAGTTCTCGATTATAACCTCATTACCTTCAACTCTGACCTTGATGGGAAAGTGAGCGTAAACAACCTTCAGATGGTACTCGAAACCTTCCTTAACTCCGGTTATGAGGTTTTCGATGTGCCCAGCAAAGGTCCCAACCATTGCCTTGTGTTTTTTCTTGGGAGAGGTTGTGTAAACCCTCACCTTCCCGTCCCCAACCTCAATGAAAACTCCCCTGTACTTCAGATACCTCGTGTTCTCCCCCTTCGGACCCACAGCCTTGAGAGTGTAACCTCTGAAGCTGTCTCCCTCGATGGTTAGCTGCACGTCCTCCGGCACTTCAACAACTCTTTCCTCGTAAACTTCAGTAGACGTAAGCAAGGAGAACACCTCCCAACCTCTGTTTTCTCGCATCCTTCTGCGACATAACACCCTTTGTTGTTGAAACAATCAGAATCCCGAAGTCCCTGGCAGGCAGGTATCTTTTCTCGTACATCTCGTACTCTGTGACGGACGACGAGAACCTTGGCCTTATAGCTCCGCAATCGTTGATGTTTCCGGAAAGCTCCACTATGAACTTCCCACCCCTGTGGTTCTCGACGTACTCGAAGCCCTTGATGTATCCGTAATCCTTCATCACTTTGAGCACGTTGCCGATTAGCTTTGAAGCTGGCTTGATTTCGCACTTTTTCTCTCCCACCATCTCAGCGTTCTTTATCGCTATCATGGCATTTGACAGAGTATCAACGCTCATAACCATCACCAGTACTTCTTAAATCCGAGTTCAGAAGCCACCTCTCTAAAGCACTGCCTGCAGAGGTAGAGACCGTACATTCTGATTAAGCCCCTCCTCCTGCCGCATCTTCTGCACTCGTTGGCACCTCTTCCAAAAACCTTGGTTCTCTCCTTCTTCATTCCACAATCACCCCCAGAGATTCGAGCCAACGGATGGTGTCCTCCTTTGTCACTCTATGGGAAGTCGCAATCTTGGCCTTCTTTCTTCTCCTTCTCGCAACTCTGTAGCCCCTTCTTTTCAGAGACACGCACACGTCCATGCCAAAAATACCGACATCGGGATCGTAATCCACTCCCGGCAAATCAATGTGCTCGGCAATGCCAAAGGCAAAGTAACCCTCTCCAATCGATTTTCGGCTCAGCCTGTTCTCCTTAACGGTGAGCGCATCCTTAAGGAACTTAAGTGCCTTCTCACCGCGAAGGGTTACCTTAATTCCAATCGCCTCTCCCTTCCTGATTCCGAAATTCTTGATAGTCATCTTGGCGTAAGTTATTGCAGGCTTCTGCTCTACAAGCTCTTCAAGCAGGCTGTAAGCTTTCTTGTGTCTCTCTCCGCTCTCACCAACGCCTATGTTGATGACAACCTTGTCCAGCACCACTTCCCTCATCGGATTTTCATTTCCTGCCTTCTTTTCCATCTCAACCGCCTGCATCCCTTACACCCCCAGGTCAATCACGGGCTTATCACTGTCCTTTTTGCCCACAACAAACACGTAGTCCTCAATGGTCGTGATGTCCCTCTCCTCTCCCTCAACAGTAACGAGGTTGGGTGCAGAGCTCCTCACAATCTTGTAGCTCTTTATCCTGCCAATCTCACCAGCATGAGTGCCGCCGGTAATCATGACGAGGGCCCCTTCCTCGAACTTGAGGTGGTCAACGACCTCCTTTTCGGGAATCCTTAGCAGGATGCTGTCCTTCGTCTTGTAATCATTGCTGCCGAGGATGTTTGTGCCGTCAAAGAGGTTGAGCTGAACCTTGCCCCCTCTCACAAGCGTTTTGTTGGTTATCTTGTAGAGCTTGAGGTCCGCATCCTCAACCTCCTTTGGTATATACCTTCCCTTCTCGTCGAAAAGAATTCTGTAGCTCTTCTCAAGCTTTGGAATGGTGACAACGTCAAAAAGCCCCACGGGGAACTTGTAGTCCTTCCTGACGACTCCGTCAACAAGTATCTCTCCTGCAGAAATGATTCTCCTCGCCTCTCTACCGGTATCGGCAAGCTCAAGGAAGTCCCTAACGAGCACGAGAAGCGGGATGGCTTCCTTGTTATGTGGGCCAGGTGAGGGCTTTACAACCCACTTTGAAACCTTTCTCGGAATTTTGTACGTTTTCGGAGCGGAAAGTCTCTTCTGATGCAACTCAATCACCTCTCAAGGATTTTCTTTCTGACCTCGTCCACTTCGCCGAAGTCTGTGATCATAACATTTGACGGATGAATCGGAACCGCAACCTCAGTCCCGTCAGCTTTGGTGACAGTAACGCCATCAACCGTGATTCTGCACCTCTTCATGTCAACCTCAAGCACTCTTCCCTCATGTCCGGCAAACTGACCCCTCATGATTCTCACTTTGTCCCCCTTTCTGACTCTGATTGCCCTCTTTCCGTACTTCTTTCTCAAATCCTTGGATAGAGTAGCGTGAAGAAGCTTGTGCCTCTCGTGAAGCTTGGCCGTCTTGTAAAGCCACCTTCTCTGCTTCCTCGGCTGCTTTGATTTGGGAACTGCCATTTTTACCACCTCACACGATTACGGATGCAATGGTGCCTATTTTGCTAAAGCGCTCCGCAGCCTCTCTCGCAACAGCACCTCTGATTTCCGAGCCCCTAGGCTCTCCCCTCTCGTTTGTAATCACTGCAGCGTTGTCCTCAAACTTCACCCTCGTTCCGTCTGGTCTGCGGTACTCCTTTCTCTGCCTCACTATGACTGCATAGTGAACCTGCTTCCTTATTTCGGGAGTTCCCTTCTTTACGGTCACAACAACTATGTCTCCTACGCCTGCAGCGGGATATCTCCTCCTGACGCCCTTGTATCCCTTTACCGCAATAATTTCAAGCTCCCTCGCTCCGGTGTTGTCGGCGCAAACAAGCCTCGCTCCTGTTGGCAGCGCTCTTGGAATGTTAGCTCTTATTGCCTTCATTGCCCACCACCTCTAAAATCACGAAGCTTTTTGTTTTGCTAATCGGCCTGCACTCTCCAATGGTTACAATATCTCCCGGCCTCGCCCTGATGCACCTCGGATTGTGAGCGTGAAGCTTTGACCTCTTCTTCATGTATCTCTCGAATTTCGGCACGTATCTGATGAGCTCTCTCTCGATTACTGCCGTTTTGCCGTAAACCTTCACAACCTTGCCGCGAAGCAACTGTCCTCTCACTGAAAGCGTTCCGTGAAACGGACAGTTTTCATCCTCACATTCCCTTTCAGGAGGTTTCACGTCAATACCAATATCCCTCATATCCACACACCTTTGGCTCTTTTAAGCATCATCAAACCTCTCTTTATCCTATCCTCCGGCCTGAAATTTATCAGATCACCCTTTATCCGCATGATTTTACCCTTATACCACACTCTGAAGGTTCTACCTCTCTTCGCCACGACTTTTAAACCTTTTTCAGTCATTATTTTGAGCGTGTTCTGAGTCTCATCAACCACTTCTCCCTTTATCCCCACTTCGCTGTGGTTTGGACTCTCCACCACTTCCACCATCAGGCCAATCCAGTCCCTCGCTATCAGCTCTACACCCTGTAGCCTTCCTCGCATAGCGCCATCTTAAGCCTTGCAATGTCCTTCCTGATGAGGTTGATTCTCCCCGGGTTCTCCACTGCGCCACCGCTTCTCACGAGGGTTCTGAGCTTGAGAAGTTCAAGCTCCAGCTCCCTCAGCTTCCTGAGCTTCTCCTCCCTGCTCATCTCCCTTATCTCCTTCATCTTCACCGCTTTCACCCCTCAGATGCTCAATATTTACATCCTTAACCTCAAACTCGTCGGGCAGAGTCACATCCGGCGGAATTATCCTAACGCTAACTCCCAGAACTCCGAGCTTTTTGATGGCAATGTCAAATCCCTTTTGAACCATGCTCTCCGCTGGATCGCCTGTGTGAACAATTGTCCCTGCAACGAACTTCTCAGTCCTCGCCCTCTCGCTGACAAGCTTTCCGCTGATTTCAATCTCGCATCCCTTAGCACCAGCTTCCATGATTCTGTAGAGGAACCTGTAGCCAGCCCTTCTGAAGTACCATCCCCTCTCCAAGGCTCTTGCAAGCAGTGAAGCCATCAGCTGCGCGTTGAACTCAGGTTTTTCAACCTCATCTACGCTGACCTGCGGATTCTCGATTCCGAAGTCCTTCAGCTTCTCTGTCAAAGCCTTGATTCTCCTTCCGCCCTTTCCAATGACGAGTCCAGGCCTTTCAACGAAAAGCGTTACTTGCGTTCCGAGTGGTGTGCGAAGAATGTCAACTCCGCCAAACCCTGCACTCCTCACCTCATCCTTGATCCACTCCTTGACCATCAGCTTCTTCAACCTCTCCTGAACGAACTTTCTCTCTACCGCCATTACCTCACCTCTGCCACAAGCTCTACCGTCGTAAGCTGCTGAAACCTCGGAGTTGCCCTTCCAAATGCTCTCGGCATGTATCTCTCAATAACCCTCCCCTTCTGGGCCTGAGCATGCACTATGACGAGATTCTCCACATCAAGCCCCTTATACTCTGCATTCGCCTCAAGGTTTCTCAGAACCTTAAGCACGTACTTTGCGGCCTTCTGAGGATACCTTCCTGCATACCACTTCTCCAATCCCCTTCTGTGTGCAACCTTCTTCTTGTGCCTCTTGAAGGGAATTGCCCTCTTCATCTCCACAACGTCCTCAAGCAGCTTCCTTGCCTCCTCTATCTTCTTTCCCCTGATTGCCCTGCAAATTTCAACGGCATGCTTGAAGCTGATCGGCATCTCGTAGCCCATCGCCTTCGCAGCCTTTGTCTCATCCTCAGGTTTGTAAGCGTAGTTAACCCTCGCCATAGGCATCACTTCAGCGGGACGTACTTGCTGCTCCTCGTAGCACCAACACCGGGCCCTGAATGCTTCTCGAAGCGCCTCGTCAGTGCGAACTCTCCGAGGCGGTGCCCTATCATCTCCGGCTTTATCTCAACCCTCACGAACTCCTTGCCGTTGTGCACGAACACGACCTTGCCCACCATCTCTGGCAGCACAACCATGTCCCTGCAGTGCGTCCTTGCTGTTCCCTTCTTTCTGAGCTTTCTCAGCAGCTTCTCCTCCTGCTCAGTGAAGCCCCTCTTTATTTTCCTTCTCTCCCTCGCAGGAAGAAGCTTTGCAAGCTCTTCTAAAGGCATCTTCTGAAGCTCTTCCAGAGTGTAACCGCGATACTTGAAGTCTCTCGGCCTGATAACCTTGCTCTTTAACGCCACAATATCACCTCCTCACACCCGTCCTGCGGGCTGCAATACTTCCAACCTTCCTTCCCGGAGGAGCGTTACGGCTGACGGTCTTGGGCTTACCAACATGCTGGTGCTTACCTCCACCGAAGGGATGGTCAACTGCGTTCATCGCAACTCCCCTCACCCTCGGCCACTTCGCAGCCTTGCTCTTCATCTTGTGGTACTTCTTTCCGGCTTTGACAAAGGGCTTGTCAGTCCTGCCACCGCCCGCAACAACACCAATCATCGCCCTGCAGTTTGGATGGAACCACTTCTGCTTCCCAGAGGGCATCTGAACGAGAACCTTGTCAGCCTCTCTTGAAACAACAAAGCCGAAGGTTCCGCTCGCTCTGATGAACTTCCCCCCATCTCCGGGCTGAGCTTCGATGTTGCAGACAGGAGTTCCCTCAGGGATGTTTTTCAGGTAGGTTATGTTTCCAGAAGCGATTTCAACGTTATCTCCAGCGTAAACAACGTCACCCGTTCCAAGGCCCTCAACAGCGAGAATGTAGGTTTCAGAACCGTCGGGAAGCTTAACAAGAGCAACGGGACCGTTTCTTGCAGAATCGTGCTGGATGTCAATTACCTTCGCCGCAACTACCTCATCTTTGAACCTCAGAAGCTTTGCGTCTGTCTTATACCTGTGAGATGGAGCCCTGTATGTTGGGGTTCCTTTTCCTCTATTCTGGGAGATTATTCTTTTACCCATACATCACCACCTCAGAACACTCCAAGCTTTGAAAGAATCTCTTCAGCCGAGTAATCGGGCTTGAGCTTGATGTAGGCTTTCTTCTCGCCTTTCGGCGTTATCAGCGTGTTGACCCTCTCCACCTCAACGTTGAAGAGCTTTTCAATCTCCTTTTTGATGTGCTCCTTTCTGGCCCTCATGTCAACTATCGCCGTCAGCACGTTCTTTTCCAGCTCTGCAACACTCTTCTCCGTAACGAGGAAGCATTTAATCAGCATAACCACTCACCCAGATACTCAACTGCCGATTTTGTCCACACAGTAAGCCTTCCTGGATGACAGCCGGGAGCGAGAAGCTCTACATTCAAATCCTTAACAACCACCGCATCCACTCCCGGAAGATTCTTTGCAGCCTTCACAACTCCATCATCCTTCCCTACAACAAGCAGAACGCTCTTCTTTTTGACGTATCTCCTTCCTCTCATCTTCCCTCTGCCGGCCCTGTATCTCTTCCTCTCCTTCGCCCTCTCCACATCAGCGTAAACGCCAATTGCCCTGAAAACCTCCGCAACGTCCTTTGTTCTCTTCACCGACTCCAGTTCATTGCTCACAACCTTCGGCAGCTCTCCCTCGAAAACGTGGCTTCTCTGCCTCACAAGCTCCTCATTTGCAGTAGCTGCAATCGCTGACTTCAAAGCCTTTCTCATTTCCTTCTTGTTTATCTTCTCCGCCCACTTTCTCTCCGGCTTTGGCGGATGTGCCCTTCTCCCACCGACAGCCTGAGGAACGACAACAGCCCTTCTGCCCAGCTTCCACCTCGGAACTCTCGCATATCCATGCCCCGGTCCCCAGTTCTCCCACGAGTAGTCAACACCGCTCAGCGGATTCGGGCCGTATGGCTGCCTGCGATGAGACTGAAGGGCCAGAACAGCCCTCTTGATGATGTCAGGTCTGAACTCCTCTGCAAACACTTCGGGAAGCTCTATTTCCTCTGTTACCTCTCCCTTCAGGTTCAAAACCTTGGCCTTCATAATCATCTCCCCTGCTTGGACGTTGTGCTAACGTAAACAATATTCACACCATCAAAATGCGCCTTCGGTGGTCTTATCGCATCCCTCATCCTTATCAGCCTCTTCACCGGCCCCGGAACAGAGCCGGTTACAAGGACATACTGAGTTCTGATAACTCCGTAGTGCAGAAATCCGCCCTTTGGCGTAATCTCCTCTCCGTTCTCTCCAATCTTGATGAGCCTCTTGTTGTACTCAGTTCTCTGGTGGAATCCCATCTGACCTGCCTGCGGAACCGTCCACCTCACGTGGTGCGGATTCCACGGGCCAAGATTACCCACTCTCCTGTGCTTGCTGCTCCTCGCATGCTTTGCATCCAGCGTAATCACTCCCCACCTCTTAACAGGCCCCTGGAAGCCCTTACCCTTTGTTACAGCAATAACGTCGATAATCGCTCCCTCATCAAAAACTTCCGAAACGCTAATCTCTTTACCGAGCTTGGAAATTGCGTAATCCAAAGCTTCCTCAACATTTCCTCCAATCCTGTGCTCCATCACGTCAGGAACCTTCTTGGGAACTCCAGTGATGAGGTAAGGCTGAGTGTAGGTTACAACCCTCACCTCCGAAGCCCCATTCTCCACCGCTGCTTTGAGCTTCTCCACATCCGGCTCCTTCTTTGGCAGATTCAGCCTTCTGTCGAGAAAATCGTCCAGATTGTTGCTCCAAACTTCTGCTGCAATCTGCATTCCGTACTGAGTTTTCTTGTAAACCCTCACTGCCGCAACTTTCATCGGCGGTGTTTCTATTACCGTAACAGGAACCACAACCTCCTCACCGTATGTGGGAGAGTTCTTCCTGTCGTCTATCATCACAACGTGTGTCATCCCAGCCTTGTATCCTGCAAATCCCTGCATCCTAACTCTGTCACACTCCGGCCATGCTCTGATTCTTGGAACGATGCTCTTAGCCCTTTTTCTTGGAGAAAACGCTAAAGAACCCCTTCTCGGTCTGTGATACTTCATTCCAAACCACCCCAGTAGTCTGCAAAATTAACAAGTGAAAGAGTCGCAAAGATAGCCTCCTCTAACCTCACGGTTTTCGTTCCCTGATTCGGCACCACATTCCAGCACTCTGCCTCCATCTCGACCCCCAACCTTTTCGCGATTTCGAACACACCCTCTTCGGGATTTCCGAATACGAGTGTAACGTCCCGTCTCAATGCTGGTGGCTTCACAACCTCACACTTGCGTGAGGTCACCACCAGATTTTTCCTCTTTACCAGCTCCTCCAGACGGAGCTTTTTCACCCTGTAACCCCAATACTCCTGGGGCTCAGCTTCTTCCACCCGCAACGGCGTCTTCGAACAGATCCTGACGGTCACGCGGGCGCCCTTTTCCGCATCACTCTTCATGGGCGCCAGGGCGTCGATGCCAACATCCACCCATCGCGTCCCGTCAGGGGCAACGTGTCTTACAACGCCCTCCCTCAATTCACCGACTTTTAAATGTTTCGACCTGTGGGAGGGAATGGCGAGCGGAGGAAGCAAGCCGGCATACTTCAACGATTTTTTGAGAGGAAATATGTGCTTCCTCAGATACTGCGGTGTTTCAAGGTACTCCAGTATCTCAGCGATAAAGTCAGACTCATCAAGTATAGGGTCATAGTATATTATAATCTCATCTACTCTGAAAACGGCCGCTGCTCTAGCTATCAGCCCAACTTTGTAGGTCTTTATTTTCTCGTCCCTCTCGTTGATGAGGGCTGAAGATGGAATGGCGATGGAGAGCATGATGCTTAATTGTGTGGGGTGATAAAAAGTATTAGCCCAAATCGCTATGCTGGTGCCCTACAAATCGCACGGCTCGAACAGAGAGTCGCTAAGCGTAGCATCAAGCTCCATGCTCACAAAATGTAGGGTTACTGTGTTGTTTTCAGGAAAGCTCACTCTCAGCTGGATTTTTGCGGGATACCACTCGCCCTTGACAACCCATACTTTCTCAATTTCAACCTCCCCCTTTCCCCCATCTTTCGCGGCAAGAACGTAGCATTCCTTACTTTCGTTATTCACCACAACCTTCTCCTCTCCAACCAGCGTTACCTCGTACGACTTTAGCATCTCCAAAAAATGGCCATAGTAGAAGTCAACTACTCTGTTTAATGTTATCGTCTTCGATCCGTTCCCACTGCAAATTTTCACCGCGCTTCCGTTGAACACGCTCACCGTGTTTTCAGGCAAGTACTCTATCCGCATTCTGTCGGGCTTTTTGAAGGCGACGTTAATGTAGCTCACGTGATTGTCACTTACTTCTTGAATTTTTGCTTTATAGCTTTCAGCTTCTTCATACCTTTCATAGAGCTTGGTAAGAATTTCCTCTGCTGTCGGAGTCTGTATGCAGGCGGACAGAAAGACGAGGGCGGCGATGAGGGGCCAAACTCTTTTCATGCAAGCTATAGCACAACAAAGCATTTAAACTTTGCCAAAAGCGCGCTGGATATATAAAAAAAACTTTTAATAAACACTACGAAAGACTATTATTTTTCTCCTCGCCCAAAAAGAGAACGGTTAAATAGTATTTGTTAAGACTTCCTCAAAAACTTTTGGTGATAGGATGCTGGAAGTGGAAGTTATATCTGGTAGAACCCTCAATCAGGGGGCCACTGTTGAGGAAAAACTAACCGAAGAGTACTTCAACGCTGTCAATTATGCAGAAATCAACGAGGAGGACTGGAACGCTCTCGGTCTGCAGGAGGGCGACAGGGTAAAGGTAAAAACGGAGTTTGGAGAGGTTGTGGTTTTTGCAAAGAAGGGAGATGTGCCGAAAGGGATGATATTCATTCCCATGGGCCCCTACGCCAACATGGTCATTGACCCTTCAACTGATGGCACAGGAATGCCGCAGTTTAAGGGCGTAAAAGGGACTGTGGAGAAGACGGATGAGAAGGTTTTGAGTGTGAAGGAGCTTCTGGAGGCGATTTAAATGGCGGAAAGTGTGAATTTGGTCTGCACCTTTTGCGGTAGCGTTTGTGACGACGGGCAGTTTGACGTAGAGCAGTTCAAATCAAAGAAGCTCTGTAAGCTCGGCAGTGCCAAATTCTCCAAGAAGGAGCGCATTAAGGCTCCGATGATTGATGGCAAAGAGGTTAGCTATGAGGAGGCTATCGAGAAGGCCGCTGAGATTCTTGTAAACGCCAAAAAGCCGCTGCTCTACGGCTGGGCTTCAACGGTGAACGAGGCCATAAGGCTTGGAGTCATTCTTACGGAGAAGGTTGGCGGTGTTTACGACCAGTGCGCAAGTGTCTGCCACGCCCCCGGAACTCTTGCCGTCATTGAAGAAGGTCTGCCCGGTGGAACTCTTGGGGCGATAAAGAACAGGGCTGATGTCGTGGTATTCTGGGGAGCAAATCCGATGGAGGCCCATCCGAGGCACGGGATGAGATACTCCATCTCTGCCAAAGGACTGCTGATAAAGGACAGGAAGCAGAGAAAGGTTATCGTCGTTGATGTAAGGCCAACTAAAACCGCAAAGCTCGCAGACGAGTTCATTCAAATCAAGCCTGGATACGATTATCCGATAATATCAGCCCTGAGAGCGATAATTTCGGGCAATGCTGATGCCGTGCCGGATGAGGTTGGTGGTGTGAGCAAGGAAAAGCTGGTTGAGCTTGCCGAGACGATGAAGAATGCCAAGTATGGAGCAGTTCTCTACGGCTTGGGCGTTACGCAGTCAAGGGGGAGAGACAGGAACGTTGAGAACGCCGTAAAGCTGATTCAGCTCCTCAACCGCCACACGAGGTGGGTTATCTGGCCGATGAGAGGTCACTACAATGTTGTTGGTGCGGGAGAGGTTCCTGCTTGGGAGGTTGGCTACCAGTACGCCATAGACTTCAGCAGAGGCTATCCGAGGTTCTCTCCAGCTGAGTTCTCTGCCGTTGAGGTTTTGAAGAGGAAGGACTGTGATGCTGCCCTCATTATCGCATCAGACCCGGTAGCGCACTTCCCAAGGGCAGCAGTTAAGCACCTCAAGGAGATCCCCGTCATTCAGATTGACCCCTTCCCCAACATGACGACCCTTGTTGCAAATGTCGTCATTCCCTCAGCGGTTGCGGGGCTTGAGGCGGAGGGCACGGCTTACAGGATGGACGGCATAGCCCTGAGAGTTAAGAAGGTTGTAGAGAGCAGCTACTGGAGCGACGAGCAGATTCTTGAAAAGCTGCTCGAGAAGGTTGAGGAGCTTAAGGGGTGATAAATGATGCATCACGCACTGCATATTAAAAATGGAATTGTTATCGACCCCAAAAACGGGGTTAAGGCGGAAAAAATGGACATCTTTGTCAAAAACGGCAAGATTGTTGAGGAAAGCGAGGTTAAGGGGGAGGATGTTAAGGTTATCGATGCAAACAACAAGCTCGTCGTTGCTGGCGGAGTTGACATGCACGCCCACATTGCGGGCAGCAAAATCAACACGGGCAGAACGATGCGGCCTGAGGAAATGAGGGTTGTGAGGAACATTGCAGGAAAGTTCAGAGCTGCTGTAGGAAGAGTTCTGCTCACCTCTCCTGCAATAGGCTATGAGTATGCTAAAATGGGCTACACCATTTCAATAGAGGCAGCTCAGCCACCAATCGGCTCACCCCACACTCACGAGGAGCTTGATGCAATTCCGATGATTGACAAGGCTGCATTGCCTGTTTTTGGTAACTGGCATTTTGTGCTGAAGTATGTGGCCGAGAAGGACATGGAAAAGCTGAAGGCCTTCATCGCATGGGCCATTGAGAGAACGAAGGGATTCGGTGTGAAGGTCGTCAACCCCGGAGGTGTTGGAGCTTGGATGTATGGCGGCAACGTTACAAGCCTCGACGACCAGGTGCCGGGCTTCAATGTGACTCCGAGGGAGATAATCACCTCTCTCGTTAAGGCTACGGAAGAACTGCAGCTCAACCACTCAGTGCATCTGCACTGCAACCGCCTTGGCGTGCCGGGGAACTATGAAACAACGGTAGAGAGCATCAAGCTTGTGGATGGAATCAGAAACGATGCAAGGCAGGTTCTCCACGTTACTCACGTGCAGTTCAACGCCTACGCTGGAGACAGCTGGAGAACTGTTGCCAGCGGTGCTGAGGCGATTGCCAAGACAGTAAACAGCATGGACAACGTCACGATCGACATGGGACAGCCGATTTTCGGTCACGCAACTGCAATGACGGGCGATGCTCCCTTCCAGTTCACCCTCCACAAGCTTACAGGCTCAAGATGGAGCAACAAGGACAGCGAGATCGAGGGTGGTGCTGGTATAGTGCCAATAGCCTACCTGCCCAAGAATCCAGTTCATGCCTTGCAGTGGGCCATTGGTCTGGAGCTCGGACTGCTGATAGACAGCGATAAGGTCGTTCTTACAACCGATTACCCCAACGGAGGGCCATTCACGGAGTATCCATATATCATGGCGATGCTGATGAGCAAGAAGATGAGGGAAGGAGAGCTTGAGAGAGTCAGCCCCTTCGTGCAGAAGGCTTCAAACCTGCCAGCCATCGACACCGAGAAAACGCTGGAGGAGGTCATCCACATGACCCGCTCTCTCCCTGCGAGGGTGCTTGGATTGCCTCAGAAGGGACACCTTGGCGTTGGAGCGGATGCCGACATAGCCATCTACGACCTCAACCCGCTTGATGTTGACACATCCAACGACTTCGAGAAGGTCTACAAGGCCTTCAAGACTGCTGTCTATACAATCAAGGACGGCCAAATCCTCGTGAAGGACGGAGAGCTTGTTGATGAATACTGGGGCAGGACCTACTGGGTTGATGCGACCGGCAAAGCTGACATGGAGGCAATCAAAGACGACCTCAACGAAATGTTCAGCAAATACTACACCGTCGAGCTGCAGAACTACGGTGTGGAGGAGAGATGGCTCAGGAAGCCAGAGAGGATTGTAATCTGAGGGGGTGATGGAGATGCTCATCATAAAGCCCAAAACCGAGTTTGTTGTCACAGTCGAGGCAGAGCTCACACCTGATCTGGCTGAGATGGACGTTGATGAGGTGAAAAAGTTCAAGGTTTACTACGGCAAGGACTTGGTTGAGCTTGGAGAGCTGTTTGAGGTGACAAAGGATGGCGATGACAAGAAGCTTTTGCTTGATGGCGACTTCAGCAGGGTGAAGTGGATCGGCTGCAGAATGACGGATGGAGAGATAGTTGTGAAGGGCAGCGTTGGGGCGAACTGCGGAGCTTACATGGCGGGCGGAAAAATCGTCATCGAGGGCAACGCTGACGACTGGCTTGGGGCAGAGATGAAGGACGGCGAAATAATCGTGAAGGGCAACGCTGCAAACCTTGTGGGCTGCGCTTACTACGGAGATGCAACGGGAATGAGCGGTGGCAAGATTCTCATTGAGGGCAACGCCGGAAACTACATCGGCGAAAAGATGGCTGGAGGAGAGATTGAGATCAAGGGCAATGCGGGAGATTTCATTGGGACAGAGATGAAGGGCGGGACAATAATCATCCACGGAAGCTGCGGGTTTGTTGGAGGGGACATGAAAGCAGGAGAAATCAAAATCGGCGGAGAGTTCGAGCTGATGCCCACCTTCGTAAGGCAGGAGGATGCTTGGGTTGGGGATGTGAACGTCAAGGGAGAGGGAGTTGTTAAGAGGCTTTAATTTTTTCTTTTTTGTTTTATAAATTGTCTCTTAATTGTAAAAAGCTCATGATAAACCTTAAATAATTCCAGAAACACCGTTTTTATGGTTCGGGAATTCGATTATATCTGGCAGTATCTTGACCACTGGGCTGATGTAGATGAAAAATATCCTGCTATAAAATTCAAGGACAAAGAAATCAGCTACGGTGAGCTGAAGGAGAATGCTAATCGTCTTGCGGCATCACTACTAAAACTTGGAGTTGGTAAGGGAGACAGAGTCGCCACAGTTCTCCCAATGACACCTGAATATGTCTGCACTTTTTTAGCATGCTCCAAAATTGGAGCAATCTGCGTTCCGATGGATGTCAGGTACAGAACGGCAGAACTTAGGAGGTTTTTGAGTCATGCGGAGCCGAAAGTTATAATCTCAGTTGAAAGCTTTCAGGAGAACAATCAAAGAAAAATCCTTGATGAAATAAAGGAAGAGATCGGAAACCCCGAAATTTTCTTTGTAGGGGAGTTTGACGAACTGCTTAAAAGTGAACCCTTGGGGAAAGCTGTAGAGCAAGAACCGAACGATGATATCCTGATAATCTTTACTGGAGGGACTACTGGTGTTCCAAAGGCTACACTCCTCTCCCACATAAACATAGTGTCAATGGCACTCGGCGAGTTAAAAAGTATTATCAGGTACATCGGAAGGGAAGAGAGAATGAACATGCTCGTACACCTTCCTCCAAGCCATGTCGGAGGCACAACAGAATTGCTCGCAACAGGATTGGTAAACGGCTCGAAAATGGTACTTATAGACCACTGGAGGCCGGATACAGTGCTAAAAGAGCTAAAAGAGGAAAAAATAGCGTTCTTTGGTGCCGTTCCTACGATGTTTGCTCTAATCTTCTCCTTGAATGTGCCACTCCCGCCTGTCGAGCTTCTTGTAACTGCTGGCGAGAAACTGAATCCTGAACTCCTTAAAAGAATGATGCAGTGGTGTGAGAAGATTGGAGTTGGCTACGGTTCAACAGAAACGGCCGGCTTTGCGACCTTCTCTCTGCCAGAGGATGACCCATTGAAGTTCACCGAGGGTTATGTAGGCGTACCGTTCGAGGGAGTGGATGTGAGAATCGTTGATGATGAGGGGAACGAGCTACCAGATGGAGAAATCGGAGAGGTCTTGGTAAAGGGACCGATGGTGAGCAAAGGGTATTTCAGGCAGCCTGAAGAGACAGAGAAGGGGTTCAGAGATGGCTACTGGGTCAGCGGAGACCTGGGATTTAAAAAGGGGAAGGAGTTGTACATTGTAGGCAGAAAGAAGGAGGTGATAAGAGTAGGTAGCTACACGGTGCTCCCTTCAGAAGTTGAGGAGGTTGTGATGAAAAATCCCAAAGTTGGGATAGCTGCAGCCTTCGGTTATCCCCACGAAATATATGGGGAAGTGGTATGGGTTGCGGTCGTTCCCAGAGCAGGAGAGGTAGTCAGTGAAGAGGAAATTATCGAAGCATGCAAGAAAGAGCTGGCAGACTTCAAAGTACCGAGAAAAGTGCTGATAATGGACTCCATTCCGCTTACGAGGCTCGGAAAGGCAGACAGGATAAAGCTAAAGGAAATCATTTTGAAGGAGTTTTTCGAATGAGGGCAGAGTAGAGCGCCGTCAGCACAAGCTCGCCCCTCTGATTTTTTACTTCAAGCTTGTAAGTAACAACTCCACTTTTTTCGTCGAAATCCTGCTTTTCGACAACCTCCGCTGAAGCCGCGATGGTGTCTCCGATGAAGACCGGCCTCAGAAACCTCACATCCTTTATGCCAAAAAACGCAATTACTGAGCTAACGTCGTAGTTGGAGAGGATTACTTGGTCAACCATTCCGAGAGCTATGCTGAGGACGAGCATACCCTGGGCAATAGGCTTTCCAAAAATGGTCTTCTTGGCAAATTCCACATCGGTATGCAAGGGGAAAAAGTCTGCTGTTAGGTAGGCAAAGGTCCAGATGTCCGTTTCAGTTACAGTTCTCGGCAACCCCTCTATTTTTTCTCCGATCTGGATGGATTCGAAGTAAATAGGATTTCTGGCCATGATTATTCTCGGAAAGTCCATTATAAATATGTATTTGTTGGGTGTGCTATGGAAAATACTGAGAATCCTCAATCACACGGCACTATAAGCACAGGCAGGACTGAGTTTCTGATGACTATCTCCGCAGTGCTTCCCATCAGCAGTTGAAGAATGTTCCTTCCTCTCTTGCCTATCACTATCAGCGTTGCACCCACTGATGGGGCGGTCATGAGTATTTCTTTGGAGGCATCTCCGCTATGAACCACAACCTCGGACGGAAAGTCAAGTTTTTCGGCAATTTCCTTCAGTTTCTGTGTTGCTTTCTGTATGTTTTCCTCCACCTCACTCTCCTTTCCGTAGTCAACGACGTGCAATAAAATCGCTTCCTTAACGAGCTCTTTGAAAAGTTCAGTAGTCTGTATTATTTTTTCTGTGCACTTCGAGAAGTCCAAAGCAAACAGTGGACGGTCAAAGACTCTCCTCGCATCCCAGTAGCACTTAACGGCTTTTTTACCTCTATCCCACTCATATCTAACCAGCAGAACCGGTTTCTTTGCGACTCTGGCGACATTGGCAGCGGTGGAGCCGATAAGCATTTCCCTAATTATGTTCTCTCCTTTCATGGGCATGTAAATCAAATCCACATTTTCCTCCTCTGCAATCTTCGCAATCTCCAATGCTGGAGTTCCAAGCCTTACGACCCTCTCGCGTTTATCCCCATCTCTCTGAACTCTTCGGCAATTTTCTCTATCATATCCGTGTACTTTTTTCAAGCTTTTCTGCAACTTCAAGCTCCTGAGGAGATTGCAGGTCAACATCAAGCGCGTGAAAGAGAATGAGCTCGTGAGTGCGCCCGTGGAAAAGAATTTCGGAATGCAGTTACCGAACGCATACTCCGAAACCACAGAGAAATCGACAGGAAACAGGACTTTCTTTATCACAATGCCACCTCCTTGTAAAGGTTTAAAACTTAAAAATTTTCCGACAGAGTCACGATTAAAAAGGAAAATAAAAAAGAGTTATTCTTCCAGAACAATCTGGTATGACTGGAAGAGCACTTCTGCGTTCAGCTTTCCGTGGACGTAAGTTTTGCCAGTCTCAAGGTCGTTTACCGCAATCTGCGCTGGTGCGAAGAGGTTGGGGTCAATCTTGTAGAAGTCGTAGTTGGCTGCCTTAAAGATTTCATAGAAAGGCTTACCGTAATCTCTGCTCGTGCAGCTCGGTACGTTCTTCAGGATTTCGTCGTATTTCTTCACGGTTAGGAAAACGCTTCCGTAATACATCATGCTGTCGTTGGTGGAGCCCATGGCTTTCAAGTCGTTCTCAAGAATTGGCGAAATTGGACACCTCCCGGCTCCGCTGACGATTAGCTTTGGATCATATCCTATTTCGTTCATCTTGAAAATTGCGGTCTCAACAATTCTTCCTGAAATCTGCACGCTTCCCACAATCGAGGCTGTGGGGGCAACTAGGGCGTAGACGTTCTCAGGGTCGACGTCACACTCTTTGGCAATGAACTCCATAACCTTCTCGTCGGGAAGCTGGTTAGCTTCGAGAGCAATAACTGCAACATCGGCATCATCTTCATACTCAATTCTCTCGTAGGTTTTCTTTGGCTTCAGGGCGAGGGCTCTTGCAGGGCCACTTCCCATTGCGAAGTACTTGTCGACCTTTATCTGCCATCCGGCCTTCTGGCTGCCGAGACAGGCTATAGCCGGATGGTCGGTGTACTCCGTAACGAAGGCGAAGGGCACGTCGTTGATGGTGTCAACGACAATATCGACGTCCGCCAAGCCACCCATGCAGACCTGTGTGTACATTATTCCAGCATCGTAACTTCCCGGTACGTTCACTCCGCAGTCCACAACAATAGCGCCATTTTCAAGCTTTTTAGACTCAATTCTCAGCTCCTCTTCATAATCCAGCATGTCTTCAACGATTTCTGCTGCAATCTCATTTACGCTTAACATTTTACCACCTCAAAAGACCACTAACATTGGAGTTTTTATTTTTTATCTTTTAATCTTCTTCACTCTCAAACCACCCGACAATATCCTTAGAGCCCATCAGCTTCAGGTACTCCTTGAGCATTCGCGGAAATTTTGCGGCCTCAACAAACCTCAAACCGAGCCTCTCGCTCCACTTCCTTATTCCGGCATCGCTGCTGACAACCCCCGCCTCCAGTTCCTTGGCCAGAAGGAGAACATCCAAGTCGGGAGCGCTGTCGAGAATGCCTTGCCTCATCACCGCTCTGTACTTGTCCCTGAATTTGGAGATGAGAGCACCAATCTCCTCCTCAATCTTGCTCTTATCTTCAAGTTTCGCCGTAATGGCGGAGGATTCGAGAATGTACTCCTCGGCAAGCCTTCTCCCTCTGTTCATTTTCTGCCTTACAGTGATTATGTACTCGTAAAATATCGCCGCCGGAATTTTAACCTCATACCTGTTCGGGGTTTTTTTAACAAGCCACGTGTCGAGCTTTGTGAATATCTCCTCATCGCAACCATATCTTTTCAAAAAGCTCGTTAATTCGGTGTAAACGGAGGGATAGGGGATGTAACAGCTAATGTCCAGCTTGAGCCTTGCAAGAGCGATGAGGTCCAAAACCTCCGCAGCGGACTCACACAGGGACTCGTAGCCTTCCTTGATTCTCAGCCCCGCATCCGTTATAGCCGTAGTGTCGAGAACGAACCTCTGCCTCATTCATTGGAAATATACACGACAATATAAGTACTTTCTCATGGACACAGGGCTTTGAAAAGCCTCTTTCCTGCAACAAGTTCCCTTCTCTCTCCCTCAAAACTGTCAATCCAAACCGAGAGCGCTTCAGAAATCTCAACAAAGCTTTTGGATGACTCACTCATCGGTGAGGAGAAGATAACCGGCCTGCCGGAAGCCATCGCCTTTTTAATGGCTTCATCGTATGGGATCTCTGCGATTACGTTACCTATGAGTGCTTCGACATCATCAATCTCCACCTCCCCCTCCTCCACCTTGTTTAGCACAACACCGGCAAAGTCAGCCTTCAGCTTTTCAATAATCCTGGGTAACGGTAATGCAGCCTCCAATGATGCAGCCTCCGGCTTAATCACCAGTAAAACCGAGGTGGCTGCGTAGATTGCCAGAACGGAGTCATGGCAAAGACCACCCGGAACATCGAGGAAAAGCACGTCCGCCGACTCCTCAACCCTTTCGAGTAAATCCCTCAAATTTGCTTTTCTAAACTCCTTGATGCTCATACCTGCAGGTATAACCTCCACTCCCGAAATTCCGCTGTAAAAGATGTCATCGACAGAAGCAAATCCGTCGATTACATTCTTGGCCGTGAGAGGGACGTCATCGACTTTGCAGAGAGAGGATAGTGCTGGTAAAGATGGGTCGAAATCGATAACGGCAACTCTGTAATCTTTTTGAGCCATTAAAACCGACAAATTAACTGTCAGCGTGCTTTTTCCCTCAGACTCTTTTCCTGAGACTGCCGCCAAAACTTCCCTCATCGATAATGTCTTATTTTTAAAATAATTAAATTTTTTGTATTGCTGCTGAACTGCCATAAAGAGCGAGAAATCATCTGAAAAGCATTTTAAATCCCTAATTCCACCAGCCTTCATGCTACTCCTCGAACACGAATCCAAAGCTCTGCTGGAAAAGTACGGCATAAAGACTGCAAAGTGCATCTTCTGCGAAACAGAAGAGCAGGCTGTTAAAGCTGCGAAGGAAATCGGCTTTCCCGTTGTGATGAAGGTTGCAGGGAGGGAAATTGTGCACAAAAGCGATGTTGGTGGAGTCATTCTTAACGTTAAATCGGAGGATGAGGTTAGAGAGGTTTTTCAAAGGCTGATGTCCATTCCAAAGGCTGAGGGAGTTAACATTCAGCCCCAGCTTGAGAAGGGGATCGAGGTTATTGTTGGCGTTGCAGAGAACGAGCAGTTTGGAAGCGTTGCAATGTTTGGGCTTGGTGGTGTTTTTGTTGAGGTTCTGAAGGATGTCAGTTTCCGGCTTTTGCCCTTAACAAGGAGAGATGCGGAGGAGATGGTTAGGGAGGTTAAGGGGTATAAATTGTTGGAGGGTTACAGAAGAGTTAAGGGGGATGTTGGGGCTGTTGTTGATTTGCTGCTTAAGCTGAATGAGGTTGTTGAGAGGGAGAGTATAGTGGAGATGGACCTGAATCCTGTGTTTGTTTATGAGAGAGGAGCTGTTGTCGCAGACGCGAGGATAGTTGTTGGGGAGAGGAAGAGGTTCGACTACACGATTCCGGATTTGCGGGACCTTTTCTACCCGAAAAGCGTTGCCGTCATAGGAGCTTCAAGAACTGTAGGCAAGCCGGGATTTAACATAGTCTGGAATTTAAAGCAGAATGGGTTTATGGGTAAAATTTACCCGGTAAATCCGAACGCTGACAAGATACTCGAATTGAAGTGCTACCCCTCAATTCTAGACATCCCGGATGAGGTGGACATGGCGATAATTGCCGTTCCGGCTAAAATTGTTCCGGAAGTGATGGCGGAGTGCGCTCAGAAGGGAATCAAAGGAGCGGTCATAGTGAGCTCGGGCTTCAGCGAGGAAGGGGAGAAGGGGGCTGAATACGAGAGAAGGGTGCTCGAAATTGCCAAGAAGCACGGAATAAGGATTTTCGGCCCTAACACGACGGGCGTGCTCAACACGGAAAACGGATTCATTACATCCTTTGCAATCCAGCCCGTCATCAAGAAGGGAAACATCGGCATAATCGCACAGACGGGGCTATTCCTCGGAATTATGATGGATATAGTCACGTCAAACCATCCGAGCATAGGCTTCAGCAAAATCGTAGGAATGGGAAACAAAATCGATGTGGAGGACTACGAGGTTCTCGATTTTCTGCTGAAAGATGAGCAGACGAAGGTAATAGGCATTTACATGGAAGGAATAAAGAATGGCAGGGCTTTTTACGATGTTGCCTCCAGTGCTGAGAAGCCCATCGTGGTTTTCAAGAGCGGAAGGACGGAGTACGGGCAAAAGGCCGCAATGAGCCACACGGCTTCAATTTGCGGAGACGATGACGTTTTCGATGCCGTGTGCAGGCAAGCGAACCTCGTAAGGGTTTACAGCTTCGACGAGCTTTTCGACGTGACCAAAGCCTTTTCGCTCCAGCCCCTTCCAAAAGGGGACAGGGTGGCAATCATCCACTACACCGGTTCTGGTTGTGTTCAGGGGTCAGACGCTGCATACTTTGCCGGATTAAAGCTAGCAGAATTTTCAAAAGATACTGTTGATAAAATAAGTGAAGTCACACCCGAATGGCACAACGTGAACAACCCAATTGATATATGGCCAATGGTGGAATACTACGGAGCCTTCAAGGCTTATCAGACCGCAATAGAAGCTGTAATGGAGGATGAAGGCGTGGATTCGGTCATCGCGTGCGTATGGGCAAACAGGCTCATCAACGCCGACTTTGAGCCGGATTACAAGAGCCTCAAGAAGTACGGCAAGCCCATCTACTTCTGCGTTGAGGGGGCAAGAGACGTCGTTTTCGACCACAAAAATGCCCTTGAGCTTAACGGTATTCCCGTTTACACCAACGTGATAAACGCGGTGAATGTTCTCGGAAAGGTGACGAAATACGCAAAAAGGAGAATTCAGTCGTGAATTATCTTCTTTTTCCTCACCATCTCGAATATGTCCATTCTCGTTAACTTCTCAGCATTCTTCGAAACGCTTTCCTTTATCATCTGAAATCTCTCTGCCTCGGTCATATATTAAGTTCTGCGTAAAGGTATATATTTTTTTCCAAACTATATATTATCATTGCTATAATAATAACAATAATGCTCGTAATGAGAGGCTTAATAGAAAAATAAATTAAAAATACAAACCACCCCTTGCGCAATAAAGAGAGAAAAGCCTCGTGAATTTACAGGAACTTCGTGAGCCCTTCCCTCCAGGATTTATCCGCCTCGCCAAGCTCAACGCTGAAAGCCCCAAAATCAAGCCTTTCTCCACCGCTGTAGCCAATAACTTCAGCCTTAAGCTCCTTCGCCCTGAAAAACTCCGCATAGCCCTCCGCAACGCTTTCGGGAACCTCCACCACCCACCTCGTGTTCGACTCGGAGAAAAGCTCGACGAAGCTAAGCTCTCTCGCAGCCTCAAAGCCCAATCCCCTGCCAAAGCTCATTTCAGCGATGCAGACTGCTAATCCACCCATGCTGACGTCGTGGCAGGCTTTGACCTCAAACTTCCTGAAGGACTCAAGCATCGCATCGCTGTATGTCTTCAGCCTCTCAGGCGAGGTTCTCGGCACTTTGTGGCACCTCTGCCCCATCACCGCAGAATACAGGCTGCCTCCAAACTCGTTATGCGTTTCTCCGACGAGAATTACGGCTCCTCTGCCCTTGAACTCGCTCGTTATCGCCTTTCTAACATCCTCCACTATGCCCACACCAAGCAGTGAGGGAGTGGGAGCAACGGCCCCGTAGGGGGTTTCGTTGTAGAAGCTCACGTTTCCGCTCACGCAGGGAACTCCCACACCTTTGGCCATCCATCCCAAGGCTTTAACAGCCTCAACAAACTCCCCCATCCTCTCAGGCTTCTCAGGATTGCCGAAGTTCAGGCAGTCGTTGAAGGAGTGCGGAACGGCGTTGACCGCAACAAGGTTCCTCACCATCTCATCAAAGCTGCTGGCAGCGCCCCAGTAGGGGTCAACCTTGCACATCCACGGATTCACATCTGCCGTTATTGCCAGACCCCTGAAGGATCTCGTTGGCTTGATGACGGCAGCATCTCCATGCGTTTCGAAGTTCATTTTTCCTTGCAGAGGCTTTAAGACGGTTGAGGCCCTCACCTCGTGGTCATACTGCCTCACAATCCACTCCTTGAAGGCAGCGTTCGGATGGGAGAGCATCTTCATGAAGGTCTTAACGTAGTCCGCAGGTGGCTCGACCTCCTCGTGCAGCTCCTTCTCAGGCTTTCTGGCAACGTAGGGACGGCAGTATTCAGGCCCTGAGGTGACGAACTCCGTGTCCATCTCGTAAATCTTGTAGCCTTTGTAGTAGATTCTGGTGATTTTTTCTGGAATCACCTTTCCAACGACAGTGGCTGGAACATCCCACTTCTGGAAGATGTAAAGAACTTCGTCTATGTGCTCCGGCCTGACTGTGAGCATCATCCTCTCCTGACTTTCGGAAATCCATATCTCCCAAGGGGCCATTCCCTCCTCCTTCAGCGGAACCTTGTCCAGATAAACCTCAGCCCCAAAACCAGCGGCGAGGGCCATCTCCCCGATGACGCAGCTCAGCCCTCCTCCTCCCAAATCCTTCATTCCCGTCAGAAGGCCTTTCTCCACGACCTCAAGGCAGGCGTGGATGAGGGGCTCCTTCATTATAGGATTTCCCAGCTGCACCGCTCCCCTCGCCTCCTCCTCGCTCTTCTCGTCAAGCTCTGCTGATGCGAAAGTTACGCCGTGAATCCCATCCCTTCCCGTCTTGCCGCCAGCAAGCACGAAGAGGTCTCCAGCCCCTCCAGCACGGCTGTGGATGATTCTGTCCTTCCTCACTATGCCCACACATCCCACATTAACAAGGCAGTTCGTCAGGTAGGAGTTGTCAAAAAACACCATTCCCGCAACCGTTGGAATTCCAACTCTGTTGCCGTAATCCCTTATCCCCGCAACAACACCCTTAAGCAGGTAAAGGGGATGCTTCGTCCCCCTCGGCAGCTTCTCGTAGGGAGTGTCGAGATTCCCGAAAAAGAGGGGGTCTATTAGTGCAATAGGCTGGGCACCCATGCAGAGGACGTCCCTCAAAATCCCTCCAATGCCTGTAGCAGCCCCGCCGTAGGGCTCTATTGCCGAGGGATGATTGTGACTCTCAAAGGCCGTAACGTAGGCATACTCATCATCAAACTCCACAACTCCAGCATCCTCCTCAATGGCGGAGATGACGTAATCAGCCTTAGAAGCTTCGAGAAGGTACTGCCTCAAATAATACTTCGAGCTCTTGTAGCAGCAGTGCTCGCTCCATGCTTGGGCAAGGCTCTGAAGCTCGATGTCGTAGGGATTTCTGCCCTTCTGGCGGAAGTAATCCTGAATGCGCTTCATCTCGTCAACGCTCAAAGCTAAGCCCATCTCCTCGCTGATTTTCGCCAGCTCCTCTTCACTGGCATCGAGAATCTCAACCTCGTAAAGCTCGAAGGGAACGTCAACCTTCCTGTACATACTCTCACTCTCTCCAGACTATGCTGTACTTCTGAATTACAGGGTTGGCGAGGAGCTTCTCGCACATCTCGGCAATCTCCCTCTCCGCCTCCTCCCTGCTTCTCGCTTCGATGTCAATTCGAAAAACCTTCACGGTTGAGACCTTCTTAACCCTCTTAAAGCCAAGCAGCCTTAGAGCTTTGAGCGTCGCCTCACCTTCAGGGTCAGCAACGCCCTCCTTGAGCTCGATGTAAACGTCTGCAATCATGGTTGTTTTTTGCTCATGCTCTTTAAAAATCAAGCGATTCGGTGTATGATGATAGTGTATGATGGTACTCACAATAATCTGAAGGATAAAATTTATAAGTAAAAAAATTTTACTAAAATAAAAATTGAGGATAGCTTGCTGTTCTCAACTAAGGGTGGTTGAATGAGGTAGTTAATTCCGTTAACCTTGCTGGTATTAGTTATGGCCACAGCCTCAGCCGACACCCTATGCAGTCAGCAGGAAGATGAGAGCTGGGGAAACCTGATGCTGCACGGCTTTCAGGTTGAAGCCTACAAGCCCGTTAGGGTTGGCGATAAGGTTTGCTACTCCTTCTATCTGAAGAACACAGGCAGCAGCGATGTAACGCTGGGGAAAAAGGGAGTCTACCTCCACACCAACGACGGCGATTTGAGCAGTAACTCAGGAGCTACCATCAGCCCGGGGAAGTCCATTTTTGTGAAAGACTGCTTTATAGCCTCATCATCTGGAGAGTGGACAACCTATCCGGGCGTATGCATAATCACTGCCAAAGGAGAGTTCTGCCACAACTTCGAGACATCATGCACCTTTGACGTCTTCATCGAGTGCCCAGAAAACTGGAACTGCATGACTGCCGAAGATGCTTCTCAGGGCAACTATATTCGCTACTCTGACGAGCTTTGCGGTTACACCATCACCGGCTTCACAGCAATGAACAAGGTCCGATGTACTGCTACAGAGAAGCTTCTGAATGCCCTGCAGGCACTCGGTGTGTAACTCAGGGAGAAGCTGAGAAAAACGGGATGATTCCAACAGGGATTTTCTGTGATTACCAGAATGGGCAGGAGATGTACTGCTACTCCGAAGGAAAGCCTGATTTAGTCATAAGCGACGTCTGGGCTTACAACACCACTCCCGGAGTTTACTCCGAGCTTAGAGCTCTCGTTTACAACCACGGGCATGGTTATGCAGGAAAGTTCAGCGTTGCCTTTTTCATTGATGGCAGCTACGTTGGAGAGGTTGAGGTTAACGGTCTTGGTGCCAACGAGAACACGGTTGCAAGGATCAGCTACCCCCATCCATGTGAGGGAGAGACAGACACCTTTGCTGCTCAGGTTGACTACCACAATGAAGTGGATGAAGAAAATGAGAACGACAACTACCACGAAAGCCCCCGCATCTTCCAGTGCAGTGGGGGAGAGATGCCCAACTTAGAAGTTGTTGAGGCTTATATTGACTATCAGGACTTCTGCAGAGCCCTCAACTACAGAAACAGCTCCATTGTCGTTGTCGTTGCAAACACGGGAGAGCAGGCATCTCCTCAAACGGGCGGATGGATTTACATTGACGGTAATTCGAGAGGAGGCTTTGACATCCCCTCACTCCAGCCGGGTGAAGAAACCACCATCTCGATGAACTTCCCGTATATGTGTGAGGGGAGCAGCGACGAGATCAGGGTTGTGGTTGACAGCAGAAACTACGTGGTTGAGAGCAATGAGAACGACAATGAGTATACATTCATAACAGACTGCATACCAATGCCCTCAGGAACTGCTGATCTGGTGGTGAGCTATTTAGAGACACATGTTGTTGAGGAACTTCTGGCTGGTGGGCTGAGCTACCCCCTGAAGTCGGAAATAAACTACACCGTAGAGAATCTCGGAGAGGATTACTCCTGCAACGCAGAAGTGGGGCTGTTTATAGATGGCGTTTTTCAGGGTCAGCAATACCTTCCACCACTGGCTCCGGGAGACTCAATCACGAGGACTTTTATTGCGAAATACGACTGGGAGAGGTGCAGCGGAATAAGTGACACGCTGACTTTGAAGGCTGACGTCAACAACGACGTGGCCGAGTCAAATGAGAACAACAACGAGAGGAGCGTTACGCTCTACTGCATTGAATATCCCCTGATTAAGCCTGACCTCACGGTGGAAGACGTGTGGATTGAAGGAGAGGGGGCATCCAACTTGGACATAGTTTTCACGGTCAAAAACATCGGCTTGGCTGCAAGCAGAGCGACAAATGCGTATGTTGGGGTGAACTACAACCCCGCAGGAAGCACTCCCATCCCTCCACTCAACGCTGGAGAGAGTGTTGAACTCAGAATTTCAGGATTCACCGCCCAGTGGCAGGAGAACACCATTGAGGTGTGTGCGGACAGCGGAAATCTTGTTGATGAGATTCCCAATGAGATGAACAACTGCCTGACCAAAACGATTACCATCGAGGACGTTGGTTGCTATGATGGAGTGAGGAACAGAGATGAGGTCGGTGTGGATTGTGGCGGATATTACTGTGTTCCTGCGGCTTTGTTGAGGTTAAAGGGAGATTGCTCTATCAGGATGACGATGGCAGCTGGCTTCCAGTGAAGCTGACGAAGATCAGAACTGAAGGAGACTTTAACTGGGGGCCATTTCTGACCGACAGCGATGGTTACTTCACCATTCCAATCCCAGACAGCCAAGCAGGCAAGAAATTCAGGATCAGGATTGAGCCATGGGATATAAACTACGCTGCAAGAATTGCAAGGGATCTGGATCGGTGCAACGAGTACGTGTGGTTCCTTTCGGACGAGATTACTGTGCCAGATCACGGAAGGCTGGATCTGGGTGAGCTAAGGATAGGTAAAGATGCCAACTACGACTTCACTGCCTACTGGCAGGAAAAGAGGCACACCTGCCTTTTCGGTCTCTGCGCCTGTGGGGGTTCGGTACATGTAATTCAGGGAGGGTCAGTTTATCTGAACATTGCCGACGCCCTGCTTGCAGCCAGAGCCTATGCGGACCTTCACAGGAGCGACGATGACGGTATAGGAAGAGTGGACGTTCAGTATCCTGACAGCGACTGGAGCAACTACGACCAAACCTGGGATGAGATAACGCTTACAACGAATCACGGATTTTTGGATGGAGTTGCCATCCACGAGTACGGGCACTTCCTCGAAGACCACATAAGCGAGGAAGACATATATGTTGGTAACACTTCCCACACCTTCTGCGACGACAAGGACGATACGGAATTTGCGTGGAGTGAAGGGTTTGCAGAATACTACGGGACTTTCATAGTGGCAATAAACGACCACCTCTCGCATCCGGACATAAGTTTCGGTACAATCGAGAATCCGGGTTGCAGCAAATTTGATGACGATATAGAAGCCACAGTTGCCGCAGTTCTCTGGGACATGGTTGACAACAGCAGCTTTCCAGACTACAATGCAAGCGAATCATTCGATACGGTTGGAGGGCTCGACGATGTTATCTTCAAGATGTTCGACAGTGAGCTCGACCACTGGCACGATGCTCCTGACCTATGTGAAATGCATGGCAATCTCGACCATCGGCTTGATTCAACTACGTTGAACAAAGTGGAGCGGATTTTTGAGCATTACAATGCGTGCAGGTGATAGTATGAGGTGGATACTGCTTGTTTTGGTGATTCTGCTGGCCTCTTCAATCCCCCTCTGCTCACAGCCGGGCCAACCTGAGAGTGGACAGGAGAGCCAGCCAGCTGCAACCCTCTACAACGTTACGCTTGACAGCGGCTACTTTGATAAGCTAAAGGGGGTCATTGAGGGGGATACAACGCCAAAGGAGAAGGAGAAGGCAATACTGGAAATGGCGCAGATTGCAGTTATGCTCAACGACAGTGATAGGGCCATTGAATATCTGAAAGAGGTTGCAAGCACCTCCAAAGACCAGAATGTGGTTGCTGCTGCATATGCAGCTATAGATCTGATTAGGGATTACTATCCGCCCGAAGTGCTTGGAGAGCTTGCAGTTGACGTCGAAGGAGACCTCAAACCCGGCTCGACGGTGAATATTACCGCAACCGTCAAGGCTTACTCCGACTGCGAGGGTATGGTCGGGATAAAAAGAGGGGTGCCGGAGGGAATGGAGCTTAAATCAAATATCCGCTATAAGTTCGAGATTTCCGCAGAGGAGACTAAGAAATTCACCTTTGTTGTAAAACCAGAGCAGAGCGATGAGTATGCATTGACCATTGCTCTATTCCTCGAAAAGAGTAGATTTGACTACCAGCAGGTGGAGCAGGAAATTGTGCTGAGAGTTGACGAGAGTGGAGGAGAAGTTGTTTACTATTAATCTTTTATTTATTTTTATCAATGTATTAAAGTCAATGTGACTGTGTTAATGAGGGTTTTAAAGGCAAATTTTATAAAGTAATTCATCCCTTAAAAACTGTTGGAACGGCCCGACTGTTCTGACCATCGGTGGTTTGATGAAAAACTTGCTCAAAGCCTTGGTCATTTGCACCCTCATTTTCGCCTCAGTCGCCTCAGCCTCTGCTTCGCCCGTCTGCCAGCAGGAGAGAGAGGAGATCTGGAACTCTCTGCAGCTTTACGGCTTTTTGGTGGAGTCGAATCAGCCTGTCAAGGTCGGTGACACAGTTACCTACAAGTTCAACCTCAGAAACACGGGAAAGGAGCCTGTAACCATCGGATTTGGTGGGGCTTACCTCAAGAGTAGCGATGGACAAATTTACAGATTTCACGCAAAAGAGGTGATTGAGCCATCAGGAGCATTGACCGTCAGCTCAACGTTTGTTGCTGAGAACACCGGCCAGCTTTCCGTATCTCCCGGAGCGTGCATTTCTACATCTAAGGGCGACATCTGCCACGATTTCAGCAGCTGCACCTTCGACGTCTTCTTCGAGTGCCCTGCGGGGTGGAGCTGCATGGCTGCGGAGGAGGCTTCCGGGAGCTACGTCAGGTATTCGGAAGAGGTTTGCGGATACAGCGTTTCCGGCTTGGCGGCAATGGTAAAGACGCCGAAGTACTGCTTCAGAGAGGTTCAGAGCTGTCCGGAAGGATGTGAGTGCCTGACCAAATCTGAGGCGGAGAAGCTGAAAATGGACCCGTGCGGAAAAATATTCTGCGGATACGAGAATGGACAGGAAAAATACTGCTACCGGCGTGGAGCTCCTGACTTTGAGGTTTTAAGCGTGGAAGTGGAGAGAAGCGAGGACTGCGAAAGGCTGGACTACAGGGAGAGCCCTGTCACATTTAAGGTGAGGAATTCCGGGGATGGGGCGAGCCCTACAGCGGAAGGGGAGCTTTACATTGACGGAACACTCCTTCAGACCTTCAGCATTCCACCCCTCCAGCCGGGAGAGGAAGAGCTGTTCAGCTTCAATTTTCAGGTCCTTTGTAGCAGAGAAAAGGACACAATCCGAGTTGTTGCGGACTCACAGAATACAGTTTTAGAATCCACAGAGAGCAACAACGAGGTGGAAGTTGAGTTATCCTGCCTTCCGTCTTCTGAGGGGGCGGATTTAACTGTCGTGAGGGTATGGAACGAGTCCTACAACAACGAGCTGAGAGTTTACTACGAAATCAAAAACACGGGATATGGATATGCCTGCAGCTCTCAGGCGGGGCTTTTCGTTGATGGGGAGCTATTTGCAGTGGACGATGTCGGGCCTTTAAGTCCGAAAGAATCGAGAGAGGAGGCTTTCTACAGGAGATACAGCATTGAAAGTTGCACGGGCAACGTTTTCGAGGTCGTGGCGGATGTTGATGACAGCGTTTTAGAGCTTGATGAGGGTAACAACGCCTTCAGTGTTGTCTGGCTGTGCAGAGATTTTGTTCAGCAAAAGCCCGACCTTCAGGTGGGGGCGGTCTGGACTGAGGGGACGGGTAATTCAGACCTGACACTCCACATCCCGCTGCAGAACTTCGGCAAGGCGGAAAGCCCCCAGACCGAGGTGGTTGTTTATGAGAACGGGCAGCAGGTTGCAACTCTTCAGGTGTCATCCATTTCTCCGGGCGGGATAGAGACATACAGGCTTCTCCACTGGTCACCGCAGAGCAGTTCAACAACCATAACCGTTTGCATTGATGTCCAAAACGACGTGGATGAGGAAAGGGAGGACAACAACTGTGCCAGCAGGATACTTACCTTCACCTCCACCTGCAGCGATGGTGTGCAGAACGGGGATGAGGAAGGGATTGATTGCGGAGGGAGCTGTCTGCCATGCAACAGGTGCGACATGGCATCGCTGCCATCTCGATTCGACTGGAGAGACTACACGGGACTTTCCGCTGTCAGGGATCAGGGGAGCTGCGGGTCTTGCTGGGCACATTCTGCCGTCGCAGCTCTGGAATCTGCACTCATTGTCGAATCGGGTGCAAGCTCAAGCATAGACCTCTCCGAGCAGCACCTTCTGAGCTGCGAGCAGGACTGTGAGGTGGGAATTGGTGACTGGTGCTGGGCGAGCAGCGGAGATTGTGATGGTGGCTGGCCCCACAAGGCTCTCAACTTCATCATAAACAACGGCGTTCCGGATGAGTCATGCTTTCCCTACACCGCAACCAACGGGAACTGCGGGAGTAAGTGCGGTGACTGGGAGGACAGGACAGAGGGGGCAGTTTACAGGGGGAAGGTCAGCAGTAACGTTGAAGCCCTGAAAAGAGCCCTGATATGCCACGGACCCCTCTCGGTGGCTTCGGAGAACTGGGAGCACGCATTGCTTCTCGTAGGTTACGATGACCTGAGCACCATCTGCACGCAGAAATACGGGAAATCAGGATGCTGGATACTCAAGAACAGCTGGGGAGTTTTCAGCGGTTTTTCGCATGACGTATGGCACGAGTATGGCTACGCCTACATCCCATATTCGGGCTTTAAATACAGCGACATCAAAAACGGGGCCTACTACGTTATTCCATCGGACTACACTCTTCATGCCGACTTCGAGATGATGGACGGCCTCGCTGCTGGGGATCTGGACGGAGACGGTATGGCTGAGATCGTGCACGCTGACAGAGGAGACCTGCTGCAGATTTTCAACCTTGGAGGGTTGCAGAGCAGTGAGCAGATGGATTTTGAAGAGGGAGACAGAATAGCCACTGGAGACGTGGATGGGGACGGAAGGATGGATGTCATACACGCCGACAGAGGGGATGAAGTTAGCATCCACTTCCAACCACCCGTTGGGGTTGTCAGCAGCTTTTACCTCGACTTCGAGGAGGGCGATGACATCGCAGCCGGAGACGTCAACGGAGATGGCGTTGATGAGATTGTGCATGCAGACAGAGGGGATTTGATAAGTGTTCTCGGTGCCAGCGGCAATCAGGTTGCGAGCTTCCAGCTGAACTTCGAAGAGGGAGACAGAATCTGCGTTGGAGACGTTAATGGTGACGGAAAAGATGAGATAGTGCATGGAGACAGAGGTGACTGGGTGAGGGTTTACGACATGTATGGGACAAAGCTGAGTGAGTTCCAGCTTGACTTCGAGCAGGGAGATGCGCTGCAATGCGGTGATTTGAATGGCGACGGCGTTGATGAGATTGTGCATGGAGACAGGGACGACTGGGTGAGGGTTTACAACATGCACGGTGCATTGCTGGGTGAGATGCGCTTTAACTTTGAATTCGGGGATGGGTTTGCTGTGGCTGATTTCAACGGAGATGGTAAGGATGATATCATTCACGGAGACAGGGGAGATTCCTTCCACGTTGTAAAGGGAGAGAGGTGGTTTGAATGAGGAGGGTTTTGCTCTGCTTTCTCACTCTAATCCTGCTGCTCCCAGCAGCCTCAGCCCTCAGAAATCCCTCTGCAGTCTACTGTGAGGCCATGGGCTATAATTACGTAATCTTCTCCTCCCCCTACGGTGACGTTGGCAAATGCGTCCTGCCCAACGGTGAAGCTGTGAATGCGTGGGACTTCTACAGGGGAGTGGTTGCGCTGGAATACAGCTACTGTGCAAAGCAGGGCTACGAGGCGAAGCATGTGGAGAGAGAGGACTGCAAGAGCTGCCTTGTTTGTGTTTTGCCAGACGGAAGGGAGGTGGAGGTTGCTGAGCTCATGGGCCTGAGCTTTGAGGAGACAACGTGTGGGGATGGAGTTTGCGGGATTCCTGAAAATTACTCATCCTGCCCTCAGGATTGCAGTTCCGGGGAGGAGGATGGATACTGTGATGCAGTAAAGGATGGTATTTGCGACCCTGACTGCACGAAGGGTGAAGATGCTGACTGTGCTGAGAATTTAGAGGGGGGTGCAACAACAGTTACAGCCACCACAATTACTCCAAGCGAGGTGAAGAGAACTCCGGGGTTTGAGGCGCTGGAAGTGCTTGCAGCTTTAGCCTTGGTTCTTGCAGTGAGCAGAAGAAGGATTTAACTTTTCATTTTTTAAAATCAGTGGACTTTTAACAAGTTCACACGTTCCGAAGTTCGAAAATCATACTTTAGACTTCCCTAAACCTCCAATTTTCCATTAAAAGCCCACAAAACTTTTCGAAACCTATTTAAAGAAAAAGTTAAAAATTTTTCATGCGAATTGGTGTTCTTGTAGCGGGCCTTTTTGGAGTCCTGCTTCTTGCTGCAATGGTGCAGGCCCAGTGCCCTGAGGGCTGCGCCTGCCTTGACAAGGCGACAGCTGAAAAGTACGGGCTGAGCAAGCTCTGCTCGGATAAGCCATGCGGTGAAACAACCAAGGGGGAGCCCAAATACTGCTTCCAGACCTACACCTGTCCCGATAACTGCTATTGCCTGACCGAAGAGGAGGCGAAGGCTGAGGGATTGACCACGTGCGGAGACCAGATGATGGTTTGCGGGGAAAAGGAAGGGAAGCTCCTTTACTGCTTCTCCAAACCTGTCTGTCCTGAGGGATGCGTTTGTTTAACCAAGGAGGATGCGGAGAAGAAGGGATACACGGAGCTTTGCAGCGATGATGTTTGCGACTACACCATCTCACAAACCCCGACAGCAGTGGTAAAGGTTCCGATGTACTGCTGGAAGGCTGTTCCTACAACAACCACCACTACCACCACAACCACTCCAGCAACCTGCCCTGACAACTGCAACTGCCTGACAGAGGAGGAGGCGAAGGAAAAGTTTACCTGCCCAACTCTTTGTGGCGATGCGATTTGCGGTTACGATGAGAAAACTCCGAAGTACTGCTTCAGGGACAACTGCACTGCAAATGTTTCCTGCCCCTTCGGATGCGAGTGCCTGACGGATGAGGAGGCAAAAGAAAAGGGCTACACAGAGCCCTGCGGAGATTATGAGTGCGGTCTCATCGGGGATAATGTGGTAAAGCACTGCTATAAGAAGCCCTACGAGTGCCCTGAGGGCTGCAAGTGCCTCACTGACGAGGAGGTAAGGAAATATCTGGAGGAGGGGTATGTAGTTGAAAAGTGCGGCGAGGAAAAGTGCAGCGAAAAGGGAATGTGCTACAAAATCTCCTCCCCCACCTGCCCTGCTGGCTGCGAATGCCTGAGCGATGAGGAGGTGAAGAAGTACGAGTCCTCTGGTATAAAGCTCGAGCGCTGCACTTCCCAGCCATGCGGTGATGGCAAGTACTGCTACAGGAAGGTTGAGGAAATCTGCCCAGCTGGATGTGAGTGCCTCTCCAAGGAGGAGGGGTATGCAAAGGGCATGGAGTTCTGTCAGGACTCTGCAGGAAACCTGATAAGGTGTGGTGTAATCGATGCTGAGCATGGAGTTTACAAGTACTGCTTCAGAGAGGCCGAAAAGTGTCACTTTGACAGAGCAAAATCTGTCTGCACGGGCTACTGCGAGAGTGGAGAGTGCGAGTTCTCGGCAGATTACCAGCTTTGCGTCGAAGATTGCAAGATGAAGTACGAGGAGTGCCTGAAGGGCGACGTTCCTGAGGAGGAGTGCAAGAAAGTCTATGAAGAGTGCTGGAGTGGCTGCAAACCATCCTGTGAGTGTAAGCCCATAACCTGCCCTGCAGGCTGCGAATGTCTCAACGAGGAGACGGTTAAGAAGTACCAGTCTGCAGGCTACACAGTTGAGCGCTGTGCTGCCGAAACCTGCCTTGCTGGAAACTACTGCTACAGAGTCACGCCTCAAAAGTGCCACTTTGACTACGAGAAGGAGCAGTGCGTTGGCGGTTGCGACGTCGGGCAGTGCAATCTAAACACCATTGTAAGAGACCCGAAGACGGGCAAGGTGGTTTACGGAGAGTGCGCCTGCAAGCCCGTGAACATCTGCCCAGCAGGATGCGAGTGTATGCCGAAAGAAAAGGCAGAGGAGGTATTCAGCAACCCACAAGCATGCAATCCAAATCCGTGTGCCGTTGAGAAGGTGAAAGACGAGAGAACAGGAGAGGAATGGGAGGTTTACTCCTACTGCTTCAGGGAAGGTGAGCAGGCCTGCCACTACGACAGGGAGAGCGGAAAGTGTGTTGGAGGATGCGAGAGGGGAGAGTGCACACTGATGAGAGACTCCTACGGAAATCCCTTCTGCAGCTGTCTTACCAAGATAACCCAGACAGTCCTCGAAACCAGCGTTGTTGAAAGAGCTTTACCACCCGAAGCTTCCCCGCTGACCTGCATTCCAGTCAAGCTCTACGTGAAACCAGCTTCGGGAGTTACGGGGATGATAATAACTGAAAACTACCCACAACAGTTCAGATTCGCATCACCATCCATCGCACCATCCTCATACGGAAATGGAACGGCGAAGTGGCTGCTTATGGACAAGAACGGGCTGAAAGAGCAGGAGATTGAGTATAAGCTTTGCCTGCCAAGAAATGCGGCTGGAGAGTACTACTTCAACGGCATCTGGGAGACTGACACCAATGCGGGAACCATTGTGGGGGATACCAGCATAAAAGTCATGCCATCCAGGACGAACTGGCCGCCGTGTCCTGTTACCGACAGCATGCTGCTCAACTACATCACCCAGTGGTCTGAGGGCAAGCTCTCCGACCTTGAGCTTCTGCAGGTTGTTGAAGTGTGGGATAAGGGGTGCTGAGGATGAGAGCTTTGTGGTTGGCATTGGTGCTGCTGATTCTTTCAATCCCCGCCGTTTCAGCTCAGATCACGGTTACAAGAGATTTGCCAGATTCGGCTAAGGTTGGAGACGAAATCACCGTCACTCTTGCCCTTACTATTGGCAGCGAGAAGCCGGCAGGAGCAATAATTGAAGAGAGCATTCCCGATGGTGCAAGCTACATCTCAAGCAGTCCTGAAGCGACAGTGAGTGAGGGGAAGCTGAAGTGGGCTTTTTATGGTGAGCAGCTAAAGGACATGACTTTGCAGTACACCGTTAAGGTCGAGAAGGCTGGAAAGCTGGAATTCAGCGGCACGGTAAAGACCCTGCTCGGAAACGAGAACATAGGTGGTGACAGCGAGCTTGAAGTTTCTGAGAAGTCCGCAGAGCAACCCAAGGGTACGCCCGGATTTGAGGCATTCGTAGCTGTGGCTGTAATAGGCTCAATAGCTCTGTTGAGAAGGAAACATTAAATTCTATTTTTTACAACACAAAAACCTATTTTTACCACCCGGCCAATTTAAGGCATGGAACTGCAGTTCGACGAGAAGGGCCTAATCCCCGTCATCACTCAGGATGTTAAAACGAAGGAGGTTTTGATGTTAGCCTACGCCAATGAAGAAGCCATTAAGCTCACCCTCAAAACAGGTTTCGCTCACTACTGGAGCAGGAGCAGAAAGAAGCTCTGGAAAAAGGGAGAAACTTCAGGAAATGTCCAGAGAGTGGTTGAAATCAGATACGACTGTGATTGTGATGCTCTGCTTTATTTGGTAGAGCAGAAGGGTAATGCCTGCCATACGGGCAATTACTCATGCTTCTACAGGAGGTTGGAAGGAGATGAAGTACGTTGTTGATACCAGTGTGGTTATATCAGGAAGAGTAACCGAAATGCTTGAAAGTGGGGAGATTAAAGGAACGATAATAGTTCCTGAAGCCGTAATGGCGGAGCTTGAAGCTCAGGCCAACTTTGGCAAGATGACAGGCTTTCAGGGGCTCAGCGAAATCGAGAAGCTTACGAAGCTCGCAAAGGATAAGGGATTTGAGGTCATTTTTGCGGGGGAGAGGCCAAAGCTTGAGCACATCAGACTTGCAAAGGGAGGGGAGATAGACAATCTGATAAGGGAAGTTGCTGCCGAGTTCGATGCTGTTCTCGTAACCTCCGACAGGGTTCAGCACTTGGTGGCGAGGGCAAAGGGCATAGAAACCATCTACGTCAGGCCTAGGGTTGTAAGACCCGAAAACACCCGAATAATGTCCTTCTTCACCCCCGACACGGCGAGCGTGCATCTGAGGGAGGGTGTGCCTCCCTACGCCAAGAGAGGGAGAATTGGAGACCTGAAGCTCGTAAAGCTCGATGACAGGCCGATGAGCTACGAAGAGCTTAACGAGATTGCCAACGAGATTCTGGAGGCTGCGAGGCAGGACGAGGACAGCAGCATCGAGATCGAGAGGAGAGGTGCAACAGTGGTTCAGCTCAGGGAACTCAGAATTGCCATTGCAGAGAGACCCTTTGCGGACAGGATGGAGATTACAGCAGTGAGGCCGATAGCTCAGGTCTCAATTGATGAATATGGAGTTAGCGAGGAGCTGAAGCGCAGAATAGTGGAGAGGCAGAGGGGAATTCTCATATCCGGCCCGCCCGGAGCGGGAAAGTCAACCTTCGCGGCGAGTGTGGCAAACTTCCTGCTTGAGAACGGATACATTGTCAAAACAATGGAGAGTCCAAGAGATTTGATGGTGAGAGATGAAATTACTCAGTATGCGCCGCTTGAGGGGGACATGTCCCTGACTTCGGACATCCTTCTTCTGGTAAGGCCTGATTATACAATCTACGACGAGCTCAGGAGAACGTCAGACTTTCAGGTTTTCGCGGATATGCGTTTAGCTGGGGTTGGAATGATCGGAGTAACACACGCCACAAGGGCGGTTGACGCGATACAGAGAATGATAGGCAGGGTGGAGCTCGGAATGATTCCACAGGTTGTTGACACGGTTGTTTTCATCGATGCTGGCAGAATAGTGAAGGTTTACGAGCTTTCCTTTACCGTCAAAGTGCCAACAGGGATGACGGAAGCTGATCTGGCGAGACCTGTTATAGAGGTCAGGGACTTTGAGACCAAGAATCTTGAATACGAGATCTACACCTACGGAGAGCAGGTTGTGGTGATGCCCATTGAGACAGACGAAAACCTGAAGGCTGCGCTGGAGGAGAAGATTTCCAAGTACGTTGACGACTTCGAGGTGGAGATGGTTGGAAGAAAAGCGGTGATAAAGGTTCCTGAGAAGCACATTCCCACGCTGATAGGAAGAAAGGGGAGGAGGATAAAGAATATCGAGGACGAGTTCAAAATTTCAATCGACGTCATTCCTAAGGAAGTTGAAGAGGAGGTAGAGGCGAGTGTGGAGGAGAGCGGAAAGCACTACGTCATCCACGCAAAGGGGCTTGAGGGCAGGACTGTGGACGTCTATGCGGGGGATGAGTACCTGTTCACGGCTTTGGTGAGCAGGAAGGGGTGGATACGGATCAGGAAGGATAAGGAGGGTGGGAAGAGCTTGAGGCTCGCTCTGGCTAAGAACCTGCCGATAAGGCTGAAGGTGGTAGGTTGAGATACCTCTTCGGCTTGCTTTTTCTTCTCACCGCCTTACTCGCTTTAGCAGCGATGCCGAAGTATGAAGAGGCGGGAATGGTCGTTTTCGAGAACCCTTCGGATGTTTCAAACTCCTTACTTTACTTCGGCCTGATTATTGGATTTACGGCCTTCATTCTCCTCGCCGTGAAATTCTCTGCCGTTCTGAAGGCGGTGATATACTTCCTCACCTTTCTGTCAATCTTCTACGTCCTTTCTCCCTTCATAGGGATTCTGGCAATCCCCCTTTCCATCGGAGTTGTAATTCTGCTAATCAAAAAGCCCTACTGGCTGGTCATCAACTTCTCCGCCCTGATGCTTGCCGCTGGAATTACAGCAATCTTCGGCATAAGCCTCGAGCCGCTGCCAGTGATAATCTTGCTCGCAGTTCTTGCAGCCTACGATGCAATCTCGGTTTACAGAACGAGGCACATGATAAAGCTCGCCGAATCCGTCACAGCGATAAACGCTCCTATGCTCTTCATCATTCCGCGGAAGGACGGAAACGCCTATATGGGAGTTGGGGATGCAGTTATGCCCAATATCCTCGTAGTTTCCGCCCAGTACTTCTCGAATTCTCCATCAGTCGGTTTCATCAAGCTTCCTGCTCTTTTTGCTCTCATCGGAGGTTTTGCCGGGCTTATGATTTTGCTCTACATCGTGGAGAAGCGTGGAGGGGCGCATCCCGGCTTGCCCTTCGTCAACTTCGGTGCGATTGCGGGATACATCCTTGGTTCGGTCTTGTTTTAGCTATTAAACGACTGAGAGGGCTTTCACTTAGACCTTCAAATTTCAGGCTAAGAAAAGCATATATTACGGAGAGAACTCGGAGTGGATATGATTGCGATACTCTCAAACCTGCACTCAAACCTCCCAGCGCTTGCAGAGGTTCTGTCGATAGTGGAGAAGATGAAGGAAGAGGGAACGGATGTAAAGAAAATTTACATTCTATCCGCCTTCGGTTTAATGCCCTACCCCGAAGAAACTTACAAGCTCCTTTCAGGAGGGCAGGGGAAAATAATCAGCGTTGTATCAGGAAAATACGACAGGCTGCTTGCAAAATGGAACGAGCTGAGCGATGAGGAAAAGGAGGAAGCGGTGGGGAAAGAGCTTGTGGAAGTGATGGACATCTACTGGGACGAGCTTGGACATGAGGGAAGGAAGTGGGTTAGAAACATGACTGAAAGGTTCATTGCCGAAAAGTTCGACTGGAATGAGTTCTACTTCACCTATGGGCTCCTGGAGAATCCCGACGAGATGCCCGCTGAGAACCAGCCACCGTCGTACTACGAGGCAAAGTACGCCGACCTGAAAAAGTATGAGGTGATAGCAGTTGCAGGAAGGGAACCGTACGCGGTAAACACCAAAATAGGAAAAATAGTTTGTCCGGGAATAGCGGGACTCGGCAGGGAGCCGACCTTTGCCCTTGTGGACACAAAGACCCTCCACGTGTCGTTCGAGACTTTCGAATACAAAATCAAGGAGGTAGAAGACAGAATAATGGAGCTTGAAATTCCGCAGGCGACAAAGGAGTACCTGAAGGACATCCTCTACAGAGGAAAGCCCTTCCCATAAGTTTTTTAAAAAATTAAAGTTCGGGATACCTATCCTGCCAGGGAGAGACGTCCTGAAAGGCTTTTGATACTTTCAAGACTCCCACATCATCATAAGGCTTTCCGACAATCTGCATTCCTATTGGCAGGCCTTCCTTGCTGAACCCTGCCGGAATCGAAGCTGCTGGCTGTCCGGTGAAGTTGAAGGGGTACGTGAAGGGCATCCATCCTATTGGCGTTATCGCCTTACCTGCAATCTCCTCCGGGCCGAGTTTGCCAATTTCGAAGGGCTTGCATGCTACAGTCGGTGTTATGAGGTAGTCGTATTCCTCAAAAATCCCTCTCAGAGCCTTCCACAGCTCCATTTTTCTTTCCTCAATCTTGATGTACTCTCTGAAGGTCAAAGACTGGGCCAGGGCCATAAATCCGAGATACGGTGGAAAAGCAACTTTCTCCCACTCCGCCATTCTGTCGCCGATGAAGGTCACAACCTCAAGAACGACCTTCGTCACAAGCTCCTGCTCAAGGTTTGGAAGGCTCAGCTTCACCTCCTCTACCTCACCGAACTTCTCCAGCTTGAATGCCGCTTCTCTGACCTTCTCCTCCACTTCAGGATCTACAATCGCGTAGCCGAGGTCGGGAGAGAAAGCAATTCTAACACCATCCGGATGCTCTTCAATGGCTTTCAGGTAGCTGAATTCCTCGTCCGGCAATGATTTCACATCCCTTATATCCCATCCCTTGACCAAATCGAGCATCAAGGCGGTGTCCTCAACGTATCTCGTCAGAAATCCCTCGGAGTGCAGACCAATGAAGATTGGCAGGGAGGGATAGCATGGAACCCTGCCGAAACTCGGCTTCAGCCCGTAAAGACCGCAAAAGGACGCGGGAATTCTTATGCTCCCTCCACCATCATTTCCGCTCGCAACCGGCAGTATTCCTGCTGCCACAGCAGCCGCACTTCCACCGCTGCTCCCTCCTACAGTCCTTGAGAGGTCCCAGGGATTCCTGGTGGGGCCGAACATCGGGTTGTCGGTGTATGCTATAAGTCCGAACTCCGGCATGTTGGTCTTTCCTATAATGACCGCTCCGGCCTTCTTAAGTCTTTCAACAAGCACAGCATCCTCTTCGGGAACGTAGTTTTCGTAAAACTTTGAGCAGTACGTCGTCCTTATCCCCCTCGTCTCGACATTGTCCTTGATGGCTATCGGCAAACCGGCGAGAGGTGTGCTTACATCTGCCTTCTTAGCCTCCTCTATCGCCTTCTCGTTCAGAGTTACAAAAGCGTTTATTTTCGGATTCAGCCTCTCAATTTTTTCCAAACACTCCTCAACGAGCTCTGCGGGCTTAATCTCCCCACCCTTCAGCTTCTCCACAATATCAACCGCTCTTTCCATCTAACCACCTCAATTAATTGTTTAATATCTCTGAAGAAACACTTTAAAACATTTCTACTACTCAGCTTATGCTTTCAAAAATTGAACTCATGCTGCTCCGTTCTCTCGAAACCGGGAAGACCTACACACCTGAGGAGGCTGCTGAGCTGTCCGGTTTGAGCAAGGATGCTGTTCTTAAAGCTGCCTACATGCTTCAGGAGAGGGGGTACGTCAGAGTTATAGAGAACGTGAGAACACACTACAGCCTAACGGAGGAGGGTGAGAGGTACCTTAAAGAGGGGTTGCCTGAGGAGAAACTCTACTCACTCGTTAAAAGTGGCGTAAACTCAATGGATGAGCTCCGAAAGAGAATGGGCAGGGAATTTCAGATAGCACTGGGTTGGCTGAGGAGAAAGGGTGCGGTGGAGGTTGAGGGAGATAAAGTCGTTCCCAAGAGGGAGCCGAGCTTCGATGAAAGGGCAGCGCTTCAGGCCATCAAGGAGGGGAGAGGTGTTGATGAAGGCACTCTGAAAACTCTGATGAAAAGGAAGCTTGTAACAAAGTCAGAAACCAAGCAGGTATACATAGAGGTCATGAAGAAACCGGAAATTGAGCTTGAGGACATAATCACAGACCTAACTCCAGAAATGCTTCTCGAGGGCACTTGGAGGGGAAAGCAGTTTTTGAAGTATGATATAACAATTCCTGCAAAGGAGATTTACGGGGGGAAGATACATCCGTATGAGAGAATAATCGAGGAGTGCAGAAAGGTATTCCTCGAAATGGGCTTTACTGAGATAAAGGGTCACTACGTCCAGCCGGCTTTCTGGAACTTCGACGCTCTGTTTCAGCCTCAGGACCACCCGGCAAGGGACATGCAGGACACCTTCTACCTAGACCGCTACATCGACCTCGAAGGGGAAATCGTGGAGAGGGTTAAAGCAACGCACGAAAACGGCTGGATTACCGGCTCAACGGGATGGGGTGGAGAGTGGAGCCTTGAAAAAGCCAGACAGCTTGTTCTCAGAACCCACACAACAGCAATAACCATACACTACCTTGCGGAGAACCCGGAACCTCCGCAGAAGGCCTTCTGCATCGACAGGGTTTACAGAAGGGAGACTATTGACGCCACCCACCTGCCAGAGTTCGACCAGCTCGAAGGAGTTGTCCTCGATAGGGATGTCGGATTCAAGCACCTTCTCGGCTTACTTAAGGAGTTCTTCACGAAAATGGGGTTTGAGGACGTAAGATTCAGGCCCGGTTACTTCCCCTACACCGAGCCGAGCGTTGAGCCTGAGGTTTACGTCGAGGGACTGGGATGGGTTGAGCTTGGTGGGGCAGGAGTTTTCAGAAAAGAGGTGACCGAACCGCTCGGAATCAGAGGCAAGGTTCTAGCATGGGGACTTGGTATAGGAAGGCTTGCAATGCTCAAAATCGGACTCAAGGACCTCAGAAGACTTTACCTGCCGGACTTGGGATGGCTGAGAAGCATGCCCGTCGCGAGAAAGTAAATTTAATGATTAATTATTTTTCAACAAAATTTAAATTCCTTTTCCTTCAAGACTTGCTGAGGTGAGAAAAACATGGCAGAACACGTCGTCTATGTCGGAAACAAGCCTGTAATGAACTACGTGCTGGCAACACTGACACAGCTGAACGAGGGGGCAGATGAAGTCGTAATTAAGGCGAGAGGCAGGGCCATCAGCAGAGCAGTGGATGTGGCAGAGATCGTCAGGAACAGATTCATGCCCGGTGTTAAGGTCAAGGAGATTAAGATCGACACCGAGGAGCTCGAATCCGAGCAGGGAAGAAGGTCTAACGTTTCTACAATTGAAATTGTCCTTGCCAAGTAATCTCTTCTCGGAAAATTTTTAATTTTTTAAGTTCGCAGAACACTCCATGAATGTTGGATATCTCTGCACTTACACTCCAAAAGAGCTTATCGACGCTGCGGGCTTCACACCAATAAGGATTTTTGCTGGTGACATGCAAATCAGCCTCGCCACAGCACATATTCAGAGTTACGCCTGCTCTCAGGCAAGGGGGAGCCTTGAGAGGGCTCTAAGAGGAGAGCTAGATGTTCAGGCGGTTGTTTTCACGAGGTGCTGCGACACTCTCATGCGATTAGCCGACATCTGGGAGAGAAACACAGATATGAGAGTTTACAACATCGAATTCCCCACGAGGGTTGAGGAGAGAAGCAAGGATTACTACTTCAACGAGCTCAAGGACTTCGTCAAAGTTCTCGAAGAGTGGGGCGGTGGTGTTACACTCGAGAGTTTGAGGGAGAGTCTAAAACTTTATCACGAGCTTGAAGAGAAGCTTAAAAGGCTTTTCAGCCTCAAGCCTGACTACGAAGCAGCAAAGAGAGTTCAGGAGATGAATGTAAGAGAAGCGATAAAGTTCGTGGATGAGAGGCTGCGAAAAGCTGAAAGCGAAGGTGGAAAACCGAGGGTTCTGATTACCGGAAGCGTGTGTCCCTTTGTGGAAGTTTACACTCTGTTCGAGGAGGCGGGTTTTGCCCTTAAAGACGACATCTGCACGGGAACGAGGTTCTTCACCTTCAACACACCGCCGAGAGAAATAGGGTCGGTTGATGAGGGGTTGAGGTTTCTGGTGGACAAGTACTTTGAAAAAGCCCCCTGCCCGACGAAGCACTTCCCAAATGACGATAGATTCAAATATATCCTTGAAATGGCCAAGGATTGCGACGGGGTTGTGTTCCTGCTGCTCAAGTTCTGCGAGCCGCACTTCTACGATTACCCGCAGCTTAAAGAGAGGCTTGAAGAGATGGGCAAGAAAGTTCTCCTGCTCGAACTTGAATTTCCCATCGCTTCAATCGAGCAGTTGAGGACGAGGATTGAGGCTTTCTACGAGGTGATAGCATGACTCTGAAGAAGCTGAGAGCCAACGACAGAATGAAGCAGATCATGGCCGGCTACTACATGATGGGAAACCAGGCTGAGGTTAAAGGGTGGATAACCAGCGGAGCTCCAGTGGAGCTGCTCTACGCGATGGACATTTATCCAGTTTACCCCGAAAACCACGGTGCTCTGATTGGCGCGGCAAAGCAGGGGCCATACTTCAGCGACTTCGCAGAAAGGAAGGGGTTTTCGAGAGACCTCTGCTCCTACGCCCGCTGCGACATAGGGTGTGTTTTTGCAGGAACCAGCCCCATCGGAGGGCTGCCAGAGCCGACTTTCCTCTTCGCCTGCAACAACATCTGCAATACAGTTGTGAAGTGGTACGAGGTGCTGAGCAGGATATTCAAGGTGCCGCTTTTCGTTCTTGACACTCCCTTCGTGAGGAAGGAGCTCAAGGAAAGCTATGTCAAGTACGTACACGACCAGCTTTACGAGTTTGTTGACTTTCTTGAGAAAACCACAGGAAGAGAGTTGAGCGACTCGAAGCTCAGGGATACAGTAATCAAATCGATTCAGGGCGTGAAGGCCTATGCCGAAGTGCTCGGAATGGCCAGACACAAGCCCTCACCGCTGACATGCTTCGATGCTTTCATAAACATGGCTCCCATAGTCTGTTTAAGGGGAACTGATTACCCAGTGCAGTTCTACGCCGAAATGAAGGAAGAGCTTGAGGAGAGGGTTAAGAGGGGGGAGGGAGCAATTGAGAACGAGGAAATAAGGCTCCTCTGGGACAACATTCCTGTGTGGTACAGGCTGAAGTGGTTTTCGGAGTTTTTCGCGGAAAGAAATGCTTGCCTCGTAGCGGACACATACACAAACGCCTGGACGGGATTCATTTCCATCGATAAGAGCGACATCTTCTGGAGCATGGCAGAGACCTACACCTTCATCTACCTCAATATAGGACTTGAGCACATGGCCGAGGCCATCAACAGGCTCATAGACTACTATGATGTCGATGGCGCTGTTATACACTCAAACAGGAGCTGCAAGCCGTACTCATTCGGCCAGTACGAGCTGCAGAAGATGATAGAGGTTCCATCGGTGATTATAGAGGCTGATATGGTGGACTCAAGAACCTTCAGCGAGGCTCAGGTTGAGACAAGGCTTGAGGCCTTTCTCGAAATGCTCAGGTGAATCCATGATAGCGGCAGGCATCGATATCGGGTCTTTAACTGCAAAATGCGCCCTGATGAGGGACGGAAAGCTGATAGCCTACAAGGTCATAAAGGTCTCCCCCAATCTGGAGGAAACGGCAGAGAGGGTTTTTCAGGAAACGCTTAAGGCTGCAGGAATAGGGAGGGAGGAGGTGGAAAGGATTGTCGCAACGGGCTACGGGAGAAACAAGGTCGGATTTGCGGACAAGAAGGTGACGGAGATAAGCTGCCACGCAAGGGGGGCGATTTACTTCATTCCAACAGCGAGAACTGTTGTGGACATTGGAGGGCAGGACAGCAAGGTGATTGCCATCGAGAACGGAAAGGTTGCCGAGTTCGTGATGAACGACAAGTGCGCTGCTGGAACGGGAAGATTCCTTGAAGTCATGGCCGCAGCGCTGAATCTAAAAGTGGAGGAGCTTGGGGACGTGGCTGAAAGAGCTACCAAAGCCACGAAAATCTCCTCAACATGCACGGTGTTTGCCGAGTCGGAGGTTATCAGCCATCTCGCCTCAGGGGAAAAGGTTGAGGACATAGTTGCTGGGATACACGAGGCGATAGCGTCGAGAATTGCGGCAATGGCCAGGAGAGTTAAAATAGAGCCGGACATCGTTTTAACCGGAGGGGTTGCGAAAAACAAGGCGATGAAGAAGGCCCTCGAAAAGGAGTTCGGGATGGAGGTTAAAACACCTCCCGAGCCGCAGATTGTTGGTGCTGTGGGGGCTGCTCTGCTCGCCTAACGCAGTCTGACGAACCCTCCCTCTTTTATTGCGGCTACCATGAACCTCGTGAGCAAGAGGTTCTTTCCTTCGAGGGCCTTTGAGTTTCCAACAGCGATGAACTTCTTTCTCGCTCTTGTCAGAGCAACGTTGAAGAGCCTTTTTTCCGACGCGAAGTAGGGATTGCCGGTTGCGGTTATCGAGTAAATCACCACGTCCTTCTCCCTCCCCTGATAGCTGTGAACCGTGCTAACCTCAACCATCACACCGAACTCGGAAAGTATGCCTCTTATAAGCTCAGCCTGCTTGACGTAGGGCGTTATGACTCCAACGTTCTCCTCTCCCACGCACTCCGCAAGCTCCTCGGCAATCATCGCAACGACCTCTGCCTCCTCCTCATTTACCTTCGACCTCCCCTCCCTCCTCTCAACACCGTTGCAGTCGATGAAAACAAGCGGCTTCTCGGGGTCTCCCACCTCGGGAATGGTTGTTTTGCACGGCTCAATTTTTATTCTGCGGCATTTCTCGTCAATTTCAAGAAATCCGTAAACGTGCCTTGCCGCAAACTCAGCAATCTTTGCATTGCTTCTGTAATGCCTTCTGAGCCATAAATTTTTGCCGTAAATATTGATCAGAAAGTTGTAGGCGCTGAACTTTGCTGCCTTGTGCCCTCCAACTTCGTAAACGGGTGGAAGCTGATAGGGGTCTCCAACAACCACGGCTTTTTCAGCCTTCTCCAGAGCAAGAAGGGCTGTTGAAATGCAGGTGTTGCTCGCCTCATCAATTATCACCGTGTCGAAGTCGTAGTTTTTCAAGGCGCTCATCATCCCCTTTAAAATTGTCGAACCAACGACGATCTTACCCTTCCTGATCATGTCGTTCTGTATCCTCGCAATCTCTCTGTAAGCCTCCGCCACCTTTGAAGCGTACTCCCTGTAGTCTGAAAACCTTATCCCAGACAGCAGGTTATACTCAACGCTGTGCCTCCTCACACCAGCCGTTATCTTTGACGGATGGCCTATTCTGAGCGCTCTTTCAAGCTTCTCAAGAACGTTGTCAACCGCAATGTTCGTGTTCGACGTCACCCAAACTCTTTCCTCCTCCGAGAGCTTTCTCGCAGCCTCCGCAATAAAGGTGGTCTTACCGCTGCCCGGTGGGCCTACTACGAGCAATATCTCCCCTTCATCAAGCGAGCAGGTTGCATGGTAGCACTTTTTCTGCCACCTGTCGAGGTAGCCCGGAGCGTCCAGCTCCTTGATTTCACCGCTCCAGTAACTGAAATGGAGAATCTCGTCCGCTCTTTCCGCAGCCTCTCTTCTCAGCATTATGCTCACAACGTTCTCAGCCTCTACAATTGCCTCGCCCTCAAACTCCTCCACTTCCTTCACAGCCAGCAGGTAGGCATTTCCGTATCGCCTCGCATCAACGACCCAGCCGATGGGATACGCTGCATCGCCCTCAACCTCAGCAACAGCGCTTCCGGTCCTTATGAATCCCGATGAGCGCAGCACGGCAATTTCTCCTCTCCTTGCCAAAAGTTCGGCAGAATAGATGTCCCTCTTCAGCATCTTCTGCATCGCAGCCTTCTCAATCCTGTCCAGAATTTCAACAAGCTCTTCAATCATACCAGGTTGCTCAGGTACTTCTCCGCAATTCTCGCAGCTTTCTCCATCTCCTCTCGCGTTAACCTTCTCGCTATCTCTGGATACTCCCACGCTTTGAAGGTTGGATAGTACTGAAACATCAGGTTGAACCTCGTATCCCTGCCAAGATTCTCGGCCACCCACCTCACAATCGGCTCTGTGCAGCATTCAATATGATTCGGCATCACCAGATGTCTTATGAGAAGCTCCCCGTTCTCCTTAGCTCTCAAAAAGTTTCTCGTGACAACCTTCCAGTAGTTGGCAACCTTTGAGTACTTCCTTGCGCACTCATCGTTTCCGTACTTGAAATCCCCAAGCCAGACGTCAACAAAATCCTCAATTACCTCCGCAAGCTCTTCGCTATGGTACATGTTCGAATTCCACACAACCGGAACGTTCGACTCGACGTAAAGCAGAATTTCAGCAATGGTGTGGGCGTGCTGGTCGGGATTTCCTCCGACAAAGTTAACGTTCTTACTCCCCTGCCTTCTCCTAACATCAATGATGTAGGCAAGCTCCCTTGCATCGACGATGTAGTCGTCCTCGTAAACGATGTCGTAGTTCTGGCAGAAAACGCACGCAAAGGTACACCGGTTGAAGAAGATTGTGTGGGAAGGGACAAGCTCAGGTTCCTCGCCAACATGCAGAAACTCGCTGCTGAAGTAGCTCGTAACCCCACATTTGCAAAACCCCTTCTTCTCGTACCTGTTCACACCACACCTTCGCTCGCAGAAGTTGCAGCTTTTCAGCATTTCATACAGAATATCCCTTTTCAGGTGCATGAAAGAGTAATCGGGCTTTTCATCGGGAACATCTCCGCTTTCGAGGACTTTTGCAAATTCCCTTTTCAGTTTGCGGTGAATCTCAAGCATTTCATCAAGACTCTCAGCCTTTTCCGCATTAATTCGCTTGGCTATCTGAAATTTGGCCAGCGCCTCTCCCCTGTTTATCGCCTCATACCTTTCAAGGCCAACCACCACATAAAATGTCGAATGTCAAATTAGATAACGGTTTTTGTTCAAAAAATATTCTGTATACGCCATGAATAATTTCGGCCCTCGGTGGGGCTGAAGCGTCGCCGACTTTTTCCACATTGCCCGCCAAACAGGCAGAGAGTGATGGGCTCGCTGATAGATGCAAACTGCGATGCCGGAGGTCATGGGGCAAATGTGGTCTGAAACTGCTACATCTCCTCCAGCCTGACCCTTTCAACTCCTGCTCTGTCGTAGACGGAATCGGAGCTGATTATCTTCCCCCCGCAGTAGGCAGCGTGAAAGGCGTCGAAGACTCCGAGACCGTAGTCTCTGATGTATATAGCCGCTTTGAGCGGCCTCTCATCGTCTATTCCGCAGATCGCCATAACGCTCGTGAATATCTTCACGATGTCGAGACCGTATCTTTTGGCAACGAGAGTAGGTGGGAAAATAATATAAGCTTTCCCACTCACCACAGCTTTCAATCTCCTCAAGCAGCCTCTTTTCGCCTTTCAGCGAACCCTCTTCAAATTCCACAAACCTCATTCATTATTCGATTTTAGAGTATAAAAAATGAGTAGGGATATAAACCAAAGCATTCAAGTCCCGCCTCCCGGATTTGAACCGGGGACCATGGGATCTCCGCCTGCCGCGGAGTGGCGGACTACAGTCCCACGCTCTACCTCTGAGCTAAGGCGGGTTCGATAGCTTACTGAGCGAATCTGCTTAAAAATCTTGTGCCTACCAGCAAAGTTTTTATCACCCCCAATTTTGGCTTTAACATGGCTCAGACACTGGTAGAAAAGATATTTTCAAAGGCGAGCGGTAAGGAAGTGAAAGCAGGAGAATTCGTAATGGCAAACATCGACCTCGCCATGATTCATGATATAACCGCTCCTCTCGCGATTAAAGCTTTCAGGGAAATTCTCGGCAGTGATGCAAAGGTCTGGGACAAAAGCAAGGTGATTATGGCCTTCGACCATCAGGTGCCGGCGGACAGCGTGCATGCTGCAGAAAACCACAAGATGCTGAGGAAGTTTGCTGAGGAGCAGGGGATTCTGAACTACGATGTTAAAGGGGGAATTGCCCACCAGATAATGGTTGAAAACCACGTTGAGCCCGGAATGCTGATTGTTGGGGCCGACAGCCACACGTGCATGTATGGGGCTTTGGGAGCTTTCGCCACAGGTATAGGCTCAACAGACATGGGCTTCGTTTTGGCGATGGGAAAGCTGTGGTTCAAGGTTCCAGAGTCAATCAGATTCAACGTCCACGGTAAGCTGGAAAAGCACGTTTACGGCAAGGACATAGTGCTCAAGCTCATCGGAATGGTTGGGGCTGATGGAGCGAACTACAAGGCCTGCATCTACAGCGGAGAGGTTGTGGAAAAGCTTGGAATGTCTGATAGGCTGACCATGTGCAACATGGCCATTGAAATGGGAGGCAAGGCTGGAATTGTGGAGCCCGACAAAACAACGCTTGAATATTTGAAGGCAATGGGCAGGCCCTATGAGGGAGAGCTGCTGAAAAGCGATGAGGATGCTGAATTTCAGGAAGTTGAGCTTGATGTGACTGGAATGGAGCCTCAGGTCGCTGCCCCGCACAGAGTTGACAACGTGGTTGGAATATCGGAGGTTGAGGGGACGAGGGTTGATCAGGTTTTCATCGGCTCCTGCACCAACGGCAGATACGAGGATTTGAAGATTGCGGCTGAGATACTAAAGGGAGAGAAGGTTGCGTCAAATGTCAGATTAATAGTCATTCCTGCAAGCCACAGGGAGTACAGGAGGGCCTTGAAGGAAGGGCTGATTGAGATATTCGTTGACGCTGGAGCGCTGGTTGAGGCCCCGTGCTGCGGGCCGTGCATGGGAGGAAGCTTTGGTTTGATTGCAAGCGGAGAGGTTAGTGTGTCAACCTCCAACAGGAACTTCATCGGCAGGCAGGGAAGTCCTGAGGGCAAAATCTACCTTGTGAATCCTGCAGTAGCGGCAGCAACGGCAATCTACGGAGAAATTACCGACCCGAGAAAAATAAAGTAATCAGAAAACCATGGGCGTAAAGCCTTCATCAATGAGTCTGTTCACCAGCTCACCAATATACTCAAGCCTCGTAAAGTCCAGCTTGTCGGCATATCCCTTCATGTCCGCAACGAATTTGCAGGCGAGGGGCTTGTATTCGCCAAGCTGGCTCAAAACGAGATTTCTGAACTCCTCGTCCTCCACAAGCAAGTCCTCTGAAGGGCCGAAAAAGATTATCTCCACCTTCTCAGCCCAGCCGAACTTCATTGAGTTCGCCGCAAAAACCAGCCCAGCAACGGCCTTCTCCCTTGCCTCCTTTCCGCTCACGATCAAAACAAGAAGCTTCGCCATACGTAAAGTTAATAAATAATTAAAAAATTTTCTGGTTGATTGGATGAAGAGCAAGGGCACGAGATTTGAAAGAGATTTGCTTGTAGAACTCTGGAAAGCTGGATTCGCAGCAATAAGAGTTGCGGGCAGCGGAGTTTCCCCCTTTCCCTGCCCGGACATAGTTGCGGGAAATGGAAGGACTTATTTGGCTATAGAGGTAAAGATGCGGAAAGAATTGCCCCTCTACCTCTCTGCAGATGAGGTTGAGCAGCTGGTAACGTTCGCAAGGGGGTTTGGGGCTGAAGCATACGTTGCCCTAAAACTCCCCAGAAAGAAGTGGAGATTCTTTCCGGTTCAGATGCTTGAGAGAACGGAGAAAAACTTCAAGATTGATGAAAGCGTTTATCCGCTCGGTCTCGAAATAGCGGAGGTTGCGGGCAAGTTCTTTCAGGAGAGGTTTGGAGAGAAAGTTTAACTTCTGAGAGTGAAAAGGTGTAAGGATGAAAAGAGAGTACATCTACTGCGACACCTGCGGTGAGGAGACGCTTCACGAGCTCATAAGAGAGGAGAAGAACCTCTACAGATGCACGGAGTGCGGAACCTTCACCACCCACCTTCCAAGAAGGGAGGTGGGGGTTAGGGCGATAATCAGCAGTGGGCCGGAATCCGTAAAAGGGTCGATAAGAGCCTACGAGGGAGAGAAGCTCGAAAAGGGGGACGAGTACATTGTTGAAACTGAAAGAGGTCACAAAATAGGCGAAATCACTTCGCTTGAGCTGAAAAACGGCAAGAGGGCGGAGAGTGCAGCGGTTGGTGAGATAGAGACAGTGTGGCTGAGAGATGTCGGCGAGGTAGAGGTTAGAATGAGCCTCCACAAGAGGAGCGTTACCACCCCCTACAAGATGGTTGTTGACGGAGAGACCGAATTTGAGGTTGGAGAGGTTCTGCATGTTGATGGTAAGAGGTTCAGAATCCACAGAATCAAGCTCATTTCCGGCGGTGTTTTGAGGGGGGAGGGTAAAAGGGCAAGGGCAAGAGAAATAAGAAGGATATACGCGAAGTATGAGGGTAGATAAGCCAGTGCGCTTGAGGGATTTCGTAAAGGCTGAGGAATGCTTTTTCTCCGTTGTCGGATACAGAAATGAGAAGAGGATAAAGAGTTTTCTCAGATACGTTCCGGACAGCAATGGAGACAGAGAGCTGAACGGAAGGAGATACAGAAAGCTCTCTCACGATGAGGCGGTAAACTCTCCTCTCGCGGAGAAGTATCTGGACTCAGGAGTGTTCAGACTCCCTTACGGAGTTGTCGAGAGCATCTACAAGCCCGAGGAGAGGTTGGGCTTTGCAATGAGGTCTGCAGAGGTGCGAAAAATCGTTGAATTTTTCTCTGAAATCCCCAAGGAGAAAATGGGCGTAACGGGCTCGAGACTCATCGGGCTTGAGGGCGGTGATTCGGACGTTGACTTCATAGTCTACGGCAGGTGGTGGTTCGAGGCAAGGGAGAGGCTGAAAGGTGGGATTGAGCGGAAAGAGCTTTCCGAGCCGGATGATGCGACGTGGGATTTCATCTACCGCAAGAGAAAAATCGCCCTCCCCTACGACGTTTTCGTGACTCACGAAAGAAGAAAGTACCACAGAGCTTTTCTCGGTAGCACCTACTTCGACCTGCTGTACGTCAGAGACTACGATGAGCTTTCGAGGAACGTGCCGGAGGACATGGGCGTAAAGAAGGGGAAGGTTGAGATAAGCGCCGTTGTAAAGGATGACTCGCTCGTTTTCGACTACCCGGGCTACTATCCGATCGAGCATCCCGAAATAGAGGCTGTTTTGAGCTTCACACACACCTTCGTCGGGCAGGCCTTCAGAGGGGAGAGAATTTTGGCGAGAGGGGATTTGGAGGAGATCGACGGAAAGTTCTACCTCGTTGTGGGGACGAAGAGGGAAACTCAGGATGAGTATATAGTTTCGCTCGACCTGATTGAAAAAAGTGGGCTTAAGGCAGATTTTGAGAGATGGTATCAAGGGCTAGAAGCGCTGCCCCTTTCGCCACAGCGTAATCGTCCTTAACAACCCTAACCACCACATCTATTTCCTCCGGAAGGTAGCGGTTAACCTTCTCCGCGAGCGGCCTCTCATCCAGCCTCCCCCCTATTCTCCCCCCGAGAGCTATTGCCTCGGGATTCAGCAGCATCACAGCGTTGGCCAGAGAGCGGCAGAAGAGGGCGAACTCTGCCGTGCTATAAATTTCCCCTGTATCAATCAACTCCTTCACATTCTCCATAGCCCACCCCCCAAAGTAGGCTTCAAGGTGCCCTTCACCACCGCACCTGCACCTCTTCCTCCCTCCAACAAAGGTGTGCCCAATCTCGCCGGCCGCACCCCTACCCCTGTAAATCTTCCCGTCGGCAACAATCCCCCCTCCAATACCCGTTCCAACCGTCACCGCAAGCAAATGCCTGAAGTTCAGAGTTTTGGCGGCAAAGTAAGCGAAACAGTTCGCGTCATTGTCCACAATGAACGGAACATCGAGCTCCATTTTCGGAATTGCTGGAAGATTAGGTGCCTTAACGGGCTTACCGTCAACAAACCAAACAGCCACACCGATTCCAACGGCCTCAGCATCACCAAAATTTTTCTCGATGAAGTCGGATAAGTTCTGAATAACTTCCGAGGTTCTGAAGCTCTTTATTTGGAAGACGTTTCCTTCCAGAACGGCAACATCGGTGTTTGTCCCCCCAACGTCGATTCCGACAATCATGATAGAGCAACAACGTTATTAAATTTAAAACGCACTGTAACTATGGTCAAACTTCTGACGAGGGAAGAGGGCGAAAAAGCCGTCAGGCTTGCAAGGGAGGCTATAGAGCACTACCTTGAGGAAAGGAAAATACTCCAAAAAAGACTTGACGGCGTTTTCTCCCAAAAAAGAGGGGTTTTCACAACTCTGACAAAGCACGGAAATTTGAGGGGTTGCATTGGCTTTCCCTATCCGGTTAAAAGGCTTGACGAGGCGATAATAGAGTCCGCAATCGCCGCTGCGGTTGACGATCCACGTTTCGAGCCTGTGAGGCTGAGCGAGATGAACGAAATCATTGTTGAGGTGACCATCTTAACTCCGCCTGAGAGAATTGATGCCAAGCCCAAAGACCTACCCAACCACGTCGAAATTGGGAGACATGGTCTTATAGTAAAAATGGGCCCCTTCTCAGGTCTCCTCCTGCCTCAGGTTGCCGTGGAGTACAACATGGACGCCGAGGAGTTCCTCAGCGAGACTTGCATGAAAGCAGGCCTACCACCGGACTGCTGGCTCACCGGAGCGGAGGTTTACAGGTTCGAGGGGCAGATATTCAAGGAAAAAGAGCCAAGAGGGGAGGTTGTGGAGGTGGATATAAAAAGCTGTGGGATTTAGCTCGCTACGCTTTCCCACCTTTTCTGTATGTCCCTGAACTTCTCCCTCGAAAGCTTGTAGTACTCCTCAGCCTTCGAGTACTCCTTCATTTCTCTGTAGAGGTCTCCAAGATGCCTGTACGCTGCGGCTACGAACTGCATGAAGTCCGCATCAATCCTTTCGAGATTCTGGAAAATCTCCAGCGCCTCCTTGAACATTTTCTCAGCCTCCTGATACCTTCCGAGCTTCTTTCGGAACATCGCGTAGTTGCTCAGCAGAATGGCCAGGTTAAGCTTGAAGGACTCTGCCTCCTCCACGAGTTCCCTGTACAGCTTCTCCGCCTCTCTGTAGCACTCCTCAGCCTCGTCAAAGTCTCCGAGTTTTACGTAAATCTCCGATGCGGTCGCAAGGCTTTCCGCAAGCTCTTCTTTGGTGCCAATCTTTCTCCTTATCTCTAAAGCCTCTTCGGCCTTAACCTTGGCCTCGTTGTACTTTCCCATGTCGTAGTAAAGCGTTGCGAGGTCGTTTTCAATGGCTGCAAGCATCTCTTCATCTCTGTTTTCCTCGCATATTTTTTCCGCCTCCGTGTACATCCTCTCCGCGTTTTCTTTCATGTCCATCAGAATCAATGCTCTCGCAGCGTTTCTCATCAAAACCGGCGTTATGGATTTCATTCCAAGCTCAATGGTGAGCTTTATCGCATTAACAGATGAAACAACGCAGGAAACGAGAGATTGCTTGTCCTGCCTCTCGACCGCGTCCTGAGAAGCGTAAACGAAGTGAAGTATCAGCATGAGTTTTTTCCAGATTCCATCAAGCTTTTTAATCTCCTCAGCATCTCTGAAGGACTTCTCTATCCTCTCCCTTAGCTCTTCAGGTGCGGATTGCTTTACAAGCTCAAAAGCATCAAGAATTTTTCCTTCCCGAATCAGCCTTTCAACCTCTTTTACAATTTCCATGCGGGCTATTTTTTCGAACCTTTAAAAGCTTTTTGAGGTTGTATGAGCCCATTAATAGTGTAATTATTCGTAATTGCCTACAAACTCAAAAAGAAATAAAAGCTAATTACTCAATCTGCACGGCCTTTCTGTCCTTCTTCAGCTTCGGAATGGTTATCTCAAGGACTCCGTTGTTGTACTTGGCCTTGACAGCATCGATGTCAAGTCCAGCAGGCAGCGCAATCCTCCTGTAAACCTTTCCCATCCTTCTCTCCCTTCTGAGGTACTCACCCTTCTTCTCCTCGAACTCCTCCTTCTTCTCCGCCTTTATGACTAAATCTCCATCCTCAAAGTAAATCTCCAGATCCTCCTTGCTGAATCCCGGCAGGTCCGCGACAACTCTGATCTGCTCGCCCTCGTCAATAACATCGACCGGCATTGTCACCCTGAACTCCTTCACCTCAGGGAATCTGCCAAACTCTTCCAGCAGCCTGTTAAACCTCTCCTGCATCCTTCTCAGCTCCTCAAACGGGTCAATCAACATCCCCATCACCTCCCCCTAACCTTTCTTTCCTAACTTACTTAACCTAACTTTATGTTAGGTAGTCGAAATATAAAGTTTTCTGTTCAGATTTTTAAGAAGCGTCGGAGTAATTGCAACGTGAGATGTGTTGTATGCGGAAGAGAAATTGAAACCGGGAGTTTGTGCGGAAAATGCATGGTTGAGAAGGAAGAAGTTGCCAAAATCGACGAATTTGAGATTACCGTATGCAGCAGATGCAATTTAATTAGGCTGGGAAACAGGTGGGTTGAGAGGAGCGTTGAGGAAGTTATCGAAGAAATGGTTTTGAGAAATGCAAGAGTTGTTGAGGAGTTTAACGTTACCGAAGTTGCGATATCCCAGGAGCACTGCGTCTTCAGGGGTGAGATTTCTGGCGATGAGGTTAAGATCTTAGTTCCACTGAAGTACAGGATAAACAAAGTGCTCTGCGAGAAGTGCAGCAGGGAGGCTGGGGGGTATTACGAGTCAATAGTGCAGCTGAGGGCTGCCGGAAGAGAGCTAAGTGACGAAGAAATTGAAAAAGCCTTAGAAATTGTGGATGAGGTTATTTCAAGCGCTCCCGAAGATCAGAAGGCCTTTATTTCAAAGCTTGAGAGGAAGAGGGAGGGTGTCAACATATTCTTCGGAAGCAGAAACATAGGCAAAAAGGTATCAAGGATGATTATGAAAAAGCTCGGGGGGAGCATCACGGAGAGCAAGAAGCTGCACACGCGAATCGACGGCAGAGACGTTTACAGATTCACCTACTCGGTCAAACTGCCTGAATACAGAGAAGGAGACATTGTAGAGAAAGAGGGGAGGTTCGCAGTTGTCAGAAACTCCGTGGCTGGAAAGGGTCTGGACATACTCACAGGAAAAACCGTCAACCTCGGCAATGAGAGGGTAGCGGTGAGAAGAGAAGACCTGAAGAGCGGTGTTGTGGTTAACGCTGACCCCAATGCGGTTGAAGTTGTTTGCGAGGATGGAAGGCTTGTGACGACTCCGAAACCTTCGGGAGCGGAGATTGGCGCTGAGGTGAAGGTTTTCGAAATAAATGGCAAATTCTTCTCCGTGTATGAAGGCGGTCAGAGTTCCGAAGAGTGAGGCAGAGCAGGTTAGAAGGCTGGCGGAGAAGCTCGGTGTCAAGGACAAGAGCAGGAGGATTACGGCAACCGGAGACTACGTTGAGATTCCGATTATTGACTCTGCCGAGAGTTTTTTCAAGGGATACACTATAGTTGAGCAGGACAATCCTGTTTTTTCGAGAAAAAGGAGTCTTCGGGAAATTCTTAGGGGAAAGGTGCCGGAGGAGCTTATTCCCACAAATTACAAGGTTATTGGCGACATCGTCGTCGTTAAGCTCGATGAAAGGGCCAGGGAGTATGCCAAGGTGATTGGAGAGGCTCTGATGCAGATTAACCCCTGCAAGGCGGTCTGGTGTGATTACGGCAGATACGGGATGAAGAGAAAGCCGAGAATGGAGCTGATCGCAGGGGAAGGGAGCGTTACGGAGCACAGGGAGAACGGGTGCAGGTTCAGGATTGACGTCGCCAAGGTCATGTTTAGCCTGGGCAACCAGGCGGAGAGAATGAGAATCGCGAGGCTCGTTGAAGATGGGGAGGTGGTTGTTGACATGTTCGCGGGCATCGGATACTTCTCAATACCGATCGCCGTCCACTCAAAGGCAAGGAGAATATACTCCATTGAAATTAACCCTGAGTCCTACAAACTCCTTCTTGAGAATATAAAGCTGAATGACGTCGGAAATATAGTTCCGATTCTGGGCGATTCCCAGTTCGTTACGCCTGAGGGTGTAGCGGACAGGGTTGTCATGGGGCACATTTACTGCCACGATTACCTCCACACCGCCATAAGGGCTCTGAAGGAGAGGGGTGTTGTGCACTACCACGAGGCAACTCCTGAAGCGGTTATTGACAGGCCCGTAAGGAGGGTGGAGAAAGCCTGCAGGAAAATGGGGAAAAAATGCAGAATATTGGGTTTTAAGAAGGTTAAAAATTACTCTCCGGGTGTTTATCACGTTGTTGTGGACGCTGAAGTTTACTGAAGCTTCTCGGCAATTTCCTTGGAGTGGTAGGTTATGATGAGGTCCGCTCCAGCCCTTTTTATGGAAATCAGAACCTCGTAGATTGCCTCCTCGCTCAGCCAGCCGTTCTTTATCGCAGCTTTGATCATGCTGTACTCTCCGCTCACGTTGTACGCTGCCAAAGGCAAATCGAAGCGCTCCCGTACCATTCTTATAATGTCGAGGTAGGGCAGGGCCGGCTTGACCATGATTATGTCCGCTCCCTCTTTGACATCAAGCTCGATCTCCCTCATCGCCTCTCTGGCATTGTGGATATCCATCTGATACCCCCTTCTGTCACCAAACTTGAACCCGCTCTCCGCAGCATCTCTGAAGGGAGAGTAGAAGTTGGAAGCATACTTGGCGGAGTAGCTCATAATGGGAGTGCTCTCAAAACCCGCTGCATCAAGGGCCTCTCTTATCGCCTTAACCATTCCATCCATCATTCCGGATGGCGCAACAATGTCCGCTCCGCTTTCCGCATGGCTCACAGCAGTTTTCCCGATTATGGGCAATGTCTCATCATTCACAATCTCCCCATCCTTTACAACACCGCAGTGGCCGTGAGTTGTGTACTCGCAGAGGCAGACGTCCGTTACGATTACAGCATCCGGAAACTCAGCCTTAATTCGCCTGACGGCTTTCTGTATTACACCATTTTGGTCATAAGCAGAAGAACCAGTTTCGTCCTTATAGGAGGGGATGCCAAAAAGGATGAAGCTTCTCAGGTCCTTCTCGAGGCACTCCTCAACCTCCTTATCAACCATCTCCAGCGGAATTCTGAAGTAGTCAGGCATGGATTCGATCGGCTTCTTTTCTTTAATATTTTCATCAACGAAAATCGGTGTTATGAGATTCTCAGGACTCAGCCTTGCTTCTCTGAACATCCACCTCAGGTTTGCCTTCCTCAACCTTCGCATCCTTACCTTCGGAAACTCTGCCATTTCCATCACCGAAAACATACTTTATGGACTCAATAACGTGAAACTCATCCTTCCTCGCCGCCTCCCTCAGGCGAACTGTAGGCTCTCTCAGGAATTTCTTAATGAGGGAGTTGGCAAAATCGTTGAGAATTTCCTTAACATCCTCTGAAACGCCGTATCTCGCGTTTAGCTTTGCGTAAAGCTCCTCCACCTCTTCGCCAACGAACCTCTCAGCGAGAGAGTACATGGCTGCAATGGCGTCTCTGGCGGAGATGTCCTTCAAGAGCAGCTTTAGCTGCTCAAGCTCCTCCTCAATAATCCCCTCAACCTTTGCTATCTCCTCCCTCCTTCTGGCAAGGTTCTCCTCGCTTATTCTCCTCAAATCATCGATCGTGAGTAGCTCAACTCCGTCAAGTTGTGCAACGCTCTCATCCACGTCTCTCGGCAAGGCTATGTCAATGATGAGAAGCTTCTGACTTCTCTCCCTCATAGCCCTCTCCACGTCCCCCCTCGTTATGACGGCGTGGGGTGCGGAGGTTGCGGATATGACGACGTCGCAGACCTTGAGGTAATCAACCAGTTTGTCAAACTTTACTGCAACCCCGCCAATTCGTTTTGCAAGCTCCTCAGCCTTCTCGTACGTTCTGTTGGCTATTAAAACAGCCTCTACTTCCTTACCTGCAATGGCCTTTGCAACGAGCGTGCCCATTTCCCCCGCACCTACGAGCAAAGCCTTCTTTCCCTTCAGCGTTCCCAGAACTCTCTCCGCCACCTCAACCGCAGCAGAGCCAATCGACACCGAGCCTTTCGAAATTGCCGTCTCTCTCCTAACCCTTCTCCCGACCTGAACGGCCTTGCCGAAAACCCTCTCCAGAACCTCCCCAGCCTGCCCACCTTCCCTGCAGAGATTAAAGCACTGCCTTACCTGACCGAGAATCTGCTCCTCCCCAACAATCATCGACTCTATTCCCGAAGCAACTCTCAGCAGGTGCCTCAGGCAGCTCTCACCAACAAAAATTTCAGCCTTTCCGGTTATACCAAGCTCCTCCGCAATATCTTGAAGACAGCTTTTCAGATTCTCGCCAACGAGATAGATTTCGAAGCGATTGCATGTGAAGATGTAAGCATACTCGGAAAAACTGCATTTCGAAATCACATCCTCCAGTCTCGGCTTTACAGTAAGCCAGATTTTCTCAATTTCCTCAACTTTGGCATTTTTGTGAGAAATCGTTATGCATCCAATTTCCATCTTATAGTTCAGAATTCACAAGTGCTTTTTAAGTTTTTTATTCAGCAATGCTGAAAAGCAAAAATTAAAATGATAAAATGGTGGAGACTCCCGGAACGGTTAAACGAACATCACTCCCTTCAAATCGGGTATCGGAGTCGTCTTCTTGAGCACCTTCTCTATCGCCTTGGTGAAGTCCAGCATTGTAACCTTCGCCCTCTCCTCTCTGATGGCAAACATCCCTGCCTCGGTGCATATCGCCTTGATGTCCGCTCCACTCGCACCCTCCGTGATTCTCGCAAGCTCCTTGAAGTCAACGTCCTCCGCAAGCTTCATCTTCCTCGTGTGTATCTTGAAAATCTGTATCCTCCCCTCGAACGTTGGTAGCGGAACCTCTATTATTCTGTCAAACCTTCCAGGTCGAAGGATTGCTGGGTCGAGTATGTCGATCCTGTTCGTCGCACCGATGACCTTCACATCCCCTCTCGGGTCGAAGCCGTCAAGCTCAGCTAAGAGCTGCATCATCGTCCTCTGAACCTCCCTGTCACCGCTGGTATCGCTGTTTGTCCTTCTCGCAGCTATTGCATCAAGCTCATCTATGAATATTATTGAAGGTGCCTTCTCCTTTGCGAGCTGGAACACCTCTCTGACCAGCCTTGCTCCCTCTCCGATGTACTTCTGAACGAACTCGCTGCCAACCACACGTATGAACGTTGCCCTCGTCTGGTTTGCGACCGCTTTGGCCAGCAAGGTTTTACCCGTACCCGGCGGACCGTAGAGCAGCACACCCTTGGGCGGCTCTATGCCAACTTCCGCGAAAAGCTCCGGTTTCAGCAGCGGCAGCTCAACAGCCTCTCTGATTTCCTCAATCTGTACATCAAGACCTCCTATGTCCTCGTAGCTAACTTCTGGCTTCTCCTCCACCTCAAAGCCGTAAACCATTGGGTCTTTGGATGTTGGAAGGACATTCACTATTGCCAGCGTCTGCTGGTTTAAAGCGACTCTCGCACCCGGCTTGAGTTCTTCCTCATTGATGTACTGCGAGGTGTTGACAACGAACTTCGGTCCGGTTGAGCTCTTCACAACAACTCTTCCGTCTTCAAGTATGTCTGAAACAACACCTACGAGTAATGGCGGTGAGCGTAATCTTTCAACTTCACTTCTCAGCCTTCTTACTTCTCTTTCATACCTTATTCTTTCGCTTTCGATAAACTTCTTCTCGTCTTCCAATCTGCGATAAAGCTCTCTAAGCTTGTAGTAATCCTCCTCCAGCTTCTTCAACTTTTCCAGGAGGTATTGTATTTCGCTATCGCCCATATTTTATCCCTCAATTTTATTTTTTGCTTCCCTCTACGTTCCGGAAGCCTCCAAATACATATATATCACTCATCATATAAGAACTTGTTGCTGGTGAGTGAAATGAACTGCGAAATCTGTGGCAGAGAGATTAAGGGAAAAGGCTTCAAGATTGTTGTTGAGGGCAGTGAGGTTACGGTTTGCGGCTCCTGCAGACAGTTCGGAACTGAAAAGAAGCCCTCCGTAGCATCTCAGCAGGGGGCGAGAAGGGTCGTTCTGAAAAAGAAGAGGGGTTCGACAAAAATCGAGTTCACAGAGGAGCTTGTTGAGAACTTCCACATTATTATCAGGCGAGAAAGGGAAAAGAGAGGCTGGAGTCAGGAGCAGCTTGCAAAGAAGATTCAGGAGAAGGAGTCTTTGATAAAGAAAATCGAGAATGCGGAGATTACACCTGAGCCTGAGGTTGTGGAGAAGCTGGAGAAGCTGTTCAACATCAAGCTGAGAGAGCAGGTTCCCGAAATCAAAATTGAGAAGAGCAAGAGCCTTGTTCCAACACTGGGCGACGTTGTTGTTGTGAAGAGAAAGAAGAAATAATTTAAGTCCAGAGCATTAAAGAGCTGCATGCACAACTTCATCTACATAACCGCCCCTTCTTTGGAGGAGGCGGAAAGAATAGCGAAGAGGCTCCTTGAGAAAAAACTCGCAGCCTGCGTAAACATCTTTCCCATTAAATCTTTCTTCTGGTGGGAGGGAAAGATAGAGGCAGCAACTGAGTTTGCCATGATCGTTAAAACGAGGTCGGAGAAGTTTGCCGAAGTCAGGGATGAGGTAAAGGCGATGCACAGCTACACAACTCCCTGCATATGCGCAATACCGATAGAAAGAGGGCTCAAGGAGTTTCTCGATTGGATAGACGAGACAGTCGAATGAGGAGGGTCGGAACATACGGTGGAAGGAAATTGATAGAGTACGATCAGGAGCGCTGGAACATACTCGCAGAGAAAAGGGAGCGGGCAAAGGAGGTAATGGAGTCCTTACTTTCATTCGGAATCGAAAGCGTTGTTTACGGCAGCGTTGCGAGAGGGGATGTGAACGAAAAAAGTGACGTGGACATCTTCATCCCCGAGGTTATACCCTCTTATAAGGTTGAGGTCGCTCTTGACGGCTTCGAAGTCCTTGAAAAAAGAATCGTCCAGGCAACTCCAAACTACGCCATAAAGGGAGAATTTGTGCTGTCCGACAACACCACCGTCAGTTTTCCACTGGTCAGGATGAGGGAAAGGGAGATGGACTTTTACAGGTTCGGAGGCTGTGTTGATTACAGGGGGTTGATGGAGAAGCGAAGAGTGCCGGGAGTGGACAAAAGACTCGTTCTGATAATTCCCACCGGAAAAGGGCATCGCGAAATCCCTCTTACAGACATTCATCCGAGCAGCGTGGCGAGAATGCTCGGAGTGTCAATAGACATCGTGACGGAGAGAATAAGGGTTCTGACGAGAAGGAGAGAGGTCGGAAGGACGGGCATCTTTCTCTGCGAGACAATTCCTTCAACTGACTGCTTCGAGCAGGCTCTTAAGGAAATCGCCTCCAGAAACCCTGCGGTAAGGAGAAGGCTCGACTAACCGAACTTCTTGCTCAGCTTTATCGCGTTCAGCAGGGTTAAGGTGTACACGGCGAACAGGGCAATCAAAACGACCATCGAAGCCAGCATTACTGCTGTGTAATCATTCATTTTCCATCACCTCCAATTTCTCCCTTATTTCGGAAATTTTCGAATCCAGAAGGAAAAAGGCGATGTAGAGCAAAATGAACGCGATTATCATAACTCCCAACAGCATTCCCCTCTCCGTATCAAAGCTCACTTCGAAAGGTTTTGGATGAAGCGGGGAGAGGAGAGACGAAAAATAGCTCATCGGAACCGTGACGAAGGCGAAGATGGAGTAGATGGCTGAGTATCTCGCCTTCACCGCATAATCCTCAATGCTCGCTCTCAAACCGAAGTACGCAGCGTAGGCAAACCAGAGGACGAGAACAAACGTCTCTCTCGGGTCCCAGTTCCAGTAGCTCCCCCAAGCGACCTTTGCCCATATCGAGCCGCTTATGAGAGCGGCGGTAATCATAGCAAAACCGAATTTTGCTGAGCTCACAGCCTGAACATCCCTTCTGTAGTTCTCCGTTTTGAGAAAAACAACTGAGAAGGCCAGAGTTACCGCGAATGCCACAAAAGAAGTAACGGCTGCGGGGACGTGAAAGAATATTATTCTGTAGTTCTCAGCTATTGTCGGCGATGAAACGGGAGCGAGTGAGAGTACCTTGTAAACACCGTAAACGAGCATCGCGAAGCCGGAGAAGAAGCACAAAGCTGAGGCTTTAGACCACATGACCAAGCGTGTATGAACAAGGCTTTAAGTTTTTCCCTAACCCCTCCACGAGACTGCGAAGTATATCGACGATGCTATGGCTGCCGCAACCGCACCTGAAGGAATGCTGAAGTAGAAAGAGGTTAAAAGGCCAAAGTAAAGGCTTGAGAGGGCTAAAACGAATGAAATGAGGAAGACTGACGAAAGATTTCTTCCCAGCAGCCTTGCAGTCGATGAGGGAGCAATGAAGATTGAAAAAACAAGAATCGCTCCGACAGCTTTCAGCGCCGTCACAACTGATATCGAGATCAGGGCGATCAGCAGGAAATCGTAAAGGTAAACGTTGATACAGGTCGCCTCCGCCCCTGAGGGGTCGAAGGATATGAAAATGAACTTGTGGTAAAAGAACGAGATTGCAATAAGCACGAAAGCCGTTGTGATTGCTACAATCACGAAATCGTCGAGGGTGAGGAGCAGAACATCTCCGAAGAGAAACTGCCAAGCATTTGATGCTGAGTTTCTGGTCATTGCGATAAATATGGCCGCCAGAGCCATGGATAAGGAGAAGGCGGTTGCGATGCCAACGTTCACATCACCTCTCCTTGCGGCCTTCGCAGAGAGAACTGCAAAGAAGACTGCTGCAATCACAGCAAAAAGAAAGTAGTGAGCGCTGAAGCCAATTGAGTTCAAGAAGAGAGCGAGAGCAACTCCTGCCAGGGCAGAGTGGGCGGAGCCAGCAACGAGAAACGATGCCCTTCTGAAAACAGTAAGGGTTCCGGCTATGGATGCGTTCAGCGAAATCAGCACTGAAGCTATTAAAGCCCTCAAAATGAGCTCATCCATGGTAATCACCGTAAAGCGGATGTGTGAAGCCCTCCTCGCAAATTACGATTGGTATGGACGTGCCGTAAGCTTTTATGATGTTCTCCTCTGAGAAAACCTCGTTTGGTTTTCCTGCCGCTATTATCCTCCTGTTGAGCAGAACAACTCTGTCAATGTTGTGGAGCAATGGATTGATGTTGTGAACCACTGCAACGACAGTTTTGCCCTTGGAACTCATCTCCGCAAGCACCTCAACTATTTTTTCCTGCGATGGCACGTCAACGCCGTTAAAGGGCTCATCGAGCAGCAGAATTTCTGGGTCGGAGATTAGAGCCCTCGCGAGCAGCACTTTCTGCTGCTGCCCGCCACTTAGCTCGCTGAAAAGCTTATCTCCAAACCCATCCAAACCGACCATTGAAAGAGCCTCTCTTAGCTTACTATCACCAACCTTTTTCCCTCTCGCCAGCAATGGCAATTTTATAACCTGAGAAACCGTCAGGGGAGCTTCAAGAAGAATCTCCTCTCTCTGAGGAAGATAGCCAACCCTGCCAACGAATTTATCCCTCTCATCAAAGGCGTTATAACCGAGAACTTTAACAGTTCCCTTAGTGGGCTTTAAAAGTCCGAGAATAAGCCTGAGCATCGTGCTCTTTCCAGCCCCGTTGGGGCCGAGTACCGCAACAAACTCCCCCCTTCCTATACCCAGGTTCAGATCACTCAGAACCTCGCTGGAGTTGTAGGAGAAACTCACGTCGTAAAACTCTATTACTTTCATAACCTCACCTTTATCACAGCGATGATAAGAGCCTCAACTACACAAAGGACTGAAAGAACGTATATCCAGACGCTGTCCCTGCTGCATTCCGCGTAGCCTCCTGCATAGGCGATTCTTGCTGCGTTTGAAATGAGCATTGTGTCGTAAGCCGAATCTCCTGAAGAGAACCTAACCCATGCTATTTTCGCATTCGTACCCTTAACCAGTTCCTTCGCCATTTCCTCTCCCTTTCCACCCTTCATAAACTCCGGAACGATTATTCCCCTGTAATCTCCGCTTTCGAGCTTTTTTCTTATTTCAGCAAGCTCTCCTGCGCTTGCGCTACCCGCTCCTTCTGAAATCAGAACTGCTGCAACGCTCAAGTTATAGGTTTTAGCTATGTAGCAGACTCCGGGTACCATCGCAACGTATTTCCTTCCCGACTCCCCTTCCGAGATCCTTTTGGCCTCTTTTTCCGCCTCCTCGACTCTCTCAACGAAGACTTTAAAATTTTCTTCAAACTGCGCCTTTTTTCCGGGATACATCTCTGAGAGCTTGTCCTTAACCGCCTTTGCGATCCCTACTGCGTTTTCTGGTAGCATCCAGTAGCCGTGCGGGTTGCTTTCGAAGCCGGGAAAGTCGTAGAGCTTTGCGTTGTAATCTCTAAAATCGAGGGTGTTGGAGAACTCACTTGCTATTTTTGCCTCAAAATCCAGCAGTTTTGAGTTTGCAAGCACGATGAGGTCCGCTTTCCTCATTTTCTCAATATCCTCAACCGTTAGGCTGAAGGCGTGAGGATCGGAGCCTGGGGGGAGCAGGCTGTAAACTTCAAAGCCATCTCCAGCAACCGCCTCAACGATTGGCTTGAAATCGGGCACCGTAACGACTATTGTCGATGCCTCGGCTGTGCTGAGGAGGAGAAAAAGTGATAAAGCTGCAATAATGACGGGTCTCACTTTTTCACCTCCGGAATTCTCTTCCCACACGGGCAGAATTCTCTGTCACCGTACCTTGCTTCGAGGGCATCAACGAGGCTGCTGCCGGCAACCATGCCTATTTTTTCAGCCTCCTTGCAGAAGTCCTCCACGCCGAGGTCTGCGAGAAGGCACTCTATAAGCCTGTGCATCCTTACCGCTGCCCTTGCTTCCATTTTTCCCCTTTCATTCAGAACCAATCCCTTCTTCGGGACGTAAACGCCGTAGCCTGCCTTAGACAGTTCGTTCAGCATTTTCTGAGCTGTTGATTTCGACACGCCAAGCTCCTCCGCAACCTGCGTGGGACCGATTACTGCAAGACCTTTCTCAAGTGCGGTGTAAACTGTTCTGAGCACAACCTCTGTTTTTGTAACAAACTTCGTTCGCACAGCGAACATATCCAGACTCGCAATATATATTTAACGGACGCTGCAACACGGAGCATGGCAAAAATTTATCGCGACGCGGATGCGGATTTGAAGTACCTTGACGGGAAGACTGTATGTATAATCGGATACGGAAGTCAGGGACACGCCCACGCCCTGAACCTGAAGGATTCTGGGGTTAACGTGGTTGTCGGACTGCCTGAGTGGGACAAGGCAACATGGGAGAGGGCCGAGAAGGACGGGATGGTTGTTAAAAAGCTTAGCGAGGCTGCTGATGGAGCAGATGTGATAGCGATGCTCATTCCCGATATGGTCCAGCCTGCTGTGTACAGAGAGCACATTCAGGACAAGCTGAAGGAAGGTGCGATGCTAATGTTCGCCCACGGCTTCAACATCCACTACAACCAGATTGTTCCGCCTGAGTACGTGGATGTGGCAATGGTTGCACCCAAGGGGCCTGGGCCACTGGTAAGGAGAATGTACGTTGAAGGTAAGGGCGTGCCGTCTTTGGTTGCGGTTGAGCAAAACTACACTGGCAAGGCTCTCGAAGTCGCCCTCGCCTACGCAAAGGGAATTGGAGCGACGAGAGCAGGTGTCATAGAGACGACCTTCAAAGAGGAAACGGAAACCGACTTGTTCGGAGAGCAGGTTGACCTTTGCGGTGGAGTTGCGGAGATGATAAAGATGTCCTTCGAAACCTTGGTCGAGGCGGGCTACCAGCCCGAAATAGCCTACTTTGAGGTTCTGCACGAGCTCAAGCTCATCGTCGACCTGATTTACGAGGGCGGAATTTACAACATGTGGAGTGCTGTTAGCGAGACTGCCAAATACGGAGGAATGACGAGAGGAAAGAGAATCTTCACAGAGCAGACGAGAGAAGAGATGAGAAAGATCCTGAAGGAAATTCAGACCGGTGAATTCGCGAGAGAGTGGATTCTCGAAAACATGGCGGGAAGACCGGTTTACAACAAACTGCTCCAGATGGAAAGGGAGCATCCGATAGAGAAAATCGGAAAAGAGCTAAGGGCTATGATGCCCTGGCTCAAAAAGGACTAATACACCTCTGCTTTCCCAACAAGCTCCTTTATCAAATTTTTTATAAACCTGCAGTTGTCGCTTTCCTTCAAAGCATCATTGGAAAAGATGTCTGCCGAGAAGAAGGCCATGTTTCCTTTTCTAACCCCAAAAACCACGTTTTTGCCAGTTCTGAAAGTTATGTCCCCAAGCAATACCTTCGTGTTTCTGTTCCCGTTAAGGATTACCTCGCACTCCTCATCAACCTCCATATGGTATGGATGGAGGAGCTTTATTACGTCAACACCTCTGAAGTACTCAAGCTTGCCCCTCATTGCAGAGGCGTTGAGCTCAAGGCAATCCGCGACGGGCAAGAGATTCTCCGAAAGGCGAATCGGAACGTTATTGTTCAAAACATGGAAAACCAAAATCTTGCTTTTTGCGAGCCGGGAAATAGCGGGAATTTCGGAGAACTCTACGGGTTTTAGGAAAAAAATGATTTCGTACGAGAACTCGATTCTGCTCAATTCCGCAATATCCGTCGAAATCTGCCCCGAATAGTCCACATGATAGTCATTTATCAGGCACTCCTCAAGCTCCTTGTAGCGATGCCACTCACCATCCTCGGCAATCAGCAGTACTGATAGCATGCACTATCATCCGAACATGGCTACAAATGCTTTTCCAAGTTCGGTCAGGAATATGCTGAGGTTCTTCCCCTTTCTTTCGGTAACAACAAGCCCATCTTCCTCAAGACCGTTGAGGTGGTAGCTCATTCTCGCCCTCTGTGCCATGTACTTCTTCTGCTCCTCAAGTTTCCCTTCTACGAGCTCGATTAGCTTGTTGATTGAGTCCACACTCCCGCCTTCCCTCTCAAGCGCCCTCAAAATTTCAAGTTTGTCCTCGTTGACTTTCTTTATTGGAGGGGTGGGTATTTCAATGACCGAGTCGCCTTTTTTGGTATATATTTTGCTTTCAGAAATCTGGGCGGAAATGAAACAGGCGAGGCAGGTAAGCTTGTCCGAGTCTGTGATGTTGAAAAGCACCGTGTTTCCTGCATCAACCTCCTTTCTCACGGTCCTGAGTATGTCCACAACAGCCTCATACACGCCGTCACTTTTAAGCTCTAGAACCTCAACTTCAACCAGGGAGCTAAGCGTTCCCTTAACCTCATCAACGTACTTCTTAGACTCCTCGCTGTCAAATATTAGGTATGCCTTATGAATCGGATGTCCACTCATTTTCACACTGTCCACAATTTCAGCGGTGTTTGATTCAACTGAAATGACATGCACGAAACTTACCATAGCACTAAAAAAGTTTTGTTGTTTAAAAAATTTTCTATTATAGAGCGCCAGAGTTTACGAGAGAGTCGTAAGGTCAATACTAAAAAGTAGTTGACAAAGCCATGCAAAGGTTCGTCCCCAATCTATGCCTGAGACCGGCCCAATCGGCGCGGGCGATTAGTGACCGCGGGCTGAACGGCTCGCCGAAGCTCGCCGCTTACACCCCGGTCCTATCAACCCCGTCTTTTACGGGAGCCCTTAATGGGCGGCTCTTTTCGGGGGCGGTTTCAGGCTTAGATGCTTTCAGCCTTTAACCGCGTGGCGCGTAGCTGCCCGGCGATGCCCTGCCGGACAACCGGTAAACCAGTGGCGCCGGAGGCTCGTTCCTCTCGTACTAGAGCCTCCTTCCCCTCAGCCGCCCTGACACCCCCGTTAGATAGCAACCGACCTGTCTCACGACGGTCTAAACCCAGCTCACGATCCCCTTTAATAGGCGAACAACCTCACCCTTGGCCGCTGCTGCACGGCCAGGATGGGGAGAGCCGACATCGAGGTAGCAAGCCCCCGGGTCGATATGTACTCTCGCCGGGGACAACTCTGTTATCCCTGGGGTAGCTTTTCTGTCGTCACCCGGCCTCACCAAAAGGCCAGGGTGGTTCGCTAGGCCCGCCTTTCGGCTCGTGAACCCTTATTTTGCGGGTTCACGTCAGGCCGGCTTTTGCCCTTGCACTCTACGGCGGATTTCTGACCCGCCTGAGCCGACCTTTGGGCTCCCCCGATACCTTTTCGGGGGAGTGGCGCCCCACCCAAACTGCCCACCTACCGATGTCCTCCCAGCGGGAGTTAGCTCCACAGCTGGAGGTGGGCGGTGTCTCATCGACGGCTCCACCCCGCCCGGAGACGGGGCTTCGAAGCCTCCCGCCTACCCTGCGCACCCCCAGCTGTGGAGCAACGGCAGGCTGCAGTAAAGCTCCACAGGGTCTTCGCTTCCCAACGGGGGTCCCCAGACTCTTCACTGGGATGTCGGGTTCGCCGGCTTCCGGCCGGGGACAGTGGGGGAGTCGTTAATCCGTTCATGCAAGCCGCCAATTAAGCGGCAAGGTATTACGCTACCTTAAGAGGGTCATAGTTACCCCCGCCGTTTACGGGCCCTTCGCCCGGTTGTACCCTGGTTTCAGGTACCCGCACTGGGCAGGACTCAGGGGCTGTACAAACCGTTGCCGGATTGCAGCCCCCTGTGTTTTTAGTAAACAGTCGCTCCCCCCTAGTCACTGCGACCTGCGGTCTGCTAAACCGCAGGCACCCCTTCTACCAAAGATACGGGGCCAACTTGCCGAATTCCCTCGGCCGGAATGTTCCGCCACGCCTTAGGCTACTCACCCAGGGCACCTGTGTCGGTTCTCGGTACGGTCCAACTGCCCCCCTTTTCACGGGCCCCAGGAGTCGGCCGGCTTACGCCATCACGCCTTCACCCCCTTCTCTCCATTACGGATCTCCGGGGGCTTCGACGCTTGGACGGGCTGGCAGCTCCCGCCCGGCCTATCCCGAGGCGTCGGGTGCCATAAAGGCAGCGGGCAGCGGTGCCGGAATATTAACCGGCTTCCCTTTTCGGCGGCGCCGAGTTACGGGCCACCTTAGGACCGACTCACCCACGGCTGACGAACATTGCCGTGGAACCCTTGCCCTTCCGGCGGTCGGGATTCTCACCCGACTATGCTGCTACTACCGCCAGGATATTCGTTACCGACGGCTCCACCCGAGCTTACGCCTCAGGCTTCTGCGCCATCGGCACGCCCCCCTACCGGATCTCCTTTCGGAGCCCCGGGGTATCGGCGGCCGGCTTGAGCCCCGTCCATTTTCGGCGCCCCGAGTCTCGGCGGGTGAGCTGTTACGCACTCTTTAAAGGGTGGCTGCTTCTAAGCCTACCTCCCCGCTGTCTTCGACCCGGGACCTCCTTTATCGTTTACACTTAGCCGGCACTTAGGGGCCTTAACCCCGGTCTGGGTTGTCTCCCTCTCGGAACAGGAGCTTACCCCCTGCCCCTGACTCCGCCCATCTACGGCGGCGGTGGATTCGGAGTTTGACAGGAGGGCGAGGGTGTCACCCCCCGGATCCTCCTATCAGTGCTCTACCCCACCGCCAACCTCCGGACGGGTCATACTGCGGTATGTCTCGGGGGGAACCAGCTATCCCCGGGCTCGATTGGACTTTCACCCCTAGACGGGGGTCAGAGGAGCGATTTGCACATCAACACCCCTGCGGGCCTCCACGGCGCTTTCGCACCGCTTCACCCTGCCCCCGCCTAGATCGCCCGGCTTCGGGTCGTACGGCAGGGACTACAGGCGAGCACACCCCGCCCCTCGCATAAGCTGCGGGCTGTCGGTTTCCCTCCGGCTTCGGAGTTTCACTCCTTAGCCTCGCCCCTGCCGTACACTCCCTGGCCCGTTCTTCAGAACGTACGCAGTGACTCCGGCATGTCCCGGCTCGTACTCGCGCCTCTCAGCACTTTCCTTTGCCGGGATTACCTTTCGAGCCACTGCTCACTATCCCCGGCCGATTTCAGGCTCTTTTCACTCCCCTTCTCGGGGTTCTTTTCAGCTTTCGGTCACCCTACTATTGCGCTATCGGACTCGGGACGTATTTAGCCTTGGGGGTTGATGACCCCCAGCTTCCCGCGAGAATTCCAACCCACGGTACTCAGGATACCCCGCCTTGTAACCGTGGAACTTACGCCTACGGGGCTATCACCCTCTACGGCGGGCCGTTCCAGACCACTTCGGCTTCGTTCCACGGCATTAGGCAGGGTCCTACAACACCACATCCATCCGGAGTTACCCCCGGATGTTCGGTTTGGGCTGTGCCGCTTTCGGTCGCCCCTACTCACGGCATCGCGTTTGCTTTCTTTTCCTGCGGGTACACAGATGTTTCCTTTCCCCGCGTTCCCGCTCCCGTAAGGGAGCGTCCCCGAAGGGACAGGATATCCCATTCGGGAATCCCGGGTTCTAAGGCTCCTTGCGCCTCCCCCGGGCTTTTCGCAGCTTGGCACGCCCTTCGTCGGCGCCCGAGCCGAGCCATCCACCGGCCGGGATATTCGCCGGTAGAGCCGGTCCCAGATTGCATTTGGGGACGAACCTCTGCACGGCTTCACCTGGGCAAACTTGCCCATCAACCCTTCCCCGACGACTTTCATCGCCGGGTGCACGTAATAATGGACTCGGCGGGATTTGAACCCGCGGCCTCCGCCTCGCAAAGGCGGCGCTCTCCCGCTGAGCTACGAGCCCTTGGGCTTGTCAGCATATGAGCCCGGCAGGCGAAGGCTGGAATGCACCTTTAGGAGGTGATCCAGCCGCAGATTCCCCTACGGCTACCTTGTTACGACTTAGCCCCCCTCGCGGACCCTGGGCTCGAAGGTGGCCTAGGGCCACCCCCTCGCCCCTGGCCCACTCGGGTGGCTTGACGGGCGGTGTGTGCAAGGAGCAGGGACGTATTCACCGCGCCATTTTGAGGCGCGATTACTACGGATTCCAGGTTCACGAGGGCGAGTTGCAGCCCTCGATCCCAGGTTAGACCGGGTTTAGGGGATTACCTACCCCTTTCGGGGTCGGTACCCATTGTCCCGGCCATTGTAGCCCGCGTGTAGCCCGGGGGATTCGGGGCATACGGACCTGCCGTTGCCCGCACCTTCCTCCGGCTTAGCGCCGGCAGTCCCCCCAGTGTGCCCGGCTTCCCCGAAGGGAACCGCTGGCAACTGGGGGCGCGGGTCTCGCTCGTTGCCTGACTTAACAGGATGCTTCACAGTACGAACTGACGGCGGCCATGCACCACCTCTCAGCTAGTCTGGTAAGGTCTTCAGCCCGACCTTCATCCCGCTGTCTCCCCCGGTAAGCTTCCCGGCGTTGAATCCAATTAAACCGCAGGCTCCACCCGTTGTAGTGCTCCCCCGCCAATTCCTTTAAGTTTCAGCCTTGCGGCCGTACTCCCCAGGCGGCGGACTTAACGGCTTCCCTCCGGCACCACCGAAGCTCGTAGCTTCGGTGACACCTAGTCCGCATCGTTTACAGCCAGGACTACCCGGGTATCTAATCCGGTTCGCTCCCCTGGCCTTCGTCCCTCACCGTCGGACCCGTTCCAGCCGGGCGCCTTCGCCACAGGTGGTCCTCCCGGGATTACAGGATTTCACCCCTACTCCGGGAATACCCCCGGCCTCTCCCGGTCCCTAGGCTGGCAGTATCCTCCGGCAGTCTGACGGTTAAGCCGCCAGATTTCCCGGAGGACTTACCAGCCCGGCTACGGACGCTTTAGGCCCAATAAAAGTGGCCGCCACTCGGGCCGCCGGTATTACCGCGGCGGCTGCCACCGGCCTTGCCCGGCCCTTGCTGTGGGGTGCTTTTTAGGCACCCCGACAGCCCGCGCGATGCGCGAGCACTCCGGCTGACCCCGTCGCGGTTTCCCGCATTGCGGAGGTTTCGCGCCTGCTGCGCCCCGTAGGGCCTGGACCCGTGTCTCAGGGTCCATCTCCGGGCTCCCACTCTCATGGCCCGTACGGATCTTCGGCTTGGTGGGCCGTTACCCCACCAACAACCTAATCCGCCGCAGACCCATCCTCGGGCGCTAAGCGCTTTCGGAGATGGGACATTCCAGTACCCATCCCCTATGGGGGATTAGCCCCAGTTTCCCGGGGTTATCCCCCACCCGAGGGCAGGTTGTCCACGTGTTACTGAGCCGTCCGCCGGTGCTTGCATCCCCGAAGGGATACAAGCCCCTTGACTCGCATGGCTTAGTCCCAGCCGGATAGCAGCGGCCTCTGGCAGGATCAACCAGAATTGGCGGGGGCTAAAGCGGTGAATACATCCCTCGCCTGCCGGTTTGCTCTGCTGACAAGCCCACATCAGACCGCATTTTGCATGCGGTCCTCCCACAATATACCGTGGGCAGGAAGGCCTCCCCTCATCACGGGCTTACGCCCTTTCGGGGCACTTGCCGGACCCACGGTTTTCGTTCTTGGCAACACATTATTTGGTTTTTAGGTTTATAAGGCTTTTGCTCAAGCCCTTTCCCTTATCCACCTGTATGATGTAATTAGCTCCCGCATCAATCGATATTTAAGACTTTTGGCCGATTTAAAGAGACTCTTTTCGTGATTTTTTCTGTAAGATAAGCTCAAGGTACGAATCTCTGATGCTCTCATTCCTTGAGTAGCCAAGCTGCTCGGCGATGGAAAAGACCTTCTCTTTGGCATCAATGTTATCAGCCTCCACCTCGATTTCAACAAACTTTCCAAGGCCCTCAACATCATCTAAGCAGATTATAGCTTCACACAAGCCATAAATTCTCCTGAGCTTCTTAACTTCCGCAACAGCCCTGAAGCCGAGCTTTTCGAGGATTTGCTTAGCTGCTTCAAAATTCTCAACCTTAAGCTTAACCTCTTCCCTGCTTTTCGTCTCCACATCAACCTTCGGACCTTTATAGGTTAAAGTTATCCCCTCCACATCCTGCCTTATCCTCAGAGCCTCATCGCTACTGGCAAAATCCCTGCACGGATGGGAGAAGTAAATGTCGTGCTCGAATTTCTCAATAATTAGTTCCGCTATTTCCTTTACCTTCTCCTCCACCCCTTCGCGGTAGGGAAACTTGGCCTCGACCTCCATCTCAATCTTTTTATATCCGCCCCTTGGGGCTTAAAAAGGTGGTGTTAATGATATCGGATGGTGACTTTATCAGGCTCAGCTACACAGCAAAGCTGGAGGATGGAACGATTGTAGATACCACTGACGAGGAGGTGGCAAAGGAGCACGGGATATACAACGAAAATGCGAGGTACGGGGATATATACATCGTGGTGGGCAAAGGTCACGTTCTGCCCGGACTTGAGGAGGACATAAAGGGCAAAGATGTGGGATACAAGGGCACAGTCGAGATTCCACCTGAGAAGGCCTTTGGCGAGTACAACCCCGATTTGAAGGACACCTTCAGCGTCAACAGGTTCAAGGAGAGACCCGAAATCGGGCAGAGAGTGAGAATTGGCGACAGAATCGGAACGGTTGAGAGGATAGTTGGAAGGAGAGTCATCGTTGACTTCAACCACCCCTTGGCTGGCAAAAAAATCATCTTCGACTACGAAATCAAGGAGAAGCTTGAGAAGCCAGAGGATAAAATCAAGGCTCTCTTTGTAATTCACACGGGCATTGACGTGAAGGACGTTAAGATTGAAGACGGCAAGGCAATCGTTGAGGTTTCGAGCGACGTCTACCTGAATCAGGTCTTTCTCATCGGCAGATACAGGGCTGTGAAGGATATCTTTGAAAATACAGAGGTAAAGGAAATTGAAATCGTGGAGAGGTTCGAGAGGGAGCAGGAGCTTCTGAAGCTTGGAGAGGAAATAAAGGCTGAAGAGGAAGCTGAGAAGGAAGGAGAGAGTGGCGAGGAGGAAGAGCAGACTGAAGAAAAAGAGGAGTGAATTTTCATAAAAATTTTTTATTGGTATATAGTGGCTTCGATTAGTATTTTATAGTTCAAGTTTACATAACTATAGTTATAACAAGAAGCCTTTCTCTCCAAGATTGGTTTCTTGTTTGGATGAGAGTGGTAGATTGAAGCTTGAATTATGCAAATTGGAACGAATCTGGAAGATTTTGCCGTCTTCCAGCGGAATAAAATTTAGAGGTGAGCTATTTGAGGATTTTAGCTAAAATTTGGATTCCGATGCTTTTCTTAGCATTGCTACATCCGGCAAGCGCTCTGAGTGAGGAAGAATTTAACAAGGTTGTTGACGCTGTTAGTTCAGTTGGAGTAGAGGTGGACACAAAGGCCTACGGGAATATCGGGTCGATCATTAACGGCCATTACAAATATACTGGGCCCATAGCTTATGCAGGGATTACAGCAGATGTGAGTATAAAAATTCAGGATTACACAGAAATTATGAAAATATATGGATACAAAAACTACAAAGAAATTCCTGCCAGTGGCTCCAACATCCTAAGGTCTGATCTAAATAGGGAGAAAGCCAGGTGTGATGAATACCAGAGTGGAAGTGATGACATTTTCAAGCAAATAAGCACAATCGAGGGTACAAGACAGTACTGCTATCACCTATTTGTCGATTGGCAGAACATCGATGGACAAAAATACTGGGAGGAATCACCCAGGCATGCTTTTTCTCAACTTCTCACAGTCACACCAAGAGCTGAAGTGGCAACTATAATCAATATCCATAATTTTTACACATGTGAGTCTGACTATGTTTATACTGTTTGCGACGCTCAAACCAATGATTGCGTCGAAGTGGTTGATTCGGAAAAATACAGCAACTATGTTAAGTGCCTCGAAGACCTGAACCAGAAAACAGCAGAATTCACAAAAACACTCAGCCTGAAAATTGAAAGTGCTGTCTTATCAGCCCTTGGTGCGGGTGAGACAGCAACGCCAACAACAACCGCAACTCCAGCCGCATCCTACACAATCCAGATTCTCTCTCCAAGTCAGGGAGCAACAGTCACATCCTTCTTCAACAAAGGCGGAGTGTGGAGCGACAAAGCGTTCATTCACATTGTCAACATCAAGGCAAAGGTGTCGGGAGAGGGGGCGAGCAATCTCTATGCTGTGGTTATTGCACCCGACGGCATCGAGAGGAAGTTTACTATCTACAACAACGATCTTTACGCAAGAATTGCTCCGAAGAATATTAACACGGGAAAGGGGGACATCTGGATCAAGCTCTACGGTGAGACCTCCTCAGGCATAACACTTCTCGCCACAAAAAGCCTGACTCTCAACTTCATCAGCCCGGAAATTATTGATGGCAAAGATAACGATGGAGATGGCCTTGTTGACTGCAATGACCCAGACATAGCAACCAGCGATGAGTGTGTTTACCAGAAAAAGCTCGAATGGGCGGAGAGTGTGATGAAAAGGCACATAGAATACATGGAGTCCCAGCCCGACAGGTCATTCTTCGAGCCCAAAATTGCCCACATAAAGAACCTCTACGAGAAATACAAGAACGACCCCGATAGAATGGTTGCTGAGATGAACAGATACATGGACGCTCAGGTTTACCACAACCAGAAGATTAAGACAATCATCCAAATCTTTCAGGATGACCCGGACAAAGCGGAGAAGGTTGTGGAGATTGCGGAAAAGTATAAGAACGACCCTTGGCGTAGAAACTACGAGCTAAACAAGTTCGTTTATGAGAACTCCAAATCTGAAGCTGAGAGAGAAGCGGTGAAGAACGCCATTCTGACGGGAATAATCAACCCGCCCAAATGGTTTGTTGGGGGGCAGTATGGTTCTGGCGGCGCTCTGGACTGGGCTCAGTTCGTCGCATCAAACTTCGAGCAGGTTGGAGATACTGTGAAGCTCAAAGGTGCTGAGAAAGTGAAGTTCTTCACAACTCCGGCAAAAATCTACCTCGTCGCTCAGGATGCAAAAGCGCTGATGGATCATGCGAGACAGCTCGAAAAGATGAATCTCGACAGCAGAACAAAGGTTTCCATTGTCGTGCTCGACGGTGCAACGAAGATTGGAAAGCTGCTCGACCCGACTGGCTACTTCGGAAACATGGCGGATGCGACGGTTGATGCCCTGATCAAGCTCAGAAAGAAAATAGAGGACAGAAACGGCGGATGGATACAAACGGATGTTGGCGTTTTGCACGAAACCAGCATTCCGGGAATCTACGAGGACTACGAGACTGGAAGGAAGTACAAGCGCATTTCAGGAGGGTGGTTTGAAAAGGACACCTGGGTGGAGGTGAAGGGCAATGTTTGAGCCTTTTCTCCTTGCAGTTGAAGGGCAGGAATTTCTGACGGGCTTTCACGTCGAGGGGCCTTTGGCGGGGCTCATCATAATCCTGATCGCTCTCCTGCTGCTCTGGATATTCAAAAAGGTGCTCAAGCTCGTGGTTGTGTTGATAGGAGCTGTTGTGGGCTACTTCGTTGGAGAAGCTGTCGAGCCATCCCTCTCGCTGGTTTTTGCCGCTGGCTTCGCAATCGTTGGGATCTGGGCTATGTCAGGGGACAAGAGCAAAAAGAAGGGAAAGAAGCAAAGGAGCATTTTGAAGGATGCAGACGACTGGGATGACGACAGCTGGGACGATGAGGGCGATTGGGATGAGTGAGGTGGTTTGAATGGGAAAGCTGAAAAAGCTGTTCTTCCTGCTGCTGATTCTCTTCGGGCTATTCATAATCATAGACTGGGATGGTAACATACCCGACGACTTCATAGACGACTATCCGGGCTGGGGAGGAGGAACGAAGCACGGAGATGTTAAGGATACGTGGATTGATGCGAATGGAGACGGGCAGGGGGATGTTTACGTCGGAGATGGATACGCAGAGGTCACTCAGCACTTTGTTATCTACGACAGAAACAGCGATGGAAAGTATGATGCGGTGCTCCTCGACCTCGACGAGAACGGGGACTTCGAGACGAGATACCTTGACGAGAACTACGATGGCAAGACTGACCTCTGGATTACAACCTTAAACAATAAGAAGAGCTACGCATGGGATTTAGATGCCGACGGAATTCCTGACGTTTACGACACCAACGGTGACGGCAGGATTGATGCATGGGACTTGAATGGCGATGGAGTTGTGGATGTCAGGGATGCAGACTTTGATGGAGATGCTGACATGCACGACTACGACTTTGACGGAGTTTTTGATGAAGTATGGTCTGCCGGTGGTGACTCATCTGCCAGCTCAGGCACAGCGGGAAGCAATGTAGTCAAGATTACTCTCTCAACCCCCAACAGAATGTTTCTTGACTTCTCAAGTGGATATGGCGATGAAAACAACTTCGACATAATGCTCGAACCTTGGTGCATCGACAACGCTGCAATTAACGGGAATTTTGCAGACATCGGCGTGATGAACCTTGAAGCCGTCACCTCTGCAAACATCCCCTCATCCGGCTACCTCCACGAAGACACCATGGAGATAGAGATTGGACACGTTTACATCAACAAGAACTCTGATGGAAGCTACACAGCCTTCACCATCTACAGCCACCAGAAGACTGGCGATTGCGACCACGAAGTCCTTCTCGGTTACAAGAACCTCGGGTGATGAGATGCTGAAAAAGCTCATAATGGGATTTTTCCTCCTCATTCTCCTCGGAATTGCTGGTGTTGCGGTTATGAACTACTACTACGAAGCCAACTACGATAAGGAGCTTGTAGCCTACGATGAGGGCGTTTTCAACGACAGAGTACACTTCACCTCAGAATTGCTCGGCCCGGGAACCTACAGAATCATTGCTGGTGGAACCGGGATCGTTGAGGACATAGAAATCATAGACAGGAGCGGAAATGTTGTTGCAAAACATGAGGATACAACCAATCTGCTCTACGGCTCCTCCAACTCCTTCGTTGTCCGAGTGAACTACGCCCCGCCAAATCCGGGAGAGGAGTATGAGGCTACCATCGAGATTTACAGGTATGTGGAGAAGTGAAAGGAGGTGATAAAATGAAAAAACTGATACTGCTGATGCTACTACTGCCCATTTCGCTCATAGGCTGCACTGATGAGGAGAGCAGCGTTACCGTCGGCCACACGACTGTCTACTACACCAACGTCCCCGACGCAAAGGCAGAGGTTCTGGCTGGTTATCTGCAAGAGGAGTTCGGCTTTACCTCTGATACTGACATTCTGCTCAGCATGAGCGGCAACGAGTACGAGGTGAGGATTCCGAGTTCCTACAGCTCCCCATCTGAAGTTGAAGAGAGCTTCAAGGTCTACTTTGCTCTTCTTGCCTCAAGGGTTAGTGAGGAGGTTTTCTTCGGCTCTCCTGTTAAGCTCGTCCTTGTCACCCACCAGAACGATGAGCTTTTTGCTGTTAAAAACCAGTACAGCTTCGAGAAGGCTGGAAGGGTCTTCGTTTACTTCAAAGGTGTTGATAGGGAGCAGGCGTTTAACCTTGCAAACTACCTTGAGAGCCTTGTCGGAGAGAACTACGACTGGGATGTAATTTTCGAGCAGTCGGAAGGAGTTTATCACGTCGTTCCCTTTGTTGGAATTAACGATGCCAGCGAGCTTACGCCAGAAATGGAAAACAGCTATCAATCAATGGCCACAGAACTCGAAGACGTTCTCGGAGGAGACGTTGTGGTTCACCTCGTCAACTTTGAGGGCTACGAGGTTGCAGCCTTTGAGGGCTGAGCGTTTGCAAACAAAAGTTGGCCCTTAAAATTTTTTTAGTAAAACAAAGTTTATATGTCAGGATAGTCTAAGCAGTGGCCATGGAGAGGGAAAACTGGGCTACAAGAGCCGGTTTCGTTCTCGCCGCCATTGGCTCGGCCATAGGACTCGGAAACATCTGGAGATTCGGCTATCTTGTTTACAAAAACGGTGGAGGGGCGTTTCTCATCCCCTACTTCGTTGCACTCTTTGTGGCGGGAATAAGCCTGATGATTCTGGAGTTTGCCATCGGCCACAGGTTCAGGGGGAGCGCTCCTGCATCAATGAGGAAGCTTGGAGGCAGAGGCTTCGAGTGGATTGGCTGGTGGGCGGTCACAGGAGGCTTGATAATCACAATGTACTACACGGTAGTCATTGGATGGGCCATAGTTTACTTCACAAAGTCATTGACGCTGGCGTGGGGAGAGGATACGGGAGGATACTTCTTCGGCACGGTTCTGCAGCTCTCCGACAATCCATGGGATTTCGGCGGGTTTGCAACCGAAGTTCTGATTGCTACAATCATTGTGTGGGCGCTGAACTGGCTTGTCGACTTCAGGGGCATCAGGAAGGGAATTGAGAAGGCCAACCTTTTGCTGATGCCGCTTCTCTGGCTTCTCGCCGTAATCCTTGTCATCAGAGCGGTAACTCTGCCGGGAGCGATGGAGGGGATAGAGTGGTATCTGAAGCCCGACTTCAGCAAGCTCGGCGATTACAACATCTGGCTTGCCGCCTTCGGGCAGATATTCTTCACGCTCAGCCTCGGAATGGGCATAATGATAGCCTACGCCAGCTATCTGCCTGAAAAGAGCGATATAGCAAACAACGCCTTCATAGTCAGCCTTGCCAACTGCGCCTTCAGCTTCCTTGTCGGCTTTGCTGTCTTCGGCACTCTCGGATACATGGCCTACGCCACTCAATCGGATATAAGCGACGTGGTAGCGCAGTCGGTCGGTCTGGCTTTCGTGGTGTTTCCGAAGGCTCTGAACATGCTGCCAGCACTGAAGGTGTTCACAGCAGCGGTATTCTTCCTCGCACTGGTCGTTGCAGGGCTTTCGTCCTCCATATCACTCGTTGAGGCCGTCAGCTCGGCACTGATGGACAAGTTCGGCATGGAGAGGAGAAAGGCCGTGAACATCGTCGTTTTAGTTGGATTTCTCGGAAGCATCGTCTACACAACGAAGGCGGGCCTTTACTGGCTCGACGTCGTTGACCACTTCATCAACTACTACGGCCTTGTTCTGGTGGGGCTGCTGGAGGTCATAGCCGCAGCGTGGCTCTTTGATTTGACAGTGCTGAAGAACCACATCAACTCTGTTTCGGAGATAAAGGTCGGTATGTGGTGGGATTTGGCAGTAAAGTTTGCAACACCGCTCATACTGGCAGTGCTGCTGATTCTCGACATCAGAGGAAACCTCACGGAGAACTACGGCGGCTATCCGACGGAAGTGCTGCTGACGGGCCTTTCTATTATAGTTCTGGGCATGATTGTGGCAGCAATACTCTCATGGAGGGATAAAAATGTCAGCTGATGCAATCGCCATGGCGGTATTCGGCTTTGCCGTGCTCTACGGTGGATTGGCGTACTTCCTCTATAGAGCAATGAAGAAGTAATTTTTTATTTTTTAAACAAGCTGGAGCTTCAGCCCGAATTTTCGGAAAATCTCGAAGTCAAAGTCCCTCGTTATCAGAATTTTGTCGTTTGCTAAGGCAGAAGATGCAATCAGCAGGTCTTTTACCTTTGGAACTCTGCCCCTTTTTTAAGTTCTCTGAAAATTTTTCCTGCAAGCTTTGCAGAACTTTCTTCAAAATTCAGCTTAGGTATTTTTTCAAGAAAAATTTCTTCCCTCTCTTTTAAACTTCCACACTGGAGTTCGAAAAGAGTTATGACAGAAATGCCATAAACTGTATCTCCGTTCAACTTTTCAAGCAATCCTTTATCTCCTTTAAACAAATCAATGATTACACAAGGATTGCATCCATTCTTCAACCTCCTTCATCTCCCTTTTTAACTTTTCAACCTCCTCCTCGCTCCTCGTCCCGAATGCAACCATTAAAAGGTCAAAATTTCCTTCCTTTTTTACCAACTCCCTGATGACTTCAGAGAAGCTCCTTTTTCCTTTAATTTTAACCAGCATCTCATACACATCATCGGAAATGCTAATCGTTTTTGTCATGCATGCATGTATGTTTAAAAATTAATAGGTTTTTCGACCTGCTAAATCAAAAAATTATACCTTCAAACAAAACCAAAAATCACTCCTCCACACCAAAAACCGACTCGTAAAGCAGCTCCACCACGTCAAGAACCTTAACGTCAGCCTTCTTAACCTTCACAGCATCCTCAAGCATCATCAGGCAGAAGGGGCACGCCACCGCCAAAAATTCGGCAGCAACAATCCCCGCCTCGTCAATTCTCTTGAGAGAGGGCCTGAATTCCACGTCCCTCACAATGTTCCCGCCTCCAGCACCGCAGCAGAGGGAGTTCTCCCTGTTCCTCAGCATCTCAACCAGCTCAATGCCGGGAATCGCCCTCAAAACTTCTCTCGGCTCCTCGTACAGCCCGTTGTATCTGCCGAGGTAGCAAGAGTCGTGGAAAGCTACCCTCGCCTCGATGACCTTTCTGAACCTTATCCTCGCCTCCTCTATTGCCTTAAGCAGAATTTCGGAGATGTGATAAACCTCAAGCCCGTAGTCATTTTTGAAGGTGTTGTAGCAGTGTGGCGAAATGACAATCACCTTCTTAACCCCATACTCCTCAAAAGTGGCCATGTTCTCCTCCCTGAGCAGCTCAAAAAGCCCCTCCTCCCCAACAGCCTTAACGTCATTCCCGCAGCATCCCTCCTCCCTAAGAATGGCAAAGTTAACGCCAGCAGCCTCCAGAAGCTCCCCAGCCTTCCTTGCAACATCAGCAATCCTGTCATCCACAACCCCACAGCCCGCAAAGAGGAGATACTCGAACTCTCCTTCATCTGCAAACCTGAACTTCCCCTGATGCCAACCCCTTTTCTTGGCCTTTCCCACCCCAAAGGGATTGGCGAACTTCTGAATGCTCTCCAGCATCTCTCTGACGTCTGTCGGAACTTTACCGCTCTCAATTACCCTGCTCCTCGCCTCAACGATTAAGTCAGTAATGGGAATGCCCCTTGGACATCTGTCCTGGCAAACGTGACAGGTGGTGCAGTTCCACAGCTCCTCGCTCCAGAAGTCATCTCCACTGGAAATGTAGCGGGCAATGAGCTTCCTGATGTTCATCGCATACCGCATGCTGCAGGATGAGCTGCACACCGCGCACTGCATGCAGGCTGTGAGAGAAACCATAGTTTAACTACACCTGCAAAATAAAACAATTTAGGTTTAACAGCCCGTTGACATTAGCTCTTTTACCTCACATTTTTAGCAACTACCAAAAAGCAACCTCACCTTTTCACAATCCTTTCCAGCCTTCTAACAGCCTGCCTCAAATCATCCTCGTTGTCGAAGTAAAGAGTTCTGACTGAAAAAATCCCTGCCCCCTTCAGCCTGATAACTCTCCTCTCCTCATCCACCTCAAATCCCTCTATATCCTTCAGGTTCGTCTTAAAGGGCCTGTAGTAAACATAATCACCCTCGATGTAGTAGTGCCTCGGCTTTCCGAGCGTAATGATGGCGTAGAGGGAAATAAAGAGGGCAAATATAGCTGCCGCAATCAGCGACTTCCCAACCTCCGCCCCTCCAGCAATCTTGTAGGCGGTGTACCCGAATCCAGCCAGAACAATAAGGAGGATGAACGCGGTCCACTTTCTCCTTGCTGCAGGATTGTTCAAAGCTCTGTATGTCCAGATCATGTCCCGCACCTCCAGTCGCTCAGATACCTTACCTGCTCCTCAGTAAGCTGGTCAATCTCAACGCCCATCGACTCAAGCTTCATTCTCGCAACCATTCTGTCAAGCTCTTCGGGCAGCCTGTAAACCTTCCTCTCCAGCTTCTGCCAGTTCTCGGCAATGTATTTAGCAGCTAAAGCCTGATTGGCAAAGCTCATGTCCATAACCTCTACTGGATGACCATCGGCAGCAACGAGGTTCACCAGCCTTCCCTCTGCGAGCAGGTAAACCCTTTTATCGCCCAGATCATACTCTGTTACGTACTTTCTCGCCTCTCTCTTCGCCTTTGCCATCCTCTCAAGGGCCGGGATGTCAATCTCAACGTTGAAATGGCCGGCATTCGCCAGAATCGCCCCATCCTTCATCAGCCTTATGTGCTCCTCCCTGATGATGTCCCTGTTGCCCGTAGCTGTGATGAAGATATCCCCGATTTTTGCTGCATCCTCCATCCTCATAACTCTGAATCCATCCATCACCGCCTCAAGAGCCCTGATTTCATCAACCTCCGTAACAACAACGCTTGCCCCCATTCCCCTCGCTCTCATCGCTATTCCTCTACCACACCACCCGTAGCCAGCTACAACAACAATTTTTCCAGCCATCAGCAGGTTTGTGGCTCTGATAACTCCATCAATGGCGGACTGGCCAGTGCCATAGCGGTTATCGAAGAGGTACTTTGTGTAGGCGTCATTCACAGCAATAACGGGGAATTTCAGCACCCCCTCCCTTTCCATCGCCCTGAGCCTTATAACTCCCGTCGTCGTCTCCTCGCTCGCCCCCTTCACCTTTTCAGCATAGCTCTCCATCTCGCCGTGAAGGAGGAAAATGAGGTCTGCGCCATCGTCGATGACTATATCCGGTTCAGCCCTTATAACATTCCTCAAGGCCTCGTAATACTCCTCAACATCCATCCCCCTCTTTGCGTAGCATGCAATCCCGCTCTCCCTCAAAGCATCTGCCACATCATCCTGAGTGCTCATGGGATTGCAGCCCGTAATCGCCACCTCAGCCCCAGCATCAACGAGAGTTCTAACCAGAACTGCGGTTTTCGCCTCAACATGCAAAGCCATGCCGACGGTAAAGCCCTCCAGCGGTCTCTCCTTCCTGAACTGCTCCCTTATCTTTCCAAGAACCTTCATGTAGCGCTCTGCCCACTCAATCTTCCTGAAGCCCTCCATTTCTCACACCTTCCTCATAAACTCCTCAATTCTGTCCTCAAGCTCAGAAAGCCAGTCTATACCTCCCGGCTTATACCTTTTCCTCGCCTCCCTGTCTCCCCTTATTATGGCCTCAACAGCCTCAATAACCTCCTCAAGGCTCATTTCGGTTGTATCAATCTCGTAAACCTCACTGGCATGCTCAAGAGCCTCAACAAGGATTACGTCAAGCATCTCTGCCTCAAGATTTTCCAGCAGCTTCTCCTCGCTCCAGTTCCTACCCTTTAACCTCTCCCTAAGCACAGCAGGATTGCACCTCAGCACAATGGCCACATCAGGCTTCAGAAGATGGGAGAGGTGACCCTCCACAATTCCCTCAAAATCAATTCTTGCTGCAAGGCTTTCAACATCAATAACAATCTCCCCATCCTCCTCATCGATTATGCAACCATGCTTCTCCGCCAGCTCCACAACAGTCGCAACTTTATACCCCCTCTCCCTCAACCGCTCAGCAACGCTGCTTTTTCCCGTGCCGGGAGTGCCAGTAAGGGCAATCAGCATCCAAGCACCTCTTTCAAAGCCTCAAGGAACATGTCGTTTTCCTCTGGCCTTCCAACAGTCACTCTGATGTGGTTACCGCAACCAACAAAGCTGCTGCAGTCCCTCACTATAACCCCTCTCTTCAGCAGCTCCTCTGCCAGATTCTCAACGGGGCTCTCAAAGAAGAGGAAGTTCGCCTGTGAGAGATTTACCTCTACGAGCTTCTTCAACTCTTTGTACAGCCTCTCCCTCTCCGCCTTTATTCTCCCCACACAGCTTCGCATCCACTCCACATCATCGAGAGCCGCCTCAGCAGCCTTTGCAGCGGGAGTTGAGAGGGGGAAGGGAGTCATTGCCGCCCTGAAGGGGCTAACGAGCCATTCAGGTAGCAAGGCATATCCAATTCTCAGGTTCGCCAGCCCGAAGGCCTTTGAGAAAGTTCGGGCAATTACAACATTCTCCGCATCGACGCTAAAGGATACATCGGAAAACTCAACGTAGGCCTCATCGAGGAAGATAAGGGCATTGGTTGAGTTAACAAGCTCCTCTATTAGCTTAGCATCCTCCGCATTCCCCGTTGGATTGTTGGGATTGCAGATGAGGATAATTTTGGTTTTCTGAGTTATGGCATCAAAAATGGACTCATCAATGCGGTAGTTCTCGCCTCTCCTCACCAGAACTTCCTTCCCGCAGCTAAGCTTTGTTAGAATGTGGTAGTAAGGGAAGGTCGGAATCGGTATGACGACCTCATCCCCCTCGTCTATGAGAATTCTGAAGAGCGTTTCAAGGATTCCGTCAATTCCTGCCCCCACCACAACTCTATCAGCATCCCATCCAGTGTAATCGGATATCTTCTCCCTCAGCTCCCTGTACTCTGGATTCGGATAGATGTGCAGGTCGGAGTAGCTCCTGAACGCTTCTATGGCTTTTGGGCTCGGCCCATAGGGATTCTCGTTCGAGGCAAGCTTAACCACTCTTTCAAGGCCGTACTTCCTCTTAACCTCCTCAATGCTCTTTCCCGGAATGTATTTTGAGAGTTCTGCACACTTCCTCAGCAACCTCTCACCGCACAACCTCAATCTGCACTATGTCCCAGTCCTCATCAACGCCCTTTAGCGTTGAGACGAGAGCCTCAATAACCCTCCCAAACACTTTGGTCACGAACTCGTTCATCTCTATGTCTTCACCATCAACAACAAGCCTTACCTCCATCCTATCACCTCCTTAAAACCTTCCTGAAATCGCTTATGAAGTTCTTAATAACCTCTTCCGTCACGTGGGGCATAACAACAAATCTTATGGCCTTTGGCTCCCTGATTGTCGAGATGACCCACCTCATCCTGTAAAGCTCCTCCTTAATCCTTTCAGCCTCATCCGTTCTGAAGGAAACAACGTTCATGACAGGCTCGATAACGGGCTCAAAGCCCAGATCCCTCATCTCCTCGACGAGGATTCGAGTGTTCTTCAGGCAGTTTTTAACAACCTCCCTCATTCCCTCAAAGCCCAGAGACTTCAAAACAGCATAGGCTGAGGCCACACCAGTCCCCGGCCTTGTCCCTGTTAAAGTGAATTGAGTTTTTGACGTCAGGTAGGGAGTTTCCACCTCCAGAGCCCTCAGGTAGCTCTCATTCCTGAAAATGATTCCCCCAGCAGGGATGGTTGCCATCCCCATCTTGTGGGGGTCTATGGTTATCGACGAAACGCCCCTATTCTGGAAATCGAAGGGATAAGGATTGTCCATGAAAGGGATAACGAGCCCTCCAAAGGCCGCATCGACGTGAAGCTCAACCTGCCTCTCTTCTGCAAGCTTCGAGAGCTCCACAATGGGGTCAATCTGTCCAAGCTCGGTCGTTCCTGCAATGCCAACAATTGCAACAGTGTTTTCGTCCATCAAATCCTCAACCTGCCCCACGTCAACCTTATACTCCTCATCCACTCCCGCTCTTTTAATTTTAACTCCCAGAATGTCGCCAATTTTCTCAAAGGAGAAGTGAGCAGTTTTGGGAATTACAATGTTGGGATTTTCCTTCTTCTGAACATTTCTTGCCGCCCTTATTCCCTGAATGTTCGCCTCCGTGCCTCCAGAGCAGATGTAGCCCGCGGGAGTTTCGCAGTGCAGAATGTCGCCAATTAGCCTCATCAGCTTTGCCTCAAGCTCCACCGTCCCCCTGAAGATTCCGGGGTCGCCAAGGTTCGTCTCGATGAACATTCTGTGGGCCTCAACCGCAACTGGATGGGGGACGGTGCACATTGAGCTGAGCACCCTTGAGTAGGGAATGTCCTTCTCCCTGTAAGCTCTCAGCTCCTCGATGATGTCCATGGCAAAACCTCGGAAAAGTGTAATAAATAACTAACTAAAGTAAGCTCGGTGAAGGTTGCTGTCCTCGTTGGTGGAGTTGGAAGGAGAATCGGGATGGAGAAAACTGAGGTAATGCTGTGCGGCAAAAAGCTCATTGAGTGGGTTCTGGAAAAGTACTCCCCCTTTCAGACAGTCTTTGTCTGCAGGGATGAGAAGCAGGCGGAGAAGCTTTCATCGCGGTATGAGGCTGAGTTCATCTGGGATTTGCACAAAGGCGTGGGCTCCATCGCTGGAATCCATGCCGCTTTAAGGCACTTCGGAAGCTGCGTTGTTGCTGCAATAGACATGCCCTTTGTCAAGCCTGAGGTGCTGGAGCATCTTTACAAGGAGGGTGAAAAGGCGGGCTGTGACGCTCTCATTCCAAAACACGACTATCCCGAGCCTCTGCTTGCATACTACGCTGAAAGCGCTGCAGATGAGCTGGAGAGGGCAATTCTTCAGGGAATCAGAAAAATCCTCGTTCCGCTTGAGAGGCTCAATGTTGTTTACTATCCTGTGGAAAAGCTGAGAAAGTTTGATAAGGAGCTAATCTCATTTTTCAACATCAACACTCCTGATGATTTAAAGAGGGCTGAAGAGATATGCTCAAAGATGAGTACGGAAGGGTTGTAACGAACCTGAGGATTGCCGTAACGAAAAAATGTAACCTGAGATGCTTTTACTGCCACAAAGAGGGGGAGAGTAATCCCGGAGAGGAAATCAGCGCCGAGCGCATTGTTGAGATTGCCAGAGCCTTTAAAGAGCTTGGAGTGAGAAAGCTGAAGATTACGGGCGGTGAGCCTCTGCTCAGAAAGGATTTGCCCGACATAATCCTGAACCTCCCCGAATTCGAAGAGATTTCGATGACGACAAACGGAATTCTCCTCGAAAAGTACGCTGAGGAGCTCAGGGAGTGTGGGCTCAGTAGAGTTAACGTGAGCCTCGACACGCTCGATGCTGAGAAGTACAGGTGGATAACGGGAGGTGGGGAGGTTCAGAAGGTGGTTAACGGAATTGAGAAGGCATGCGAGGTTGGACTTACACCTGTAAAGATTAACATGCTCGTGTTGGGAGGAGTGAACGATAACGAGGTTGATGAGCTGCTGGAGTTTACGAACTCCTTCAACAGAGGTAATACCAAAGCCATTCTGCAGGTCATTGAACTTGTTCCCTTTCCGGGCTTTGAGAAGTACTTCTTCGACATCTCAACCATCGAGGAAAAGTACGCCAGAATGGCCACACAAAGGAGGGTAAGGGCAATGCACCGCAGAACGCAGTACTTCACGCCCAAAGGGGTAATTGAGTTCGTGAAGCCGATGGACAACACCGCCTTCTGCATGCACTGCAACAGGATGAGGGTTACCTCTGACGGCAAGCTTAAGCCCTGCCTTCTGAGGAATGAAACCATCACCATTGACGGGAAGCACGGGGAGGAGCTTGCGAGGGCGATAATAGAGACTGTAAGGAAAAGAGAGCCTTACTTTAAAGGTTGAAGTATGCGCCCCTATGTTTTTGTCAACGTCGCTGCAAGCCTTGATGGGAAGATAAGTGATGAGAGCAGGAAGCAGCTCAGAATATCCTGCGAAGAGGATTTAAGGATCGTGGACAGGTTGAGGGCCGAGAGCGATGCTATAATGGTTGGTATAGGAACGGTCCTTGCTGATGACCCAAGGCTCACCGTTAAAAGTGCTGAATTGAGAGAGAAAAGGCAGAAGGATGGAAAGGAGCCGAATCCTCTGAGAGTTGTTGTGGACAGCAGGTGCAGAGTGCCTCTGACCGCCAGAATTCTTAATGACGAGGCAAGAACGCTCGTTGCCGTTTCAAGGATTGCTCCAGAAGAAAAAGTTAGGGAAGTTAAAAAGGTTGCAGAGGTGGCCGTTTTTGGAGAAGAGAGAGTCGAGCTATCAGCCCTTCTGGAATTTCTCCACAGGAAGGGTGTAAGAAGGCTGATGGTTGAGGGTGGGGGGACGCTGATTTCATCACTAATCTCACAAAACCTCGTCGATGAGATAAGAATTTACTACGGGCCAATTTTCATAGGAGGTAGAGACTCTCCAACAGTTTGCGATGGGGAATCCTTTTTGAAAAAATGCAGAATTGAGAAAATTGAAAGGATTGGGGAGGGGTTTGCAGTTACAGCAAGATTCAATCGGTGAACATTTTCTCTATTCTCTCAATCTCACCCAAAATCGAGGATTTGAATTCCTTCAAAACCTTCTCGGGTTTTTCCGCAGAGTAAATGTAACCCACCCATCCTTTCTCCACAATCTCCCTCCTCACGAAGCCTCTTTTGAGCAACACCTTCAGCCTGTCCCTCACGAATCTTGCAGAGAGGTCAAGCTCTCTGGCGATTTCGCTCACTCTCATCCCCCCTCTCTCCAGAAGGAGGGAGTAAATCCTCACATCGGAAGGTTTGAAGCTCAACTTTTCCAGCGCTTTGACCAGCTCGCCAAGAGGGTTGCTCATCTATCATTCCTTGTGCATCCAGATATTTAACCTTTTGGAACTAAATAGTTCATACATAGGAACAATTCAGGCGTAATGAATAAATATCGCATGTCATACATGTGGACATGAACGTGGAAATTTTTGCTGGCATTGTCAACAACCCTTTAACCAAAAAAGCACTCAGAAATCTTTCAGGTTCATGCAAAACCTGTGGAGACAAAAGAATAAAGATTGCCATAGATTACGCTCTCGGCTACCGCAGTGATGCCTGTTGGAAGTGCAGGGCTGCTGCCAAAGTTGTCAAGAAGGTTATTGAGGCTGGCGGAAGGGCATTCAATGTTGACATGAATGAAATAAGGGAGAAGTTCAGAGATGCTTACTGGAGAAAGGGGTTGGCGAGCGTTATCAAAGGAATAGCCCACTTCGGAGTCAGAAAGCCCTTCGTTCCCGGCGCGCCCTTTCAGGTTGTGTGGGACATCACATATTCCTGCAACCTCCGCTGCAAGCACTGCTACGCAACAGCAGGCAAACCACTACAGGATGAGCTAACAACCGATGAAGCTCTCGAAACAATCGACAAGCTGGACAGGCTTGGCGTCACAATCATCGCCTTTTCCGGAGGAGAACCGCTCGTAAGAAGGGACATCTTCGAGCTGACGAGATACGCTGCCGAGAAGGGGATTTACGTTGCCATAGCAACCAACGGAACCCTAATAACAGAAGAAATAGCTAAAAGGATGAAGGAGAATGGAGTTGGCTACGTGCAGATCAGCCTTGATGGGATGAAAGAGACTCATGAGGCTTTCAGGGGGATAAGGGGTTGCTTCGACAAAACAGTTGAGGGGATCAGGAATGCTGTCAAGACGGGATTGTTCGTTAACGTTTCCATGACGGTGACCAGATACAACTACCACGAGGTGCCCAAAGTGGTCGAGCTCTGCGAAAAGCTGGGAGTGAACTGGTTCATGCACTACAACTTCATCCCAACAGGAAGAGGTAGAGAGATAGTGGAGGCGGACATAACTCCCGAGCAGAGGGAGGAGCTGCTGAAATGGCTCTACGAGAAAAACTACAGCTCGAACATTTCCCTGCTCTCAACCGCCCCCCAGTTTGCCCGCGTTGCACTGCAGTGTCAGGGAGAGATTGTGCCGACGCACTTCTACAATGTAAACGCTGGTGAGAGGCTGAAGGAGCTGGCGGAGTTCATTGGTGGTTGTGGGGCTGGGAGGTTCTACTTCGCCATAAAGGCGAACGGCGACATTCAGCCCTGCGTCTTCTTCCCGCTTAAGGTTGGTAATGTGAGGGAGGATGATCTGGAGGAGCTTTGGCTTCACAACCACGTTTTCGAGGATTTGAGGGATAAGGATATTCTTGAGGGCTGTGGAAGCTGTGGATACAGGTACGTGTGTGGAGGCTGCAGAGCTAGGGCCTACAACTACTTTGGAGACTACACTAAGCCCGATCCCGGGTGTGTGAATAATAGAAGGTGGTGGGAGAGGATTAGTAAAATTGAGGTTAGGGCTTGAGGCCTAAATAGTAAAATTTTTATTTTTGTTAGCATGTAGCTAATTTATGTCACCAGATACCGAGGAACAAACTGGCTTAACGATATACCTCTACCCTGTGATTGCATGGATAATTCTGGTCACAAAAATTGAAAGTGGGTTGAGGACAAGGACCTTCCCAGTAGTTCACGGAGATGAAGGCAACAATTTAATACCACTTCCAGAAGACGTGAAAAACATCCGAATCGTGCAATCATGGCCCGACACTTTTCTGGCCAAGGCAACTGTTGGAGCTGAAACCATAGATATGGGAATTCACGTATCTCCAGATGTTGAAGCCCTTAAAAAGGAAGCTATCGAGCTTATAAAGCACAAGGGTTCCCTGAGAAAGGCCAAAAAGGATGCTGAAAGAGAAAGTATAGTTAGTGGCTGGTTCCAATCGAAATTCCAATCAGAACTGTTAAATCTCAAAAAAGGGTGGAGAATAAGGGGGATAGTGAGAGCTGAATCTCCAGAATCAAAAACTCTTTTCAACATCGAGCTTATCAAGAGAGTTGAGAGGAGAAAAGACGCCAGCCATTTACGAAGTGGGGTGTTCACACCATATCAAAAATCGAGAATAGAAGACATACCTCTCTCACAGAGAAAAATTGAACCCGGAGAAGTGGATGTTCCCATACCTTACGACGGAATATACAGAATTGCCATCAGTCCGAACGTAAAAACCACCTACTTCGTTGAGCTCTTTGTTGAAAAAGGGTCTTAGGATTAAGGGAGGGGCCCGATAGATTTGAACATCGAGGAGACGGATGAAGGTTATGTAGCTCAGGCACTGGGGCACTCAATTTTTACACTTGAAGTAAAGAAGGATAAAGGAGCAGGCAGTCTTGTCGTAAGCTTAATAATAAGTTTTATAACCTTCACATCGAAATTCATACCTAATGGTAAGAACGAGAACTGTTGGCAAGAAGGGACAGGTTACAATTCCAAAAGAGATCAGGGAAAAGTTCGGTTTGAAGGAGGGTGAGAAAGTCGTCTTTGAGATTAGAGGAGATGAAATCATCTTGAGACCGGAAAAAAGCGGAAGAGATTATGTGGAGGAGCTTACTTCAATCATTGAGAAGAAGCTTGAAGCACCAGAACCTGCTGAACTGAAGAGGTTGTACTATGGACAGATTGAAAAGCGCGTATCTGGACTCTAATGTTTTCATTTATGCAACGCTTTACTCGGGAAAGACTGCCGAAAAATCGAAGGAGTACCTCTTAAGAGCTTCAGATGGCGAATTCAACGCATTTACATCAACGCTTACGTGGGATGAAGTTGTGTATGTCGTAAGAAAAGTTGCTGGAATAGAAGAAGGCATTAAAGCTGGAGAAATTCTGCTTAAAATGCCATTCATTGAGTTTCTGGATGTTGATTTTGCTGTTTGTGAAGAAGCCCAGAAGCTTGCTGAGAAGTATAATCTATTGCCGAGAGATGCAATTCATGCTGTCCTTGCCCTGAAATACTGCGATGGTGTGATTATTAGCAACGATGCAGATTTCGATGTTGTTGATGGACTGAAAAGAATGTTTGATTAAAGAATCAACCTGTCAGCTTTTCTGGAACTGCAGCTCAGACAGTATCTGGCAGTATTAAAAAACGGTTTTCCCGCCAGTTCAATGATGGGGCCGCCGAGATTTGAACTCGGGTCACCGGCTCCCAAAGCCGAGAGGATCACCAGGCTACCCTACGGCCCCTCTGTAATGATTAAAGGCAGTGGCTTTTAAAGCCTTTTGCTGCAAACGCATTCGTTTTTCAGGATGGTGAAGTATTTAAATCCTGCCTCCCTCATGACAGAAAGATACACTTTATCATGGTGATAAGAATGGCCTACAGCGAGCTATACTGGCAGAAGGAGGAAGTGATGCCTAAGAAGGAGCTTGAGGAGCTTCAGCTCAAGAGGTTGAGGTGGGTTGTCAGACACGCCTATGAGAACGTGGCTCATTACAGGCGAAAGCTGAAGGAAGCAGGAGTTCATCCTGACGACATAAAGAAGCGAGAAGATATTGCAAAAATTCCGTTCACCACAAAAAAAGACTTTGCAGAGAACTATCCCTTCGGGCTTTTTGCTGTCCCAAAGGAGGAAATCGTCAGACTCCACACATCGAGCGGCACAACTGGAAAGCCAAAGGTTGTTGGATACACCGCCAACGACCTTGAGAACTGGATCAATCTTGTTGCGAGATGCCTTTACATGGTTGGAGTGAGGAAGCACGATATTTTCCAGAACATGGCGAACTACGCCTTCTTCACAGGTGGCCTGGGAATCCACGACGGGGCGGAAAGAATAGGCGCAATGGTGATTCCAGCTGGTGTGGGGAACACGGAGAGGCAGGTGAGATGCATGGCCGACTTCGGCACCACAGCGATACATTCAACCCCAAGCTACGCGCTCCACGTCAAGGAGGTTGCCGAAGAACTCGGAGTGGATGACAAGCTCAGCCTGAGAATCGGATGCTTTGGAGCGGAGCCGTGGAGTGAGAACACAAGAAAAAGGCTGGAAGATGCGTTCAACATCAAGGCCTTCGATAGCTACGGTTTGAGTGAGATGAACGGGCCTGGAGTCGCGTTTGAGTGCGAAGAGCAGCACGGGCTTCACATTTGGGCAGACCACTACTTCATCGAAATCATCGACCCGCAAACCGGAGAGCCGCTTTCGGAGGGAGAGAAGGGAGAGCTCGTCCTTACACCGCTTACAAAGGAGGCTTTGCCCGTGCTACGATACAGAACTGGTGACATCACCTACATAATGGACGATGAGTGCTCCTGCGGCAGAACGCATCCCAAGATACACCGCATTCTTGGTAGGAGCGATGACATGATAATAGTAAGAGGAATAAACGTCTTTCCGAGTCAGATTGAGCATGTGCTAATGCAGATTCCGGAAGTTGGCGATCACTTCCAAGTTGTCATAACCAGAAACGGCACACTCGATGAGATTACAGTTAGGGTGGAGGTCAGGGATGAGCTATTCACAGGAGAACTTTTCGACCTGCAGAGATTGCAGCAGAAAGTGCAGAGGGAGCTTCAGAAGGAACTTGGGCTGAGAACGAACGTTGAGCTGGTGGAGAAGGGGACAATCGAGAGGTCAAAGGGTAAGGCCAAGAGGGTTCTTGACCTCAGAGAAGAGCTCTAAAGTGTGCATTTTATGCATATTTATTTGCATAAAATTTTTAGCTTTTTAATTCTTTAAATTTCCATGGGTGAATTCTCCAAGTTTGAGAAACTAATAGTCCTTCTTGCAGCCGCCATAGGATGGTCACACGATGCTGTTGGGCTCACACTGCTTAACTTCCTTGCAGAGCCAATAATGAGGGAGTTCAACGTGGGTACGCTTGAAATCGGATTTATATTCTCCGCCCAGTACATTTTCTGCATCTTCGGAGCAATGCTTTTTGGGGAGATGGGGGACAGATTTGGGAGGAAAAATGCCCTGATATTATCCATACTCTGGGTTGCGGTTTTCAGCGTTCTCTCAGCCTTTGCCCCCAACTTCTGGACTCTCGCAATTCTTAGGCTCATTTCGGGAATGGGCGTGACTTGGGGGCTTGCGTTCACCTACATGAGCGAGTTCTACTCTCCAAAGAGAAGGGGGCTGTTTGGCGGTTTGATTCACGCCACCTTCGTTTTCGGATTCATCCTTTCAGCCCTCTCAGTGTCCCTGATTTACCCCATTTACGGCTGGAGAGCCTGCTTTTTCGTCACCCTCTATCCCATTCCTTTCCTGATACTCTTTGCCAAATACCTGCCAGAATCGAGGATATGGGAAAAGCACAGCGCCGAGATGGATAAAAGCCTGAGGCTGGCCGAAATTGTGAGAGAGAGCAGGTATCTAAGGCTACTGGTGCTCGCCACATTCCTTTTCTGGCTCGCAGAATTCGCCTACCATGCAATAGTTGACTGGTCGCCAACATTCATCATAAGGCAGTTCAACTACCGCCCTGAGGAGGCAAGCATGATTGTTCTACGCATTTCTCTCGTTGCCCTCATCGTTCTCCCATTCTTCGGCCTCATCAGCGATTACATTGGAAGGAGGTCGAGCTTTGCCATCTCCGCTTCAATAGGGCTGCTTGGCTGCTTAATGCTTGCTTACTTCACTCTGGTGAACTACAATCCTGGTCTTGCTCTTCTTTCCCTCTTCGTCATACCCATCGGCTTCGGCTCCCATGCACTCTTCGGAGTGTGGAGCAGCGAGATGTTCCCAACAAAGGTGAGGGCAACTGCCACCTCTGTTATTTTCAGCATAGCCAGAGGTCTTTCGGTGGGCGGGCTAATTGTGGGCTACGTTGCAACCTTCTCAAGCCTGCTTTACGGAATGCTTCTCGGAGGGATTGCGTTCTTGCTGATGTGCATATTTCCGTGGCTTCTTCCCGAAACGAAGGGAAGAGAGCTGGAGGAGTTTTAGGGTGATGTTATGGACGGTGCTGAAGCTGTTGCGAAAGCTTTGTTGAGGGAAAAAATTGACTGCGCCTTTTCACTGCCAAGCGGAGAGATTCTGCCAGTCTGTGAGTACCTTGAGGCTGAGGGTGTGAGGGTTATATTCACAAGGCACGAGCAGGCCGCAGGAAACGCTGCCGACGGCTATGCGAGAGTAACGAGAAGGCCGGGATTTTGCATTGTCCCCACGGGGCCGGGATTGGCGAATCTCATGCCCGCCCTTGCTCAGGCTTACTACGCCTCAAGCCCCGTAGTCGCAATTGCGGGACACAGCAGGTATGTGAACCTTGACAGGGAAGCTTTTGAGGAGATTGACGGCTATCTCTGGGTTAAGGAGTACACGAAGTGGTCGAGGCTCGTTCCCTTCACTCACAGACTCCACGAATACGTTCAGGAGGCTTTCAGGAGAGCCCTGTCTGGGAGATATGGACCAGTGCTACTCGAAATTCCGAAAGATGTGTTGAATGCTGATATTGATGGCAAAGTTGAGCTTGCAGAGCCGAGAAACTACAGGTACACAGGAAGAGTTGGATGTGAGGAGGAATACATTTACAGAGCACTGGAGATGCTGTTGAATGCCGAAAAACCACTCATAGTGGCTGGAAGCGGGGTCTACTGGAGCAGGGCGGAGAATTTTATGATTGCCTTTGCCGAGAAGCTTTCCATTCCCGTCAGCGTTAGCGGGCTCGGAGGCTGCTGCATCTCTCCCGACCATCCCCTCTTTGCGGGTCAGGCTTCCGCATCTCCTGCTGTGATGCAGAGTGACTTTGTATTGGTTGTGGGAACGAGGTTCGACGAGTTCCTCGGTTTTGGACAGAAGTTCAAGGGTAAGGTGGTTCATGTTGACATCGACGCTTGCGAGCTGGCGAAGAACAGGTATGTTGACATCGCCATTAGCTGCGATGCGGGATACTTCTTCTCAAAAGCTCTTGCAATGCTTGAGGGGGAGAAAAAATTCGAGAACTGGGCAAGGCCGATAATGGAGGGAGTGAACAGAATGTTCGAGGAGGCTGCGAAGGGAGAGGATAAGCCAATGAAGCCGCAGCGATTGATGAGAGAGCTCAACGAGGTTTTGAGTAGGGACGACATCGTCATCCTCGATGGCGGGGAGACAACAGCCTGGGGCCTTCTATACCTCAAAAAGGGTAAGGTTATAAGCTCTCAGGGACCCTTCGGGCATCTTGGCGCTGGGATTCCCATGGGAATTGCTGCAAAGGCGGCATATCCAGAAAAAAGAGTTTTCGTTGTCACAGGAGACGGGAGCTTTTTGTTCAATGGAGCCGAAATAGATACTGCTGTAAGACACGGTCTGCAGGTAGTAGTAGTTGTGGTCAACGACTCCGCTTGGGGCTTGGTGAACCACACAAGGCTGCTTTCAACGAAGTCAGCAGAGAGGGCGAGTTATGGGGTTATGCTCAACCCCGCTGCCAGATACGACAGGTTTGCAGAGAGTTTGGAAGCGTATGGAGAGCTGGTTGAGAAATCTGGGGAAGTTAAGGAGGCTGTGAAAAGAGCCTTTGACTCTGCTCTGCCAGCTGTTCTGGACGTGAGGGTGAAGCTCGACGAAATCTCTCCCCTCGCCTACCTGCTCTCAGGCTCGGAGGGATAAGATGGCCGTGCTCATCACAGGAGGGGCGGGGTTTCTTGGGAGGTTTGTAGCGAAACACTTCGACTCTCCTGTGATTCTCGACCTGAAAGAGGGAAAAGGGGGAATTTTTGAGTTTGGGAGCGTTACAGCATGGTCGGACATTGCAGAAGTTTTCAGGAAGCACGAGATTGAGGGGGTGATTCACGCTGCCGCGGAGCTTTCAGTAAAGGCAGAGAAGAGCCATGTGGATGCTTTCAGGGCAAATGTTGAGGGGGCGCTCAACATACTCGAAGCCTGCAGAGTCTTCGATGTGGAGAAGGTTGTTTTCACCAGCAGCCACTCCGTTTACGGCCCAAGAAGCTACCCCTTCACGGAGTTTTCATACAGAGACCCCACAACCTTCTACGGGGCTACAAAAGCCTGCTCAGAAATTCTGGGAACTTACTACAGCTACACCTACGGCATTGATTTTCGGGCTGTGAGGTTTCCCATCCTCGTCGGGCCTTTCAGGAGGGGGATGGGGGCGAGCGTAGCCTTCTCTTCTCTCATCGATGATGCTTTCTTCAATGGCACGTCCGTCATTACCCTGCCAGAGGAGACAAAGCTCCCCGTTCTTTATGTTAAAGATGCTGCAGAGCTCGTTTTCAGGTTATACAGCATAGATAGAGTTTCAAAGCCAATATTCAACGTTGGTGGCGTTGTCCTCTCCATAAAAGACATTGTCGAGGCGGTGAAGAAATTCATTCCCTTCAAGCCTCAATTCAGGATCGATGACGAAAGCAGGAGAATTGCGCAGCAGTGGACGCTCATGACTGAAATGGTTGAGAAAGCGGGGATAATCGACAAGTACAGCAGAATTGAAGAGCTTGATTGGGAGATTAGGTGGAAAAGCGCTGAGGAAATAGTGGAAGACCACCTTAAAACGCTTGCAGAGGTGGAAGAGTGAAGGTCTTTGTTATCGGAGCGGGACTGATGGGGAGAGGGATAGCCATTGCCATCGCTTCAAAGCATGAGGTCGTTCTGCAGGATGTAAGCGAAAAAGCTCTCGAAGCTGCAAGAGAGCAGATTCCTGAAGAGCTTTTGAGCAAGATAGAGTTCACAACCACCCTTGAAAAGGTTAAAGACTGCGACATCGTAATGGAGGCGGTTTTTGAAGACCTTAACACCAAGGTTGAAGTGCTCAGAGAGGTGGAGAGGCTCACAAATGCACCGCTCTGCTCCAACACGTCAGTCATAAGCGTTGATGATATTGCGGAGAGGCTTGACAGCCCTTCAAGATTTCTCGGCGTTCACTGGATGAATCCTCCCCACGTAATGCCCCTCGTTGAAATTGTGATTTCCAGATTTACGGACAGCAAAACAGTCGCCTTCGTGGAGGGCTTTTTGAGGGAGTTGGGAAAGGAGGTTGTTGTCTGCAAAGGCCAGTCCTTGGTGAACAGGTTCAATGCAGCTGTGCTTAGCGAAGCTTCGAGGATGATTGAGGAGGGTGTGAGGGCGGAGGACGTTGACAGAGTCTGGAAGCACCACCTCGGCCTGCTCTACACTCTGTTCGGCCCTCTGGGAAACCTTGACTACATCGGCCTCGACGTTGCCTACTACGCTTCCCTCTACCTCTACAAAAGATTTGGAGATGAGAAGTTCAAGCCGCCAGAATGGCTGCAGGAGAAAATAAAGAAGGGCGAGGTTGGTGTGAAGGCGGGAAAGGGGATTTATGAATATGGCCCTAAAGCCTATGAGGAGAGAGTTGAGAGGCTGAAAAAGCTGCTAAGGTTTCTGGGACTGGAATGAACGAAGCGACGATTGTGGCAATGTTTCTTCTCACCCTTGTGGCATTCACAGTCAGAGTTGTAACCGGATTTGGCAGCGCCATTCTCCTATCTCCAATATTCTCCAACCTCATGCCCCCGAAAGAAGCTGTGGTGCTAATCATTCTGCTCGAATCCTTCGTTAACGTGATTTTTCTGCTAAAGGAGAGGATGAACTTCAGCCTGAGAGAGATTTACCTCGGAGCCTTCTTTGGCATTGCTGCGGGAATTCTCTTCTTCGGCTTGCTTCCTCAAGAAATCGTTGGCCTTACAATCGGCGTTGCTATGGGTGTCATGGCTGCGGTTATGCTTCTCGGCGTGAATTTCAGGGTAAGGAGAACTAGACCTCTTTTCCTGAGCATGGGCTTTCTCAGCGGAGCGATGGGGGTTATAACCGGAGTCAACGGCCCTCAGATTGTGATTACCCTCGCCAATCAGGGCTATGCAGCGAGCTTCATCAGGAGCTTCATGATTACCTACCTTGTGGTCATCGATACAGCTACACTTTCCGCCTTCTTCGCCTTTGGCCACGTGAATGTCCAAATCCTTACCAACTTTCTTATTCTCGCCCCCTCCATCATCATCGCTTATGCATTGGGAAGCAGAATTCTTTCGAGGATGGATGGGGAAAGGCTGAAGAGGATAATTCTTTCAGCCGTGGTTTTGCTCTCTCTGGTGGTGATTTTAAGATACGGAGGTGGTCTGATTGGATAGCTTCAGCTTCTCCTGCGTGAGAGTTGTTTTTGGATGGGGAAGGCTGGAGAGAATTGAGGAGGAGGTTGAGAGGCTTAAGGGAGGAAAGGTGGTGTTTATTGCAGACAGGGCGGTGAGAAAGGCCGTAGAAGAGCTCAACCTCAGCTTTGACTACGAGATTTTTTCGGATGTTGAGCCTGAACCCGAAATCGGCATTGTGGATGATATCATTGAGAAATTCAGCTTCGACACGGTTGTTGGCGTTGGTGGGGGCAGCACCCTCGATGTTGCGAAGCTCACGGCAGTTGCTGCGGGGGAAAAAGCTAAGGCTGTGGAGCTGGTGGGGAAAAAGCTGCCCGAAAGGAAGTGCAAGCTCCTTCTCTGCCCCACTACAGCAGGAACCGGCTCTGAGGTGACGAAGCTAGCGGTTTTCAAAATCCCTAAAAGAGAAGTGAAGTACGTTTTCGATGACGAGAGCCTTTATGCGGATATAGCCATCATCGACCCGAAGCTCACACTCTCCTGCCCTCCTCATGTGACAGCAAGCTCAGGGATAGATGCTTTCTGCCACGCTATCGAAGCGTACACGTCCCTTTTCTCAAACCCAATCTCCGACATGTTTGCGGAGAAGGCCATTGCAATTATTCCAAAAGCTCTCAGGGAGGCTTACGCCAATGGAGAGAATGTGAGGGCAAGAACAGACATGTCTTTTGCCTCCCTCCTTGCCGGAATCGCTTTCAACTCAGCGGGCACAGGGCTGGGACACGCTTTGGGGTATGCGCACAATCACATTCACAACAGCCCCCATGGCAAGAGTGTTGGTATAACAATGCCCTACGTTCTGCAGTACAACGCCATTGCAGACCTTGAGAAGCACGCCAGAATAGCGAGGGCTTTGGGTGAGAGTGGCTCCTCTTTAAGAGAAACTGCACTAAGAGCAGGAATTGGCTTTGCCAAACTTCTGAAGGATTTAGGAATGCCCCACAAACTGAGCGACGTTGGTGCTGGAGAGGATGACATTGAGAAGATAGTGGACAGGATTTTCTTGAGCGAGAAGCACGTTCGGAGGAATCCAAGAGTTGTAAGGAGAGAGGAGATGTATGATGTGGTGAGAAAATCAATCCACGGAATCCTTCGGGAAGAAGAGTACTGAGAAGCCATTCACGGTTATCGTGTCAACCTGCATCTCGTACTTTTTGCTGTAATACTTCTCGTAGAGGTATTTCAGCAGATTGAGGTGAAGCTCGGAGACTGCTTTGCTCCTCATGTCGTGGTAGAAGACGAAGTTTAGCTTCTCCCCATCCTTCTGCACTTCAGCATGCTCCGCCCTGTTCAGCAGATTCCAGAGCCTTGCCACAACGCTGAGAAGCTCCTCAAAGTCGAGGTCGCTTATGGGCTTCTTTGAAAGATACTTGACGGCCATCTCGATCATACTCTCCCTTACAGCCCTCTCAGCATCTCCCTCAACCAGTGCGGTGTAGTGGTCCTTCGCACAGAGCATGAAGTTGAGCTCCCTGATAAAGGCTAGAATCAACAAATCCTCATCTCCCAACCTGCTGAAGTTCTCCGAGGTGTAAAGCAAATCCACTGCTTTCTCAACAACGCTGCTTGTGGTTCGATGCTTTTTCTTCAAATCCTCAATTTTTCTGGCCGTTTCAGATGACACTGTGGTATGGAGCCTGATTTTTACCATGGTTTTTATCCTCCCACTCCCTTAAAAACCTATCCCGAAGAAATTTTTTATATTGGCAAATGTACTGAAAACATGCAGCCTGTTGGTCTTGACATTGGCACGAACTACACCAAGATTACGGCGGATGGGAAAAATGTTCTGCTTTACCCCTCAATCGTAGCTTACGGTGAGGAGAAGGACTGGAGCCTTAAGGGAGAGACGAAGAGCGTTTATATCGGTGATGAAGCTTTGTCCATAGTTCAGTCTATGGAGAATGTTGAAGTTCTCCGACCCCTTCACGAGGGCAGGGTTCTGCATACATCCTACCTCGAACTTGCGAAATACGGTCTGAACAAGCTCAAAGTGAAGGACGGCCTAATAGCGACCGGACTTCCTGTTAAATCGTCAAAAAAGGAGAGAGAAGAACTGAAAAGGGAGCTGGAGTCTGAGCTAAACTCAAAGGTCCTGATATTTCCGGAGCCTGTCGGAACCATGGCCTACATGGGAATGGAGACCGGAGTGTGCGTGGATATTGGCTTTGGAACGACCGATGTTCTCGTGATTGCGGACATGGAGTATTTAAAGGGAGACACGATGCTCATGGGCGTTGACAAGCTCTACGAGAATTTGGAGGTAGCTGTGAGAAACAGGATAGGAATAAGCATCACTCCGGAAGAGATGACGAAGCTTCTCACAACCGAAGGCTACGAAATTGGAAGAATAAGGGGTGGAAAGAAAGTTAGCGTCAGCAGAGAAGAGATCATGCCAGAATACGAAGGCTACGTCAAAACCTGGGTGGAGAGAATTGCGAGCAGGGTCAAGCTCGTTCTTGAGGGGCTCTCGACAACACTTGTGGAGAACTTTGCAATAACAGGCGGTGGAAGCATGCTGCCCGGAGTTTACGAGATGTTCAAGGAAAGCTTCAGCGATATTGGAGACGTCAAAAGACCGGATGAACCGATAAAGGCGAACTCCATTGGATACTACATCCTTGCGAAGTCTCTTGTAGTAGAGGCTGAGACGGAACAGAGTGGCGATGCCGAAATTCTCGATGCAGATGACAAAAAGAAGGGGAGGAAGGGCAAGAAATGAAGATAACCGTAGAAATTCCGCCTGACATGGAAAAGCTTCTGGTGAAAAAGTGCGAGGAGTCAGGAGTATCTCCTTCGGAGTTCGTGTACCTCCTTCTTGAGTGGTATTTCTTCAAGAGGGGCAAGAAGGCAGAAACAACTGGTGAGCTCAACGAGTTCCTCAGAGTGGCCAAGGAAGTGGCTGACGAAAGAGTGAGGTTCTGCAAGTTCAGCGATGGAGCCTACTGCGCCATTGAAACCTTCGAAGATGTGTTTTCCGATAAAGAGCCCACGCCCATCTCCCCATACCGCTGCCTCTTCTGCCTTTACTATGTGGACAAGAGAAAAGATAAAAGGAGAACGGAGTTCAGGGAGCTGACTGAAGCCAAGATGTACGATTTGGCAAAGATCGCTGCAAAGTTTGTAGTGGAGCTCTACGGAGACAGGCTCGGCTACAGGCCTAAAACGAAGTCTGAGGAAATAGTGGAGAAACAAGAGAAAAAGGATGAGAAGCTCCCCAAGGTTAAGAAACTTCTCGATTGGTAGAGTTGGGCTGAACATAAACGGAGATTTAAGCGAGAAAGAAATAGAGGAGAGAGTCAGAATTGCCGAGAGAGCGGGAGTGAGAGTTATCTGGATTGGGGAGTTTGAGGGTTTCCAGGATCCATTCAGCGTTGCAGAAACTGTGAGCTCTCGCAGCCAAATGTGGGTTGGATTCGGAGTGCTCTCAGCGCAGAAGGGCTGCGAGAGGATAATCGCAGAAGTTGAGGAGTTGAGGAAAAGACATGGCGACAGGTTCATTGTGGGAATCGGTGCGGGGAGCTATCAAAGCCCGAAGGAAGGGTACAGGAAGATGAGAAGATGCGTGGAGTTTCTGAGAAACGCTGAATTCCCCGTTGTTGTCGGGGCAAGCTCACCCGGAACTGCATCCCTCTCAAAAGAGGTGGATGGCGTTCTTTTTAACTCCGTCAAGGAGGAGTTTATCTCATGGCTTCTCCGCTTTACTAACACCGCCTTCAAAGCCGCCTACGGCCCGGCATTGATTTTACCGAGCAGCAACGAAGAAGATTTACTTCTTGCAGCCGCAATTGTCTTCACGGGAAGCAAAAGGCTCATAGCGGAGTTTAGATTTGAGGAGGTTGCGAAAGAGCTTTCAAAGGTGGACATAATGTCTCTGGTGAGGGCAAGATGGGAGGGGAGGAGCATAGCAGGTGAGGAGGGGGCTGAGATTCTCTTCAGGCATAGGGAGTTTTTACTGCAGAACTTCACCATAAGCGGAGATGTGGGGGAGGTAAGGAGAAGAATAAAATCGTTGCTCAATATCTGCGACCACGTGGTGCTCGCAGACCCCTTCTTTCGGGATGTTGACTCGGTCAGAAGGTTGAAAGAAGTGGTTGTATGAGAGATGTTGTAAGATTCATCAACCCCTACGACCCCGGGCTTTTCCCCGAGGATTTTCCCGACAAAGAGGTTGTCAACCTTTCTTCAAACGAGAATCCTTATGAGCCGAGCGAGGAGGTTAGGGAGGCTTACCTTAGGGCTGTGAAATACATTCCAAGATATCCTAAAGCGGACTACGCCCGGCTGAAAAAGGCCCTTGCAGAATACACGGGCTTTGAAGTTGAAAACATAGCTGTGGGATGTGGAGCATCTGAGCTAATTTCCTGCATCTGCAACGTTCTGCTGGAAGAGCTGGACAGGGTTGTCATTCCAATGCCCTCCTACACCCTCTACTCCATCTATGCAATGTTGCGGAGCGCATCCATCAGCTTCCCGGTTTTTGAGGGATACAGGGTTGATCCTGACGTCATCGCCGAGGAAAGGCCGAAGCTCGTTTTTCTCTGCTCTCCCAACAACCCAACGGGCAACAGCCTGAGCAGAGAAATCGTTCAGAAGGTGGCTGAGAGTGCGGAGTACGTTGTGCTGGATGAGGCCTATGTGGAGTTCAGCGATGATTCAAAGATTGAGATGGTTAGGGATTACAACAACCTGATTGTGCTGAGAAGCTTTTCCAAGTTTTTCGGGCTTGCAGGAATGAGGGTTGGTTATGCTGTCTGCAGTGCGGAGATTGCTGAGGCAATTGAGAAGGTAAGGCTGCCCTTTGGTATAAGCTATCCTGCAGTTGAAACGGCAATTGCCGCTTTGAGGTCCTTGGATTACTACAAAAAAGTAAGGGACAGAATCGTCAGGGAGAGGGAGAGGCTTATTGAGAAACTGAAAGAAATTGAGTGGCTTGAAGTTTACCCGTCAGATGCCAACTTCGTGCTTGTAAAGGCGAACAAGGAGGGCGTGGTAGAGAAGCTGGCCGAGAAGGGGTTTATTGTGAGGGATGCAAGTGTTATGGGCCTTGAGGGTCTGTATATTCGCATTACAGTGGGTAAGCGAGAGGATAATGACAGGCTGATTGAGGCCCTAAGAGAAATTTAGAAGAGGTCTTCAGCCTTTATAATCTCAACGCCGTCAACCTTCATCTTCCTGTCGCTAACGACCTTTGCTTTCAGCTTTTTTGCAGCAGCAATGCTTTCTGCAAGCTCAACACCGTGATTTAGGTACTTTGCAACCTCTTCATCAGAAACGTCAACTATTTCGAGATTCATCCTTGCTCCAACTTTTGGTGGGAGGTTTCGGTAGCTCTGCCTTGTTATGTAAATCTTTCCGCCGTAATTCCTCTTCATCAGCTCCATAACACCCTTTGAATCCGCCACGATTCTCGTGGGCAGCTCGGGCAGCGGCATTGAGAGCAGAATGTAAACTCCAGCGGTCATCAAAACCCAGATAGCAATGAGGGAGACTATTGCAACAATTCCCCTCATAAACTCCTCAAGCCTTATTACATTGAGAAGGACGAGGGCGAGGAAGCCGAATAGCACGAAGGAGGTTGAAATGAGCACAGCAGCAATGGTGTCTCTCCTCTTCACTTCTTTCACCAGTTCCTCAAGCACCACTTCAAACTCATCCAAATCAACCACCTCTCAACAGCAAGGGCACACATCCGTTCCTTACGGCTATTTCCGCCACCTCCTTTTTAGTCGTTGCCAGCGGCCTCTTTATCATAATCGCCGCAGCAATAGACTCTGCATGTTCCCTTCTCAACCCCATACCCACGAACCTCTCAACCAGTTCTTCATCAGGCGTTATAATAATGCTTCCTGGCAACGCGTTTGATGGGGTGGTGTATATTCTTCTGCCATAAGCTCTCAGAAGAGCGTAGTTCTGGGCGTTGACGGCATCAGAGGTAACCACAACACCCCTCCTCGTCATTAAGGGGACGAAGACAATGGACATGAAGAGGGCGTAGGCTGCTGGTAGCATCATGGCTATGTATCCTTCAACGATTTCAGCAGGAATTTCGGGGACGGTTATTGCAGGCAGTGAAACGGATACCGGCAGAGAAATCGGCTGGGGTTGAGCTGGAGGTTGAACTGGAGGCTGCACTGGTGGTTGAGCGGGTGGTTGCACGGGCGGTAGCACTGGAGGTGGCGGGCCACCTCCACCACCTCCTCCGCCACCGCCGCCTCCGGGGGGCGTGAACTGGTAGCCAAGACCTTTCAGCACAGCTTCACCCACGATGTAGTTACCATCAGAAAATGTTGCAGGGAAAATCGTTACCTCGCACTGCCCTGCCAGCCTTGCCTTTGCCCTTGCGTAGAAAACGGGTGTTTTGTCACTCTCCACAACGCTCTGGAATGTTTTGTTCTCTCCTGCCGAAAGCTGGAAGGTTTCATTGTAAAGCGATTCTCTGTCGGTGAAGGTGTAGTCATCTATCTTCAGCACATACCACGCCTCAAAGCTAACATTCACATCCTGAGCGAGCGGGTTCTGAATGCGGAAGGTAGCATACCATTCATTTCCAGCTCTCTTCTTCTCAATTGAGAGAAGCAGCTCAACACCATACTCAACCGGCACCGAGTCTTTCAGCTTGAATGCGAGAATTGAGTCGGAGATTTCACCTGAGTATCCTGACACGAGGATGGAGAAGGACTTCTCACCTCCAGCAGGGATGGTTGAGTGGAAGGTCAGCGTATCTCCAGCCTGACAGCCAATGCAGCTTAGAAAATTGGCAGGCTTTGGAATTTCAATGCTGACATCAACATCTCTACTGTAGCTGTTTTTGATGGTGTAGATGATGTTAACAGCCCCTCCCTGAAGATTTGCAGTGTGTGTGATTGAGAGGGGGAAATTTTGGGGGCTTAGCGTTTTGTAGGGGTCTATTTTGAGGTTGGAATTGGCTGGGATGAGAGGGATGTAAACGAAGTCGTTTCTGTAGGAGAGGTTAACGTCGTAGAGGTTGAAGGGGTAGGGGTTGGTGAAGTTGACAACCATCCAGTCCCTTCCGACCTCCTGAGTGGCATTGGGGTAAAAAACCACCTCCCTTATCTCGTAAATGCATGCCATTGAGGGATAAATCAGGAGGAGCAGGGAGAGAAAAGCCAAGAGTCTCATTTCCTCAACCCTAAGACAAGCAGAATCACAGCCAATGCGAGCAGCGCTCCCCAGAAGACCACGTAACCCCTCACCGGCATCGCTGGTAAGGGCAGAAGCGAGAACTCTGCGGTAAAGAAGGCTATGCTTCCCGCTGGAAGACTTCCCTTCCACATGGGAGTGTTCTCTGCCGGCGGTTCTGCGTAGGTGAGCTTCCAGTCTGAGTTGACATTGATTTCGAGATTTTTGATGTCCGTGTCGGTGCCAAGGGGTATTGTTACGGACTTGAAGAGCAAGCCACTGTCAACGATGTCAGCATCATACTCCACGGTGAAGTTCAACTCCCCTTTCGGCTCTATGGGATACCATATCTCGTAAACAATCAGCGTGTAGTCCTCCTTCTCCTCAACAGTCACCTTGAAGTTTCTGTTCTCGGAGTAAGCTTTGACATTATAAACCTTCACCGGCTTCCTCTCATCGGTAAAGGGGATGGAGAGAAAGCCAACCTTAACAGGCTCAGCTTTCTGGAGCCTTATCTCCCCAATACCCGGAACAACGGGCTTGTCAATCAGATTTTTAAGGGTGACGTCGTAGCGAACATGGGCGAGGGTATCAACATCAACAGTAATCTTGAAATTGGAAATTTCCTCAACCTTCTGAGCCTGAACGGTAGGCAAAATCAGCAGAAGCGCTATTACCACCCAAACCCTTGCCATCATGCTAAAAAAAGGGGAGAAAATTTAAAAAATTAACTTCTCCTTCTGTAACCCACAACTGCCGTCAACCCAACAAGGGCTGTTGCGAGAGCCATGACGGACTCGTAGCTCGTCGCCTTGGCACCGCTGACGAGGGTGATTTTTGGCGATGTCTGCTCGTTCATTGAGAGGATGGGGTCAATACCCACAATGAATGCGTCGAGGAGCTTGTAGTCTTCGCTACCCTGAATCTGGTAGAAGATTACGACTGTCTGGTTGTTTTCGATTTCGGTGTAGTCGTCGTAAGCGCCATCCCCATCTGCGCTGGCGTTAATGGGGCGTATTCTCCACCAGTAACCGGTGTCGTATCCTGACAATTGAATGTTAGTTATAGTTTCAGGACCTCCAGCAAGCATAGAAGATTTGTTGACCCAGTCTCCATCCCTATCCTGCGGGTCTTTCCAGTCATTATCTCCATTGGTCAGTGAGAAATTCTTCGGAATCAGGTCGTAAACATAGACGTATGGTGATTCCTGCCCTCCAAGGTTCTCCACGACAAGGGTTATGTTGTAAATGTCATTGCCCGCTGACTCCACGTGCTTTGTAACCTTCACAAGGTAGCTGCCGATGACGTAGATTCTTTCGATGATGTAGGTGTTGCCACCGTCTGTGATTTTATCCTGCCCAACTCCCCATCCGTAGTTGGCATCTTCAACCAGCCTGAAGGTCACGTTGCCCCAGATGATTGGGACTTTGTCATATTGGAAGCTAAGGTCTTTTGAAGTGAAGCTCTCATCCCTTCCAATTTGTACATTTACAGTTGTATTCTCGTATCTTGCGCCATTAATTTCATTGTAATTCCGATCAGTCGCCCACACCTTCACGCTCTTCACGATATAAGTAAGTCCTGTTGCAGTGTTCTTTATCGTAACATTCCCTGTCCACTGGTTGCTGTTATCAGGCCCGCTCTTGTTAACACCAATGCTCGCATTGCCGATTGCAAAGACGTCAATTATCTTTGTACCGCTGATGTTTCCGTTTATGGGTCCAAACTGGAAATAAGCTTCACCGAATCCGACCAGTCTTGATACGAACGCTTCGTCTGTGGAGTAATTGCCTTTAACTTTGAAGGTCGTGGTTAACCATTTATTGTTGTCAAGAGTTCCACTTATTATTTGTTTAGGATTAGAACTACCATCCGCAAATTCTAAAGTCTTCCAGTTAGTGTCATAACTCGTATTCAAGTTCTTGTTCACAGTCAGGGTTACTGAAGATGGTTTGCCTCCCAACCCCGTGCTACTCCACCACGTATCATTCAGCGAAACGTTGAAGTAAACCGTCCAAGTGTAGTCTCCACCCTTAGGAATCTTTGCGGGGTCGTATTTCTCCTCTACGATGAAAGGTGCACCATTTTGTATTTCTGGTGTCTCGGTAACATCATAGGCAACGTATTTTGACTCTCCCGGTCCCAGCCTCGGTATGTGGATAATACAATCTGCACCTGATGTATCAAATCCTCCCTCGTTTGTGAGTTTACTTGGCACATCGCCTGAATCTAGTATCTGAACGCCCGTTGATATTGCACTACACGATCCATCATTCAACCCAATATCAACCGCCACCCAGATGTCCATTATATCCTCATTAGCATTGTTTGTCACATTGATAATCCCTTTAACATCCGTTTGATATTCAAAAGTCCCCACTCCGTTCGCCGCGTCAGTCATGTTTATCGTACTATTCACCCTCTCCTCGATGCTCACCTCTAATGGCGCCGCTGAAGTGTTAATGGTAATAATTGTGAGTACAATAATCATCGCTACGAGCCCTATTTTTCCCAATCTCCCAGCTGACATGCTCGTAATGGTGATAAGCATATATAAAAAATTTTCGAGTTTTTGAATACATCGCAAATGAAGAATATAAACCCCACCGGAAACGTTTAATACTTCCTCGATTTTTTGATTCTGAAATGACCGAAAACGGCAGGTACGAGTACATAGTCATTGGCAGCGAAGCTGCCGGTGTAGGTCTTGTTAGAGAGCTGACTGCTGCGGGCAAAAAAGTTCTTGCCGTTGATAAGTCCAAGGAAAAAATCGAGCTGCTCGAAGACGAGGGGTTCGACGCTGTAATTGCTGATCCGACCGATGAGAGCTTTTACAGAAGCCTCGACCTGGAGGGAGTTTCTGCCGTGCTCATCACAGGCTCGGATGATGAGTTCAACCTTAAAATCCTAAAAGCGCTGCGCAGCGTTTCCGATGTGTACGCCATCGTAAGAGTTTCTTCTCCCAAAAAGAAGGAGGAGTTCGAGGAGGCTGGGGCAAACCTCGTGGTGCTTGTGGCCGATGCCGTAAAGCAGGCGTTCATGGACAAAATAAAGAAGATGGAGACTCTGAAGAAGATAGAAAAGCTCAAGAGAATAATGGAGTCGCTGAGAGGCAAGAGGCTCGGCATCTTCACCCACGACAATCCCGATCCGGATTCGATGTCGTCGGCCTACGCCCTGAGGGAAATAGCCAAGCAGTTCGACGTGATTGCGGACATCCTTTACTACGGAGAGATTCTTCATCAGAAAAACAGGGCGATGGTCAATCTTCTTGAAATACCTATGATCCGGGCTCCGGAAGTTGACTTAAGCCACTATGATGCGTTTGCAATCGTCGATTCTTCCGGGCCGGGCGTCAACAACTCTATTCCCCCAGACATAGACATCTCCATCGTAATCGACCACCATCCTGCCGAGAAGGTCGTGGCGGAGTTCGTTGACCTCAGAGAGGACGTGGGTGCAACAGCTACAATCCTTACAGAGTACATAAAGGAGCTGAAGATAACTCCTAGCAAGATTCTCGCAACCGCGCTCTTCTTCGGAATAAAAAGCGAAACGGACGAGTTCAAGAGGAACACCAGAACCGCAGACTTCTTGGCCTGCGCCTTCCTTTACCCCTTCGTTGATCAGGATTTGATAGAGAAAATAGAGAGCCCTTCAATCTCAACGGAGACGCTCGACATTCTGGGCACCGCAATCAAAAACCGGCAGGTTTACTCCAGCTTTCTCATCAGCTTTGCGGGGTTCATCAACGACAGGGATGCCCTCCCCCAAGCAGCAGATTTTCTGCTGAAGCTTGAAGGCATTTCCACCGTAGTCGTTTTCGGCGTGATAAAGGACACGGTTTACGTCTCCGCCAGAAACAAGGACGTTAGAATCCACATGGGAGAGGTGCTCAGGAGGGCTTTTGGGGACGTCGGAAGTGCCGGTGGACACGCACATGCTGCGGGAGCGCAAATTCCGCTCGGAATCTTCGGAGAGACGAACGAAAAGGACTTGCTCGCCAAGCTGATAACGGAGGCAATTACAAAGAGGCTGCTTTCGGCAGTGGGAATGGAGCAGAGCTAAATTTAAATGCCCAGTTCAAAACTGAGGCTGGATGAGGCTGAACATAGTCGTCGTTGGTGTTGGCGGGCAGGGAGCTCTCACAACTTCGGGGATAATAGCAAGGGCAGCGATGAGGGCCGGATTGAATGTGGTCACCGCTGAAACCCACGGGATGGCCCAAAGGGGGGGAAGTGTTGAGGTTCACGTGAGAATCGGAGACGTCAGGGCCCCACTAATCCCGGAAGGCGGGGCGGATGTGATGATCGCTCTTGAGCCTGCTGAGGCTCTACGCTACGCGAAGTTTCTTAACAAAAACACTCTCGTTATACTCAACACGAGAAAGATCATCCCCCCTTCCGTTACCGCAGGGACGGCAAAATATCCCGAGCTGGATGAGATTATCGGCGAGCTGAGAAAAGTTACTCCGAGAGTTATACCCGTAAACGCTTCAGAAATTGCGGAAAAGGCTGGAAGTGTGCTGGCAACAAATGTCGTCGTTGTGGGGATGCTTTTCGGCTATTACAGCATGCCCTTCGGTATCGAGCACGTCGAGGAGGCAATAAGAGAGACGATGAAGAGCAAAATCGTTGACCTTAACCTGAAAGCATTAAAAATGGGGTATAATCAGGCTATATCAGGCCGGCCCTCTGCAGTATGAGCAAGTCCTCAGTTTCTATTTTCTCCCCTCTCTTGAACATCTCGTAGATTTCCTTCGCCCTTCTTATCAGCTCTTCCTTCTCCCTCTGCTCCTTGGTCTTGACCTGCTTCGACTTCAGGGCCTTTATGACCTTCTCAAGGTCCTTGATGTCCTTTCTCCTCTTTATTGCCTCGTTGTGGCACCTGTCCGCCTCCTTCTTGCTTTCGATGAATTTCTCATGCATTTCATCCGCAAGCTTCCTCATCTCGTCAATCTCGCTGAACATCTGAGTCAGCTGCTCATGGTACTTGTCAGCCTCTTCAGCATAGGCTTTCAGCTCGTTCAGCAGCTCCCTTGCCTGATCCTTCAGCTCCCTTATTCTTGAAATCAGTCTCTTGAACTCCTCATGCCTCTCAAGCTGAGCCTTCCTCTCCTCCAGCTCCTTTCTGAGCTTCGCAATCCTCTCGACCAGAGCCCTCTCCTTCTCTATTGTAAGCACGGCTGTCTGCTGCTTGAACTCCAGGCGCCTGATTTCCTTTTCAATCTCTCCCAGCGGCCTGCCTCCCTTATCGATGCTCCTTCTGAGCTTGTCCACTTCCTTGTAAAGCGCATCGACTTCCTTGAAGATTTCATTCCTCTTCGCCCTAATCTCCTTTACCTTTGCGTTCAGCTCGTCCCTCTTTGCCTTTACCTCTTTTGTGGCAGCGAGCATCTCCCTGACTTTCTTGTTGAGCTCGTCTCTTCTATTTGCGTACTCCCTCGCGGCGGCGTTTAGCTCATCCCTCTTCTTTATGAAATCCTGAAGCTCCTTCTCAAGTTGCTCTTTCCTTTCCTCCAACTTCTCCAGCATCATGCTCTCACAACAGCGTTTTTTTGAAGAACTCTGAAGTCACTTAACAGCCATTTCAAAAGCTGGATTTAAACTTTTCTCTTGTTTGCTTCCGTGCTGGTGCTGCCCGCTAAAACGAATGATAACTCTCATCACTTTAATTGTTATGATGGGAAAACTTTTTACCTGACGCATCAAAGTAGAAAATAGTGAAGAATGAGGTGAGCAGGAAAAGCATAACCGAAGCCGATGACGAGACTCTTAAGATAATAGCGGAGCGCAGCCCAGACCCAGTCCTGATTCACGATGGTGAGAGAGTTCTTTACGCCAACCCCAAAGCGTTAGAGTACGTATCCGCCGAAGAGCTGATGAAAAGAAAGCTGGTCGAGTTCATTCACCCCGACTACAGGGCGATTGCTGTCGAGAGGATGACCAAGGTCATGAAGGGCGAGAGTGTGGAGCCCTACGAAGAGCTTTTTGTCCTTCCAGACGGTAGAGAGGTGTGGCTCGAAACGAACCCTACTCCCATAACCTTCAGAGGCAAAAGGGCTGTTTTGCTCATTCTCCGAGATGTTACTGCGAGAAGAAGAACTGAGGAGAGGTACAGGGATTTCTTCGAGAACTCGTTGGACATAATAGCGGTGACTGATCTCAAGGGAAACTTCGTGGAGGTTAACAGAGCCTTTGAGGAGGTCTTCGGCTACTCCAGGGATGAGGTGAGGGGAAGAAACTTTGCGGAAGTCCTGAAACTCAGCAAGGATGTGGCAGAGGAGATTTTCAGGAGCTACAACAAAGCTTTCAGAGAGAGAAAAAATGTTTACGGGCTTTTGTTCAAGGTCAGGCGAAAGGATGGGAAAGAGATAATCGTTGAAGGCAACGTAAGGCTTTTGTGGGAAGGAAGCAAAGTCAAAGGGTTCGTGGGGAACTTCAGGGACGTGACCGACAGGGTCAGGCTGGAAGAGAGGCTGAGGGAGAGCCAGGAAAGGTACAGATCTATTTTCAACTACTCACCCCTCGCCATCATCGTGTTCAACGACAGGGCTGAAATAGTAGATTGGAACAAGAAGGCTGAGGATATTTTCGGCTGGAAAAAGGAGGAGGCTCTTGGAAAAAATATCATCGAGCTGCTCGTTCCGGAGCATTTGAGGGGAGAAATTCAGCTAATCGCGGAAAGAATCCTGGAGGGAGAGGTTTACACGCACTCGATAAACGAGAATTTAACGAAAGACGGTAGGGTCATAACGTGTGAGTGGCACAACACGATTTACAGGGACGCAAAAGGGAGGATTTACGGCCTCTCCATTGTCCAGGACATTACTGATAAGATAAAGATGGAGAGAAAGTTGAAAGAGAGTGAAGAAAGGTATAGAAGCGTTTTTACGCATGCTCCAGTTCTTATTGCAATTTTGGACAAAGATGGGCGGTTCGTTGAGGCGAATCCCGCAATGGTGAAAAGCATCGGAGAAAATCCGGTTGGAAAAGAGCTCTCCGAAATTTTCCCAAAGGACGTCGCGGAAAGGAGGCTTAATCATTTGAAGAAAGCACTCGAAGAGGGGGAGCTGGTTGAGTTCGAAGACGAGAGGGGCGGAAAGTACTTCATAAACTTCTACCTACCCCTCGAGCTTGAAGGGGAGAAGCACTGTCTGGTAATAGCCCAGGATATCACCGAACTCAGGAAACTGAACAAGCTGCTCAGAGAAATGGTCGAAGTAAATGAAGCCATAGTCCGAATTGGCGAACGTGAGGAACTGGTGAAGAAGATAGAAGAGATTCTTTCAGACTACTCGGCGAAGATTAGAGATAGCGGGCAGGGAGAGTGCCTGGAAATCAGGTACGGTGATAAAACCTACGGTTATCTATGTGTTGAGAACGTTGACGAGGAGATGAAACCCCTGTTGAAAGCCCTCACAGATGACCTCGCATTTGCCTTCAAATCAATGGAGGATGAGGAGAGAAGGGAAGAGCTGCTCAAACAGCTTGTTGAGAATATCAGAACGATAGCATACCTTGTTGACAGGATTAGGAATCCGCTTGCTGCTATCAGAGCTTTTACCGAGCTTTTTGTTGATGATGAAGAGGTCAGTAAGAAGATTATCCAGCAGATAGAAAGAATTGTGGACATCGTCGAGAAACTCGACGTTTCCTGGGCAAATTCAGAAAAAATTGCCAGAATGGAGAAGGAAATTTACGACCTCTCAAAAATAGAAAAGAAGTTCAAAAAAGATTAGCGGGAGTACATCTGCTTCAGGACCTTCTTGTCTATCTTGCCGACGCTCGTCTTCGGTATCTCATCGACTATTTCGAATCTGTCAGGCACAGCCCACTTGGTAATCTTGCCCTCTTCGACAAACTTCATGAGGTGAGCTCTCAGCTCTTCAGGAGTCGGCTTCTCTCCGGGCATTGGGACGATGATGGCGAGCGGTCTCTCACCCCACTTCTCATCCGGGATGCCGATAACTGCAACCTCCCTCACTTTGGGATGCAGGCTCAGCAGGTTTTCGAGTGTCAGCGTGGAAATCCACTCTCCTCCGCTCTTCACAACATCCTTGAGCCTGTCGACAATGGTGATATAACCCTCCTCATCCATGACCGCTATATCTCCAGTGTGCAACCATCCTCCCTCCCAGAGCTCCTTTGTCTTCTCCGGATCTTTGAGATAGCTGTCAGTCAGCCACGGTGCTCTGACCACAACCTCTCCCATGTCCTGCTCGTCCGGCTTCACGTCAGTGAAATCGTCATGCACCACCCTGACATAAACCAGCGGGAATGGTATGCCGGTCTTGATTGACAGCTCAACCTTGGTTTCCTCATCGACGTTGAGCAAGTGAGGCTTGAGGAACCCTCCAGTCAATATTGGGCAGGTCTCGGACATTCCGTAGCCCGCCATGGTTATTATGCCCTTCTCCCTCGCCCTCAGAGCAAGTCCTTTCGGCAGCTTAGCTCCTCCAATAATCATCTTCCAGCCGGGGAACTTGAAGCCCTCTGGCAGATTGTCAACAATCATCTGTAGAATTGTCGGCACGCAGTGGGAGTAAGTTACCCCTTCAGTCATGACCAGCTTGACAATCATCTGAGGCTCGTACCTGCCCGGATAGACGTGCTTGTGGCCGAGCAGCCACATCATGTAGGGCACTCCCCACGCGTGGACGTGGAACATCGGCGTGAGGGGCATGTAAACGACCTCATCTTCCTTCAGCCTCAAAACCGACCTGTAGCCGGTCATTGCTATACAACCTGCGAGAGTGTGGAGAAAAAGCTTTCTGTGCGTGAACCAGACCCCCTTCGGCCTTCCCGTAGTGCCGGTGGTGTAGCTCAGCGTTGCCATCGTGTTCTCATCAAAGTCCGGGAAGTCGTAGTTGGGGCTGGCCTTCTTCAGCATCTCCTCATACTCTACGTCAGTAAGCTTCGTTTCGGGCATTGTGTCGTCTGTCATAACAACATATTTCTTCACGGTGTCGAGCTTGTCCGCAATTGATTCTATAAGCGGTACGAAGTCCTTGTAAACCAGAACCACCTCATCCTCGGCATGCTGCATCGTGTAAAGTATGTCCTCGGGGCTTAACCTGACGTTGACCGTATGCAAAACCGCCCCCATCATGGGGATAGCGAAGAAGCATTCCAGATAGCGGTTCGTGTCCCAGTCCAGAACCGCCACCTTCGTTCCCTTCTTTACGCCAAGCTCCTCAAGAGCGCTTGCCAGCCTGTGAACTCTCTCGTAGATGTCTCTGTAGGTGAACCTCTTCAAATCTCTGTAGACGATTTCCTGCTTTGGAGCGTACGTCACACCGCTCTCGAGAATGTGCTTCAACAAAAGCTGGTAGTTATATGCCTCACTCATCAAACCACCTCTTTACTATCATTGATACTCAACCTAATTATGAGTATAAGAAAATTTTGGTAATTTCTGCAATTTCCATTACAATTTTTGGCAACCAAAACTTTTAACCAGAGGAGCGAACTTGTACTATGATTGCCGAGTTTCTCAGGAAGCACAGCGCAGACTTCATAATCCTCCACGGCTCAAGCAGCAACGCCAACTTCTACTACGCAACCAAGTTCAAAACCTACGACCCCCTCACCTACATTGCCGGCATTGACGGCTCCGACATTCTAATTGTTCCTGAAATGGAGAAGAAAAGGGCCGAGAGGGAAAGCAGGGTCAAGGAGATTGTCTCGCTCAACGATTTGGGCTACATGGAAAAGCTGAAAGAGCTTGGAGATGCGAAAAAAGCTTACCTCGAAATCCTTGTGGCGATTTTGAAGGAGGGAAGATGCAGAAAGCTCCTAATCCCAGAGGAGATGCCAACTTACATCTCCTTCGAGCTGATGAAGCACTTCGAGGTTGAGGTGGTGAAAAATCCCTTTTCAACGCTGAGGATAATCAAAAGCTCCTCGGAGGTTGAAAAAATAAGGGACACGAGCAACGCAATACTCAGATGCGTCAAGTGGGCAGTTGAGAACTTCAGCTTCAGAACCTGCGAGGGGATGAGGAGGGCAATTGAGCTGAAGCTTTTTTCTGAAGGCTATCTGGCAGAGAACACGATATGCTCCACCGGAAAAAGCTCAGCCGACCCCCACGAAATTGGGAAGGGGGAGATAGAGGAGCACGTCGTTCTTGACGTCTTCCCCAAGAGCCTTGACCACCTCTATTATTCCGACTTCACGAGGACCCTCTTTGTGAGAGAAAACGCAGAGCTTGAGGAGATGTATAAAGCGGTGGTGGATGCACAGGAAAAAGCCCTTTCAATGATAAGAGATGGTGTTGACGCAAAGGATGTGCATCAGGCGGTAAAGGACACGCTGAACAGCCACGGCTTTAAGACGGAAAAGGGAGAGGGATTTATACACTCTACGGGACACGGAGTAGGCCTTGAAGTTCACGAGGAGCCGAGAATAAGCGAGCTGAGCGTTGAGCTGAAGAAGGGGATGGTTGTTACCGTTGAGCCGGGCCTCTACTACTCGAAAGTTGGAGGGGTGAGGGTGGAGGATACGGTTGTTGTGAGGAAAAATGGATGTGAGGTTCTCACTCCCTTCGAGAAGTTCATAAAGCTCTACTGACTCTTTGCCGGCATAATGAAATCCTTTGGTGCTGATTCGATGGGCTCAAGGTACTTCCTCAGCACTCTGGGAATCTCCACCCTCCCATCCTCAAGCTGGAAGTTCTCGATTATGGCTGTGATGGCTCTTGTAGTGGCGATTGCGGTGGAGTTGAGAGTGTGTACGAATCCCTTGCTCGGCTTCCCCCTCTCCTCCGCAAACCTTATGTCCAGCCTGTAGCTCTGCCAGTCCGTGCAGTTGCTGCAGGAAACCATTTCCCTGTATTTTGCCTGAGCGGGCATCCACGCTTCGAGGTCGTACTTCTTTGCCGCTACAATGCCTAAATCGCCTGTGCAGATGTTAACGATTCTGTAGGGGATGCCCAAGCCCTGCCACAGCTTCTCCACATTCTCTATCAGCTTCTCATGCCACTCCCAGCTCTGCTCAGGAAGGCAGAAAACGAACTGCTCCACCTTGTTGAACTGATGAACTCTGAAAATCCCCTTCGTGTCCTTGCCATGCGCCCCGGCCTCCTTTCTGAAGCAGGGCGAGACTCCTGCATAGAGCAATGGAAGCTCTCTCTCCTCCAGAACCTCCCTCATGTGCATCGCAGCTATTGGATGCTCGCTTGTGGCTATAAGATAGAGGTCTTCATCTTCAACCTTGTATATGACCTCCTCAAAGTCGCTGAAGGCCGTGACTCCGCTGTAAGCCTCTCTGCGCATCATGTAGGGAGGAGAGACTATTGTGAAGTCCTCCTTTCTCAGAAAGTCAAGGGCGTACATTGTTAAAGCGAAGTCCAGCCAGACGAGGTCGTTCAGCAGGTAGTAGAACCTCGCCCCCGCAACCTTTGCCGCCCTCTCCAGATCAGCCCAGCCGAAAATCTCAACGGCATCAGCATGACCGATAGGTTTGACGTCCGTAACTTCATACTCCGCCATTCCCTGCGTCATCTCAACAAAGGCATCAACATCCTCGAAGTAGACCTTCGCCTTCCCCCAGTACTTTATCGGAACGTTTTCACTGTCGTCCTTTCCAACTGGCACGGACTCGTGGATGATGTTTGGAATTGAAAGCAGAACTTCCTCAAGCTCCGCCTCAAGCCTCTTCAGCTCCTCCTCAGCCCTTTTAACCTCTTCAGATACAGCCTTTGCTTCCTCGATGACCTTTGCCCTCTCTTCCCCCTTTGCCTCCTTCACAGCCCTCGCCAGCTCGTTTCTCCGCTTTCTCAGCTGGTTTACCCTCTTAAGCTCTTCTCTCCACTTTCTGTCCAGCTCAATAGCTCTATCAACAATATCAACGCTCAAACCCCTTCTTCTCTGAGACTCGTAAAGAATTTCCGGGTTTTCGCGAACAGCTTTAAGAATGCTCCACATCAGGATAAGTTAGGGTGGCTTGTTTATAAAAATACGCCTAAAAGCAAAGAAAAGTAAACGAGTCCAAGGGTCATGCTCGCCAGCTTGTACATCTTCCTCGCCTTCACCCTGTCGGGAGAGAGGGCGAACTTCACCGCCTTGTAGAGGAAGAAAGCTACTGCAGAGGTTGAGATAACGAGGTAGAAGATTCCCAAGGGAAGCAGAACGTAAAGGCTCGCAGCCAGCACGAGCATTGCTGCGGTGGCAAAAACGATTGCCCACGAAGCCCTCTCCATGCCGACAACGAGGGGATACATTGGGATATTGGCCATCCTGTAGTCCTCCTCGTAGTGCATGGATATGTACCAGATGTGAGAGGGAATCCAGAGGAGAACGATGGCAGCTATTATGAACCCCGGCAGCGTGAAGCCCTGCACAGCTACCCAACCACCAAGGGCAGGCATAGCCCCCGCAAAACCTCCCAGAACGATGGAGTAGGGACTCTTCCTCTTCAGGAGGATTGTATAGACAACGATGTCGAAGAAGAGCCCGAAAAACACAACTAAACCGAACTCAAGGCTTACAAGGAATGCAAGCACCTGCCCGATGGCAAAGATTGCAGCGCCAAAAGCTGCACATTCGGAGGGCTTTAAAATTCCCGCTGGAACCGGCCTTTTTCTCGTTCGAGGCATTATTGCATCTATATCCCTGTCAAGCCACATGTTGATGGCGGTGGTTCCTGAAATGGCCAAGAACATTGAGATTGCAGCGATGACGAAGTTGAAGTCTGCCCCTCCACGGGCTACGATATAGGAGACTAAGAAGGTAATCATTAACAGGAATGTTTGTTTCGGCTTCGTTACCTCAATGAGGGCCTTTAGCTTTTCCACATAGAAAATTTAGTTTGAGGGCAAAAAAGTTTTCGGAATTTATCGATTAACAGCAACCATCGCTAATCAAAGTGCCTCGAATTCAGCGTTATCTCCTCCTCTTCAATGCCTGCATATCCCAGCCTCTCGGTTATCACAATATAGGCCATCTCAGGCGGTATCGCACCGATTTCGGTTATGATAACATCAATGTAGTCCCGCGGCGTCACGTCGAAGGCAGGATTTCTCACCTTCACCCCCAGCTTCAGAATCTCCTCAGGAGCAACCTCTCTTGCATCCCTCTCCTCGATAACGACGAGCTCACCGAAGAGCGTTTTCGGGCTGAACTTGTAGGTCTCTGCAGCGACCATGAAAGGTACCCTCGCCTCCTTTGCCGCTAAGGCTATCTGAGATGTGCCGATTTTGTTAATCAGGGCTCCATTGGCAGTTATGGTGTCAGCCCCAACCACAACGCAGTCCACCTCGTTGATGAAATACCTGACAGCTGAGTCAACGATGAGAGTAACCTCAATCCCCGCCTCCCTCAGCTGCTTTACCGTCAGATGCCCCTGCCACCTCGGCCTTGATTCTGTTGCTATTACCTCCACCCTCTTGCCGTTTTCGTGGGCCTTCTTGATAACAGAAAGGGCTGCTGAGGAGTTGCAGTGCGTCATAACGGTGTAGCCGTCCTTTATCCTCTTCTCCCCAATCTCCCCAATCTTTCTCTGGGCAGTCTCAACCCAGTTTATGAACTCCCTTGCTCTCCTTATCACACTCTGCCTCTTCTCCTCAACGCTCTCCCCGCTGTAACGCATGACGTAGTTTATGGCGTTGTAGAGGCTCACGGCAGTTGGGCGAGTGTTGAGGAGAGTTTCCGCAGCGAACCTCATCTCCTCGTCAAACTTCTCGTCAGAGGCTTTTTCGGCGAATTTCATCAGAGTTTCCGCAGCGAACCTCGCAATTCTTGCAGCACCTCTCACCTCCATGCTCCTGATTTTTTCCGCAGCTTCGAGAACTTCTTCCATGTGTTCAATTTTTTCAAAGGTTAAAGAATTTTAACCTGAAGCAGAGGTGGGAACGTGAAACAGCTGAGTTCGTTCGACATCAAGGCCTGCGTGAGGGAGCTCAAGGAGCTTGAGGGAGGGAAGGTGGAGAAGGTCTATCACCATCCGCCGGATGAAATAAGAATAAGAATCTACGCTGGCAGGAAAGTTGACCTAGTAATTGAAGCGGGAAGGAGAATTCACCTCACCAAGTTTCCGAAGCAAGCCCCTCGATTTCCATCGGCCTTCGCGATGCTTTTGAGGAAGCACCTTGAGGGGGCGAGAATCAAGAAAATAGAGCAGTACGACTTTGACAGAGTTGTTGTAATCGAGTTCGAGCGGTTTGGTGAAATAAGAAGGATTGTAGCAGAGCTCTTCTCGAAAGGAAACGTCGTGCTGCTGAATGAGGAAAACCGAGTTATCATGCCCCTCAAACACACCATCAAGGTTGGGGAGCTTTACAGATTCCCGGAGCAGAGGGAAAGGAAAGACGAGGACAGAGAGGTGGTGAGAGTCCTTGCAATGTCCGGCTTGGGCGGGCTTTATGCTGAAGAGGTTTGCCTGAGAGCCGGAATCGACAAGAAGAAAAAGTATGCAGAGCTGAGCGAGGATGAGAGGAAAAAGATTGACGAGGAGATTGAGAGGCTGATGAACTTTACTCCAAAGCCCCAGATTATCCTGAAGGATGGAGATTACCTCGACGTGGTGCCGATGGACCTGCTTTACTACTCAAACTACGAGAAGAAGTACTTCGAGTCCTTTAACGACGCCCTCGACGACTACTTCTCCAAGAAACTCGCCGAAATGGACGAGCTTGAGTCGATGAAGAGCGAAGAGCTAGAGAAGCTAAAGAAGAGGCTTGAAATTCAGAAGGAGAGCCTTAGGAAATTTGAGGATGAAGCGGAGAGCTTCAGGAAGATAGGGGATGCCATTTACGAGAACTACCAGATGGTGGAGAAAATAATCGAGGCCTTCAGAGCTGCGAGGGAGAGAAAGAGCTGGGATGAGATTAAGGAGATCGTTGCGAGGGATGAGAAGCTTAAAAAGCTGGTAAAGGCCATTAAGCCCGAGAAGAACGCCATTGTGGTTAAAGTAGGCGATTTTGACGTTGAGCTTGAGATAAAAAAGAGCATTCACGAGAATGCAGACCTTTACTACGAGAAGGCCAAGAAGGCGAGGGAGAAGGCTGAGGGAGTGAAGAGAGCCATTGAAGCAACTCTGAGGGAGATGGAGAGGGTTGAGGAGAAGCTGGAGAAGAAGCTCGTCACGAGCATCAAAGTGAGAAGGAAGAAGGAGTGGTACGAGAACTACAGATGGTTCTTCACCAGCGAGGGCTTTCTCGTTATTGGGGGCAGAACTGCGGAGATGAATGAGGAGATTGTAGCAAAGCACCTCGAAAGCCTCGACCTCTTCTTCCACACTCAAACTCCCGGTGCTCCAGCCGTAATCCTGAAAAGGGGGCAGGAGGCGGGGGAGGAGAGCATAAGGGAGGCTGCCGAGTTTGCCGCAACCTATTCAGCTTTATGGAAGGAAGGAAAGCATGCGGGAGAGGTTTACTACGTCCTGCCAGAGCAGGTTTCGAAGTCTGCCAAGGCCGGAGAGTACCTGCCGAAGGGAAGCTTCTACATCACGGGAAAGAGGAACTACCTCACTGTTGAGCTGAACTGCGCCGTGGGCGTTGATGTTGAGAACCTGAGGGTGATTGGGGGGCCGGTGTCGGCAGTAAAAAAGCAGGCGAGCTACTACGTGGAGCTTGAGATTGGTGATAAGGAGCACAATGAGCTTGGAGTGGAGATTGCAAAGAAGCTCGTGGAAATGGCTGGAGAGGAGAGGCACATAGTCAGGGCCGTGGCAACGCCAGATGAGATTATGAAGTTCCTACCTCCCGGAAAGGCGAGGATAAAGGATGAAGGTTCTTGACTTTCCCTCCTCGAAAAAGGCCAAGGAGCTGGCGGTAAAGTACGGCTACGACGAGTTCATCGTTAGGAGGTGGCTTCACTTTTTTGGCGATGAAACTGAAGACATTATCAGGGCTTTTGAGGAGGGAATTCCGAAGTACATCCGAATCAACACTCTGAAGATTGACGAAAAAGGCCTGCTGGAGAGATTGGAGAGCAGAGGATTCAAGCTGAAGAAAACGGAGGTCCCCTACTGCTTTGAGGTTGTTGAGGAGCCCTACTCCATCGGAGCAACACCTGAGTACCTGATGGGCTACTACTACGTTATGGACAAGAGCTCCTGCATTCCTCCCCTCGCCCTTGAACCAAAACCGGGAGAGGTTGTTGTTGACCTCGCAGCCTCTCCCGGCGGGAAAACTACCTTTTTATCAATGCTGATGGAAAATAAGGGCGCTGTCATTGCCGTGGAGCCGCAGAAGGAAAGACTGCAGCCCCTCATAGACAACATAAACAGAATGGGGGCGATGAATGTGGCAGTGATTAACGTTGATGGTAGAAGAGTTCCTGCTATGGGAATAAAGGCCGACAGGGTTCTGCTCGACGCTCCGTGCACCGGGGAGGGGATAATCCACAAGGACCCATCAAGAAAGACGGACCGTGGAAAGGAGGACATCCTTTTCTGCTCCTCTTTACAGAGAGAGCTCGTCCTCGCAGCCTTCGATTGCCTTAAGGAAGGAGGAGTGATGGTCTACTCCACCTGCTCGCTCACACCTGAAGAAAACGAGTTTGTGGTGGATTTCCTGCTTGAGAGGAGAAAGGGGGTTGTTGAGGAGATTGAGTGGGGCGATGAGGCTTTAGCTCTGCCGGGGGTTAAGAATGAGGTAAGCAAAGCGAGAAGGTTCTACCCCCACAGGCATCAATGCTCAGGGTTTTTTGTGGCCAGAATCAGGAAGGTGGGAGATAGTAAAGCAAAACCGGAATAATCAGGCAGCCCATGCAGTTAGCCCTCCTCACACCGAGGAGTGGGGCGGACATACCGACTATGGAGGACACAAAGAGAACCATGAGTCCCACGAATCCCGTGAGGGTGTAAGTTAAGGCTATCAGAAAGAGGAGAACCGCCGCGGAAAGCTTTGAGAACCTCAGCCTCGTAAGGCGTGAGAGGGCCAATCTCGATACAAAGAGAGTTAGAGGCAGAGCGATTGAGGCTGAAACTGTTACCATAAAGATTAACTCGAAGAAAGAGGGATGCACGCCGAGACTCAGCAGCGCATCTGCAGCACCGCTTCTGGTTTTGGAGGTTGCAATCAGCATGAAAAAGCAGAGAACGGCATTGGCGGAGTTTGCGGCGCTTACAGCAGCAACGTAGCCTTCCCTATCCCGTATCCCAACTGTGGCAAGGACCGTTGCAACACCGCTGCTAACTCCGGGGAACAGGGAGACCAAAAAGCCCGCGATTGTTCCGGCTGAGACTGCGTTGCTGCCCGGCATCCTCAGCCTCACTTCCTGGGGCGGAACGCTGCCGGAGGTCGTTTGGAGAAGTATTGGAACGCCGAAGAGGCCTGTAAGGAGAGGAAGGAACATTGAGCCCGCCGGATTGTACACGTATTCCGAAACCTGGAAGGTAACGAAGCCGATAAATCCGGAAACGGCAAAAACGAGAAAGGCGTAGAGCCTTTTGCGCCACGCGGAGTAGCTACCACCGAACTCCTCACCCCTTTCCGTGAGAATCAGGAAGGCGGAAATCGCGAGGAGGGCTAAGGGCGTAAAGCGCCTGATTGCCGAATAGCTTAGACCCAAAAGGTAAATTGCAGGATAGAGAAGGAAGCTCAAAATTATCGCCAAAAAGGAAGCTATGGCAGAAATGCTAACCGCCTCAAACCCCCTCCCTTCGAGAACCATCTCGTTGGCGGGGTGGACCGCAATGGCTGTATCTTCATCAGGAACTCCCAGAAACACTGTTGGGATAATGTTGGCTATCGTGTAAGCGATGGCTGATGAAACGATAATTGCGGAAGGATTTTGAAAGCTTGGGGAGTACAGAAGAGTTAAGGAGGCGAAGGTGTTGCTGTGAATCCCTGGAATCAGTCCTGCAATGAAACCGAGCAGTGTGCCGAGCAGAGTGTCAGTGAGCATTGCAGCGAATAAACCTCCAGTAAATTAAGTTTGTGGTGTGGTGTCAAAGGTTGCAATTCGAAACGTTTATTTGCTTAGTTGAGTAAAAGCGTACAAGCGGTCGTAGTCTAGCGGCAGGACACGGGCCTCCCGAGCCCGTTGCCCGGGTTCGAATCCCGGCGGCCGCACTGTTTTTTGTTTATAGATTCAGTTTTCATAAGAACTTCGTGGAAATTATTTTAACTCCCCCATTGCTTTCAGTCTTTAATTCTTTTCGCAGCAAGAAAGTATATATTATCTAAAATCAAAAAATTCAAGGTGATAACTTGACAAGCGGAGAAAAGATAACATTGTCCAATGCGGCAACGATTGCCGGTAGTGGACTTATATTGATGTCGGTGCTGGCAATCATTTTCCTCCTTAACCTAAAGCCAACTATCTACTCAATTGTCGGAATTTTCTTGATAATTATTCTTGACGTCACTGTTGCGGTTGCTCTATACTTCCTGCTGAGACCTGTGAGTAAAAACATCTCGATGCTGATGTCTCTGTTCCGAATCGTGTATGCAGCTATATTTACAACCGCCTTGTACAAGATCCATGATTTAACGGCATTTTACTCCATTCTGGATTTGGGATACATCTTTTTCGGAATCCACCTTTTCTTGTTGGGTTTTCTGGTTTACAAATCAGGGTATATGCCCAAGTGGCTTGGCGCTCTGATTTTTATTGCATCAACGGGATACATAATCGACCCCCTTCTCAGATTTTCCGGATATGCAGTTGAAATAGGGATGTACACTTTCTTTGGAGAGGTTCTGTTTGCTTTCTGGCTGGTGATAAAAGGTAGAAAACTATCGGAGGTGGTCAGCACTCCCTAAATCCTATTTTTCCGCTCTACCAGACTGCGCCGATTAAACTCAAACTTCCAACCGAGACTATAAAAACCCCTCTGCTCAACCAACTACGATGAAAGTCGTTCTGTCGCTCGGCGGCTCTGTCCTCTCCAATGAATCTGAAAAGATAAGAGAGTTCGCAAAAACGATAGAGAGCGTTGCCCAGCAAAATCAGGTATTCGTCGTTGTTGGTGGGGGCAAGCTGGCCAGAGAGTACATAAAGAGGGCAAGAGAACTTGGAGCGAGCGAGACCTTTTGCGACTACATCGGCATTGCTGCAACAAGGCTGAACGCCATGCTCCTTATATCAGCCATCCCTTCAGCAGCGAAAAAAGTCCCGGTAGATTTCATGGAGGCTGAAGAGCTGTCAAAGCTTTACAGGGTTGTTGTGATGGGCGGAACCTTCCCCGGCCATACCACCGATGCCACAGCAGCCCTTCTCGCCGAATTTATAAAAGCTGACGTGTTCATCAACGCCACGAACGTGGATGGCGTTTACTCTGCCGATCCAAAGTCTGACACAAGTGCAGTTAAGTACGACAGGCTCTCACCTCAGCAGCTTGTTGAGATCGTGAGCAGAAGCTCCGCCAAAGCGGGAACGAACGTCGTCATCGACTTGCTCGCTGCAAAAATAATAGAAAGAAGCAAGATTAAGACCTACGTCATCCTTGGCACGCCTGAAAACATAATGAAGGCTGTGAAAGGAGAAGCTGTGGGGACGGTTATAGCTTAACTTGAGATGGCTATGAGAGCTAAAACAGCCTATCTCAGCGCTCAAGCCTCATGAGAGGATAGCCAAGCTCCTCATCCCACTCCAGAACAGCCGAGACCTCAGCTTTGCCAACCCTAACCCTCACCCGCGCGAACAGCATGTCCGGCATCAGGGAGGTGTAGCCGAAAGCCGATACATCTTTAAGCTTATCCCTGTTTATCCTGACCTCCGCATCCACCACGTAGGGCTGAAGAAGGACACAGCTCCGAATGGCCTTCTCAAGGATTTCCGCATTCCTTTCCGCGACCGGGGCACCAATGAATTGATGAAATAACGCTCCAAGCTTTATTCCTGCTTCGAAAGCAGCCTCTTCAACCTCCTTTCTCTCCAGAATCTCACCCCCTCACCAATTATCGGCAGCGTTATGTAAACCCCAACTAAAAGAAGTATCGCGTAGCACATTTCCGCGAAGAAAATGGCTGAAATCAGAACGAAACCAACAACCAGCAGCGCAAACGCATCTCTGACTCTCGGATACCTCACGTCGCATACCATCAGAAAGGAGAGCAGAAAAGCCGCAACCGCAGCCCAGCCGTATCCAGCATCCAGCCTTACGAGCGAGGTTACAGCAAGGGCGCTCACCAGAGTGGGGACGCCAATAAAATCCTCGACGTTGAGCACGTTGAATCTGGCAAGGCGGAGAATGCTGAATGCGAGAAATAGGGCCGCGAATGGGAAGAGGTTCGCGTCGTACTTCACAAGAAGGGATGCGGGGAAAACGCCAAATGAGATTGAGTCGGCAAGAGAGTCCAGCTCCTTCCCAAAAGGACTTTTTTCGGTCTTTTTCGCGATGAAGCCGTCCAGCCCATCCGAGAAGGTTGAAAGGTAGAACAGAGCGTAGGACTCGACCCTTATCCCGTATAGGAGAAGGTAAGCGACGGCAGTAAAACCGAAAAGAGCGTTCAGGACTGAAAGCGAGTCGGCTAGGCTAACTTCCCTGAAAACTCTCATCTCTTAAAGCAACCGTTTCACCAGCTTTAACCTTTTCGCCCACGCCCCTGACAAACCTGAATCCCTCCGGCACCTCCAGAACAACTCTCGAACCGAACCTGATCATCCCTATTTTCTGCCCTTTTTTTACCACATCCCCTTCACTGACGTAGCTCACAATTCTTCTTGCAAAGATGCCGGCCATCTGCAAAACTCTGAAAACACCGTGTTCGGTCTCAATCAGTATTTCGTTCGTCCTGACCCCGCTTTTTCTTATAAAAGCCGGAGGTGTGCTCCCCTCAATGAACTTCACCGAGAGAACTTTTCCGCCCCACGGAGCGCGGTTAATGTGGCAGTCGAAGGGGGACATGAAGATTTCCAGCCTCCTGCCCTCCAAGTAATCTATCCTGCCATCTGCCGGCGACACAACCCCCTCTCCTATTTTTCTCTCGGGGTCTCTGAAAAAGTAGGCTGTAAAGAGTGCAAAGCCCACGAAGAGGGCAGAGATTAGTGGGTGCAGTAAATAGGCAACCGCCGATAAAAGCAGAGATGCTGCAATAATGCCGTAGCCGCTTCGCTCTATCATCTACCACCACCCACCAGTTCGTCCTTGAGAGAGTATATTAAATCTGCCAGTTCGGGAAGGAGCTTGAAAACACCGTAGGCGATGAAAATGAGAGCCAGCGTCGAGCCTATTTTCGAAACAACGTTGTGAGCTATGTAGAAGCTGTTCTCACCAAACCAGCTGTAGGCGAAGGAAACCGTCACGAAAACGTTTCTGAAGAGGTTCAGGACATATATCACGGGAACAGATATTAAAAAGGCCTTGACCTTCCTTGAAACCTCCGCTCTCACACCAAGTGTTGCTCCTGTGAAAAGGGCCATGCTCTCGATGGCTGTGCAGGCGAGAATTATCCTAACACTCCTGCCGTTGAGATACAAATTCACCCCTTCCTTCACAACGCCGTAACCAAGCAGATTCGCAAGAGAAGCTGTAAGGTGCGCCGTGCAGTCAATTAAGGCATCGCCGAGAGGTGTGAAGGCGAAGGGAAAGTAAACGACGAATGCAAGAGCCGAGAAGGCCGTTACGTCAACAAAAGTCTGAGAATTTGCGGTAAGAATTTTTATGGCCATGTAAAGGAAAAAAACGTAGGCCAAAAAGAATACGGCGGTGTTGTAGTAATCTGCAGACGACAAGTAATCGGGGACCTTGATGAGGCATGCTGCGGAGAAGAGAGCCCACCCCAGGAAGCCAGCAAAGTTGCTGCGTGTTTTAACGTAAACCAGCATCGGAATTAGAGAGACTGCTGAAATTACCTCTGCCAGCATCGCTTTTCCCAAGATTTACATTGTTTTTAACCCTTTCCTGAAACTTTGTCCAGGTAGCTTGGAGACTCAGGGTAGAGAATCTCCCTCACCGCATCGAAGAATTCAGCGTATATGTGCGCATCAAGGGCGAAGTGGTTGTACCTGTACGATTTAAAGCCTGTCAGCTCTGCAACGTATTTGGTTAGAAGGGCAAAGGCGTACATGTTTGCGTGCATGGCTCCGTAGGCGTCATTGGACCTCATGTAGAAGGTTCCCAGCAATTCGTCTCCGTACTTCGAAAACTGATAGCCTCTAAGGCAAGGTGGTTCGTCACTCAGCAAATCCCAGGGCCTTGAAATTCCAACGTAGCAGTCTCTCCTGCACGAATCCTCTTTCAGCTTCTCAATAACCTTGTACAGCTGGTCAACCTTAACATCATCTCTATCGCAGTACCTCGCCCTCTCCGCGTAGGTGTACTCCTCACCCTCTTTCAGAATGCTCCGTCTGACCTCACCGTCAAGCTTTGCGGCGTGCATTATGTAATCATGTGCATACTCAATCCCGTACTTCTCCGTAAAAGGTGCTTTGTCGTGAAGCTTGTTTTCCTCTGGCTTCTCTACTTCCAGAAAAAGCCTGTGAACGAAAAGGCTTTCCTTCTGCCCTTCGAAGATGTCCCCCCACTCGGTTCTCTTTTTCTTTCCGTTGGTGTATATTGTTTCGAGTGCCGAATGCCACGCTGAGGAAATGTAGTCCTCCACCAGATGCGTTCCGAGCTCGTGGTAGCCGTAGGTTTCTCTCAACTTACCTGAATAGGATAGAGCCCTTTCAACGTCCCTCTCGTAGAAGTGTGGTACTGCTATTAGCATCCCGATGCTCCCCTCCTCCATACCGGTTTTCCTGCATATCGTTTCGAGAGCCTCAACGAGGAAGTCGAAGTTGTGTTCAAAGTAGCTCAAACACTCCATCGACCTCAGGAAGGCCGTAAGATGGAGCTTCTCGTGAAAAATGAACGAAATTTCAGTAATAGCTGCGGGATTTCTGCAAAGATGGTCTTTCGGATACCAGAGCGGTATGGAAGCTCTTCTCGTGTGGGGAGATTTTCTGAGCTTCTCAGCAGCACTTTCTACGCACCTTGACAACCTTTCGCTGTATTTCTCCCCGCAGACGTCGTAATCGAACTCGAAACCGAAGGAGGTTGGTTCTTCAACCACAACCATCGTCGGCTTTGACAGTCTGTAATCGCCAAACCTCGACCTGCAAGTTTCCCCACCAATAACCTTGGATACAAGCATTTCCTTTGCTTCCTCAGGAGTCTTCGTCAGAATCATCAACACCCATTTCCGGAGTAAGTTAAAAAGCTTGCCGTGAAAGAAAGTTTTATCTGCCATACTGAAACGTTTCAGCATGGCCAAACAGATGGAAAAAAAATCAGCAAGACTGCTCGCCTTCCTTCTCGCTCTGATTATGATCGGATCAGTGTTTGCGTACATGCTAAGTGGCGGGAGTGCGGAGCACAGAGAGGTCGTTTACAGACTGGACGATTTTAGGGAGTACGTAAACTGGACTCCGGCTGATCCTGTTTACGTTCAGTACTACAACCTCTCCTACACATCCAAGCTAGGAAGCAAGGACCCGCTTGCCAGTATGGTAACCACTGACCTGCAAAAGCTGTTGATTCCGGCCATATTCAGCAGACAGGTTCTTGAAGTCACCAGAGGGATTTCACAGGTGATGATAGTCGATTTTGGAGAAACTGTGCCCCTTTACTTTGTCGATGCTGGAATGAGCAAAATCTACTTCGCCAAGGAGGACGAAATAAAGCACGGAAACTTCACTCTACAGGTCAGAAGACCTGGAATTGCCCTCGTAAGCGAGCTTTCTCCTCTGGTAGTGGGTTACAAGCCACTCGTTGAGAAGGCCGTCGATACGGTGGAGGGGAACTATCCGAGCTTCGGAAACAAGACCTACAGCTACCTGTCCCGCATAAACGGGAGCTTCGCCTACGCCTTCTTTGCGTACGGGGATGTTGTTAAGCAGTGGATAAGAGTGGGCAACGAAAGTCCGGCGGACTTCTTCTTCGAAGGTTACAGGTACAACTTCAACAACAGCAGCTACGAGAAAGTTTGGGCAATGCACTTTGAAGGAAACTACTTCTTCGGAGGAATGAACGAGTCTGAGAAGAACTTTGAGTACTACAAGGTGCAGAATTTCGGCGACGGGTTGAGCGTTGCGGTAATGGAGGACAAGAACTTCACGAAGGTTGTAAATGCCAGACCAAACATTCTGACCTGGCAGATATCCTTCAACAACACGCAAAATGAGAGTTGAAAAGGGCAAAACCGCAATAGCGAAGGGGAGAGTAAGGATAAAGGGGGAGGCGGAGGTCTGCGGAGCCTCCATTTCCGAATTTTTCACAGAAAAGTTCGTTCCAATTTACTGCCTCGACGACTGCGAAATTTTGGTTGAAGGAGAGTGCAGAATAGTTGACGGCTGCACCATACCGGAATCATGGAAAAAGCTGGCTAAAAGGGATTGGGAGGTTCTTTTCCTCTACGGCGGAGTTGATGTCGGAAAGAGCACTCTTGCAACGTACCTGGCCAACAAGTTGGGAGGTTGCTACATCCTCGACCTGGACATCGGGCAGTCCGAGCTTCTCCATCCCGGAGCGATGGGGTACGGCTTTGCCAGAAACTGCGTGAACCTTTCGCAGGCGGAGTACATCAACGGCTACTTCGTCGGAGTGATTTCACCGATGGGAAAGGAGGTAAAGTGCATACGAGGTGTTGCAAGGCTATGGGGAGAGTTGAAGAAGCTTGAGGGCAGGAAGATAGTAAACACAACAGGCTGGGTGAGGGGGGCAAGAGCTCTGGACTACAAGCTCGCCAAGCTTGAGGTAATCAATCCGGATATCGTTGCCTCCTTTGAAGATGCAAATTTAGAGGACTGGAACGTATTCAGAGTCGAGAGCGGGGAAGTTGTGGAGAGAAGCAGGGAGGAGAGAGCAAAAATCAGGATGGAGAAGTACCGAAGGGAGCTTGAGGGCTCAAAGCTTGTGGTGGTTGACAAATCAAGGGTTTCGGGAAGGTTCTTCAACGGAAAAAACATAGTCAAGGACTTCATTGAGGACGTGCTCGAAGTTAGGGTTAAGGAGGTAAGGAAGGGTGAGGACTTCCTGCTCATACTAACTGAGGAGAAAATTGAGGTTGACAGCAGCATAATTAAATCGCTCAAGATGCTGTACGAGGTTGAGGACGTTTACGTTGTGGCGATGGAGGAGCTTGAAGGCCTCGTCGTTGGGGTTTACAGAGGAAGCAAGTATCTGGGACTGGGAGTCGTGAGGGAGTTCAGAGGAGAGGAGTTCGTAATTGAAACCAGGCACACCGACTTCGACAGAATTGTTTTAGGCGAGTTCGGAATCGCTCAAGGGAAGGAATATATGCTGAGACTTCCGTGACTCGGTTATGGAGCTAACTCTGAAAACAGCTAAGAGGGTTGAGATTATCGACATAACTGACCAGGTTGAGAGGTGCGTTGAAAGTAGAGACGGATTGGTTTTGGTCTACACACCCCACACAACCACAGCCCTCGTAATAAACGAGGGGGAGAGGGGGCTTCTTGAAGACATTCTCGAGTTCATGGAGAAACTCGTGCCCTACGGGAAGGGATACAAGCACGATAGGTTAGACAGCAACGCTGATGCCCACCTCAAAGCCACGCTTCTCGGCAACTCCGTTGTGGTTCCTGTGGAGAGCGGAAAGCTTGCACTCGGAACGTGGCAGAGAATTTTATTTCTCGAATTCGACGGTCCAAGAACGAGAAGAGTGATTGTGAAGGCGCTATGAAGGACAGGCAGGATTACTACTACTGGAAGGCGAAGAAGGAAGGTTACAGGAGCAGGGCAGCATACAAGCTATTGCAGATGAACAGGACGTTCAAGCTCATCAGGGAGGGGGATTTGGTTCTTGACCTCGGAGCTACGCCGGGCGGCTGGAGTCAGGTTGCCGCTCTTTTGGGAGCGAGAGTCGTTGCGGTTGACATCAACCCCATGAAACCTCTCGAAAACGTAACTTTCATTCGAGGGGACATAACTCTCCCGGAGACTCTTGAGAAAATCAGGGAAATTTCTCCAGACTACGATGTCGTGATGAGCGACGCCTCACCGAAAATCAGCGGAAAGTGGACTATCGACCACCTGAGGTCTATCGACCTGGCAAGGGCGAGCTTCAGCATCGCAAAGGAGGTTCTCAAGCCCGGAGGTAATTTCGTCGTCAAGGTTTTTCAGGGTGAGGAGATTCAGAAATTTTTCAATGAGCTCAAGCCCCATTTTAGATTTAAAAAGTTCCACAGCCCTCAGGCATCAAGGAAAAGGAGCGCCGAAGTCTACTTCATCGGGAAAAGATTCAGGAAAATTTGAGGAGCAGCTTCCACTCCTCCTCTATCCTCCTCTCTATCTCCTCTATGTCCTCTCTGCTCAGATGCTGAAACCTACCCTGACTGAGGTACTCCTCCAGCGGTATCCTTTCCGACCCATCTGCGTACTTCCTGCTCGGTGGGGAGAGAGTAAGCTTACCGTCGTACTCCCAGAGAATCCAGGCTCCACTCATCACGGCTTTTCTCGCAACCTCAACCGTCTTCTCGCTGGGAAATCTCCAGCCCGGAGGGCAAGGAGCGTGGACGTGCAAAAACCTGAAACCATCCTTTTTACCCGCAATCCTGAACTTCCTCCTCAAATCGTGAATGTAGCCGACCGAGGCTGTAGCAACATAGTCGACCTTGTGAGCCAGCATCACCAGTGCGAGGTTCCTCCTGTCCTCAGTTTTCCCTTTAGGGGAAGTTGTTGTTTTCGCCTTCCAGAAGGTGCTGAGGCTCGACTGAGTCCCGGTGTTCATGTACGCCTCATTGTCAACAACAACAGTGAGAATATCATCCTTCCGCGTTGCCGAAGCGCTTAGAGCAGCAAAGCCGATGTCTGCAGCACCATCCCCCATCCAGGCAACAACAGTAGCACCAACTCCGAGTTTCTTGTAAGCCTCGCTGAGCCCGCATGCAACGGAGTGGGTGGATGCGAAGGGAACGTGCACTACGGGGCATTTCATAGCGGACTTTGGATGCAGGCCGGCAATCACCGTCGAGCAGCCGGCTGGAATTACGAGAACTGGATTCTCTATCTCGTCTAAGCAGCGCATCGCCATCGATATGGGGCATCCCTGGCAGCTTGCGTTTCCCGGCAGAATCATATCAACCACTCCACATCCGAGAGTTTACCATCAGCAAATCTTTTCAGGCAGGAGTAAAGCTCCTCAACTGTCGGATACCTACCCCCGATTCCCGCAACAACGTTTACGTTCTCAACACCGCAAGCAGCAACCTCTACCGAGAGAGTTCCTCTGAGGTCTGTATTTGCCCTGTCAACGACGAGAACTTGAGATGGGAGGCTTTTAACGGCTTTCTTGGGGAACGGTCTGATGAATTTCAGCCTCAAAACACCCATCTTCACCCCCTCTTCCCTAAGCATGTCAACAGCATCCTTCACGTCACCGCTCAACCCACCCGTCACAACCACAGCGTAATCGGCATCCTCCAGCCTGTATCTCTCAACCAAACCTCCATATTCTTTTTCTATCAGCTCCGCAGAATTCTCCAGATCCTTTGCAAGGTCGTAACGTGCCGTCATTCTTGCCTCACCAAACGTAACGGCATTCAACGCCACATCCATACCCGGCAGTATTCTGTAGGCCTGCTTTCTCGGCGGGATTTCAACCTCCCTCACCTCAACAACCTCGGCGGTGTGACTCATCGTAAACCCGTCTATGGCAACGGCAACTGGGATGTTCACCTCCTCGCTCAGCATGAAGGCGTTCAAGGTCATGTCAAACGCTTCCTGGGCGTTCTCCGCAACGCTGATAATCCACCCCAAGTCTCGCATGGCCATCAAGTCCAGGTGGTCTCCGTGAATGTTCCAGGGGGCACCGATGGACCTCGCTGCCAGAGCCATCACTATTGGCAATCTTGAGCCAGCCGCCCACCAGCACATCTCGTACATGTAGGCGAGGCCGTGGCTTGAGGTTGCTGTGAAAACCCTCGCTCCAGCTGTTGCAGCTCCGATGACCACACCCATCGCTGAGTGCTCGGACTCAACCCTAACAAATCTGGAGTCGAGTTCACCGCTATCAACCATCTCCGAAAGCTTCTCTACGATTGGTGACTGAGGGGTTATTGGGTAAGCAGCAATAACGTCAGGTTTTGCCAGCTTTACTGCCTCAGCTATTGCCTCATTGCTGGTCAGAAGCTTTTTCATTCCTCCGGCACCATTACAATCGCCTTCTGCCTGCATACCTCCCCGCAAACTCCACACCCCTTGCAGAACCTGTAGTCGATTCTGGCAAAAACATCCACCTGAATTACCCCTTCAGGGCAGTAGTAGAAGCATTCCTTACAGCCTGAGCACTTTTTCTCGTCAACAACTGGCCTAAGGATTCTCCAGCTCCCCGTTTCGCCGGCAGATCCAGCTGTTGACTTGGATATCAGCGAGTCTAAACGCATTCGACCACCCTGTAGGCCTCCTCTGCGGCCTTCACACTTCTATCAGCCTTATCACCCAGCTCGAGCCTTATTGCCTCCAGAAGGCACCTGGGGTCGAGGTCCAGGGCTTTCGCTGCAGTACCCGCCATGGCCGGGCCTAGGATCGGCCAGCCAGCATTTACAAGCCCGTACCTTCGGGTTATCTCAGTTGCATCGAGCGCGAAAACGTTTCCGTGACCTGTGAACGAGGAGCCGTTGCAGTTAACCACAACGGTTTCAGGATTACCATTAAAGCTCAATTTTAAGTCAAAAAGAATAACAACGTCAGGGTAAGTAATCGGGCATTTTCTCCTTATTCTTTCGTCAGAAATTCTTAAAAAAGCCCTTACCTCCGCTCCCCTTCTTTCAGGGCCAAACTGCGGCATTGATTGGCTGTAGTAACCCTGTAACATTGCAGTCGCTGCGAGAATCCTTGCCGCAGTAACGCCCCCCTGGCCTCCTCTGCAGTATATTGATATTTCCAAAAGCATAGCGGATACAGAACGGTAGCAGATATAAAAATTTACGGTTCTGCCTTTTCCCTCTTTGGAAGAGCTTTGTTTATCTCCTCAATCAGTTCCTCGTCGCTCTTTCCCTCCGGGTCTATTCCGAGGTCCCTCGCTATTTTCTCAAGCTTCGCCCTTTTCTCGTCTTTGGTGTATTTACCTTCCCTCAGCTCCCTTTCAAACTGCCTGAGCTCCATTTCCGCTTCTTTCTGAGCTTTCTTGAACTCTCCCATGCTCCTTCCAAGACTTCTGGCTACTTCTGGCAGCTTGCTGGCTCCAAACAGCACAAATATTATCAGCAGTATCAGCAACCATTCCTGCCCGCCCGGAAACAGTTGCATGTACACCAAGTTCATCATTCTGCCTTAACACGCAGAAAATATAAGGTTTTGGTGTGAGACTGCTGAGGCAGCATCGCAATATAATGGTGAAAAGGCAAATATTAAATTTTCCTGTTGGGAGAGGCTTCATGGACTTCGAGCTTACACAAGAGCAGAAGGATATTAAAAACGCTGCCAGAGAATTCGCCGTAAATGAGTTTACAAAGGAGAGGGCCGAGGAATACGACAGAAATGAGGAGTTTCCCTTCGATTTGTGGAAAAAGGCGTGCGAACTCGGCTTCATAGGCGTGCACTTCCCCGAAGAGTACGGCGGAGCGGGAATGGGTGTTCTCGAAAACATACTCATCGTAGAGGAGTTCTGCAGGGCGGACAGCACAATCGGGAGTGCCATAATCCTCTCTGACTTCTCTTCAGAGGTTGTAATGAGGTTCGGCAGTGAGGAGCAGAAAAAGGAGGTTCTGCCGAAGGTGGCGGGTGGTAAAGCTATCACCGCCGGATGCTACACCGAGCCTGAGGCGGGTAGCGATTTGACGGCAATCAAAACCAAAGCTGAAAAAGATGGAGATGAGTGGGTTATTAACGGCTCCAAGACCTTCATCACAAATGGCACCATCGCGGACTACTACGTTGTGCTGGCAGTAACTGATCCAAACGCGCAGCCACGCTACAGAGGATTTACCACCTTCCTTGTTAAGAAAGACACTCCTGGACTGAAGACAACAAAAATTGGAGGAAAGCTGGGTATAAGGGCCTCGCCGACTGCTGAAGTCGTATTCAAGGACGTGAGGGTTGATGATTCAGCGGTTATAGGGCAGCTCAACAGAGGATTCTACCAGGTTCTCGAGTTCTTCGATGAGAGCAGGATTGAGATTGCCGCTCAGGCTCTGGGAATTGCCCAGGGTGCTTTCGACAGGCTTGTCAACTACGTAAAGCAGAGGAAGCAGTTCGGGCAGCCGATTGCTGCGTTCCAGGCTTTGCAGCACAGAATCGCTGACCTGAAAACGCAGCTTGAGGCTGCGAGATTGCTGATATACAAGGCAGCGTGGAACTACGACCAGGGCAGAATCGATCCCGGGCTAACCTCTATGGCGAAGTACTACGCAGGAAAGCTTGCCGTCAAGATCTGCGATGAGGCGGTGCAGATGCACGGAGGCTACGGATACATTGCAGAGTACGAGGTGGAGAGGTTCTTCAGGGATGCCAAGATTACCGAAATATACGAGGGGACGAAGGAAGTGCAGCTAAACACGATTGCGAGAGACATTCTCGGCAAGTTCAGATAGCTTTTTATATATTCTCCATCACATTTTTTTAATGCCAAAAAAGCTCGTGCTCGTAATCGACAGGGACGATGATTTGGGCCAAAAGGCAGGTATATCCTCGCCCGTTATCGGCAGAGACAACATTGTATCCGCTGCAGTAAGGCTCGGAACCGCCGATCCCGAAGATTCTGACGTCAACGCCATGTTTGCGGCAATAAAAATTTACGATGAACTCAAAGGAAGGGGAGAGGATGTTGAGGTGGTTGTTGTTTGCGGAGACAGGAGCGTTGGTGTTGTCTCCGACTCGAAGATTGCCGAGCAGCTTGACAGAGTTGTTCTGAACCTCAGACCGTCAAGCGCAATAGTCGTAACAGATGGCTCGGAGGACGAGTTCGTCCTTCCAATCATATCCTCAAGAGTCAAGATCGATTCCGTTCACCGCGTTGTTGTGAGGCAGAGCAGGACGATAGAAAGCACGTACTTCCTCATCAGAAGGATGCTTAACGACCCGAAAATTGCTAGAATCACCCTTGCACCCCTTGGAATGATATTCCTCGTTTACTCAATATTTCTCGTCATGCAGCATCCCGAATGGGGGCTCGGTGGCATAATATTCTTCCTCGGTGTTTACTTCATGGTAAAGGCTTACGGATGGGAGCAGAACATAGCGAACCTCCTGGAGACAGTTCGAGTTTCTCTGGTTGAGGGGAGGCTCTCCTTCATATTCTACGTCACCTCTGCGATACTTCTTATAATCAGCATCGTCAATGGCTTCAACGCCGCCGTCAACATTGCTGATGCAGCTCAGGCAATTTCCAGCTTTATCTTTTACAGCACGTGGTGGTTCGTGCTTTCCGGGATATTCGCACTTCTTGCGAGGGCTGCCGATGCCTACGCGGAAAAAAGGAGAGTTTCGAAGTACTTCACGATAATCTTTCTTCTGATTGCCTTCGGTCTGATTGTCTGGGCCTCAGCAGCCTACGTACTCAATCCAGAGGCACCCAACGCATTGCAGAACCTTGCGGGAGCGATTGTCGGAGCGATACTAATCGCTGCAATAGGCGTTTTCACGCTGAAGAGACTCTAAAGCTTCTTGCAGCCTTCCCAATTTTTCCTTTCCCTTGAGAAGCTTCTCGTTCGCCCACCTAACAACATAGGATAGATAGGCGTCATCGACGAGCATTAGGCCCTTCTCAGCAACTGGAAGCTCAATTCTTTCGAGAGAGGCTATTTCAACAACGTAATTGCTAAGAGAAATAACACCACTTCTTCTGAAACCGGCGGTATTTGCCGCATTCATGAGCAGCTTCGCAGCCCCAATATTCCTGCAAGCAACGTGAATGATTGGCGGGTACTGAATTAGCCAGGCAACTTTTCTGCTCCTCAACGCTGCCTCTGCTACTTCGCTGACTTCCACGCCTTCATGCCACTTGCCCAGAAAAAGGGAGCTTGCTTTGTCTCCAGGCTTCTCAAGGTCGACGACTGCTATTCTCCCACTGCAGCTTGAAAGAGTTACGAAGTCATCAAAAGAGTTGATCAGGTCGAGAAGCTCAACTATATCAAAATCGACCTTCCTCTGATTCTTTGCCTCGAGGTAACCTCTGAGCTTTTCCTTCTTAAATTGCTCCCACATCACTTCTTGGCCAAAGTGGAGAGGTACGCAAGATAGGCATCAAGCTGAATCCTCTCGTTCGCCCCCTCCGTCAGCCTGAAATCCACCTCTCCAAGCTTGTCGATAAGCTGAACCTTCAGGCTGTCCTTTATGGGCATCGAAATTATCTCTCTGAAAAGCTGCGCAACTATATCCTCACCGCTCATCCCGTACTCCACCATCAGCCTGTCCAACAGCTCTCTCGCCTCCATGAAGTTACCCTTCAACGCCGTCTGGATTAACTCCGTCATCTCCTCAGGCCTTGCTGTTGCGGTTATCTGGTATATCGTATCCGCATCAACAACCTCCCCAATTGCTGCTGCACCCTGAAGGGCGTTTATGGCCTTTCTGAAGTCCCCTCCTGAGATGTATATCAGAGCCTCAAGCCCGTCCTCTGTAATCTTCACACCCTCTTTCTCGCAAATTTCAAGCAGCCTTTTCTTCATCGCCTCCTTGGGCACCGGCTTGAATCTGAAAACCGCACATCTGCTCTGAATGGGCTCAATTATCCTGCTAACGTAGTTGCAGCTCAAAATAAAACGGCAGGATTTTGAGTACATTTCCATTGTTCTTCTCAAGGCTGCTTGAGCGTCGGCAGTTAGTGCATCAGCCTCGTCGAGGAAGATTATCTTGAAGGGAGCGCCTCCTATGGGGGCCGTTCTCGCGAATTCCTTGATTTTGTGCCTTACAACATCAATTCCCCTCTCATCACTCGCGTTCATCTCTATAAAGTTGTCCCTCCAGTTTTCCCCGAACAGGTCCCTCGCCAGAGCTATTGCTGTTGCCGTCTTACCAGTTCCAGGAGGTCCGGAAAAGAGGAGGTGAGGTATATTTTTTCTTTCAACATACCCTTTAAGCCTCTGTATAACTTCATCCTGCCCCACGACTTCATCAAGAGTGCGCGGGCGGTACTTCTCAACCCAGATTTCGAAGTTCTCCATCGAAGTTTTATTAATTATGGTTGCATAAAAACTCTACGTTCCAGCCTGGGTGTTTCCTCAAAACTGACGGAGAAACCGATTTTCCTCAAAAACTCATAGGATTTTTTCCCACTCCCGTGCATCATCAGCTCAAGAAGGTCGCTCTCGTCATCGATGTCAACGGAGGAGTAAAAGGAGTCGAAGATTTTTGCCTTCATCCCCATTTTGCGGGCCATTTCCAGATGCTTGAAAAAGCTGCCGAAGTGATAGGAAACTCTAAACCCCCTTTTCCTCACGAGAAGCATGTTCGTACCCCCCTTCCTTCCCGGAGCAACTACAACATCGCCCTCTGTTTCGAAGAACCTCTTCAAAACCTCCTCACTGAGGAGAGGGAGGTCGGACATTATCACCGCAAGAGGAGCTTCGTCCATTACCTTATTAACGGTTGTGTTCAGGTCTGAGGTGTCAACAACAACCTCCACCCCTTCAACGTCCAACTCTGAGGGGCACACAACTTTGATTTCCCCGAATGGTTTGGCTGCATCAATTACGTCAAGGAGCATGAGCCTTGCAAGCTCCTTTCTTTCCTCCTCGCTGAGAATGGAGGAAAGCCTCGATTTGGGGTTGTTAGCCTTAAAAGGGATGAGAATCCTCATGAAAAGATTCTCTCAACCAGCCACTTAGAATCAAACTTCACAAGGTCGTCGTACTCCTGGCCCACACCGAAGAAAAGCACGGGTTTCTTGGTTACGTAGCTGATGGAGATTGCTGAACCTCCCTTGGGGTCGGCATCGAGCTTGGTTAAAATGCTCCCGTCAATTCCTACCGTTTCTGCAAACATTCTCGCTCTCTCAACAGCATCGTTTCCGGCAATGCTCTCATCTACAAATATAATCAGGTCCGGCTTCGTCACCCTCTTTATCTTCTCAAGCTGGTCGAGGAGGTTCTTCTTTGTGTGCATTCTGCCTGCTGTGTCGGCAAGCACAACATCTATGCCTTTACTCTCCGCATGCTTTATCGCATCGTAAATAACCGCTGCTGGATCAGAGCCGTGCTTGTGCTTTATCAGCTTAACACCGAGCCTTTTCGCGTGTTCTTCAAGCTGCTCTATCGCTCCCGCCCTGAACGTGTCTCCTGCAGCGAGAACGACTGAGTAGCCCTGCTTTATCAGCCTGTTCGCAACCTTAGCGATTGTTGTCGTTTTTCCTGTGCCGTTAACACCGACGAAGGCTATAACCACCGGCTTTTTCTCCTTCAGCTTCTCCTTTATGAACTCATCAAAATCAAACCTGTTTTCGTCGAGAATTTCAAATATTATTGACCTTAACTCTTCCATAACAATGTCGGATAGCTTTTCGGTCAGCTTTTTCCTCCTGCCGACCAGTCTGCTCTTTAGGGCTTCGGATATTGCGTCAACAACCTCAAATGCAACATCACTCTCAAGGAGAATCTCTTCAAGTTCTTCAAGAATTCCCTCTACCTTCTTTTCATCAATAACTACTTCTCTGCTTATTACAAGTGCGGCAACTTTGTCTTTCAGCCCTACTTTCTTCTCCTCCACTTTAGCTTCTCTTTTCTCCTCAGCCTCTTTCCTTATTTCTTCAATTTCCTCCTTCTCCTCCTCCTCTATCTTTTTCCTCAAACCGCTTAGCTTCTCCTTGAGAGCCTTGAACATTCAATTCACTCCTTCTGCTGTCTCGCAGCAAGCTCCTGCTGGATTCTCTGAGCTTGCGAGAGAACCTGCTGGAGCATCGATGTCATTTTCTCCTGATTCTCCTCAATCTTTTTTATTCTGTTCTTAACGAATTCTATGGCCTCTCCTACCTCCCTTTCGACAACAACACCGCTGCCGATGTCAACGAGCATTTTCTTGCTGTTTTTCACGTCAACGTAGGCAAAAACGCCTCCCCCGAGGTTCATCAACGCCTCAACGCTAGTGTCTATCGATTCGAAAAATTCCAGCGTTTCAAGAGTTTTTCTGTACTCGTTTTCGAGGATTTCAAGCTCCATGAGCCTTCTCTGAAGCGCTTCTGCCTCCTCCTGCAGTATCTGCAGAGTCGCAATTTTTTCCTGAACTTCTTTCTCAGAGCTCATGCCTGCTTCACTTCCTCAATCTTTATGAGGTTTCTCTTAACCTTGTGATTGCTCCCGATTAGAGAATACACCTTCTCAAGCGCGTATCTCTCATTGTTCGCCTCAACAACTTTCGTGAACTTCTGCCAGCCTTCCAGAGTCTTAAACGCTCCTCTAACCTCAAACTTCATGTTACCACCTCACGGGAATAAAGCCTCCTCAACAATGCCCAGCTCAAAGCCTGTTGTGTCTCTACCCACAACATATCCTTTTGAGTTGGCTACAAGGCCCGAACCAACCATATCCGTTCCGAAGTTAACGGTTCCGGTTAAAACTTCCACTCCCGCCACCTCTTGCAGCTTTTTCGCCTCCCACTCGTTTATGTTGGGATTTGCAAGCCCACCCCTGTTCGTCACCACCGCAGCCATGCCGACGGTCTTTATACCCCCCACCGTCCCCTTGACAAGCTCTATGTCCATAAAGTCGGCCACCTTCTCCACCACACTGCTCTCCATTTCAGGGTTGGCAATCCCACCCCTATCGTTTATCAGCAGATTGTTTCCGAAGCAGGTCATTGGAGTCTCAATCACCAGCACATCAAGACTCTTCTCAAGCTCCCTGAGCTCACTGGAGAGGACCTGATCACTAACCACTGCCCCCCTGCTGTTCAAAGCCATCATCGCCCCAACAAGCTCGGAACCGGCTATTTTTGTAACGATAACATCAACATCAAGCTTCTCCTGAATGGCGTCAATCAGAGGCTCGTGGTTTACCCCCACTACTGCATACTCCTCAGACACCTTGGCGTAGAGTCCAATCAGCGGATTGCCGTTAACAGCAACTTTCATTCACGCGAGCTCAACTTCCACTATTCCGTCGTCGAACTTCACAGCCCTTACTCTTATCTTTGTTGGTGGTTTTTCCGCTCCTCTCTCCCAGATTTTCTCGTTAACAGCGGTGTCAATTTTCACGTTCTCTGGCTCTACCTTCATGTGCCTGCTGAGGAACTTCCTGACGTACTTTGCAGCTTTCTTCGCCCTAAGCCATCTCGGATACCTCTTCATCTTGTGCCTGAGCCTTATTGAATAAACCCTCTCAACGACAACCTTGGCCATTGCCCTCACCTCACACCTTCAGCTTGCTCCTCCTCCAGTGCCTCCTCTTGGGGCTTCCGAAGACGCTCCTCTTGGTCTTCACAGTAATCCAGACGGGAGCTCTTCTGTTTTGCTTGTAGGCCTTCGCCAGCCTCTTCTTAACGCCAACCGTCTTCTTACCCATAATATCACTTCCTTATGATTCTCGTTTCCCTCTTCTTGGGCTGAACTCTCTTCAAAATTTCAACGAGCATTTTATCAGTTATCTTGCTCTGAATTCTTCCAGCCTGAGCCAGATAAATAAGCTGGTTCTCAACTGCCTCAGCAATTTCAGGATGAGCGAGCTTTAAGCGTGAAAGTCTCTCCTTAGCTTCGGGCTCAAGAATTGCCCTCAAAATTGCCTTCTTCTGTGCCTCAACCTGTCTCCTCATCTCCTCCTTCTGCAGCTCCTCAAGCTCCTTCTGCCTCTGCAACTCCATCAGCTTCCTGCGCCTTATTTCCTCCAGATCATCCATAAAAACCACCCTCAGTACTTTTCGAGGGCAGGTATCTCGGAAACGAGTTCAGATTTTAGCTCTGTTGCAACTTTGTCGAGGAAAGACCTCCCCATCGGAGTTACAACTCTGCCCTCCCTTGTTTTCTTCACAAAACCAAGCTGCTCAAGCTGATGGAGCGCGTTTCTCACTATAGCCCCGCTTCCCTTTCTGAACTTCGGAGGCTTTGAACCCCTCCTCTTTCTCCCACCGTAGAAGGTTCTGAGCCTCTCGATGCCCACAGGACCGTCAATGTAAACTCTTCTGAAAATTGATGCGAGCCTCAAATACCACCAGTCATCCTGCTCTGGACTCCTCTCCTTGTGAACTCCCGTTTTAACATACTTTGCCCACTCTGGAGGGGCAACCATGTCCTTCAGCCTTTCGGCAACCCTCTTGATCAGCAAATCCGCCGGAACATCATACACTGTCGCCATATCTTCACCTCTCGAAGGTTAGCACGAACCCTCTGAAATCAACGAGCCTGCCCTTAACCTTTGAAGCTATTTCCCGGGCAAGCTCCTTTTTATCCTTACCCGATGACTCTCTGAAGTTGCGGAGCATTCTAACCTTAACTGCCCCGCGCTTCTCAAGCAGGAAATTTATCTCGTTTATTAAGCTTTCCGTCACACCGTTTTTTCCAACATTTATCGTTACCACGTCCTTCACCATGCTCCTCTCACCGATGCCTGCCCTACCATTTCCTTTTGGTGGGGCTGTGTAAAAAATTTTTCATGGGAAGAGTGGTGGAGTTCTGAGTCCAAGGGTTTCGTCGAACCCCATCATCAGGTTCATGTTCTGAACCGCCTGCCCCGAAGCCCCCTTCACGAGGTTGTCGATTGCGGAAACAACTACAACCCTGTCTTCTCCGGGATGGATGGAGATGTCGCAGAAGTTGCTCCCCCTCACCTGACTGAGGGAGACACTCTCCTGAATTCTGACAAAGAAGCTGTCTTCGTAGAATTCCTCGTAGATTCTGTAAAGCTCCTCCCTTGTAAGCTCTCCCCTCAGAAAGACGTGGGCGTTGGTCAAAATACCCCTTGAGCCGGGATAGACTTGGGGGGTGAAGGAGATTTTGATGTCGCTCTGAAACCTGCCCAATTCCTGAACCATCTCGTAGTAGTGGCGGTGCTCTGTGATTTTGTAGGGCACTATTGACTCGTGCAGGTTGGGGTAGTGCGTGAAGGCGGAGGGAGACTCTCCAGCTCCCGTTATCCCGCTCTTACAGTCAAAAACAACCCTCTCAATCAGCTCAAGCTTTGCGAGGGGTGATGCTGCGAGGATTGTGCCAGTGGGGTAGCAGCCGGGATTTGCCACAAGATTTGCCTTTTTGATTTCCTCTCTATGCAGCTCCGTCAAACCATACACCGCTTCTACATAACCCTCATGCTTTTTTCCATAGACTCTTTCGTAGGTCTCCTTATCCAGCCTGTAGTCTGCGGAGATGTCCACAACCTTTATCCCGCTGTCAAGAAGCTGGGGGACGTACTTCATCGCCTCTCCGTGAGGGACGGCTGTAAAAACCAAATCGCAATCACCGAAATTGCTCAGCTCAGGGCTGCAGAACTCAAGGTCGTAAAATCCCTTCAGAAAGCGATGAACCTTCCATATCTTCTGCCCCTCATACCTTCTGGATGATGCTGCTATCACCTCCGCCTCGGGGTGGTTAGCGAGAATCCTGAGGAGTTCGGAGCCCGTGTATCCGCTCGCTCCAATTATTCCAACCTTCATGAGGAAAAGGTTAAGAGGCAAAATAAAGAGTTTTCTGAGATGGCGAAAGTTGAGGATGCTGTGAGGGAAGCTAAGGATGGAGTTCTCATTTCAGTGCACGTTTCTCCGGGTTCAAAGGAGGTTTCTTTCAGCTATGATGAGTGGAGAAGGGCGGTGGAGGTGAGGATAAAAAGCCCCGCCAAGGAGGGGAAAGCGAACAGGGAGCTGCTTGGCATATTCAGACAGATATTCGGTGAGGTTGAGCTCGTAAGCGGTGAAAAGTCGAGGAGCAAAGTTCTGAAAGGTAAAAGGGAGTAAGGAGGAAGCTGTTGAGAAGCTAAGAGGATTGATTGAAGGCAGATAAGGAAAAAAGAAAATCAGGAGTACTTCTCAATCAGGTCCTTAAGGTAAATCTTGTGCTGGCCGAGCTTTCCTTCGTAGTTGCCTGCAGAGATTCTCACAACGCCGTCGATTTTGCTGACAACATCCATGCAGACGAACATTGCCTTCTCAACCACCTCTCTTTTAATGCCATTGATGACGATTTCTGGAATCGATTTAACGCCATCAGGAACCTTTGAATCGGGGATTTTGCCTTTAAGTGTGGGACAGAAGTAGTGGTTCGTGCTTGGACCCATCTCCGGATACTTCGTTTCCGGCTTGCTTCCAGCGGAACAGATGTCGAAGGACGTTATCACACCATCCAGCTGCTTTAGCGCCTCAACCGCGGCCTCTCCCGCCTCTAAAGCGGCCTCCTCGCTCTCGCAGAAGTACCAGATGTTTCCACCAGCGATGCCCTCAGCGTAACCAATATAGCGCTCGATTATGAACTCTCCGAACATTATGGGGACTCTGATAACCTTCCTTCCCCACATCTCGTCCTCCCACTCGTAGCCGTCACCGCACCTCCCAACGTTTATTTCAGCATCAAACTTCGTTTCGCTTTCGGTAGCATTGAAAACCCTCGTAGTGGGGACGACGAGAATTCCCTGCCTTATCCTCTTCCCCATCTCCCTCATCAAAACGTCAAGGAACTTCTTGGACTTCTGAACCCAAATCTGGCAGATGGCTCCAAGCCTGCCATCGGGAGTCTCCTGAGGTGAGAGCCATTTTTCAACACCACCCTCAGCTTCACCAAAAACGGTTGAGGGCAAGGCTGTTGCGGAGTATGCGGCCTTCTTAAGCAGCCACTTGTGCTTTGCCGTTACGATAATTCTCGAATATATCCCATCAAAAGCCTCGCAGTATGTATCATCAACCGGCACACCGTTCAGTTCGAGCATGTTATAAGTTTTCATGATACTATAAAAATTCTGCGACTGTGCTTGAAAGCTACAACCCGGATTTAAATCGTCTGACAAGCTCAACCAGCTCTCTTGCAGCCCTCTCAGGGTCATCCGCCGCAGCTATGGCTGATATTACAGCAATCCCGGCCACACCGGTTTTCAGAACTTCGATGGCATTCTGTTTATTTATTGAGCCGATGGCCACAACTGGGACACTCACGCTCTCAACTATTCTCCTCAACCCTTCAATACCGATTGCCTCCCCCGCATCTTCCTTCGTTTTTGTTGGAAACACAGGCCCGACTCCGAGGTAATCAGCGAACCTCTCATCCTTCTTCGCCTCCTCAACGTTGCCGGCTGAAACGCCAATGTAGCCGGGAAAGATTTCCCTTGCCGCAAAAGCAGGCATGTCATCCTGCCCGATGTGGACTCCGTCCGCATCAACGGCCAGGGCAACATCTATCCTGTCGTTTACGAAGAAAAGAGCGTCGTAATCTCTTGTAAGCGCCCTGAGCCTCTTTCCTATTTCGTACATCCTTTTCGTGCTGAGCTTCTTCTCCCTGAACTGGATTGCTCTCACTCCAGCCCTCAAAGCCATTTCGGCAAGCTCCTCGTGCGTTCGGCCGAATTCGGAATCCGTTATGAAGTAAACGCTCAAATAATCCTCAAGCCTGCTCATCAGACCACCCTCTCAAGGTTCAGCCTTTCAATAACCTTCTCCGCGGTTATTTTTGAAATTTCATCTATAAGGTTTGAGCGAAAGCTTGCCGTTCCGGAGCTTTTCTCAGCCGCAAGCTCTCCGGCAACGTTGTAGCATGCCAGCCCCTCAAGTGAGGCGAGGAGAAAATCCTTCTGAACAGCCATGAAGCTGGCTATAACGCTACCGAGCATGCAGCCGCTCGCCGTAATCCTGCCGAGCATCTCCGTGCCGTTTCTCATTACGTAAACGCTTCTACCGTCGCTAATCAAATCCTCCTTTCCGGTTGCCACAACCACCAAGCCGAACTTCCTGGCAACCTCCTTAACATCTGCAGCTTCGGCCGTAACTTTTGAATCAACACCCCTAACAACCCCCTCCTTTCTCAGAAGGCTAAGAATCTCCCCTTGGTTGCCCTTAATAACATCAACACCCTCCTCCGCAACCGACAAGGCTGTGGATGTTCTCAGCTTTGTTGCTCCAGACCCAACTGGGTCGAGCAGAACCGGCACCCCTTTGCTTTTTGCCGATTTGACTGCCAGCATTACCGCCTGGATTATGTACTCGTCAAGGGTTCCGATATTTATCAGGAGAGAAGATGCAATCGAAACAAGCTCATCGATTTCCCCGTGAGCGAAGCTCATTATCGGTGATGCGCCGATAGCTATGGTTATGTTGGCAGAATCGTTCATCGCCACGTAGTTCGTGATGTGGTGCACTACAGGCTTAAATTCCGCGATACGCGCAATGTCTCTTTCCAGCTCTTCTTTCAGCCTCTGGAGGTGCATGATTGAAGTTGCGTCAAGGATTAAGAACTTTTGCTCACTGATTGTGCAAAAAAATTGAAAACTAAATTTCTCTGTACTCGTAAACCACTCCTTCTGCTGCTATTGAGTAAACTGCCTTTCCGTCAATCTCTGTCTTCACAACGGGACTGTCTGACATTGCAAAGACCTTTTTGAGGTCTTCCTCGCTTTCCAGTATGATTTTTGCACCCTCTCTCCTGCCATTAATGACGTGGGGATTTCTCCTTTCTCTCTTGAAAGCATCTCTGTTCAGAATCGCTACCGGCACTGCAGCGAAAACCGCCATCGCCGCATAAACTATTCTGGCGCTGTTTACACTCAATCCACCAAAGCTGTTCTCTGTGACTTCTTTCGTGCTGTAAACCGTTCTTATACTCTTAGAATCATCTGAAAAGCTGTAAAGGTCGCTCCCTTCCTTCAGCGTGATTGTGTGGTTGAAGCTCTCGTTTTCGGCTTTAGCTGTGAAGGCTATCTCCGTAATCCTCGTTAGTCTCGGCAGCGCTGTGCCATCTTTCACCGCAGCAAGTCTTTCGCCCATCTGGGTGAAGTTAAACGCAATCGGAATGCTCAAACTACCAGCGAACTCACCCTGCTCGTCCTTTAGCGTGTCCTCCCAAATCTGAACCTTGTCTCTCCCATCCTGAACGAAGTAGGTGGTTCTGACAGTCATTCGATACTCTCCAGCCCTTTCAGGGCTTATGGAGTAGAGATACTCGCCCTCTATGCTCCCTGTAATTCCGGCAGGGTAGTAGTCGAGCGATGCCTTACTGCCGTAAATTGATTCATTCGAAAGCATTGCATGATGCTTAAACTCTCCCTTCTGCTCCACCACCTCATTAATAACACTTCTCACACTCTCAGCCGGAGTTGAGAAGGCGTAAAGGGCCATGACAGCCAGCAATGCTGCCGCAACAGACAGCACAACTGTCGTCAATTTTTTATATTTAGATTCCATATAAAATCACCTCACTGCTTTAACGATGATGGGGTTGCTCACAATTCCAAGCCCCTTGATTTCCGCACCATCGTTGAGATTGTAACTTCCCGGACTTGTGAACTCCTGTTTTCCCGCAGGATTGTGCTTTGTTGCGATTGTTACATCCATGAACTCTGTTCCCTCAACATAGACATCCCAGACTATCTTGGTTGTACAGCTCCTCCCCGCTCCGGGGTGGTGGGTTGCGAAACTGCCATCTGAAGCTGCTATGCTCAGAACCTCAAACTCTGCAGGAATCGTGTCAAGGATGGTGTAATTGTCACCAGCATCGCTCTCGACGAGAATTCTGAACTTCCATACCTCTCTCGTGAAGAGCGGGACAGTTGTGTTACCGCTGAGTAACACTTTGCTCATCCTGACAGCTGGGTCAACAACTTTAACGCTGCATGCAGGGATTTTGGCTGAACCGTTATCCCAGAAAGCCTCGATGTCAATCGGTATCGTGTACTCTCCCTGACTTCCTCTGAATTCAGCCTCAACGAGCTTTTCCTCACCTGCATACAGAAAAGTCGGGTTGCTGAATGTCAGGATGTCATTTGGTGTGGAGAAGTACAGCTCAACATCCTCCCCAAGGTTGTTTTTCACGCTAATCACACCTGTGCTATCGCCATTGGCAAGGTAGAGAGTCATTTCGGGGCATTCAAAGCCTATGTAGGAGCTGTTGTTATCAGCTATGTTGACAGCAACTCCCCTCGCCCCGTAATACTCTCTGAAATTACCACTCGAACCCAGAACGAGCACGAGCGTGGCGGCAAGGATTATTAACAACTTTTTCATAATTTCAACCTCCTTCTTTTACTCAATCTTATAACCTCCTCCTCTCCAGCCCTCGTGGCGTAGTATATCACGCCCAGAACCGCTGCTAGCTCCACCGCAAAGGCAGCGAGCGGCAGGAAAGGATTCAAACCGTACATTCTGATTATCAAATCTGATGGTAAAATGAGCGGATAAGCGTGAACCTTTACCTCCTCATAATAAATTCTTGTTTCTGACGGAACTCTAACGTGAACGCTTAACTCTGCCCTGTCCCCTCCTGAAAGTATTTTGCTCTCATCCTTCAGCTCCACTCTCTCACTTTCTGAGCTGAAAAGGTAAAGGAGTGGAAAAAGGGCGTTGTTCTTTATCTCAATCTGCCTGTCAAACTCCGATTCGGGAAGATACCACCCCTCTTTCTGCCCACCTGCCAGCGTTGATGCATAGTTGAACCCAACAACCCCCCAAGTGGCGATAACCGAAAGAAGGAGCATTGCAATTGATATTGTTGAGACTGCAACGTAGGCAGTTTTGTATCTCAGCCTGTAAACCTTTCTCTCCTTCTTCCTCCTCTCTTCTTTTCCCGTCAAAAGCATAGCTCCACCTACTATCATGAAAACTGCAAGCAGAATGTTCATTGTTGTGCCCGAAAGTCTCTGAATGTAGTTTCCCACCTCAGGGATTTTTATGGGATTTCCAAGCAAAACCAAAACTACTCCCGCAACGCTCTCCCTTTTGACAACACTATTAGACCCCTGCTGGTCTGTGGCGATGTTGTGGTCTCCTTTGGTTATGTATCCCCCATCCGTCTCCGCCACAACTCTGTGGACCGTCCAGTGGCCGTTGAGGTTGAACACGATTATGTCGTCCGGCTTCGCCTCTGCCAGCGGATTTATGAGGAAAAGGTCTCCTCTGTTCAGCGTTGGAGTCATGCTGTCTGATGTAACGTAGGAAAGCAGAACCGGCCTGTTAAGCAAAAATCCTGCCGTTGATGCAAGCAGAAATACTGCAAGAATAAGCATGAGAAGGTCAGACAGCTTCATCGCACTCACCTTCAAACGTCTTAATGCTGTAACTTTCCTCCATCAGCCCGAGCTCGGTTGAGCTGAACTCAACGCCCACTGAAATGCTTTCGTTAACTGCCAGGGAGAAGCTGATGGTTTGCAAAGCCTCACCGCTGGTGTAAAACCTAATCAAGTCACTCTGCGAGTGAAGGACAACACAAACAGGAAAGCCGTTGCCGTTCTCTATTCTCAGCAAATCGTCAAATCTGTAAGTAGAGCCGGGGCTTAATCCCTTGCCGTATCCCGGATAATTCGGGTTGTTTTCGGTGATGTCTATTGTAAGATTTTCCTCATTGCTGCCGTATGGTGAGGGAGAGTAAAGCAAAACTCCGTTTATGGTCTCCGCAGCTATAGCAGAGATAGCCGGAGCTCTCCATCCGAGAGCTATGAGAAGTAGTGTTATCGCAATTACGAGCTTTTTCATTTACTTTCCTCATAAAAAATTAAATTTGAGAGCTTACTCGCAAGCTCCCGCATCTGCACTTACACTCATCTGCGCTTCATTGCTTCCCAGATCCTTGTTCGTGTTGTCGAATATGAATCCAACTGGAACCGGCTGGTTGTGGTAGACGGTGAAGTGTATCTGTGTTCCCGGACCGCTTATCGGGCTATCATAGTCTCCAGCAAAGAACGAGATGCCATCTCCCTGGTTAAGCGATATGTGGACGCAAATCGGGAAGTCCGCATCTTCGTTCTCCCAGAGCTCGTTGCTCACGTTGAACATCTCCTCAAACACGTAGGTCGTGTTGACGCTCATTCCATCGCCATAACCCGGATAATTGGGGTTGTTTGGCGATATCTCAATGGTCAGCTTTCCGTTGTTTAGGTAGGCGTAGGGCTGAATTGGAGTTAGATCAATAAACTCGTTGTCATCTGATGTTATATTAACCGTCACGCTCCTCTCTGCCTCGTAATACCTGAAGTTTGCTCCCGCTCCTATTGTTAGGGTTAAGCCAACAATAAGAAGCAGAAGTCCCGCTAACTTTTTCATTATCTCACCTGTCCACAGTTATTCAGCTCTGCAGGCTCTGTTCCAAGCCTGTAGGCCTTGACTGTCATCGTCTCATCCCACACATCTCCCGGACTGTCACCGTTAGCGCTGAGGTCCATTCCAATTCTCTTTTCCGAGTTTGGTCCAAGAGTAAAGCAAACATCATCTCTCGCACTGTCTGATGCTGTTGCTGCAGCACCGCCATCCACCGCATAAACTCCACCCTCGTGGCTGTAGAATTCCACATGCGTATCGGATGAAGTAACTCTAACAACTATCCACATGTCTTCCCACAGATGGTTGCTAACCGCAAAAACCTCGTCGAAGTTATACTCGCTGGCAGGGCTTATTCCATCACCGTATCCCGGATAATTTGGGTTTTCAGGTGAGAAGTCCACTACAAGCTCTCCGTTGTCAGCGATGTAGGCGTAGGGCTGTATCGGCTTAAGGTCGATAAGCTCTGTATCGTCAGTTGTAATGTTCCAGTGAACGCTTCTATCTGCGTTGTAGTCACTAAAGGTAGCGCTTACGCCTATGACAAGGCTCAAAGCCACCATTGCTCCCAATATGCCCAAAGGCATTTTTCTCATTTTTTCACCTCTTACTCGGCATTCTGCCGACAAGGAATATTGGTCGAAATGTTATATATAATATTTGAAAATAAAATCAGAAGCCAAAATCAGGGTAAAAATTAAGGAGGATTACTCAGTAGGAAGGTTCAGAAACCTCTCTCCTCTCTCTGTAATTACAAGTTTTCCGTCTTTCAGCTCTGCAAGTCCCAGTTCAAGCAAAACTTTGAGCTCCCTTTCTGACAAATCCTCTTTTGACAGCTTTCCGTCTTTTATCATTTCAAGGAGTTTGTCAATATCTCTTAACATAGTGAAACTACTGCGTGAGAATATTTAAAGAATTCGAAGAATGGCTACTGAGGCAAATCACTACTCAGTCATTTCCTGCAGTTCGCCATATTTTTTCACAAAATCTCTCCCCTTATCGGTGGTGCTGTATGTTTTCTTCCCATTTTTTGAATCCAAAACGAGAAAATCGTTTTCAACAAGCTCCTCAAGATAACTCTGAGCCATCTTGAAGTTTATGTTCGCACCGTAAACGATCTTGGTCATGTTGGCTCCGCTGTTTGTGATTTTTAAAATAGCAACAAAAATTTCGAAACGTGACCTTTTATCTCCCATAAGATGAATTATCTTTAGCTATATTTATAGATTTCCTCTACTCTTATTGTTATTATTACAATATTTCGAAATTCGTGAATAAATAAAAAAAGCAGATACGCCTCAAAATGCGATGATTAACCTACCCAAGAATCTGAATCAAGACTCCTGCCGCAACGGCAGAACCGATAACTCCAGCTACATTTGGCCCCATTGCGTGCATCAGGATGTGGTTGTGGGGGTCTTCCTCAATTGCAAGCCTCTGAACAACTCTCGCCGACATCGGGACTGCAGAAACCCCCGCTGCACCGATCATGGGGTTGATTTTTTCTTTCAGGAAGAGGTTCATTACCTTCGCAAGCAGCACACCGCCGGCAGTTGCTGCAGCAAAAGCGACAACACCAAGAGCGAGGACAAGCAAAGTTTTCTGCGTCAGAAAGCTCTCCGCCCTCATTGTGCTTCCCACGGACAGGCCAAGAATTATCGTCATGATGTTCATCAGCTCCTCACTCGCCCCTTTCGCCAGTCTGTCGGTAACACCGCTCTCCCTGAACAGGTTGCCTGTCATGAGCATTCCGACAAGAGGGAGTGCTTTGGGGGCGAGAAAACCGGAAATAATTATGGTTGCAATAGGGAAAAGAATCTTCTCTTTTTTAGACACTATTCTTAGCTGCCTCATCTTGATTTTTCTCTCCCTGCTCGACGTTAGAGCCTTGATGATTGGTGGCTGGATAATCGGAACGAGGGACATGTAGCTGTATGCTGCGACGGCAGTTGCAGCGAGCAGATGAGGAGCGAGAATTGTGGTGGTGTAAATTGTTGTGGGCCCGTCAGCCCCGCCGATTATGCCGATTGAAGCTGCCTCCTGCGGTGTAAAACCGAGGAAGAGCGCGGCAATGAGAGCGGCAAAAATTCCAATTTGAGCTGCAGCACCAAGCAGAAACGTTTTGGGATTGGCAAGCAGCGGAGAGAAGTCAGTTAAGGCTCCAAGACCGAGGAAAATCAGGAGAGGGACTATTTCGGTGTGGATCAGATACTTTAAAAAGAGATCGAAAATGCTCCCTTCTTCAGCCAGCCCACCGCCGGGAATGTTGACGAGAATGGCTCCTATACCGATGGGGACGAGGAGGAGGGGCTCCATTTTCTTGACTATACCGAGGTAAACCAGCAGTAATCCGACACCAATCATCACGAGGCTTCCGAGCATCAGCTCACCGGCTGGATTATGGCAACGATATCCCCAGCTTCTATCCTCTGCCCCTCCTTCACGAGAATTTCTGCAACAACCCCCTCAGTAGGACTCACAATCTCGTTCTCCATCTTCATCGACTCAACAATCACAACCGGCTCTCCCGCCTTTACTTTGTCCCCCGGCTTGACAAGGATTTTCAGAACCACCCCCGGAAGCATGGAGGTTACAGCGTTCTCCGGTGCGGTAAGCTCCTCTTTTACCTCCGAAAGTAAAGCGGATGGAGCAACTGGTTCAAACGATGGCCTCTCAGCCCTTTCGTAGATGTCCTCAACGACCACCTCGGCCTCTTTATCTCCTACCCTCACCCTGTAAACTCCTTCTCTCAGCTTCTCCACACCCACTTTGAAGTCGGCTCCGTCAACCCTAATTCTGTAAAACCTCATTCGACCCACCTCATCGCATACAGCCTGGCAACCCTTTTCCAGTTCTGGGGTGCGCTTATCTCAACAACCTGCAACCCCTCATGCCTTGATAGGGCTGCAACAATTGCAAAAATCTCTTTTTCACTAAATCCGGTAGAATCCGAGCTTATCTCAATTTTCTCTTTATTCGCACTTCCCGCCACCTTTCCCATAAGCCACATAAAGAGCGCTAAAATGGACAGAACGAGAAATACAACACCCATTCCCTCTACAGTGAGCATTATGGCCAAATCTATCATCCTTCTCCTCCTAAACTTTATGATTAAAAAGCTTTGGTTTTTCAAAACCTGTAAGCGTGGATGAAGATGTGGTCCCTGTGGTAGGGCATCAAGCTTCCGTGCTTAACAATTTTGAAATCCCCCTCCATTTCCTTCAAAACCGACTTAAAGACTTCCTCAGGTTCTGCCGTTGAGTCGATGCTCCTCGCCTTTACCATGATGACCACCTCTCCTTTCTCTTTCAGGAAAAACTCCGCATTGGCCTTTAAAATTTCAATCTGGTTCTTCTGGGCTATATCTTGGTAAATCAAATCGACTTTCTCCACAATCCCGCTGTACTTCCACGGCTTGGATGCGTCAAAGAGAAGAGGGATTATATTATTCCTCTCTCTCACCAGCTCAAGGAGCTTTTCAAAGGGCTTTGCGGAGTATTCGACAGCGTAAATTATCCCCTCATCCACTATGTCCGCCAGATGACTTACAGTCGTCCCGCTCGCCGCCCCAAGATAGAGGACTCTCTCGTCCCCTCTTAGCTTGAGCCTGTGCCCCTTTAAAATCATCGCCGCAAGCTTGCTCCTCCACGGAACCCACTCCCTGTATCCGTCAAAGACCTTCTCTCCATAGTGGCTGCCGTATTTGCTTTTCGTCACCAGCGTGTCATCAAGCAGGTAAACGTTCCTCATCAGCTCCTTCATTTCCTCCTCAACTCCTCGTAGCGCCTTCTTATGCTCTCGTAAAGGCTTTCATCAATTTCACCCCTGAAATAGTCGATTTTCGCCGCAATGGCGAGCTTTGCAGCCAGAAACCTTGCCATCTTGCCCCTCTTGGCCTTGGGCAGAGTTCTTATGAAGGGGTGAAGGAAAATTATGCCGTGCTTCGGAATTTTTGCCTTCTTGCCCTTTTTCATCCTTGCAAAGGCCTTGTAAAGGCTCTTTTCGGCCCCTATAACTTGAATCTTGCTTGCAGGCAGTCTCACAAGCCTTTCCATGCTCCCAGCCCTTTCGAGGAGCTTTGCTGCGACCTTCGCCCCTACTAGTTCAGTCATGTTCGGCGCAATCTTTTCCATTACCTCCTCAATCTCCCTCTCCACGTCTCTCCTAAGCTCCCTCAATTCTCTAATTTTCTTCTCAAACTTTTCCGTTATCTCAGACTCCTTGACAGCCCTTATATCCTCAAGCTTCTCGTTCAGCATGTTTATTGACTCGTCGATCTCCTCCAGAGCCTTTACAAGCGCTACGACGTATCTGTCTTCCCTCCTCAACTCTTTCTCGACCATTTTCTCAGACACGGCCAGGGCAGTTTTTCGCAGAATCCGGTAGTAGTCCTTCCCCAAGGCTTTCGCTCCAACTTCAGAAACATTGAACGGCAGTGGAGATGGGTTTTCGGCTTTTAAAAACGACTCCTCAAAGTTTTCACTGAGCTTTATCTCTTTACCATCGTAAACCCCAAACCAGAGATTATACCTCAATTTCGACACCCCTGTTCCTCGCCTTGGTTACTATGGTTCTGCATTCGTAACCTTTTTCGGCGAAGTAATCTCTTAAGCTCCTCTCAATCCCCCCCGCATTTGAGTCGGTAATGGCATAAACCGTCGGGCCGGTGGAGCTCATTCCAATGCAGTCGGCAAGGTCAAAGCAGCCCTTAATCAGTTCACCGTACTGCTCAACCTCTGCCTTCTTGAATCCTAGCTCCTGGATTCTCTTCAAAGCCTTTCCAAACTCGTCGAGGTCAGCTTCGACAACAGCAGGAAGCATTTTCATGAGAATGAGGTGACAAATCTCCCTCACATCCTCAAGAGGGACAGGACAGCTTTTCTGAAAGAGGTTAACCTCCCTCTCCCCAAAAAATCCCTTCAGGTCGGGTATTGCCAGAACCACATTCCAATCGGGAAAGTCGAGCCTCGCTATCATTGGAGCGGGCTTTGCCCTGCTGGCTGAAGAGGGCAGGAAGCTCTTCTTTTCTTTGGTGGAATGCCCTCCATCCACAACCAATCCTCCGTGGTCGAAGACAGCAACACCGATGCCCGAGGTTCCACCCCTGCCCATTATTTCGGCAATCTGCCTTGTAGTGAGATTTAAACCGTAAAGCTCGCTGAATGCCCTTCCTACAGCAAGGCTTATCTGCGTCCCGCTGCCGAGGCCAACATGTGCATCATAATCTGAAACAACCTCTATCTCTGCACCTCTGCCGCAGTATTCGGCCATTTTTGCCGCTGCAATCTCGAACCTTTCTCTGTTGATTGGTTCACCTTTCAGGACAAATGTCTCGCTCTCCTTAGCTTTTATTTCGATATGGGGCTCCTCCAGAGCCAGACCAACTCCGCCATCAACTCTACCAATCGAACCGTTTAAATCAATGAGCGTGATGTGGATTCTTGAGGGTGTCCTTAATCTAAGCATAGCCGGATTTCGATTTCAAGTTTAAAAACGCTTTTCAAAAGGTTGCCTTATAACTATTATGGTCATTAGCTAAAAGCTTTAATATAGCGTAATTACTTTTAAGGGAGTTGGATGAAAGTCAGCGCTTTGCTCGCACTCACGGTTGTTGTATTTCTCGTTTCCAACTTAGCCGGTAGTGTGGAATTTTCAGGCAATATAGGCAACGAAACAGTCAATAAAACAATTTCTGTTGAGAAAGTTTACTTTCCGGGAGATAAAGTAATTCTAAAGGCAAATTTCATGCCCTTAAAGGCAAAGCTGGTTGACCCGGCAGGCAAGGTTATCGGACTGGAATTCAGAAAAAGCGAAGGGGGCTTTGAGGCGGAGCTTGAGCTGAAGAAGGATGTTGTACTAGGTAAGTATCTTCTTTTTGCGGACAACGTTTCAGCAGAATTCTACGTGGACAGCTACTCAATTGAAGCTGCCTACTTCAATGGCAAGGTTGTTGGAAACGTCAGCTACTACTTTGCTGAGCCCGAGTACGTTTACTACAAAGCCGGGAAGGAAGAGGGAAAGGCAAAGGTGGCTGAGGACGGGAGCTTTGAGATTTTGCTGAAGAAGGCAGCTAAAGAAGTCGAGCTGAGATGCGGGAATGCCGTTGAGAGGGTAAAGCTGAAGGCTGAGCTGAGCATCGTGCTTGACAGGGTTGAGGTTGTAAATGAAACGGCCTTTGTTGAGGGCAGAGTTCTGCTTAATGGTGTCGAAACTGAGGCGAACCTGAGCTACTGGTTTGATGAAGGAGAGGAGAGGGTTCTGGAGGTTAATGGAACCTTTAACCTCAGCTTCAGCAACGTCAGCGGGATTCTGCATTTGATCGCTGAGAATAACGGGCTGAGGGCAGAGGAGAGCGTTGAAATAGAGGCGATAAAGAAGGTTGTTGAGGTTGGCGGAGTTTACTTTGCGGGCGATACGGTTGAGGTTGTTACCAACTTCAAGCCTAAGAAGGGGCTGATTGTCGGGCCCGATGGAAAAAAGGAGGAGCTTGAGTTCGTTGAGGAGGACGGAAAGTATTTGGCGAGATACGAGCTGAAGAAGGACGTCGTTCTGGGTAACTACACCGTTCTGGTTGATGGAATTGTGAAGCAGTTCGTTGTCGATTTTTGCGAGGTTTCAGCCGAGTTCGGGGATGGGGCGATTTGGGGTGAGGCGAGGAGCTTCTACACCACCCCAAAGGTAAGGTATCTTATTGCTGGAGAGAACTTTTCCGAGGAAGGGGTTGCTGGGGGGAATTTCAACATTCCCGTAAACAGGACTGGAGATTTCAGGGCTGTTTTTGAGTGTGGAAACTCCCGCTATGAGATGAACTTCAGCGTTGCGGAGGCGAGGAACGTTGAGGTGGACGATTTCAGCTTTTTGGGAGAGATTGTTGAGGTGAGAGCAACCTTCATGCCCGAAGAGGCCTACATAGTTACTCCCTCTAACGAGACTGTTCGGCTGAACTTCTCGGAGAGGGAGGGGGCGTTCATCGCTGAGATTGGGGCAGAGGAGATTGGGAGATACAATTTGAGGGTGGATGAGTTCAATCTGAGCTTTGTGGTTGACGATTACTCGATAAATGCGAGCTTTAATGGTTCGGCTGTTGCTGGTACAATAAAATGGCATTTTGTTAAGCCCGATTACGTTTACTACAAAGCAGGGAAGGAAGAGGGAAAGGCAAAGGTGGCTGATGACGGAAGCTTCGAGATTTTGCTGAAGAAGGCAGCCAAAGAAGTTGAGCTGAGATGCGGGAATGTTCTTAAGATCGTGAAAGTCACCCCCAAACCGCCAAAGGAAGAGAAAGGGGAGATTGTTGCCTTTGACCCGGTAAAAAAGGTCATTGTGATTAAAAAGCTGGAGGAGGAACAGGACGGAAAGTTTAAGATAGCTTCAACCGAGGAAAGAAAGAAAAAAGTCAAACTTGTTGAACTTGAAGTTCCCGCAACTGAGGAAAACATCAAAAAATTCAATTTAACGCCTGATGTTTTGAGCACAGAAATCAAAACTAAAAGGGTAAAGAAGGACATGATAAGGCTGGAAGTTAACAACAAGCTGGAAACGTGGTACAGGTTCAGCGTTGAGATTCCTGAAGGTTACAGGGTTAAGGGGATTATAGGAGATGACGGGAGGAGGATTGTCAACACCGTCCATGTTAACAGGAGCACCGGCGAGTTGGAGGGAGATTTGAGGTGGTATGTTAAGAACAATACCCTTTACTTCTACGACGATCCCATTTGGGGGTACGACATCTCCCTCTACCCACCAAGACCGAACAGGTCGATAGCGGTTGAGCTGGCTTACTCTGGACCTTATTCAGAGGGTGGACAAATTTCGGCCATTATTTTCCCTTACTCCGAAGGAGATGACGATGCAACAATAACCTCCTACGACCACGCTGGAAGAACTGAGGATTATGGATATGCTTATGATTTGGATATTGATGCCGGTTCTAAAATCGCTATTAGGTTCTCTTCTGGCGGGAACACGAGAGAGTTTGGAAATTGGTGGGATCACTTAAATGGAGCTGAGCCGCTCGGTGATGACCTAATTAACCAGATAAGCAGAGAGGACACACCGCTAAACACTGCTCCAAACGGAGTTGTTGAAAGTGTAATCACCACAAAAATGCAAACCCCCCTCTGGCAGAACTCTCAGGTTAACATCACCCAGAAGGTCATAATCAGAGACAACAGCAGATGGTTTGCTACAATTTACTACATTGAAAACATTGGAAGTACAACCATAACGAACCTAAGATTCTTTCAGGGAATGGACTGGAACTTTAACGGAGATTTTAGTGATGATTATGGATTCTACAATTCAAGTGTAGATACTGTCTATGGTTATGATTCAAATGCTGCACCGGGAGACATTCAGTATGGTGGTTTCTCCTCAAATATTCCGAGCTCTGCACATGACGTTGGAAATTACTACAGTGACATATGGACAGGAATAGACCAAGACAATCTTCAAAATCGGAATTCCTACTATCGAGACGCAGGAGTCGCTCTGGCATGGGATAAACCCTCTCTCGCTCCGGGAGAGATGTGGATTGTTCCGGTCATCTGGGGACTCGGATTCACTAAGGAGGACATGGTCGCACAAATAAACGACGGAAAGTCAAAGCTCTACGATACCGGAATTCTATCCATAGACGCTCCAGCAAACAACTCAAATCTGAACCCCTCGCAGGGAGTTGTTTACTTCAACGCCACCGCAGCTCTCTTCGGGATAGTTGATGCCTACAACCTTGAGGTCATCTTCAACATTACAAAGGTCGGTGGAGGTTACAGCTATCAGGGCTCAAAGACTGTCAACCTCTCCGTCCCCGATGCAGAAACAGCCAACGTTTCCTTCCCGCTCGACATCTCATCGCTTGGCTACGGAACATACAAAGTCAGCTTCAGAACGAATCTCTCCAACGACCAGAACACTACTAACGACGAAAAGTGGATTTACGTCAACATTGTTGGATTCACTGTCGAGCCTGACAAACCATTAACTGCAAATCCCGGCGAAGAAGCGTTCCACAATCTAACCGCAATCAATGGTCTTTCCTCCCAGAGGTTCGATGTAAGGATTGAGGGCACTTCAGAAGGTTGGCCCACGGCAATATATGTAAGCGGGGTGAAAATTGCAGAAGATGCAGATGGAGACTCCTTCTGGGATTTTGTTGATTCGAATTATGACACCAACTCCAACGGCATACCCGACATACCAATCCCACAGGGGACGAGCTACATCAACGTATCTAAGGAAATACCATCCTCCGCAGAGCTGGGGGTAAGCGACTTCACCCAGCTCAACTTTACCTCCACAACTGACGCATCAATTTTCGATACTGCAACAATCCAAACATCCACCCCACCCCCTCCAACAGAGATTAAGACCTTCTATCTCCACGGAGATTCTGTTTTGAACACATCTGCAGAGTCCACTCCATCTCAAATACAGATCGTGGCCAACTCTCTCCACTCGTGGTATCAGAACCCGGTTTTCGCAGACAATTTCAGGATTTACGATAACGTGACCGTAAACTTATGGCTCAGCAGTTCAACCTCATCAACTCACGAGGTTAGAGTACAGGTTCTGTCAACAACCGGAACCACGTCATACCTTATCGGCGCAAACTCGACCACTCTCACTCTAACCACCACACCCACACTCTACACCTTCAAAATCCCTCTCACCTCCCCATTTGAGTTCCGGAGAGGAGATTACATTGTATTGAGAGTTGAAAATATCGCATCCAGCGACATGACGGTATCCATGTCCCAAACTTATTCATCGAACATTACTCTCCACACATCAACCTACGTTAACGTTGAAGAGATTCAATCGGTTGTTTCGGGAAACGATGTTACAGTTTACGCTAACGTAACAGACCCCATAGGCTCTTACGACATATCTGAAGCGAGAATTGAAGTCTTCTACCCCAACGGAAGCCTTCTAATCTCAACAACCATGAACCTCAACACCACTGACCCTTCAAGCCCCTCACTCTGGAAGCTCTTCGACTTCACCTTTACTGCACCTGTGCCCGGATTTTACAGGGTAAATGTAACTGGAGTTGAGTCGAATGGTGTGACCTCAACATCCACAGCTTACGTTGCGGTGGGGAAGATAGTAACAGGGAGAGTGCTTGAAGACCTGTTCCCTCTTGGGAAGAACAATGGGGAGGATATAGGGCTCTCAAACGTGCGCGTTGCCCTTTATGAGGACAATGGAAACGGTTTGCTGGATGAAAACGATAAGATTGTGGGCATTGACACGACAAACTCTACCGGCTATTTCAGACTCTCTCCAGTTAATGTCTCTGCCACCTACTTCATAGTGGTTGATTCAAGAACGCTGACATCCTTCAGAGGATTAAATTCAGGTTATAAGGTGGAAAGCACTTGGGCAGAGCAAACATATCAGACTGAATGGGATGAGAGCAGCTGGGTTGTTGTTCAGAAATTTGGCGGGCAGGATCCGGAGGAAAGCGACTCCTTCGGGCTGAACTTTGAGCACTATACAGCCTTAAACCTCAACAACTACAATGGAGAAAGTATAGACTTTGGATTCAGCTTTGAGGTCATCGTTAACATCGAAGACAAAAAGGAAGAGAGTTTGAAGCCCATTGGGGAGGTATTTATAGTAGAGAACGTTGGCGAGAGCTGGAAGACGGTTTACCTTCACAACTACTATGAAAGTCCCGTTATAGTGTGCACCTACAACCTCCCGAGCAGTTCTGATCCACCAGCAGTTGTAAGGATAAGGAATGTTCAGCATTACAGCTTTGAGATAAGGATTCAGAATCCCGGAGATTCTGCGACACCAACACCATCAGACGTGCACTGCATCGTGATGGAGGAGGGGAACTGGACTCTAAGCGATGGAACAAAGGTTGAGGCTCACAGGGTGGTGAGTGATGAGACAAATCGTCGTGGAAGCTGGAATTCAGGATTGGAGCACCTAACTTACAACTGGAGCTATGCAAACCCAGTAGTTCTGGGGCAGGTTATGAGCTACAACGATCCCGACTGGTCGGCTTTCTGGTGCAGTAATGGAACAAGGCAAAACCCTCCAGATTCTTCAAACCTTTACGTCGGAAAGCATGTTGGTGAGGATACAGACATAACGAGAAATCCCGAAGTTCTGGGTGTGATAGTCGTTGAAGCCGGAAGTGGGGTTGTTAATGGCATGAGTTACGAAGCGGATCTCGGCGCCGATTCCATCAGGGGAGTTGATGACGGCCCACCCTTCAGCTACTCCTTAGGCGGTGATTACTCAGTTGCGATAACCACTCAAAATGCTATGGATGGTGGAAACGGAGGTTGGGCTGTATTATACGGTTCAAATCCTGTTAGCAGGTTTTGGGACAAAATTCCTTTAATCCCTGACAACAATCACATACGCTCTCCACCCAATATACCTCTTGGGCACATCAACCTTTGCTGAATTACCGAAAGGCGTGACTCTCTTCTCGAAAACAACCTCAACCTCCTCTTTCAGAACAAAATCTCCCTTCTTCACTTCAACCCTCCTCATGTTAAGTATATCCATAGAAATACTTAAATACTTTTTGGTTGGAATCAGAACATGAACCTTGGATTCAGAGTGACAGGGAAGTTTGTAAGGGAACTTCTGGATGTTTTGGATGAAATTGCAGAGGAGATAAGACAGGAGGAGAAGGAAAAGTATCCGTACACAGAATGGGAGAGGAAGAGAGAAGTTGTTAAGGAAAGGCTGAGAAAACTCCCTGAATACGTTAGAGAGGCTATTTCTGTGATAACCGTGCAAAAGAGGGTGGGAAGACCAAAGAAAGTTGATCTGGAGAAGAGAGTTATGCTCTTTCTGTTTGCAAGGCTGATGGACAAATCAAACAGAGATATTGAGGAGCTTTTAGAGCTGTTTGAACCTTTATTCGGGATAAAGGTTAGCTACAAAACGATAGAAAGATTATACTCGGATGAAGAAGTTAGAATGGCTTTACACAACCTCTTCATCCTTCTGCTTAGAGAGGAAGGAGTTTCAGGAGATTTTTCAGGAGATGGGACAGGATACAGCCTAACCATCACTAAGCACTATAGAAGCAATCCTAAAAGGAAAGGTAAAGACTTCAGATACGTTTTCAGGATAATTGACATCGATACGGGAATGTACGTTGGCTTTGGCTATTCTGACAGATCTGAGAAAGATGCCTTTGAGAAGGCTTTAGGAATGCTCAAAAGCATGGGGGTGAAGGTAAACTCGATTTCTCTGGATAAGTATTACAGCAGTAGGAAGACTCTGAGGCTGTTTGATGCTGAGACAGCTGTCTACGTCATTCCAAAGCGAAATCTTGCCAGAATAGGATTTGACTGGTTGAGGGTTATCGAGAGGATTGTTGAAGCTCCTTATAGGTTTCTGAAGAGGTACTTCAAGAGGAACTTAAGTGAGGCAGGATTTTCTGCTGATAAGAGGAGATTTGGATGGTTGATAAGGCAGAGGAGGGAGGACAGGAGAGAGATGGCTTTGTTTGCTGTTGGGCTGTGGCACAATGTGTTTGCTGTTAGGGTGGTGAGGTAATTTTGTCCCAAAGTCCCTGTTAGCAATAAACTTAATCTTTCAATTGATGAAGATCAAATCAGAGATGGTGAAAGAAGCCATGGTACTGAACAGGTTGCGTATTGGGTTTTCAACAAATCCGGCACACTTACAACAAAAGTTGATTCAGAGAGGTACTGTCAGGGCTGCTTGAGACAGTTCATAGCCAACTCCAACGCCATTGCAGGAAAGCAGCGTTCGTACTTCGTAATGGCTGTTGAGCCAAATAACAAGGTTTCTGACAGCAAATGGTGGAGCATAACAGTCAACTCCACCCTCGGCTCTCTACCAAATTTCAACGATGAGGTGGAGCTCAACGGAACCGTTTTAAACGCTGACATGACCGTAAACAACTCCAACCCAGACTGCCTGCTCTACAACTACTCCACCAACACCCTCGAAAGCGTAGCGTGTAGCAAATCAATCCCCGTTGGTGTTGGAAGCGATGGAGTGCCTTTCAGCGGTGACGAGCCGAGGTTAAATGCAATACCAAAGCCAGAAATCGAGATTATTGGTGTTGCTGGCTCTCCAGTGCTCAACTTTACTGCTAAGGCTCATGTAAGCTCCGTCAGCGTTTTCAGTGGTTCAAACGGAATAGAGGTTTATGGAGATGATTCTCAGCTCGATAAAGTCTTTGCTGGTTTGAGGGCGGATGGTTCTGACCCTTCGGATTCAGGCTTCCCAAGGATTTCAAGTCACGGAATCAGAATTCTTTCAAATAACACCACAGTTAACTCTTCAATTGCCGCTTACAACGGAGGTCTGGGAATTCGATTCGAGGGTTCAGGAGTTAACTCTGGAAAGGCGGTGAACAGTATTGCATACTACAACGCCTTAAGCGGAAGCAATCTTGACGGTTTCATTGCTGTGAATGGGGCCTCAAACGTCATCTTCGAGAACTGCGTTGCGGCAAACAATTCAGGTTCAGGGATCGACAACTACAATGGAGGCAGGATAACGATAAGGAACTGCTCTGTGGTCAAGAACGGGTGGGGGAATGCTGAGCCGAGCGGAATTAGAGTTTCGGGCAGTGGGAGCGAGATAGTAAACAACCTCGTTGCTGAAAATGTTGGAGATGGGATACTCGTCACACCTACTGGCAGCACAAGTACGCCAACCGGCATCAAAATTTCAAGAAACTCCATTTTCAAGAACGGCTATGTCGGTATCGACCTGAATGTTGAAGACACATCGAACAACATGGGAGACAATGTAACATTAAACGACGGCCAGCTCGACTGCTCTCAACCAAACTGCGGAATAGACTACCCCGTAATAACCGCAGCACAGCTTATCGGCAGCTCACTCCACATTGAGGGGTTCATAAACGACGAGAACGCTGGAAGTGGAAGCTCCAGCTTCGCCGGCGCCACCGTGGAAATCTACATGGTCAACAACTCAACTGATGGAGATGACCTTGCGGGCAACAATGTCCTCTCAGGTGGTTCCACATCCTCAAAATTCTACGGAGAGGGCTGGATTTATCTTGGGTCCTTAACAGCAGACTCAAGCGGTAACTTCCGGGGAGAGTTGAACGTAGCGGGCAAAGGTGCAGAGGTTGGCTCCCTTATAACCGCTTTAACAATACTCAACGGAAACACTTCAGAGTTCGGTCCAGATGCCCGCGTAACGACAAAACCCGTTAAAGTGAGAGCCGAGATGGCTATAACTTTCCGTGGTGCAAACATCACAATCACGGCTCTTGAGGAGGCGAACAACGTCAAACTTTACTGGATAAAACCATCCGGCCTCGTTTTAACGGCAGAAGGTGATTTCGATTCAAGCGGCAATGATGGCGACATCTACTGGTGGGAGTTTGGCAGCATCTCTGCTGGAGAAGTTAGGCACGTTAACCTGACGTTCGGCGGAGATTTCTCCCTCATCGAGACATTTAACATCGGAGTTGACCCTCTGCAATAAACCACGAAAGTGATATATTAACCCCCAGAAACTCTATTTTATGGATGTTGAAATTGTAGAGGAACTCTCAAAAATGCTGGCCGGAAGAAAGGCGGTTACTGAGGAAGAGATAAGGAGAAAAGCGATTAGGTGCGCTTTGAAAATTATGGGGGCAAGGCTCGTCGGCATCGATGCTGAATTGATTGAAGATGTTACATGCAGCCTTATTGATTGCCCGATCACCCTCAAAAGTCTCCACTTTTCGGAAAAGGTTAAGATCGGAGACGTACTGTTTTACCACCCCCACGTAATAAAGCCTGAAAAGGAGGATTTTGAACAGGCTTACTTCGAATACAAGCAGTCAAAGAAGTTTCTCGATGCTTTTGACATTATGAGGGAAGTGACCGACCGCTTTTTTGAAGGCTATGAGGCTGAAGGAAGATACATGAGAAAGTACACAAAGGACGGGAGAAACTACTACGCGTTCTTCTCCACCATTGATGACACCTTTGAGGATGTCGACATCCACCTGAGAATGGTGGATGAGGTGGACGGGGACTACGTGGTGATCGTGCCGACTGAAAACGAGCTCAACCCGTTCCTGAAGTTCTTCAAGCAATACTCCGAGGATGCAAAGAGGGCCGGACTAAAAATCTGGGTTGTCAATCCGGACGAGAAAACTATAGACCCCTTCATAGGTTATCCAAAGGACTTCAGATTGCTCAAGGGATTCAAGAACCCCAAAGCTGCGGCTCTGGTCAGCGCATACTGGAGAGTTACAGTTACAGATCTGGACTGAAGGTAAGCTTTATAATCCCATTTAGAGCAACTCATCCAAGGGCCGGTAGCTCAGTCTGGTAGAGCGTCGCCTTGGCATGGCGAAGGCCTGGGGTTCAAATCCCCACCGGTCCATGCCATATTCTGCGTGTAACCGTTCTTTAGAACTGCTAAGTATTGCCTTAGCTGCAATATTCACTTTTTACTCCCATACAACTCTATAGCTGCATCCTCAAGCCAACTGAAAAACCGACCGGAGCAAAGCTTTTAAGATTGCAGAGAACATTGGGCATGGATTTAATATGCATGTACGTTTTCAAAGGTGAGGAGAGCTTCGGGGAGAGCATAGACGTTTATGGCGATTACCTGATCGTGAAAGTTGGGACGGAGTTTCTTGCGGTTCCGAAGAAGAGCATAAAATCCGTAGAGGACGGTAGAATAGTCATCGGGGAATTCGACGAGGAGGAGGCAAGAGAATTGGGAAGGAAGTGGCTGGAGGAAAAGTCAAAGCCCGTAACCCTCGAAGAGTTGAAATCCTACGGTTTTGGTGAGGAAGGGGAGTAATGACTCTGAAGCAGGTGATTGTAGTCAGGGATGACTTGAAGCTATCGAGAGGAAAGCTTGCGGTTCAGGTTGCCCATGCAGCGATTATTGGCTACCTCAAGTCTGACAGCAGTTTAAGGAGGAAGTGGCTCGATGAAGGGCAGAAAAAGGTCGTTTTGAAGGTCAAGAGCCTCGAAGAGTTGCTGGGGATCAAGCACAAAGCGGAATCGCTTGGCCTTGTAACCGGGCTCGTGCAGGACGCCGGGCTGACTGAAGTCCCTCCCGGAACGATTACCGCTGTCGTCATAGGCCCAGATGAGGAGAGGAAAATTGACAAGGTTACGGGCAACCTACCTCTGCTGAAGTAGTTAGGGCTCTATACCCCTGTCGGTAATCCTGTAAAAGCAGCTTTTTCCCTCCTTCATCCACCTGTGCTTGATAAGCGTGGCTTTTCTCAGCTCATTACTTCTTTCAAGGGCGATTATGACCTTTGAAAGGTGCTCAAGGCTCGGCCCGCCGAGGGGGCGGTCAACTCCAGAGCCAACATCTGTAAACATCTGGTTGGTTATCACCACGGCCACATCGTATTTCCTCGCCATTCCGAGGAGGAAGGTTAGCTGTGACGTTAGCTCCCTCTTTATCTTTATTTGCTTCCTGTCATCCTCAAGCTCGCTCCTGTAGAGGGAGGTGAAGCAGTCAACGATAACTAGCTTGACCTTCTCGCTTCTGCAGAGCTTTTCCGCCTCCTGAATCGCCACTCCCTGCTGCCTGAACCTGTAAACCTCGTAAACGAAGACGTTGGAGAAAAGCCTCTCATCACCGAAAATCTGCCTAACTCTCTCCCCCGAAAGACCTTCCGTGTCGATGTACGCAACTTTGAACTGCTCTGCTGCATTTTTTGCCAGCATCAAGCACAAAGTGGTCTTCCCCGTACCTCCGTGGCCGTATATCTGAGTAACCGTTCCGGTTTCAACTCCTCCTCCGAGAAGAGAGTCTATGCACTTACTGCCCGTTGGAATCAGCATTCTCTGCACCGACAATCTTCCTTACAATCTCTCTGTACACGACATGCGGCGGAATGTTCAGCTCATCCGCTATCACCGCAATGTCATCGAACTCCGGCTTGAGATGTCTGAATCCCGGGTAGGACCTTTTCACCCTCACATCAAACTCCTTGCCGCTAATCTCAACCTTCACTACCTCCTCCATCCTTTCCGAAATCAACCTGTGGTGAACGGGTATTATTCTTATCCCAAGGCTACCGGTGAGCCTCATGACCTCCGCAGCAACCTCCTCTGACCTGTGCGTAGGAGAGATGACCTTTAAAATGCTTGCAGGTCTCATTTTCTTGCCGTAAGCTGGGATTATCACAGCATCGAGCACGTCATCTCTTTCGAGCAGCTTCTTCATCGCGTAGCCAATCATCTCCCCGCTCAAATCGTCCACACTTGTCTCGATAACTACAATGCTGTCGTGAAAGGCAGTTTCACCGAGAATCAATCTCAGCACGTTTGGCACGTCAGTCTCCCTCTTTCCGGCGCCGTAAGAAACCTCCTTTACCCTGATGGGGAAGGGCTTGAGCGGTTTGCAGTAGTGGGAGAGGATTGCCGCGCCGGTAGGAGTCAAAAGCTCCCCCTCACCATCCATCACCACCTCCAGATTTGAGCTCTTGAGTATTTCAAGCACAGCCGGAGGAGGAACGGGATACTTCCCGTGGGAAAACTCGACGAATCCTGACCCCGCCCTAACCGGTGTGGCAAAGAATTCGTATCCAGCAGTCTTTAAATTTTCAAAAGCCTTTACACAGCAAACCACATCAAAAATTGCGTCATCAGCCCCAACCTCATGAAAAACACCTTCTCTGTAGTCTCTTCCGTGCACCTTTCCTTCAGCTCTGGCAATTAGCTCGAAAACTGCGATGGCATTTTTCTTCACTCCCTCCTCCAAATTTGAGCTCCTTATAATTTCCAAAACCTCCTTAAAGCTCCTCTCTCCATCTCTCTCTTCAACCTCAACCCTCCTCGCGCTTATCCCCCTAACACTGACGGTAGTCATACTGTAATTCACATCAATACCGAGAGCCTTCACAACTTCATCTATTTCCTCCTCACTAATACCAACGCCGAGCAGTGATGCGAGAATCATGTCCCCGCTCGCCCCGTTGAAGGCATCGAATATTGCAACCTTCATCAAATCACCACAAGCCTTTTTTATCTCTAAAATAAAAACTGTTTAGGTGTAAAAGATTGATGGGTGATAATATGGAAATCACGCTAAAGGTAAATCAGGCGTATCCGAGTGATTCAGGAAGAGGAATAGCAAGATTGGACCCGGACACAATGTTAAAGCTTCAAATCTCCCCCGGAGACATAATAGAAATAGAGGGGGCCAGAAAGACCGTTGCAAAGGTCTGGAGAGCTCCGAAGAGGGACTGGGGGAAGAACATCATAAGGATTGACAGATTCATAAGGGAGAATGCCGGAGTTGGTGTTGGGGATGTCGTCAAGGTTAGGAAGGTTGAGTACCAGCCCGCAAAAACCGTAATCCTCGCCCCCCTCAAGAAGATGGATTTGAGGATTTACGGAGTCGATATTGGGGAGTATCTCAAGCACCAGTTTCTGAAAAGACCGGTTGTTGAAGGAGATTTAGTCCCTCTCGTTGGCTCTCCGGCCCTTTCGGGATTTGGAAGGTACAACCAGCAGAACCAAGCTGTGGTTTTCGTTGCAGTCAAGACCGAGCCCAAGGGCCCTGTGGTCATCGACGAGACAACCAAGGTCGTTTACAGGGACAGACCGGCAAAGGGCTTCGAGAGGTTCGGAAAGGCCGGAATCACTTACGAAGACATAGGAGGTTTAAAAGAGGAGCTTCAGAAGGTAAGAGAGGTCATAGAGCTGCCTTTAAGGTATCCGGAGCTCTTCCAGAGGCTCGGAATCGAGCCGCCGAAGGGTGTGCTGCTCTACGGTCCGCCGGGAACTGGAAAAACGTTGATTGCCAAAGCTGTGGCGAACGAGATCGGGGCCAGCTTCTTCACCATCAACGGTCCGGAAATCATGAGCAAGTTCTATGGAGAAAGCGAGCAAAGGCTGAGGGAGATTTTTGAAGAGGCGAAGGAGAACGCTCCGTCGATAATCTTCATAGACGAAATCGACTCAATCGCTCCTAAGAGAGAAGAGGTCACCGGAGAAGTTGAGAGAAGAGTCGTCGCTCAGCTTCTGACTCTGATGGACGGGCTTGAGGAGAGAGGGCAGGTTATAGTCATCGGCGCAACGAACAGAATTGACGCTGTCGATCCAGCGTTGAGAAGGCCGGGAAGGTTCGACAGGGAGATTGAGATCGGAGTGCCGGACAGAGAGGGCAGATACGAGATATTCCAGATACACACGAGGAACATGCCACTGGAGGCTAAGTACAGCAGAGAGTTCGTCCTCGATGCGATTGAGAGATTCAAGAGGCAGGTTGACGACCCTGAGCTGATAAAGAATCTCGATTTCCTCTACGACGAGATAAAGAACTCAGAGACGGAGGAGGAAGTGAAAGGAGCTGTGAAAAATCTCCTCCCGCAGGAAGTAATCGACGAGCTTGAAGTTGAGATAACTAAGGCGATGCTCCGCAGCCTTGCTGATCAAACCCACGGATTTGTTGGGGCAGACATAGAGGCTCTCTGCAAGGAGGCTGCAATGAAGGCTCTTAGGAGGTACCTGCCGCAGATTGACCTCAACGAGGACGAGATTCCGATAGAGCTGCTCGAATCGATCAGAGTGACATGGGACGACTTCATGGATGCTCTCAGAGAAATTGAGCCCTCTGCGATGAGGGAAGTTTTCGTTGAGATACCCAAGGTCACCTGGAACGACGTTGGAGGGCTTGAGGACGTTAAGAGGGAGATAATTGAGGCTGTGGAGTGGCCGCTGAAGTACCCTGAGAAGTTCAAGAAGTTCGGAATTAAGCCGCCGAAAGGTGTGCTGCTCTACGGTCCGCCGGGAACTGGTAAAACGCTGATTGCCAAAGCTGTTGCCAACGAAAGTGAGGCGAACTTCATAAGCATCAAGGGAGGGCAGATTCTAAGCAAGTGGCTCGGAGAGAGTGAGAAGGCTGTGAGGAAGATATTCAGGAAGGCGAGGCAGGTTGCACCCTGTATAATCTTCTTCGACGAAATCGATGCAATAGCCCAAATGAGAGGCATAGACGAAGGAAGTAGAGCAGTTGAGAGGGTGCTCAACCAGCTTCTGACTGAGATGGACGGTCTCGAGGAGTTGCACGGAGTTGTAGTTATTGGCGCAACCAACCGCCCGGACATTCTCGACCCCGCATTGCTCAGGCCGGGCAGATTCGACAGAATGGTTTACGTCCGCCCACCGGACAAAAAGAGCAGACTGGCAATATTCAAGATTCACACGAGGGACATGCCCCTCTCCGAAGACGTTGACCTCGAGGAGCTTGCTGATTTGACCGAAGGGTACGTTGGAGCGGACATCGAGGCGATTTGCAGAGAGGCTGTGATGCTGGCAATCAGGGAAAACATCAACGCGGAGAAGGTGGAGATGAGGCACTTCCTTGAGGCTCTGAAGAAGATAAAGCCGAGCGTCAACGAGGCCATGCTGAACTTCTACGAGAGATTCGAGGAGAAAATGAGGACCGAGAGAATGCAGGTTGCAGCAACAAAGCCCTTCATGGGCTACGGTTAAGCAATTCTGAATTTTTTCATTTTCTCCTCATCAGGCTCAAAGCCGAGGCCGGGTTGCTCAGGAAGCTTTGCATAGCCTTTCTCCAGCTCAACCTCACCATTAAGCACACCAAACATCACTTCGTTCCACCAGAGGGGGTCGAGCGGTGTTTCGATGTAGGGACATAGCTTCTCCGGAAGGGAAGCGGCGAGGTGCAGGTTAGCGAGCCATCCCAGTCCCGGGTCCCACGCATGGGGCATAAACTTGAGGTTGAAGGCCTCAGCAAGAGCGGCGACCTTTCTGCACTCTTGTATTCCGTTCGAATAAACCGCATCTGCCTGAACGATGTCAAAAGCTCCCCCTTCAATGAGCATTCTGAACCTCTGGATGCCATGCTCCAGCTCTCCTCCAGAAATCTCAATGCTGGTGTTTTCCCTGAGCCACCTGTATCCCTCTACGTCATCCTTCCAGAGCGGCTCCTCAAGCCAGAGAACTTCAAAGTTTTCAAGCTCCTTGGCAACCTTCATTGCTTTTTTCCTGCTCCAGTAGGGTGGTGTGTAGCTCCAAGCCTGATTTGCATCAACTGAAATCTTAACATCGGAAAACTCCCTCGCTACGGCTTTCAGCACCTCCAGGTCCTCATTGATCCTTTCTCTCCTGAACCTCAGCTTCACCACATCTATTCCGAGCTCGGCGTACTTTTCAACCATTTTCACGGTTTCTTCTGCTGAAAGCAACCTGCCTGTGCTTGCGTAAACCTTGACTTTCCTTCTACCACCACCGAGCAGCCTGTAAAGCGGCAAACCTTCCCTTTTAGCAATCAGGTCCCATATGGCAACCTCCAGTGCTCCAAGCCTCTGAATCGCCCAGCTGCCCACCTCAAGCAGCCTTGCATCAACGTCTTCAATTTCAATGTCTAAGCCTTGAATCGTAAGCTTGACCGTCGTTTCGAGAAAGTGCTTGTAGGCTGCACCAAACTCAATCGCAGAGTATCCCTTGAATCCACCCGCCTCAACCTCTACTATGCTGAAAACGTAAACGGGATGTGGGAAAGGCTCCCACGAAAACTGGATTGGTTCGCGAAGTGGAATTGCAAGAGTGTGAACCTTCAAATCGCCCAGTTTCATGCTCCTTTTCCTCAGCACGATTATTTATTCTTTTTGATTAATCGTATTCGATGGGTTTTAAACTCTTGCAGCCTGACAAAATCAACCTTAGCAAACTTTTTAAAATTATAATCATAAATCGAGTATGGCGCAGATTTCTGGAGGAGAGTTGCTTGTGAGGTGTTTGATAAAGGAGAATGTCAGGTACATCTTTGGAGTTCCGGGAGGGCAGCTTCTCACCTTCCTCGATGCGATAAAAAGGGTTGGGGAGAAGCACGGAATGAAGTTCGTAAACTGCAGGCACGAACAGGCTGCGGCGAGCATGGCAGATGCTTACGCAAGAGTTAGCGGTGAGATTGGGGTTTGCGTTGGCACGATAGGCCCGGGTGGGGCTGATTTGGTTCCGGGAGTTTATCCTGCCTTTGCGGACAGCGTTCCCATGCTCGTAATCACAGCTCAAAACCAGACGTGGAAGAGCTACCCTGACCACGGCTCAATGCAGGCTTTAGACCAGTACCACCTCTTCAAGCCAATAACGAAGTGGAATGCGGTGGTTTCACACTGGGAGAGGATTCCAGAACTCGTTCAGAGGGCCATAAGAATTGCCCTTTCGGGCAGGCCGGGGCCTGTGCACCTTGATTTCCCATCTGACGTGCTCTACAACGGTCAGGAGGAGAGCTTTGCGAAGGTTTACGGGCCTGAGCGCTACAGACCGATGAAGCCCCCTGTGGGGCATCCTGAGCTGGTGGAGAAGGCTGCTGAAATGCTCTACAACGCTGAGAGACCGCTCATTCACGCAGGGACAGGGGTTCTGAGGGCTAAGGCTTGGAATGAGCTTAGAGAGCTTGCCGAGTATCTTGGAGCTGTTGTAACAACCACAATGGGCGGGAGGGGAGCAATTCCGGAAGACCACCCGCTCTGCATCCTCCCTGCAAGTCCGGCAGCAATCACAGCCCAGAACGAGGCTGATGTTATTCTGGTTGTTGGAAGCAAGATGGGCGACTTGGATTTCTGGGGAAAGCCACCAGCATGGGGTGACCCTGAGCAGCAGAAGACCATTCAGATAGACATCGACCCAGAGATGATTGCCCTAAACCGCCCAGTTGATGTTGCAATTGTTGGAGATGCTAAGGAGACTCTGAAGGCGTTGATTGAGGCGGTGAAGAAGAAGGGGGAGAAGAGGGAGCCGGTTGACAGGCTCAAGGAATACAGGAAAATGCAGCAGGATTGGCTTGAGGGGTTTTTGAAGCTGGCTGAAAGCGGTGAGAAGCCCATTCACCCGCTGAGGGTGATTAAGGAGGTCAGGGAGTTTTATCCCAGAAACGCCATCTCCTGCGTTGATGGAGGCAACACGGCAGTTTGGGCTTCATATCTCAACAGAATTTACGAGCCCAACACCTTCCTGTGGGCGGCTGACTCTGGCCACCTTGGCACGGGACTGCCATACGCCATCGGAGCGAAGCTTGCCAACCCCGACAGGCCCGTTTACCTGATAGCGGGGGATGGTGCCTTCGGCCTGACAATGGAGGAACTTGAGACGGCAAGCAGGGAAGGGGTGAAAATTACAGCTGTGGTCATGAACGACGGCTGCTGGGGGATGATTAAAGGCTCGCAGAAGGCGGCCTTTGGCGGGAGGTTCATAGGTGTTGACTTCAAGGATGTCAGATACGATAAAGTGGCTGAGTCGATGGGATGGTACGGGCAGAGGGTTGAGGAGCCCGAGGACATTGCCACAGCACTCGACAAGGCTGAAAGCTCAGACAAACCAGCTTTACTGGACGTGAAAATCTCGCAGGAGGCCAATCTCTCCCCGCCAGACTTGATTACTCTCTCAATCGTGTGGCTTGAGGGCTGCAATCCTCCACCAGTATGAGGGCTCTGGTTGTTGAGTTAAGGCTTTGGAAAGCAGCACTGAGCCTGCTGCTGGGGAAGGTTACGAAAAGCGTTTACTACAGCCCCCTATCGTTGCTGAAATACTACAAAAACTACCCTGAACCTGCGCTGCCCGACGAGGACTGGGTCAAGGTAAAGACGAGGCTCTGCGGGATTTGCGGGTCAGACCTCAGAATCATAACTCTTCAGGAGAGCTTCTATTTAGCCCCGCTGACATCCTTCCCCTTCATCCCGGGCCATGAGGTGGTAGGAGAGGTTGTTGAGGTGGGGAAGGAGGCAGATGCACAGGAAGGGGAGAGGGTTGTCATCAATACAGCCCTTTCCTGCAGAGTTAGAGGATTTGATGACTGCGATGCGTGCAGAAAAGGCCATTTTGCCGCCTGCCATAATGTGGATAGGGGCAGAATCTCTCCCGGCATATTCACGGGAACGTGCAGGGATACAGGAGGAGGGTGGGCAGAGTACTTTGTGGCCCACGAATCTCAGCTTGTTAGAGTGCCAGAGGGGATTAGGGATGAAAACGCTGTGTTCGCTGAGCCGCTCACCATAGGAATCCACTCAGCCCTGAGAAGCTTTCCCGATGATGGAGAGGTTGTCGCAATTGTGGGTTGTGGTGTTATCGGCATCTGCACCATCATCGCCCTGAGACACCTTGGCTTCAGGGGTGAAATCATCGGGATTGATATAAGTGAAAGACAGGCCGAGCTGGCAAGAAAATTTGGAGCTGATGGGGTGGTAACTGAAAATCCCGTAGAGAGGATTGCCGAGATGACGGGTGGAAGAGTTTACCGCCCGCCGAGGGACAAACCAATGTTCATTGGTGGTGGGGTTGATGTGGCCTTTGAGTGCACCGGAATTCCCCAGACCGTGGATACAGCCCTGAGAATAACCAAGCCTCTTGGCAGAGTTGTGATTGCGGGAACCGTAGCCAAGATGGGCGTGGACTGGGCTCCTGTATTTGCGAAAGAGCTGAGCGTGTTGGGAACTTTTGGATGCGGAATTGAGGAGGTTAATGGGGAGAAAAGGGATGCCTTCGACATAGCCTTTGAAATCCTCAAAAAAGTTGACCTCTCTTCTCTGCTTACCCACAGATTCACCATCGAGGACTACAAGAAAGCTCTGAGGGCTGCGATTGAAAAAGGGAAAAGTGGGGCGGTGAAGGTGGCCTTTGATTTTACTCTTTGAGCTGCAGAGCGAGGAGGAAGGACACAGCAAGAAGTCCGGCGGAGAGGAGCAGCGTGGAGTTCCAGCTCGCCATACTCTCGAACAAAACTATCAGCACAACCGAACCCACCTGAGAGAACAGCCATAGAGAGGAGTTGGCGGTTCCGGCAAACTGCTCTCCAACTGAAGTTGCAGATAAGTCGAGGGCAAGTGGAAGGGCAGAGATGAAGAAGAATCCCAGAACGAAGAGCACAGCTGCCACCATTGCCATACCGAAGGCGATTGCGTGGATATAAAACAGCACAGCTGAGATTATGAAGCATAAATAGAGGAAGGGCTTTCTTTTGCCGGCCCTGTCAGATAAGGCTGGAATGATAATGCTGCCAAAAATCCCGCCCAGAAGGAAAGCTGTGGCTGTAAGTCCAGCAGTCTCCACAGTTAAGCCATGCTCCTCCAGAACCGGCTCAACCCAAGTGAGGTAGGCTGTGAATATCCCCACCCCAATGAAGGCAATGACGGAGAGAATCACAACGTTTCTGTTTTTAAGCACCTCTAAGTACTCCCTCAGCCTGTACTCCTCCTCCATCTCCCCTCCAGTCTCCTTGCCCAGCAAGTAAAAGAAAACCAGCACGACGAAGGCGAAGATGCCGTAAATCAGCAGCATGCTCTCGAAACCAATGCTTACCGTCAAAGCCGGGGTCAGGCCGAGGCCGACAATTGTTCATATGAAAAGGGAGATGCTCCCCAGACCAGTTGCAAGTCCTGCCTCCTCGGCAGGGAACCAGCTCTTGACAAGATGCTGTTGAATATGAAAGGCTGCCCCACAGCGGTTAGAGTTTGGAATGCCAGCAGCATTTCAAAGGTTGCTGCAAAGGCCCTCAGCAGGCCAAAAACGGCAAAGAAGGCACTTCCCAGCAGAACCGCTTTCCTGAACCCCCTTCTGTCAACGTAGTAGCCTACTGGAAGAGCGAGGACTATGAAGACGATTGGAAAAACGGCAGAAAGCAGCCCGACTTCCGCATCCCCCACACTGTAGATTTCCTCCACAATGGGCAGGATGGGCGAGAAGGTAATCCACATGATCTGCGAAACGATGCCCGCAAGGATGTACATTGCAAGAACGACCCATCTATATGAATTCATAATAAACAATCAATCCCCAAGCAGACATTTCGCTATGCCGCTGCTGTAGAGGCATTCGCTGCATGATGGTAAGTTGGCATAGCAGTCAACGTTTGTTTCGGCGTACCAGCAACCCTCAACGTAGGGGCAGTCGGCGCACCACGGGAAGTTCTCCATATCCGCCCTGACCCTTTCAAACTCGGCCATTTTTCCGATTACATCGTCAATGTCCTCTTTCAGGACGTTACCGGGGCAGAACTTCTCCACTTTCTTGTAGTGGCCGTCAACGTACTCCGTGTGAGTGTAGGCAAAGGACATGCAGCTCGAAATCTTCCCGTCAACTCTCAGAAAGGCAGAATCTCTGTAGGGACACTCCCTCGCTTTGGAGTCTCCGAAGAAAGAGGGCTCAATCAGCTCAACACCGTAATCCCCTGCCAAATCTCTGAGCATTTCAAAAACACCTTCAGCCTTAAAAGCGGTCTCTACTCTTCCCTTTCGACCGAAAATTGCCAGAAGGTTGATGGAGTATCCTTTTGAATACACTTCTTTGAGCAAGTGCTTGTATCTCCTCAACGCCTCTCCCCCACCTCTGGAGCAGTCCTTAATCGCCTCAACAAGGATGCTCTCATCCAGTCCGAGAACCTTCTCAACCGTGATTCTGCTGCACTCGAAGTAAACGCCCTGCTCGTAAATTGCAGGATTTGACGCTACGACATTGGTGGCAAGCATTCCTGAGCCATGCTCAGCTATTCTTTCGAAGAAAGCCGGGAGCAGCTCAAGATTGTCCTTTGTTACAACCACCTCGGCAATTCCTCTCTCACCCAGCTTTCTGAGCACTTCAAGAGCCTTCTCAACCTCAAGCCCTTTCCTGAACTTGTCATTAACGTCAATTGAAACTCCGACCTTGTCTGCCAAATCAAGGATATCGGAGTCAAGCATTCCGTTCGTGCTGATCACTACCTTTCCGTCAAAGCCCTCAATCCTCTTGAAAAAGTCGGGGTAAAGCAAAGGTTCTCCATAGCCATAAATCACGTACTCCTTCGCAACGCCGTTAACCCTGTCGAGAACTTCGAGTGGTAGGTCCTGCGGTGGGATGCTCTTGCGGTGGCAGTACTCGCAGTCAAGCGTGCAGAAGGTGGTGGGCTCAATCTGAAGTTTTTTGAGCTTCATCCTCCGGCCACCGGTGGAAAAACAGCGATTCTGGCATTCTCACTGAGCTTCTCAATCATCTCATCCTTTATGTTTCTGCCGTTTACCGTTATTATTCTGTCGTCCCTGAAATTCCCCCTCTCGTCGAAAACCTCCTTGAGGAAGTCTTTTCCGAGCTTCTCCGCAGCAGCCATGAAAGCTCCCCTTAGCGTGCTGTCGCACTCAACCTCTATGCTCTTCCCGTACTTTTCTCTGAGCGTGGCGTAGAACTCTATTCTAACCTTCACAAAAAGAGTAGTCCAGAGCCAATAAAAGCCTTCCTCACGATGGTTCGTGATATAAAAACCTTTAAATTTTTTGAGGTGCTTCTCATATATGAGATGCTCGAAGTCCTCAAGGCCTTGGCGATGATGAACGCGACAAGGAAGGTCGTGAAAATAAGCTCAAAGGAGCTTGCAGAGCACATAGGGCAGAGTCTGCAGACAGCTGCGAGAAAACTGAAGGAGCTCGAAGATGAAGGGCTAATAGACCGCACACTCACCAAAGACGGGCAGTTTGTGGTGATAACAGAGAAGGGGAAGCAGCTTCTCTACAAGGAGTACATGGACTACAAGAAAATTTTCGATGACGAGGGCACGATTAAAATAAAGGGAGAGGTTTTCAGCGGAGTTGGGGAAGGGAGATACTACGTCTCTCTTGAGGGTTACAGGAAGCAGTTCAGGGAGAAGCTAGGCTTCGACCCCTACCCGGGCACGCTCAACCTCAGAATTCCGAAGGAGGAAATGTACTTCAGGAGAAGGCTGGATGAGGAGAGGGGAATCCTTATCGAAGGTTTCTCGACTGAGGACAGAACCTTTGGAGAGGTTAAGGCATTCAAGTGCAGAATAAACGGTATCGAGGGGGCAATTGTGATTCCGAAAAGAACGCACTATCCGGCGGAAATTCTCGAGGTAATATCTCCGGTAAAGCTCAGAGATAAGCTCGGATTGAAGGATGGGGACTTCGTGGAGGTGGAGGTGATTTTATGATACTCGACTTTGAAGAGTCGTTGAGGGCTTTCAGGAAGGGCTCACCAGTGCTGATATACGACTTTGAGGATAGAGAGGGGGAAACGGACATAGCCATTCCCGCAATCCACGTGGGGAAGGATGAAGTTGCGATGATGAGAATTGATGGAGGAGGGCTGATCTGCGTTGCAATACACCCAGTAGCTGCGGAGAAGCTCGGCCTGCCGTTCATGCACGATGTGCTGAGAATTGCGAGTGAGAAGCTGCCGGAAATAAGGAAGGTTGCAGACGCGGACGACATAAAGTACGATTCGAGAAGCTCCTTCTCGCTCTGGGTTAACCACAGGGACACCTTTACGGGAATAACCGACGTTGACAGAGCGCTGACAATAAGGAGAATTGGAGAAGTGGTTGACGAGGTTATGATGGGCAAAAAGGTTGATTTTGGCAGGGAGTTCAGAAGTCCGGGGCACGTTGCGCTGCTGAGGGCTGCGGACAAGCTAACCTACGAGAGGGTGGGGCAAACTGAGCTCAGCGTTGCCCTTGCGGAGATGGCTGGAATAGCTCCAGCAGTGGCGATCTGCGAGATGCTGGATGCTGAGACTGGCAAGGCTCTGACTAAGGAGAAGGCCATGGAGTATGCGGAGGAGAAGGGCATACCGTTCATCGACGGGAGGACGATAGTTGAGCACTACCGGAAATTCAGGGAGGTTGAGGTGAGCCTGTTCGTCTAAACCTTTCTCGAAGGTTTTCGGGGATACGGTTATATCTCCTGAACTCCTTCTAATTTCATGTTCCAGTCAGACTTAAAGCTGATAGTGTTCCAGCACGGATTTTTCGGGGAGCGCTTTGTGGCCAACCTGATGAACTATCCCAACTCCTGCCCGTCTTACGGGGCATGTGGAATTGATGGCTGCACACAGTGCAAGGAGGGGCTTTACAACTTCTCCAAAAACATAATAGCCGTTTTTTCGATGCCCGACCCGACAACAATGCCCGACTTCATTGAGAACGCTGAAGACTTTTTGCCAAAGGTTATTCCAGAAGCAGACATTGCGGTTGCGATCAACCTCCATCCTGACGTTCTCGCAGTAATGCCTGAAAAGCTTAAGGGGAAGGTTAAGGCCCTCATTGTTCCCGTTGAGGAGCCAAGGTGGTGCTCTCCCGGCCTGGCGAAGCAGATAAGGGAGAAGTGCGACGAGCTTGGCCTTGAGTTTGCCGCCCCAAAGCCCTTCTGCAATCTAAGGCCAAGTGAGGAACATCCAACAATTAACAGAATGATTGAGGAGATGAGAATCGGCTACCCTGAGTTCGAAATTGAGCTGCTTGAAGACGGCAAAGCCTACGTGAGAATCTCAAGGTCTCAACCGTGCGGCTGTGCGTACTACATAGGAGTAAAGCTCAGGGGATTCGACTTCAGTGAGGTGAAGGAGGGAAAAATGAGGGAGCTCTGGAATGTTGTTGCTGAAGCCCACCACAGCTATCCCTGCACCGCAAGCATGGAGAGGGACAACGAATACAATGAAACTCTGCTCCACGTCGGTGGTTACATAGCGAGGCACGCTGTAAACAGAGCTTTGGGCTATGAGGGGGATGAGGATATTCCTGAGCACATCAAACACATCGTTCTCTGAACCTTTTTGGCAGCTTTACGACAAACATTGCCCCGCTCGGCTCGTTGTCCCTGACCTCTATGCTTCCTCCATAGAGCTCAACCATCTTTTTGACGATGAAAAGGCCCAAGCCTGTGCCATAACCTGCGGAGAATCCCTCCTCGAAAATCTTCTCCTTAAGCTCATCTGGGATGCCCTTTCCGTTGTCCCTGACAACGAGCACACCCCATCCGTTTTCAGCGTAGGTCTCCACGCTTATCTTCACATCATCCCTGCCTGAGTGCTTTATCGCATTGTTGATGAGGTTGAAGACCACAGTTCTGACATTCTCGTTAGCCAAAACCGTCACGTCCTCAAGGTCAAGATCGATCTCAGCCATTTCTCTGAAGGTTGCAGCAATCTCTCGAACAACTTCTGTAAGATTTATCTCCTTCCTTACATCTCCAGCCATTTCAAGATTTTTCACCTCGTAAATCATCCTCGAAATCCTGTCTATCTTTGAAAGTGCAGTTTCAAGCAGCTTTTCATCTTTAAGCTCAATGGCAGCCCTTATTACGGTTAAATCGTTGAGAATGTCGTGTCTAAGCATTTTGTTTAGCAGCGATAGGTGCTCGCTCTTCCTCCTCAGCTCATCGGTCAGAATGTGTATTCTGGTTGTGTCCAAAGCCGTTGAGGCGACAGCTGGTTTTCCATCGTAATCAATTCTCACAAGCCTGACCGTTACCCATCTGACCTCTCCGCTCTTCGTCACTATCCTAAAGCTGATGTCTTCCGCCCTGCTTATGCCCGACTCCACTTCCCGATACTTTTTCGAGACGAAGTCCCTGTCTTCGGGGTGTATCAGCAGTTCAAGGCCTTCCAATTCGCTAAGCTCATGCTTTCCAAAGCCGGTAACGCTCTCGAAAGCCTCGTTGGCGTAAACAATCCTGCCGCTCTGGACTATGTGAATGGGCGCCAAGGACTTCTCAATCAGCGACCTGTGGAACTCCTCGCTTTTCTTCAATTCTGTGATGTCGATTGCGGTTATAGCTACTGCAGATCTGCCGTTCAAAGATATCCTGCTTCCCCTAACGCTCGCCCATATCTCTCTTCCCGATTTTGAGAATACTCTGAAATCGTGGGACTCCACATCGCTTTCTCCGGAAATAAGCCTTAGGTACTTCTCCAGAACTGCATTCCTGTCATCGGGATGTATGAAAAACTCGAAAGGATTTACTCCGTTCAATTCCTCCCTCGTATAACCCGTTATCTCCTCGAAGGCCCTGTTGGCGTAAACGAAAACACCGTCCTGAACAATCGCCACAGGTGCGACTGACTCCTCAATCAGCGACCTGTGGAACTCCTCGCTCTCTTTCAGCCTGGCCTGAAGCATTTTGTTGGCTGTAATGTCTATCCAGTTTCCCACACCAAATCTTTTTCCCTCAATCTCTACCGGAACGATAAAGCCCCAGACCCACCTCACCTTTCCGTCTTTCGTGATGTACCTGTTTTCCATGAAGACCTTCTCCCCTTTCAGCCCTTTTAAGTAGTTCTGGATAATCATTTCGTGTTCTTCCTCAGGAGCAAGCCTGAATACTCCAATTCTGTAAATTTCATCCTTTGAGTAGCCCGTAAACGTTTCAACGATTTTATTTACATATCTTATTTTTAAATCCTCATCAACAACGAACACTCCCACCAGGGAATTCTCCACAACTTCTTTCCAGAATCCAGAGTTATTAATCACAATACTATTCATGATTATTACTACAATTATGAGATATATTAAGGTTTCCACATTGGATCCACAACCCAAAAATTTTTCACCAGAGTGCAGATTTTGCTGCATGCAGAACGAGCTGCTGTGGTTCGCTCTACTGTTTGCAAGCTTTGTGGGGATAATCCTAGCCTACAGACTTTTCGGTCGAACAGGGCTTTACGCATGGACGGCAATGGCAATTATTCTGGCTAACATTCAGGTTATGAAGACGATAAGGTTCTTTGGGCTCGTTACGGCGATGGGCAACATCGTTTACGGAACAACCTTCCTTGTCACTGACATCCTCTGCGAAAACTACGGGAAGAGAGAGGCCAAAAAGGCCGTAGAAGTAGGATTCTTCGTTCTCGTTGTGTTCACACTGCTTATGCAAATATGCCTTGCCTTCATTCCCCACGAGAGCGACACTTTAAGCCCTCACCTGGAGCAGATATTCGGAATAATGCCGAGAATAACTGTTGCCAGTCTCACAGCCTACTTGGTTTCTCAGCTCCACGACGTCTGGGCCTTTGACTTCTGGAAAAGGAGAACGAAGGGCAGATTCCTCTGGCTGAGAAACAACGCATCGACGATGGTTTCGCAGCTAATCGACAATGCAGTCTTCACGTGGATTGCCTTCGTTGGCTTCGGAGTTTTCTGGGAGCAGGTGTTTCCATGGGAGCTTATCGCTGAGATTTTCGTGACCTCATATATCATGAAGTTCATTGTTGCTGCCCTCGACACTCCGTTCGTTTACATCGCAAAAATGATTAAAAGCGAGGCTGATAGAGCCGAGGTTGTTTCAAAGGTCCATTGAAACCAATTTTTCTGCAAGCCCGTCGAAGACGAACTCCACAGCTATCGCAGCAAGGAATATGGCGAGTATTCTCGCCGCAATGTCCGCACCGCTCCGGCCGAGGAGTCTGATGATTGGGGCGCTGTAGATGTGGCTCAGCCTGACGATCGAGTAAACCAGCGCGGCACTCAGAACGACGAGCAGTTTCATCACCACATCTCCCGCCTGCGAGTAAAGCACGATTCCTGCCGTAATCGCTCCGGGGCCAGTGTAGAGAGGCAGGGCGAGGGGGAATACAGCAATGGAATCCACATCAATGCTTTCCTCAGCCCTTCTTTTGTAAGCCTCCCTTCTAGTCCCGCCGAGGAGGATATCGACTGAGGAAATGAAGAGAAGTATTCCTCCCGCAATTTTCAGGCTGCTGATGGAAACGCCGAAGTAGTCGAGAATTTTACCGCCCGTCACCATCGTGATGAACAGAATCAGGAAGGCAATGATTGTTGCTCTTTTCGAAATTTTCTCCCTGTACTCATCGCTGAATCTCTCCGTTAACGCTATGAAAATCGGCAGATTTCCAGGAGGGTCGATTATTATGAAGAGCGTCGTGAAGCTTGCAAAAAAGAAGCTGAGGTAGCCAGCGATGTCCATACTCAGCCCTCTCTCACAGCTTTCCTCACATTTTCAAGCAGCTGCAAAGCCAGCTCCTGAGAGGGGAAGGAGAACAGCCCACAATCAGGGCCGATGTAAGCAAGCAAATCTCCAAAGCGCTCTTTTGCCTTGCTGATCCTCTCCGCAATTTTCTCCACAGGCTCTATTTCATCGATTGCGAGGGAGATTAGCTCCTCATTGCCCCACGCATTAACGCCGTGCAAGGCGTTGAACTCGGCTATTATTCCGTCAATATCGCTCCTCGCAACCCCGATTCTGAGCTTTTTTTCCGCTGATGCAACAGCCTCAGCATCAATGAAGTCCATGTTCTCTGGCTTTTTAGCGCACTCAATGCCGATAACATCTACAGACGTTTCAAGAATCTTCTCGTAGTAGAGCGGCTCGTGAAGGTGAATCTGCACGTCCTGCTTAACTTTGTAGTCCAGAGCTTTCTGTAAAAGTTCCTCATCCGGCTGCAAGTCCGGAGCGATTCCGAGGCTGGGCTCGTCGATGCTTATACAAACGACATTTTCGTGCTTTGCCGCATTCTCCACAAACCTTCTCACCGACTCTGCAAGGTTCAGCAGAATGTCCTCGTAAATCACGCCCCCAAACTCCCTGTAGTAGAGCTCAAAGGGGCCGGTGATGCAGACCCTCACAGCCTCAACGCTCATTTTTTCAACATACTCAAGCTCCGGAATTACGGCCTTCCTTTCGTCTATAAGGTAGGGCTCCACCTGGTTGGCCTTTATGGGCTGCATGAACATCTCTATCATGTCCCTGAACTGCGGATAAGTAGGGACGTCGAGAACCTTCGCCTTCATGAGGAAAGCTCTCTGAACCATCTCCTCGTATTCTTTCGTGTGGAGGTTTCGCTCCACCCACTCCCTCGTAATCCCCTTGGGAAGGGGAAAGCTGCCGATATCGTCGAGCATCATGTTATTTCTCTATAATTCCTCCCCTTATGGCAAGCCTCTCAATCTGGTCTCTCAATTCCTCCAGATTGTCCATAAGCTCTCTCCAGTTGTCTTCACTGGTAGCATAAGTTTCTCTCAGCTCTCTCAGCCTGAGCTTTATTCTTCTCACCTGATCAGCGTAAATCTCCTCATTCTCTGTGCCGTAGAACATGTTTCCGATTCTACCGATAGCGGCCCTCAGAAGCCTTATTCTCTCCTCAACATCTCCGCTGTAGTCGAAAGATTCGAGAAGTTCCTCAAGATGTTCTTTTATTGAAACCATATAATTGAGTTATTTTCCTGTTAAAAAATTTTGCACCTGACAAACTACTTCTCCCAGCCACCTCTTTTGGTAAATAGGTAGATGAAAATCAAGGCTGAAGCTGTTAGAATGACGAATGCGGACGTTTTGTCTATCTTTATCTCAGGTTCCACCTTGAACTCTAGAACACACTTTGTTTTGCACTGGTAAACGCTGTAATCCACGCCTTTAAACTGCTGAACTCCCCTGTATGCTGCGTTGCTTTGATTGGTAACCGGAAGAGTCGTAAAAATGAGAACAGTCTGGTTTTCAGCTCCACTTAGTGAAAGCTTTGGCTTAACCAGCCTGTAGGTGATGGATACCTCACCCGTGCTGTTCGCGGGGACGATGAGCTTCTTCAGAGTGAGATTTCCATTGAGATCAGAAAAATCCAGAAAACTCAGAGAGGAGTCGGAGATTTTCAATCCCGTATGCTCGGGGAGGGGGATTGCAAGGTCTCCCTCGAAGTTCTCCCCTCCTGAATTGGTTATGAGGACTATCTCAAAAACTTCGAGGCTCGGCTGGACGATTGCATGCCTCATCATGCTCAGATTTTCCGTTCTGTTTGTGAACAGAAGGTTGAACGTAACGGTTTTGTTACTGTCAAGCCTCAAATCTTTGACGAAGGTTTTGTTGAGCGCAAAAAGCGTAAGCGTGTAGTTTCCTGCCGGTAAGCTTATGATCGAACCATTTTTTACGGTTTCAACCTTTGACAGGTTCTCCCCGAATATGCCCAGCTCAGCCGTGCCGTTGTACCCCTTAATGAAGACCTGAAAGTGGAGCTCTGCAGCTTGCACAGTCAACAATCCGGTTATGATCAAAAGCAGCGGCAGCAAAGTTAGCTTCCTCATTCAACCACCCTCTGCATAGCTTCCCACTCAACCTCCCTTTTTCTGACAAAGGAGAATAAAGCTCTTACTGCGGCATACTGTAGCATGATTGTGTGGATGAAAAGTCCGAGAGTCACCTTTACTTTGGAAAGTCTGCGGAAGTGGTAGATAAGCAGGAGAGGAGAAAGGAGAAGAAGGGGCAGGAAAAGGATGGGTATGAAGGTGAGGGTGAGAGCCATGTACCAAGAGAGCCTCACTCCCCACGGGGCCTTCCTCATTTCCTTCCTGTACCTCCACAGCTGCAAACCCCCGTAATACCACCTCTTTCTCTGGTTGTAGAGGTCTTTCCATGTTAGCGGAGACTGCTCGTATATTTTTGATGTTCTGACGAGAATTGCCCTTCTCCCTTTAGCATGCATTCTTGTCGCAAAGTCGGCGTCCTCGGCAACAGCCCACTCGTTCAGCCCCTCCTCCATCAAAAACTTTGCCCTCAAAACCCCAATTAAACCGTTAAATTGCCTGAACCTGCTTTTCCCAAGGAGGAAGTTGATTAGGTAGTACTCGGCCTCAACAGTCTCGGTGACAAGGTTGATGGGGTTGCTGATGTACCTCTTTGTTGAAGCTATGTAGCAGTCCTCGCAGCCCTCAAGGGCTTTGACGCACTCAACCACGAAGTTCTTCTCGGGCCTCGAATCTACGTCGAAGATTGCTACGTAGTCTGGTTTGAAGCTGGAGAGGCGCTTGATGGCATCGTTTATAGCCCCAGCCCTCTTCCCCCTTCTGTCCTTCCTGAAAACAACCTCTGCTCCGAGTTTCTCAGCCAGCTCAGCCCTTCTGTCATCCTTACCGTTGGAGTCAATTACATAGACAAACCTCACTTCAAAATCATCGTAGTCAAGGGACTTCAGGTGCTCGATGCTTCTTCTGATTATTTCCTCATCCTCAAAGGGCGAGACGGGAACAACTACGGCCAGCCTCATGAGAGCATTTCTTCTATGAGCTTTGCCGTATCAGCAGGATCAGCCCTTCCGCGAGTTTTTTTCATAACCTGCCCGACGAGGAAGTTCAGGGCCTGCCTCTTTCCGCTGAGGTAGTCCTCAACAGCCTTCGGATTCTCCTCAATGGCCTCTTTGCAGAATTTTATGATTTCTTCCTTTGGAATGGCGAAAAGCCCCTTCTTCTGGATGATTGCATCAATCTCTCCACCCTCATCAAGCTTCGTCCTTATGACCTCAACAACTCCCTTCTCCGTTATCCTATCCTCTTCGAAGTACTTCAGCAGCTTGGCAAACTCCTCCGGCTTGAAAACCTCCCAGCACTTGGCAAAGCTCCAGTCTCTGTAATTAAGCTCTCCTCTCAGCACGTCAACAATCCAGCTTGCCGCAAGTTTTGGATCAACCAGCTTCGCAACCTCTTCAAAGTAGTCTGCCATCTTTACGTCGAGAATCAGCACCTTGGCAAAGTTATCACCAATGCCGTACTGCCGCTTTAGCCTCTCCCTCTTCTCCTCTGGCATTTCTGGCAGAGTGCCCTCAACCTCCCTGACAATCTCCTCCGTAAGAACCGGCACCAGATCAGGCTCGGGGAAGTAGCGGTAGTCCTGCTCTTCCTCCTTGCTTCTGAGCGAAACCGTGATGTTCCTTGCTTCATCAAAGTGCCTCGTTTCTCTAACAACACTTCTCCCCCTCTGCAGGAGGTTCTTCTGCCTCATAATTTCGTAGCTCAGGGCCTTTTCAACGCCCTTGAAGGATGAAATGTTCTTTATCTCCACTCTGCCACTCCCTCTGATGGAGATGTTGGCATCAACCCTCATGGCCCCCTCCAGATCCCCATCGAAGACTTCGAGATACTCAAGAATCATCCTGAGCTTGTTCAGGAAAAGCCTCGCCTCCTTGGGCGAGTTCATCACCGGCTCTGTAACAATTTCAAGCAGAGGGGCGCCGCTTCTGTTGTAGTCGATGAGAGAGTACTTTGCCGTCGTAATCGAACCTTTGTAGCTGAGCTTTCCAGGGTCTTCCTCCATGTGCACCCTCTTGAGCTGAATTCTCTTCTCCTGACCGTCGAGCTCAATGGTGACGTAACCACCAAGGGCCAAGGGGCGGTCGTACTGGCTGATTTGAAATCCTTTCGGCAAATCGGGGTAGAAGTAGTTCTTCCTGTCGAAGACTGTGAAGGGCTGTATTTCTGCGTTTAAGGCCATGGCCACCTTCACAGCAGCTTTAACAGCTTCCTTGTTGATGACGGGCATAGCCCCCGGCATTCCGAGGCATACTGGACAGACGTGGGTGTTGGGAGGGCTTTGGTGATAGTTAAGGGGGCATGAGCAGAAAAGTTTAGTTCTGAGCCTGTTAAGCTGAACGTGAACCTCAAGCCCTATCACGACGTCATCCATAATGGCTGCACTAAAAGGCGTATTAAAAAGGTTGTGAACATGTGGAGAATTGAGCTGAAGCATGCGGTAAACTGGGAACTGAAGATGAAATTCTTCGTTCTGCCTGAGCTGCCTACTCCGGATGTTGTTGAAAGCGGTGTGTGGAGAAGAGCCATCGTGCTGGATGGCAGGGCAGTTGCGGTGATGGCTTATCCGGAGAGTGAGAGAACGATTGTGGTTGAGGGGAATTTTGAGAATAGGGAGTGGGAAGCGGTCAGGCGTAAGCTTGTCGAATACTTAGGCCTGCAGAATCCGGAGGAGCTTTACAGGTTTATGGACGGTGATGAAAAGTTAAGGATGCTAAAAAACAGGTTCTACGGGTTTGGCAGGGCTGGTTTGATGTCGATGAGCGTTTTTGAGGGCATTGCCAAGGCCATCATACAGCAGCAAATCTCTTTCGTAGTTGCGGAGAAACTTGCTGCAAAAATTGTTGGGAGGTTTGGTGATGAGGTTGAATGGAATGGGCTGAAATTTTACGGCTTTCCCACTCAGGAGGCCATTCTGAAAGCTGGGGTAGAGGGGCTGAGAGAGTGCGGGCTGAGCAGGAGGAAGGCGGAGCTGATTGTGGAGATTGCCAAGGAGGAGAATCTGGAGGAGTTGAAGGAGTGGGGTGAAGAGGAGGCATACGAGTATCTCACTTCCTTCAAGGGCATAGGCAGGTGGACAGCTGAGCTTGTTCTGTCAATGGCCCTCGGCAAGAACGTTTTTCCAGCAGATGATCTTGGCGTGAGGAGGGCGGTTTCAAGGCTTTACTTCAATGGGGAGATTCAGAGTGCGGAAAAAGTGAGGGAGATTGCGAGGGAGAGGTTTGGCAGGTTTGCGAGGGACATACTGTTCTACCTCTTTCTCTACGACAGATTTTTTAGTAAAAAGACAGAATTAGTTTGATGTTCCCCGAAATCGAGGAAATCAGAAGAAAGAGGAAAAAGCTTGGTTTGAGTCAGAAAAAGCTTGCCGAGCTCGTCGGGGTGAGCCAGCCCTTAATAGCGAGAATCGAAGCAGGAAAGTTTGACCCCAAGCTTTCTTTGGTCAAGAAAATGCTGAGAGTTCTCGAGGAGATTGAAGGGGGCAGGGTGGAGGCGAGGGTTGTGATGAACTCCCCCGTGATTTTCGTATCGCCGAGCGACTCATTAAAGACCGTTGCAGAGCTTATGACCGAGAAGGAGATATCACAGCTTCCCGTTATGGAGAATGACAAGCTCGTAGGCGGGGTAACCGAGGCCGATGTGGTTAGGGCTGTGCTGGAGAAGGGAGAGGGGGCGGAGAGCATAAGGGTAAGGGAAGTTATGGGTGACCCCTTTCCTGTAGTTGATCCGGAAGAGAGCGTTAACGTTGTTTCTAAGCTTCTAATGGAGCATCCTGCGGTGTTAGTTGTTCAGGGAGAGAAAGTCGTGGGAATAATCACGAAGCAGGATGTGATGAGGTTTTTGACGAAGTGAGTTAATAATAACCATGATAATAATCTTAATCATTTTTTATGGAAAAATTTAAATTCTTTGTGAACTATAGTGTGTATGGGGTTCCTGAGCAGCTTGTTGAGTGGCCTTTTAGGACTTTTGCAACCAATGCTGGAGCAGCTTCTTCAAACCGAGCTTGGACAGCAACTGTTGATGTTTTTGCTCAGCCTGATGAGCCAGCTGCCACCCGGACTGGTTGAGTTTCTGAACAACCTGCTTGGAATGCTTGGACTCGGTTAATGAAAATAATTTAATTTATCCTTTGTATTTTTTATAAATCAGAGTCTCTACACTCATCCCTCTCCGCATCCAGCTATCCAATTGAAGTCCCAACCTGGATTGTCACGAGAACTCTGTTCCATCAGCGGAATCTCTTTTAGCAGAGTTACCACCACTTCCGTAAGCTGGTCAAGAAGTTGGAGCATTCTGTAGCCAAAAATCTCTCTTTCACTGTAAGAAAGGTACTGTCTGTGATTTAGCAGGTAGTTGATACCCGTACTGGCGTCAGGTGGACCGACCACATTTGGCAGCTGCAATAGAACTTCCGAAATCAGATTTCCGAGTGCATTGTTGAGAGTTGAGTTCAGCATTATTCTGTGGACGATTTCGAAGTTATCTTTAAACTGGACAAACGTCGAAATTATGAAGGGGTGGTTGACTGTCTTACCGCAGTTAACCACCAGCCAGAGCACCTCGTGCATGTATGGCAGGAAGTCCGTTATAAAATCATTGAAGGCTCTGTTCAGATTCACAACATCGCTCTGGGTTGGATATCTCAAGCTCCAAGCAGCCAGCTCTTCACCTGTCGTTTTTGCGATGTAAACAGCATTGTTCAGCAAGTAATAGAGCCACGTGTCCATGTAGTTCCTCCAGCCTGCCTCGTCACTCGGATAGTTCGGAACGGTTGTGACGATGGCTGTGAATGGATGTATTCCATAGCGGTGCCCCATCATAATCCCTATGGCATGCTCGTTGTCAGCAATTAGTCCCACAAAGCCGACGACGCCGAGACCGCCTTTTGGATCTGCAAATAACCCCAACGCTCCATGAGTTAAGGCCTGTTCAGTTGAGGGGTTTAAAGCACCACAACCAGCATTTGAAACCAGTACACCGTATGGGCCCTCGTGCTGGTCGTAGTGTGTCGCTCTCATGAAGTCGTCGAGTTCGCCCCCGCCGAAAAGCTGAATGACCATCGCAGCCAGAAAACCAAGTGCGTGGTCGGGTATGTTCATCTGGACAAAGGGACCTACCCTGTAACCCGAAAAGTAAGTACAATCGTGTCTTCCTTTAAGCGGACCATCTGGGTCACCGTAACAAGCCCCTCCAACGTCTCTACCACACATAGGCGTGGTACTTCCAACAGCAATACACGCTCCATCCCAGTCAGCGTCGTCAAAGTTGCCGTAAATACCCTCCCTGTGGCAGTTGGGGTCTGTGCAGTAGTCATCTAACCCATACTTCCAGATTGTAACGCTGGCTCTGTTTCCAGTAAACTTTTGAACCACGGGAATTGGATACGGTTTCAGCACGGAGTTCTCATCAACGTACCAGTTCACCCTCACCCAGTCCGCCCCGCCTGAGTAGTACATTCTGCCGACGAGGGTTATGTCGTAGCTTCCGGGGGTTATGGCAACGTTCTCGGCCAAAATCGCACGATTGGTTGTTGTGGTGTAGGCGTTGCAGTTAGTCATCACGTCCTCAATTTTAGCAACAAAATTCACTCTCAACTTGTCACTCAGTCCAACATTCTTTGGAATGAAGCTAAGTTTAGCGATGCCGCTCGAATTCGTCCAAGCCCCTCCCAAGAATATCCTCTGCGAGTCGAACTCCGCGTAAAACTTGACGGGATAATCGGGAACAGGGTTGCCGTTGCTCACAACTTTTGCGTATAATGTTATCGTGTCGGTGTCGAAGAAGCCGTCGTAGTTTCTCGGATTCCCTTCAGCCTTCACGACGCTTACCGGAAGCGGGTTGGCAACGCTGACCTCGATCTCTACGTAGTCTGACGTCGGATGAGTATACTCCAAACTTCCGTCATGCCCTACCGCCAGAATGTGTGCCTCGCAGCTCGCTGTAAAGCTACCGCTTATCCAAGTCCAACTCCCGCTGGTCGTTTCTTCTAATTTCTGCCAGCTGCTACCGTCCCAGTAGTAGAGCGTGACGTAATCGCCATCCTCCTGCGCGTGTCCCCTCCACCTCACGACGACGTTTGCGTTCTGAGGGATGCTGAAGTAGAAGTGGTGGGTGTCCTGACCTCCCGAACTGAAACCGCTGCTGTCAGGGCTTTCAATGAGGTCGATATCAGCTTGCGTGAAGGGCGTCCTGTCGCTCGTGTAGTAAGGGTTGCTCGGAAGGTCTCTCGTGTCCCTGTGCCAAGCTTTTGGGTGAGGCGAGTCCGGAGTAACCTCAAGTCCGCCTATGGAGGAGAAATTAACTGTATACGTTTTGGCGTCGGCTATATGCGAAATCTGAATAAGTAAAGCTAAAGCTAAGATTATAATTATTTTCACACTTTTCACGAAAATTCGATAATCAAATTAATTATTAAATGTTTCGTATTGTTGATGGTAATGATAAAGTAAATTATCCCCAGTTTTTCGAACTAAGCCTGAAGAGCTTATTTGTTACCAAAAAGCTTTAGGTGTAAATCAACGAGAATTTCTTCCCCAACTCAGCCAGTGCCGCAAACATCCACTTGAAAAACTGCAGCGCATTGTATGTCAAGTTCGGTGCCTGATTCTGGCAGTAACCTCCAGTCTGAATGCACTCGTAGCTTTTCCTCCAGATGTAGGCTATACCCCAGTTTGCGTTATCGTCTCCAAACACGTAGGTGGCATTTCCAGCAACCTTCTGCCAGATTCCTACACTGTAGCGCATCATCGTGTCATTCGCAGAAACTATGTTCACTGTATCCCTGAAAACATCTGAAAAGTACTTCAAAAAGCCGGAAATGTAGTAGATGCTCTCAGCAGTTTTCTCGGCAAGAGTGTCGTTTACAGCAATTGCCCTCATCACCTCAGCGTTTAGCATGAAAAGCCACTGAAAGAAATCTATGAAGTACGAGAAGGCAATCCAGACGTCAAGCGGCATCCTCCATCACCCCGGAAAGTAATTGGGAAACACCTTGAGCGCATCGGCCATCAGTATCACCAGATGCTTTGCCGCATAATACAGATTTGAAACGAAGTCCGGGTTGTTTGAAACGCTCTCCGCCATCACTTTTACCAAAAAGGCTGTCCCATTATCCCCTGAAACATCCCCAAATATGTATGTCCCGTTTTTTGCAGCAATCTCAACCACTTCAGCAAACTCATTCTCAAGCGTTGCGTTGTGGTTAATCTGCCAGATAAACCCATTCGTATCGAAAAGGAGCTTTCTGAACCATGAAATTGCCGCATCAACGTGGTACCAAATCTCCCAGAAGCTCTGATAGTTCCCCCTCGAAGCGTTGAGAGTGGTTTCGTTGTTCCCCACGTATTTTAGATAGATGAAAAAGTCGCCGAGAGCCCTGAGCAGTGCGGAGAGGCCCTGCAGCATCACGTTGCCAAGCTCGGCTGCTGTTGGCATTCGATCACCTCACAGGTACTCAAAAACTTTCACAAAGTAGATTATCGTGCTATTCACCGCCCTCGCAAATTTCACCGCCATATCCTCTGAAAGCTGCTGGTTTTGACTAAGCTCGATGTAGGAGTGCTTGGCAATGTAGGCCATCCCGCTCTCCCCCTCAACCGTGCCGAAAAAGTGGTAGGAGTTCTCCGACAGAGTGTGGAGGACATCGGTGAAATTTGCCATCGCAGTAGCATTGTTTGCGGTAACACCGAGAATTGTCGCCAGAAACTTTGTTCCCCACAGCAGAAGGGATAGCTGCCCGTAAATGAAATTAGTATGTTCTGGAATGAGATGCGCATTTATGGGCTCAAGCAACCCGTAAATCAGGACAAAGATGTCTGATATTGGCCTTAGAATCGCATTTAAGGCAAAATCTGTCGCTGCTGCTATGGGCATTCCATCACCTCAGCGTTGAATTGATGTTTTCAAGCATCCTCATCGCCACCTCCACACCGCTCTTGGCTAAATTCCAAACCTTCAAGGCGAATTCATCATCAATCAACCCCACAAAATGGCTCATTACCGCAGACAGACCCTTCTGACCAGTTTCGTTGCCAAAAATCGTTTCCGCGTTCCCTCCAATATAGTTTATCGCGTAGCTGATGTTCTTCATCGCGGAAACGTTTTTGGATGCAACATCTAAGGCTCCTCCATCCCCTACAAAGGGCTTGATGAACCAGTAACCGAATCCTGCAGCGTGAATTGAAACATTCCACACTTCCGCAACATCAACAGAGTTGTTAAGCAATAAGCTGAATGCGTTCGTCAGCAACTCGAAATTGGCCAGAACAATCTGCATTAAGGCGTTGGCGAAGTCTGCTGCGTTTGCCATTGGAGAGATTTGTCATTATCTAATAAAAAACTTTTCGCATTGTTAGAATTAAATGTTATGATGAGCATCAACACTTATTTGCTCTATGACTGATTTTTTCAGAGCCATGCTAATTATTGGCCTTTCTGTAATCTACGTAGCTCTTAACGAAGTCTCTCACCATCCCGTAAAACAGCTTTGCTGAGAAGTAAAGGACAGCAACGGGCAGCACGATGCTTAAGGAGTTCTCGACTCCGAGAAACTGCAATGCAACGATATAGGGAGAGAGAAGGAGGAAGTAAAGCGGTGTGAAAAAGGAAATTTTCCTGAAGAAGACTCTGCCGTAAATTTCGTTCATCATGTCCTGAAAACCCCTGTAAGCCTCTCTATCACCCGACAGCATGGCAAGCATGGAAAGCTCCTTGTATTCCTCAATTTCAGCCTCCATTCTGGCAATATCAAGCACGTAGCTGCTGAAAAATCTGATTGCCACTAATTCCTCAATTTTCTCAACAATAACTGCTACGAGCAGAGTTAAAAAAATTAAGAAATAGTTCATGGTGGAAGCTTGATTCCGAAGAATGCGCTCAGCACGTACCTCGTTCCGACGTAGAGGGCAAGGATGCCGAAGAGGGCGAAGAGAGCATCTTGCGGGATGTACTTCTGAGTTCTCGGACCAATGTAGCTGCCGATGAATATTCCTGCCCATCCAGCAACGATGAGGGCCACAGGATACATCACTCCCCTTGCCAGCCATCCAAGTACAGTTGATGTCTGTGTAAAGAACACTGCAAGCGTTGAAGCTCCGGGAACGACGTAGAAGGGCAGTCCGAGGCTCGTCAGGAACGGGACGAAGAGGAATCCGCCTCCAATTCCTATCACTGCGGAGAACAATCCAATCAGGAAGCCGACGATGAAAGGTGCGAAGTTCTTCACTCTGAAGCTTTCGCCGAAGAACTCGAAGGTCGTCTCGCTAAGGCCAACCTTCAGGTTCTTGATGCCCTCAAGCTCGTGCAGCCTTCCGCTCTCTCTGAGCTCCTTAACCTTCTGCTGGAACCTCTGTGCAGCCTCTCTTCCGGCCTTCTTTCCCGCCTTGGCCCTTGGTGTGAGCTGGTAGAACATGTATCCTGCAATCAGATAGGTCGCCAGACCGAACAGGCCTTTATACATTGAAGGAGCAACCTGCCCACCAGTGCCCCACACACCAACCTGAGCACCGATGACGGCTCCAAGACCGAGTGCAACACCAGCAGGCCATACGAGTCTCTTCTGAGTGTACCAGTTGTAGGTTGACGACACAGCATTAAACCACGTCTGCACAGAGTTGCCCAGCCTGATGGTATCTGTCAGGTATTTGCCCGCATCGGTGTAGGAGCCAATGTTAACCTTTGTCCCCTTCAGCTTGCTTGCCCAGTCGCCAATTCCGAAGATTGTAATGTGGCCGAAACCAGCCATGATACCTCCAAATGCCCCGACGGTTGAGAAAATCCAGCCAACCCAGATGAACCACAGAAAGACCATCAGGGCATTCACCGTTATAACGTTCCCGTCTATCTCAGCCCATACTACATCCAGCAAGGTATCACCTCCCTTTACTCATCCTCCTTTGGCTTCCTGAAGAGCAGGAAGTTGCAGAGCTTGCAAATATCGAATCCGGGATAGGTTTCCCCTGTTCTGGGGAAGCTCGCTCCTCCCTGACTTGCAGTTCTCTCAAGGAGTCTGACTACCAGCTTCTCGAAGTGAGCCCAAGGTATGAAGACGTTTATCTCGCCCTGCTCCGTTTTTCCTGCCGTGTAGCTGCCACTGCACATGGGAACAATGTTGATGGTGTTCTCCACGTAGCTCCACACCGCTCCACCGCATGCAGCGGAGTTCATCATGAAGTTGGGTCTGATTGGATGGACGTCCATGGCCGCTGCGTAGTCGTTGTAGAGGTGGTAGCTCTGCAGAACGTCGCAGATTATGAACACCAGATCAGGCTCAAACTTTGCTTTGTGGAGTGGAGCGGTGGCAAAGGCAAGAAGTCCTTCAGGCAGCCTTGGCTTGGTCTTTACGAATCTCTCAGCCTGTTCCCTGTCTTTGACATACTTCATGTGGCTCTTGATCTCATTCTCATCGTAGTCCTTCCAGCCAAAGAGGTAGCGGGCGTTGCTACATCCCAGCGTTCTCCTTTCCCCAAACAGCACATCTCCCTTCTGCCTCGACTCAGCGCAGAAATGGCAGAAGGTGAAGGGGTTGCATGCTACAAGGTACTCATGCTCCGCCTTGAACTTCTCCACCTCAGCCTCGTCGTAGAAGAACTTCACCGCTACAGGATAGTACTTCAGCCTCAGCAGGTTTCTAAGAACGAAAACCATGTCGGCTCTGCTCAGCCCTGCTTTGTCCTTCTTTAGCAGCATCGCTTCTGCAAACTTCCTGTCGTCGAGCAGCACTTCACTGTCGATAAAAACACTGGATTGCTGCATAGTCAGCGGTGATTTCGGATGCATTTAAAATTTTCGAAATTTTCCAAATGTATTTCGAAATTTTTTGAAAGTTCGGAGTTTTTGCTTGCCTAAAATAGCATTTTAATTAAAAGCTGTAATATATTAAATTATAAGGTAACTGCTTCAAAAAACTCAACTTTAAAGGTTAAGTGGATTCAAAAACCATTTCAAAAAAGCCGAAAAATTAAAATTATCCGAAACACCTGCACTGCAAAATCTTCGAAAAGCTGCCTCCCCTTGGCCAGAATGAAGTCAAGATACTCCCTCATCTTTTTGCTCTCCAAAGATAGCTTGGAGGAGACGAGGTAGATATCTCTCTCCGATTTAAAGCCCTCAATTTTTCTCATCTTTATCAAGCCAACCTCACACGCCTTGCAGGCTGCGATGAAGGATGTGATGGCAATTCCAATCCCGCTGCTCACCGCATTGATTTTCGAGTAGAAGTCGCTGACCGTATAAGCAATATCCAGCTCGCTTAGCTTCAATCCGCTCGCCATCAGCGCTTTTTTTGTGCTCGTTGTAATGCCGTAGTTGTCGTCAAGCATTACTATCGGATATTTCGTAATGTCTTCCAGCGTGACAACAGGCTTCTCAGCAAGCTCGTGGTTTGGCGGTGTGATTAGAACGAGGTGGTCCTCGCCCAGAACATCGCAGTTGAGCCTGTCGAACTCAAGGTGCTCGTCGAGGATGTCCCCAGCTATAGCGAAGTCGAATTCTCCGCTCAAAACACCCCTAACGCACTCATGAGCTCCTCTGAGAGCCACGTTAACCTCAAGCTGTGGGTAGGTGGCCTTCAAAAGAGTTTGAATGGCGTGGACGATGTTCAACCCCACCATTCCTGAAGCTATGGTTATCTTATCCCCCCTGAGGTTCGAAATCAGCTTTTTGGTCTCCTCAACGCTGCTGAGAATGGACTTCATGTTTTTGATTGCTATCTTGCCCTCATCTGTCAGCTTTACGCCATTGGTCCCCCTTTCAAGCAGCTTCACCCCATAGAAGGATTCAATTGAGTTAATCTGAAAGCTCACAGAGCTGACTGACATTCCGAGGTTCTTTGCAGCCTTCTTCAGGCTTCCCGACTCAACGACCTCCATGAAGGTTTTCATGAAATCGAGCCTAACCATGATTCGAAATTTTTGCATTGGTTTTAAAATTTTTTGAATTTTTATTATCCGTGACAGATTGAGGCAATGCGAATCCCTAAATTATTAAATAACTGACGGAGATTCTTGTCAGGTGGTTTCAAATGGAGAAGGTCAAACTTGGAATGGTCGTTGCTGAGTTCAACAGGGACATTACCTACATGATGGAGATTCTCGGTAAGGAGCATGCTGAGTTTCTGGGGGCTGAGGTTAGCGAGGTTATCAGGGTTCCCGGCACCTTCGATATCCCCATTGCCGTAAAGAAGATGCTTGAGAAGGGCAGAGTTGATGCCGTTGTTGCCATAGGCTGTGTAATCGAAGGAGAGACGGAGCACGATGAGATTGTTGCCCAGCACGCTGCGAGGAAGATCATGGACTTGAGCCTTGAATACGGCAAGCCCGTAACGCTCGGCATCAGCGGGCCCGGAATGGGCAGGATTGCAGCAACGGAGAGAGTTGATTATGCAAAGAGGGCTGTTGAGGCTGCTGTTAAGCTTGTCAAGAGGCTGAAGGAGTATGATGCAGAGGGGAGCTAACAGGATTGAGGTAGTCCAGCCTTCAGCCACGCTAAGAGTTTCAACGATGGCAAAGGAGCTGAAGAGAGAGGGCAAGGACGTAGTGGACATGAGCGTTGGGGAGCCAGACTTCCCCACGCCCGATTTTATCATTGAAGCTGCTTACAAAGCAATGAAGGAGGGCAAGGTTTTCTACACTCCCACAAAGGGCGTTCCTGAGCTCATTGATGCCATCGTTGAGAAGCTGAGGAACGAGAACGGCATTGATGTTGGAGCAGAGAACATAATCGTCACGCCGGGGGCAAAGTATGCGATTTTCGAGGCGATGATGTGTTTGCTGCAGGAAGGGGATGAGGTAATACTCCTCGACCCCTCGTGGGTTAGCTATGAGGCGTGCATTCTGATGGCGGGAGCAAAGCCCGTCTGGGTTCCCCACGAGGAGGGCTTTGAGGATGCCCCCATTGAGGACTACATAACGTCAAACACGAAAATGATTGTTGTGAATACTCCCAGCAACCCGCTCGGCGTTGTGTATCCCAAGGAGTTTCTGAAGAAGGTAAGGGACTTGGCGGTGGACAAGGATATCCTCGTGATGAGCGATGAGATTTACGAGAAGATAATCTTCGAGGGCGAGCATTACAGCCTCGCTGCAATGGACGGGATGCTTGAAAGGACAATAACAATCAACGGCTTCTCCAAGACCTACTCCATGACAGGCTGGAGGTTGGGGTATGCTGCAGCGCCGGAGTGGATAATCAAGCTCATGAACCGCATGCAGAGCCATTCTGTCAGCCATCCCACATCTTTCGTTCAGTATGCTGGAGTTGCAGCCCTCAAAGGAGACCAGAGCTTCATAAAGGAGATTGTTGAAGAGTTCAGGGCGAGAAGGGACATGATAATGGCCAAGCTTGACGAAATGGGTATAGAGTATGCTCCACCTAAGGGGGCCTTCTACATCTTCATGAATGTTGGCAGGGACAGCAACGAGTTCTGCGAGGAGTTTTTGAAGAGGGAATATGTGGCTCTAACTCCCGGCTCAGCCTTTGGCGTTGCCTACAAAAGCTGGGTCAGGCTGAGCTACGCAACTTCGAGGGAGAGGATTGGAGAGTTTCTGAGCAGGCTGGAGAGGTTTTTGGGTTAATTTTTATTTTTAATTGTGCTGTACCAGTTGATTTAAACCTGAAAAGCCCTGCAACTGGAAAATACAAGATGAGAGAGACGATTCGAAACTTAAGAAATATATCCAGCCAGCCAAGTCAAATACCAACCCAGAAAACTTCAGAAGATGGTAGTAGTTCCAGCTGGATAATCCAGGCCACTTTCGGAAATTGTGCCTTGCGCAGAATTAAGAACAAAAAATACGCAAAACCAAAGGCGAGAATTACCACACTCAGAAGTTGAAAGGTCATTTCAGTTCACTTACGTATTTATTCCTTAGCAACCATAAAAGCAAGGATACAAGGAAGAAAGATACGGGAAGAACGAAAACCATCAGGTTGCAAAAGCTCTCGCCGAGCAATCGATTGTAGCGGGCATAAGGCATTGTTCCAAACAAGATTGTGAAGATGGAAACGACTGACGAGGAAATAAACCGAAGTCTATCCATTCTGCTTCTTGAATAAAGGGTGTAGAGCAGATTCAGCAGGCCAAGAAACGATATGAGGGGTAAGAAATATGAAATGAAGAAATTTGTTGTTGCATCCATGGCCCATCACCAGATCTACCCCAGAGTTTATTCATTGCAAACGGCTCCAAACCCTGACCCATTCACCATGCTATTTCTTAGCTTATAAATTTTTCTTTTATTTTAGACAGTTGCTCACAACACTTTCTTCAAAGCAATCCTTAAGAACGCTAAAAAGTAGCAGGACAGCGCAGCTGTCATTGCAAGGCCGCAAAGGTACATCAAGTACCTCTCACGCCGATTTCAACAAAGCTTGACAGGAGGAGCAGTGCTACATCTGTGAAAAGAACTATGTAAAGGAGTTTGGCGCCCATTTTCACGTTACTATTGGCAACGCATGCTGTTAGATTTTTCGATCCTCAACCCGTCACCGCTTACATCAGTTTCCCTTGCGTTAAAAAGTCAGAATGCGGATAACGAAAAATATTCCAATCCCAACAATTGCAGCGTTTACCCAGAAAAGCCAGAAAAGGATTGGACCTTCAACCCTCGCCTCTTCCACCGCCCGTTGAAGGGTGTCGAAAGAGTAGCCAAAGAGTCTTAGCACCACCCATGTAGCCGCAAACATGGCAAGAAAAATCACTGAAACGCCGATAAGCGCAAATTTTAGGCTTTCCTGTAATGAATAGGCTCCGAGAAGCTCTAAGAGGAGAGCGAAGGAGAGCAGAGGCGAAGCGAACAGAACAATAGAAAAGGTCACCATGAGCTCCCTTGAGCCCGTTTTAGCCATCAAATACTGCAGCGCCCCCACGAAGATGTTGAAGAGCGGTGCGAGGATGAAAGCTGTTCTGTGAGCGGTAATGGTTTTCACGAAGGGCAGGACTTCGGATTTGACCAACATTAAGGATAAAAGCACCAGAACGAGCCCCGCAATGGATAGCTTTGCCCAAAATACTGAAAAGTTTGCGGAAGCTGCCAGATCATTCTTCAAAAATCGATTGTAGGTGTAAAACAAAACAACGAGGGGGAAAAGGCAGAGCTGAAGTAGCGGGACGATGAAGGCAAAGAAGATGATCGGGAACTTGAAAGCCAACGCTAAATCACCCCACTCCAAAACAGCTCCGCAGAGCATCAAGCCCGCCGCCGGGAAGCCGATAATTATGTAGCCGAACTTTACAGCCAGATCGCGTTCCTCTTCGCTGAGTTTTGCGTATTCAATCTCTTTAAGCTCCAGAATCCAGATCAGTCCCTCTCTAAGTCTCAAACCGCGACGTTTGAAAATCAGGTAGATGGAGAGAGCTTCGGACATTAGCACGACTGCCAGAAGAGCTAAAGCGACAGCTATTCTTTCCGGAGTTAGCTTCTCCTTGGAGACGGTCAGGAATGGGAAGAGAAATGCGCCGATATGGAGGAGAATTAACAGGAGGAGGTTTCTCTTCCACATGTCCGCATTTAGCCAGTAAAGCTAAAAAGAGTTGTGTTCTGTCATGGCGATACAGCTACTTTTCTCTCTTAGCTCTCTCCTTTGAACGCACCCTGAACCAGTGTACGGGCTGAAATACTGCGTACCACAGAAGAATAAGATCTGGATAAAGCCTAAACACCTGTGGTAGTGCAGAAGTAGGTTCCAGCTTGCTACATTGACTTGTGCATATCGCTGCACGGAATCCACTACACCCGATAGAACAGGCTACCGCTCTCCGCATCGCAACAACCTACGCCATTAAAATTTTCACAGCAACAAACGAATTTACGAGCGGGATCGATAGGTGCAAGAGGATGGGGAACTTTTCACGCGCTACCATTCTTCCGGTTACGCCGAAAATGGCGTTCATGGTTGCAATAATTAACAGATTGAAGACCCCATCGTTGAGAGCTTTAAAATAAGCTTTCTGGAACGGTAGCTCCGAGGGTTGCACTAACACTTTCGATATGATTATTAGCAAAATTACGAACAAGTGAATCCAGATCCAGAAATTGAAAAAGTTAGCTCGCAGTAAGCTCTTTTTCCTAACTCGCTCGTAAACTTGCAGCATGGCAACGAAAAAGGAGATTCCGAGGAATAGGAGAGGAGAAAGGGCGAATATTAATGCGAAGAGAGATAAAAATTCTGCAATCGCTGGTGTAAACTCTCCGTAGTAGAAAATAAGAGCTCCAAGAAAGGCGATGGGCATTAAGTGGATGAAGACAAGGCGCTGAAACTCGTAAATGAAGTCGGCAATATTTTGCTCCAATGCAACGTGAACTTGTCTCAGTGAGTAGCCGTGCTGCTTGAGGAACCTTGAGAGGTTAAAGGCGAGTAAGATTGCAAAGATGGGCGATATGAGAAGAACCATAACAATTCTATCAGCGGTGAAGTTTTCGGGCGGGACGGCGAGCAACCAGAAGAAAACAATGACTGCAAAGCACGCAGCAAATGTGAAGAGCAAAGCGAATTTTCCTTTGTTCATGGTGTCACCATAATCCGACAGAATAAAAATCTTGCAGGTGAGGAAGAGAAAATTGGTTTACAGCATGTTGGGGGAAATTTCACCACGCTCCATAAACGAAGCGATAAGCAGTCCGAGTGAGGTTAGCATGATCCAGGCTATCCAGATGATTGGATCTCTGAGGGGATTGTATTTTCCCTGTTTTATGGCTGCTTTCCTTTTCTCAGAAAGCTCCCTCAGCGATTTGTATCCGAAGACCTGCAGAACCAATGCAACTGCAGCTAAACTCGCAAAGATTAGAACTGCCAGTTTAACTAAAAAAGTCGCTTGGATTCTCAACGAGCATTCGGATTTCGCCAATAGAATCGGCAAAATCGCTCCCGGACATTTTACGGAGAGGAGGGCGAGAGGAGCTATTAGAAGCAGGAAAACCAGGACTTCAAATCTCCTATTCGTGAAGAAGCTAACGAAGCCCGCAGCGATCCAGAAAAAGCCCACAAGCAGGGGGTCCCACCAAAGTTGTTCGAGTTTCTCGTAAACTATTAGACTCGAAACAGTGCAGATAAGTCCGTGGGAAAGCAAGAACTGCGGATTGCTCGGAGGAAAATTCTTCTCGAATGCTCTTACGACGGGGTACAGAAATAAGAAGGCGAGCGGCGCGTAAAGCATTACGCCACTCAACATCACCACGAAAATAGCAATCAAATCCAAGATCTTTAAACCGATTAGCACGTAATGCGCAGTAAAGAGAATTGCTCCGTTTGCAACAATTATTGTCCAAAGAATCTCGTCAACGATTCCCCATCTGAGTTTAGCGCTTAAATCCTTTTGCCTCCTTAGTTCTTCCCCTTCAAGGATTGTGTAAAGATTTTTTATATCTGCAGCCCTGTATCCGTGCTTGATGAGCTGGTAAGAGATAAGGAGCAAAGCAATGAGCACGAAAAGAGCTGAAATTACAATTATCGTTAGTAGTTTTTCCGAGTTTAGCTCTAAATGTCTATATACTTAGATTCGTGCTGGCAAGCGTTCTCATACTGGGGGCCATTGCAGTGGGCAGTGCGATACCGACGATTGCCGAGCTGAAGGTGGACAGGTCGCTCTGCAGAAAAAGTCCGATGGAGGAGTTTTACGTTTTCGAGAACGGAGAGTGGGTGAAGAAAGAGGAGCTTGCAGACTGGTGGCTCTGCATCGATGTTGACAGCATAGAGCGTTCGGACTACTACTCCGCAGCGAAGAAGGCGATTGAGCTGCAGAAGTTGGGAAGAGACTCGCCGTACTACGGTGGAGAGTGGATAGGTTGTTAAGGGAAAGTACAGCTACAGCCAGCTTTACAGGTGGAAGGATGCGATCTTTGACGAAATGAGCAGGGATGCCTTTCTTGGTAAGTATTTATCCATGGCAGGACCTGATGAAGCTAGGAACAAAGTGTTTATTGGTGTGACGAAGATAAACGGTACGATCTTGGAGAGAATCAAAGCGCTCGCCGAAAGGTTGGGAATTCCTGCCGATGCGATAATGGTCGAAAAGGCAGGAATTCTTGTCCCCGACGTTCCAGAGGGCAAGTTAAATGCGACAATCAAATTATCCAAGGTCGAGATTTCACTGCCTGAGCGTTCCAGCATTCAGCCACCTGAGAACTACACAGTCAATTCAGACCGCTGGAACAATCAAGAAACATTACTCCGACCGCTTTTCGGCGTTTTCGAGACACTTGCACGACTGATAGACTGGCTGATAAGCTGATGAGCCAGCATGAAACTTTATTATGCTCCGAACTAACAAGAGTTCAATGGTATGGGTGTTAAAGCCAGAAACCTTAGAGGCTTTACTGTCTCCAACAAGAGTTCGAATTCTCAAACTCCTTAGAGATAGGAACATGACCCTCAGCGAAATTTCACGAAGCCTCGACATGTCAAAATCCACCGTCAGCGAGCACATTGAGAAGCTGCTCAACGCCGGGCTTGTAGCCAAAAACAGAAGGAGCAAGTGGGTTTACGTCAGCCTCACAGAATTTGGCAGGAAAGTCGTTGACGGCGACGAGCTTTTCGTGAAAATTATCCTTTCTATCGGCGTGGCTCTTTTTGTGGGCGGAATATGCGAAATCTACCGATACCTCACCCGTCCAAAGATTACCGTAATTTTAGATAGCACCACACCACCTCAACAAACAATGGAAGAAACCACCTACTTCACCATAATCAACAACCTCTTCGGCCCTGGTCATGATATTTGTGGTGCATTGCTGACGTTCATCGCACTCAAAAAACACGAGCAAACCAAACTCAGCAGAAAGAGTAGCTTTTAGCATGCACGGATGCGAGTTGCTTCCTGGCACTGCAAACACCTGCGGGATTTGCTGCAGCGCTTAAAGAAAGGAGTGTTTGCATTGTATTGGCGGGAGACGAATCGTACAACATAAGTAAAAACGCCAAACCAATTTCACAATCTTTACTGAAGTGGATTCCAACCACTGCAATCTAATCGACCTCTCAGTATAACTTCCTCCTACGCCCATCGTGGGGGCAGAAGTGGACGGATATGTGCTTCACCTCAGGATGCTTTGCCATTATCGCCTCGGCTATCTCCACCGAGAGCTTGTCGGCCTCCTCTATCGTCATCGCCCCATCAACAGTCACGTGCAAATCGAGGTGGACGGAGTTCTCCCCAGTGTAAACGCCCACCATGTCGTGAACGCCCTTAACCCTCTCAATTTCGAGACAGGCGTCCTCAACGCTGCGATAAAAATCCTCTGAAGGGGACATTCCGATTAAAAGTCTTGCATTGTCCCTTACCAGCCTGAAGGAGTTGTAAAAGATTATAAAGGCAATAGCAATGGTGGCGATGCCGTCAAATATCGGGTAGCCTGCCCAAACAAGTCCAACACCGACAATAGCGGCCAAAGTGGAAAGGGAGTCGTTTAGGCTCTCAACGAGAAGTGTTCTGTTAAGAATTCCTGACCTTCTGGCAGATATCAGCGCAGCAATTACGAGCAGGGCAAGAACTGCAACCTCCGCACCCAGGGCGACTTCCACATTGCTGTATCCCGAAGCCGGGTGAAGGACCTTAAGAAGACCCTCCTTCATGAGCTCGAAGAACATGAAGGTTATGAAGCCCACACCTACGGCAAGTGACGCAACATTTCTCGCCATCTCGTGGCCGAAGGGGTGCTGGTAATCCGCTTCCTTCTCAGCATACCTTTCAGAGAGAAGCAGAATTAGTATCATGGTTATATCGATTACGGAATGAAAAGCATCAGCCAGAATCGCCGTAAATCCCGACAGGAAGTAGGCGTAGAGCTTAATTCCGAGAGTCAGCAGGTAGATGAAAAGGATATCTCTCATACCTTTTTTCTGAACTCTGCTGGCAGCTTAAGGACGCTTGCCAGTCCAACAAGGTTCTCTTTGGAAATGCTGCCGTCTGCAACATCCTTCAGAACCTCCTTCGCGTTGAAGGCTATCCCCAGTCCGGCCCTCTCAATCATAAGCCTGTCGTTCGCGCCATCTCCCACCGCAACCACATTTTCAGGACTTATCCCCTCCTTCCTCGCAATCTCCTCTACAATCCTGGCCTTCTCACTAGCATCGATTATCCTGCCCTTAATCCTGCCCGTAAGCCTGCCGTTCTCAATTTCAAGCTCGTTGCCGAAGGCGTAATCCAAACCAAGCTCCTCCTTAAGCCTGTCGGTGAAGTAGCTGAAGCCCCCGCTGACGACTGCGACCTTGTAGCCGGCCTCCTTCAGGCTCCTGACAAGCTCCTTTGCCCCCTCCGTTAGCTTTATTCTTGAGTAAATCCTCTCGAGCACCTCTACTGGCAGCCCTTTCAGCAGCCTCACCCTCTCCTCGAGGGCCTCTTTAAAGCCTATCTCTCCCCTCATTGCCCTCTCGGTCAGCTTCGACACCTCATCCCCAACTCCAGCCTCCTTGGCAAGCTCGTCTATGATTTCAGCCTCCACGAGCGTGGAGTCCATGTCAAAAACGATCAGCCTCTTCTCTCTGTTGAAGGTGGAGTAGGGCTGCATTACTATGTCCAGCCCAAGCCTCTCAGCCTCTCTCCTCAGCCTTTTCCTGACTTCAGCCGCATCCCTCTGCCCGAGGTCAACGAGGAACTCTATGGAGATTAGCTCCTCCCTCGCCGTCAAGCTCGTTCTCTCGATGTTGATGCCGAAATCGAGGAAAGCTCTCGTAATGTCCCTCACTATCCCAACCCTGTCCTTGCCCAGAATCGTCACGACGTAGAGGTTTTTCTCGGCCTTCTCCCTTCTCTGGAAGGGAGTCAGGCTGACGTGAACTCCAACCTCACCCGCTGCCCTCTCCACCTCTCTTTTAACACATACCTCATCATCAACCTCTGCAACGATGAACATGACGAACATGCCCTGCAGGACGGTCTGCTCAATATCAACTATGTTCGCTCCGCAGTCAGCGAGTGCTTTCGAAATCGCGTGGATGATTCCCGGTTTGTCCTCTCCGTACACTGAGATGGCAACGAGCTTCACAATCCATCTTTAACTCACCAAATTTAAAGGTGTCGTGGAGAAGGTGTTAAATATTTTCAGACTAAGTTATGGTTAAGTGCATAACATCTTAAACTTATCCCCCAAGAACTTCTCAATCCAGCCCTTCGCAAATGATATCGACCCTGTTAACTTTTTGAAGGCCTTAGCAATCGTTTCTTTAAGTTCATCTACATTCAGAGGAGATGTTTCTGAAACTGCTCTTTTAACACTCTTCCAGACGTTTTCAATCGGATTCAAATCGGGAGAGTAAGGAGGAAGATAAACCAGCGAAATGCTAAGCTTCTCAGCTTCCTCTTTCACCTTTTTAGCATGATGCGTTTTGAAATTGTCGAGAACGATTACAATCCTTTTCTTGGGATTTTCCTCTCTGATTTTCCTGAGAAAAGATATGAAGTCTTCTGACCTGTTACTCTTAAGAAACTCTATTACGCTTTTCCCGTTCAAGCTATAGAATCCTGAAACCTTAGCTTTGACGTAAGTAGCGACTCTTTTAACAGGCCTTCCAAAACTCCACAGCTTTGCTGTATTTGCATTCGCTTCGACTGCCATCTCATCGATGAATCCTATTACGTCTGATTGGCGAATTTCGGCTTCATCCATGTTTTTTTAAAGAATCTTCAGCATTTTCAGGCTTTCTGTAATCCTTTTGATAGGGCTTGGCGTATTTCATGCCGAATGATTTCAGAATTCTCCTGACCTGCCACGAAGAGTAAGAAACTCCAAATTTCGCTTCAATTAGCTCCTGAACTTCTTTCGTTGTCCACGAGTCTCTTTCCTTGAGCATTTCTTTGAGTTCTTCCTTCTGATCTTTTGTAAGTTTTGAAGGTCTACCACCTCCAAATTCGGGAATTAAGCCTTCATAACCTCTGGTATTCCATCTCTTGAGCCATGTGTAGCCAGTAGCCTTTGTAATTCCTACCAGTTCGGCAGCTTCCTCAACGCTCATTCCTCTGTAAAGGTATCTTATGAAGTAGAGTCTTTGAAGGACTCTTGTATCTTTTTCGAGCTTTTTGATCCTTTTATCGAGTTCTTCTGCTGGTAGGTGCTTTACAACTTCGTAAACTCGCTTTCTGCCCATGCAACTGGTCTATTATCTATAGTATAAATAGTTTTGCTCAGGACAATAAACTGTGCGCAGAGAGGTGACGCTGCGGCTTAAAAGCGCTGAGGACGACATTTTCGTTGCAAAGTACTGATGGGAAACTTGGAGGTGCTTCCCTACACACCAGATGAGATTGTGGAAAGTGTTTTTGGGCTGACGCGAAGAAGTACTGGAAAAGGTTGCTTTAACCTTGCTTCTCTAAAAGCATTGCAAAAAACCTGTTTATCTCGTAAAGCGGGGCCTTCGCCCTTCCAAAAGCTCCACATCCCACAGTAGGGCTTATCAGCCCAGCACCCTTCATCTCCGCAATCACAACTCCTCCGTCTCTTCCGTACTTCATCGAGATGTCAACTATATCCTCACCGCAGATAATGAGGTTCTTGCTTCTCTCGACCATTTCCTCAAAAATTTTCACGAAGTCTTCCGCTCTTTCCTCGCCAATCGCCCTGAAGTACCTTTCCACGGTTGCCTTCCAGTCCCCAATTCCCCTTTCCACGTCCTCTATGAAAAACCTCACTATGTAGGGAACTTCCATGTCCTCTATTGCAAAAAACCTCATTTTCCACGATAGGGAATCGTGGAAGGAGCTTACGGGTAGTGCAAGTCTGAAATAATCGAGAGTCAAGGCCGTTTCAACGTCAAGCTCGTCTTTCGGAATTTTTCCCCTTCTAAAGTGCTTCCTCAGCAACGCTACCGCTTTTCTCGCCTCATCATCTCCTCCGAGAAGCTGAATAATTCCTTCAAAGCTCAGTCCATAACGATTAGCGCCCCGTACGGACATGCCTTCACGCACTCGTAGCACTCCTTGCATTTGCTTTGGTCTATTCTCACAACCTTCCCGCCCTCTCTGATTATCGCATCCGTCGGGCATACCCTACTGCAGGTTCCACACCCCTGACATCCGAGTACCGCTATCATCCGTAAACTCCTCCAGAGCTTTTCTAACTCTCTCCACCAAGGCCGTTAAAACTTTCTCGACCTCCTCCACAACCTTCTCCCTCGGCGCGGGTTTATAAATAAAGTAGTAACCGCCGCCATCCAGCGGCATCTTAACTCTGTAGGCCATTCCGGCAAGGAGGAGTCTCTGAAGGGATTTGTAAACCGCACTCTCTCCCCTTCCGACGCACTCGCTTATCTCGTCAACTCTCTCCTTGCCTCGCAGCAAGGCCTCGTAAACCATCACGTCCGCGGGAGTCAGGCCGAGAACGCACTCAAGCAGGTTTCCGCAGTTGAGGGTTGAAACCATCTCTTTGAGGGACCTCATGGGGACTTCAGGCTCCAAGTGCTTTCTCTATTTCCGCCCTCACCGCACTTTCAGGCATCGCTCCAATGAATCCACCAACAACCTTGCCGTTCCTGAAGAACAGCACTGTTGGGATGCTCGCAATGCCGTATTCAAAGGCCACATCCTGGTTTTCATCGACGTTGAGCTTGTAGAACTCCACTTCGCCGTTGTACTCCTTCGAGAGCTTCTCAAGTATCGGCGAGATGTACCTGCAGGGCATGCACCAGTCGGCGTAGAAGTCCACCACCACCAGCTTGTCGCTCTGGATTACCTCCCTAAACCTCTCACTGTTAAGACGCTCCATACTCCTCACCTCCTTTAAGCTTTCTTATCAACTGCCTAAGCTCACCCTCATCCGGAACACCGAGGATGAGGTACTTATCGTTAATTACCAACGCCGGAACTCCCCTTATTCCGAACTTGAGAGCTTCCTTCAACCCCTCATCCGTATTAACGGGAAGGTTAATGGCCAGCACACCCTCTTCCTTAGCCACCTTGCTAACCACCTTCTCCGCCTTGGGGCAGTACGGGCATGTGGGGGACGTGAACAACTTCATCATCACCATCTTACATCACCTCAGCATTAACTGAGACGTCCATATATAAATGCTTTTACCGGTTTTGACAAAATCGGTAAAAACTATGCGTAGATTGTTATGATATCCCCATCCTCGACGACGTGCTCCAATCCTACCCTCTGCCCGTCAAACTTCACGGATTTCCCCCAAACCTTCGCGTAGCGGAAGTTCTCCACAAAATCGCGGTGGAGCTTCCTGCATATATCCTCAACGGTTGCACCTCTCCTCAAAATCATAGGCTCGCTGAAATCCACCTTCCCACCGGGAGGTTTGAGGTAAACCCTGATGAATTCAAGCTTCCTGTAAATCTGCTCCTTCAGCAAGTCAAGATTTATCCCCTTCTCGGCTGAGACTTTGATGGCATCCGCAACATCCACATCCATCAGGTCGATTTTGTTTACGACAGTAAGGGAAGGAATGTACACCCTGTTACCCGCGAGAGCATCAATCAGCCTTTCTATCGTAATATCCTCCCTTATCACAACATCAGCACTGTGAATTTTGTACTCCTTGAGAACACTGGTTATCGTAGCTTCATCAATCGAGAGGGGAACTGTAGAGCTTATTCTCACTCCTCCTCTCTCCTTCTTCCTGATTACAACGTCCGGAGGCTTTTGATCAAGCCTTATACCGCCCTCGTAAAGCTCCCTCTTGACTATGTCGATGGTGTGGAGGTTGAATACGTCTGCTACGATGATTATTAAATCAGCAACCCTGACGGCTGAGATTACCTCCTTTCCCCTCCCTCTGCCGCTTGCAGCACCCTCGATTATTCCGGGAACGTCAATAATCTGAATCGAGGCTCCTTTGTAGTTCAAAATTCCCGGAACGGGCTTTAGAGTTGTGAAGTCGTAGTCCGCAACCTCGCTCTTCGCCCCGGTAAGCTTGTTGAGCAGCGTTGATTTTCCAACCGAGGGGTAGCCTATCAAAACCGCGGTCGCATCACCCTCTTTTTTGAGCGAAAAAGCCTGTCTTGCCGCTTTTGCCTTCTGCTTTTCTGCCTCTTCCCTCAGCCTCGCAAGCTTGGCCTTCAGCCTTCCTATGTGGTGCTCCGTTGCCTTGTTGTAGGGTGTTCTCTTTATCTCTTCCTCAAGTTCCCTGATTTGCTGCTCTATGCTCATTGGCCCCATTAAGGAAAATCGGATTAAAATCCTTTATCTGAGCAATCTTAATATTACTCGCTGACAAGAAAACTATCGCTCATCTCGATCGTGCCTCCATCCACAGAGAATCTAAGCTTAGCAACGTATGATTTGTAGGTTAAGTACGACTCCTCCCCGGACTTTATTTCAATAAAGGTGTCGTGAAATGGCAGCAGGATATCTGGGGCTTCTCCAACCGTGCAGGTGCAAAGTATCCCGTTCTCATGCTCAATTATGAACTCAATCGCCTTGGAAAGCCCCTGACCAAAAATTTCGAGAAAGTTCACACCAAAGGAGATGAGGAGAACATTCCCTACTGGGAGGGATTTCAACAAGCTGCTCACATCGTCGTAAAAGTCGTACCTCGCCACGACGTCAAGAAAAAGGCACTCCTTTATGGCACCGATAGTCACAGCATTACCGCTAACGGGGTAGCCCAACTTCTTTCCGAGGTGGTTTAACCTCTCAACCGCAGCATCGGTCCAGAGAATCCACAAAGGATTGCCGAATTGCTCATTAAGCCACTTCGTCACGGTGAAAAAACTGAGCATGTCTGGAAATGAAATCATAATCCTGTCTCCATTCTCCGCCCTATTGAAAACGTTCTGGATAATCTCCATACTCAGCGTAAGGTAGGGCAAAAATAAGATTTTCCTATAAAAAAGAAAGTTCAAAAAGGTAATTACTTTTAAATCCGCAGGATTTTAGAGCATTCAATGGAAGTTGAAGTGATAAAGCTGAAAACTCCGTTCCCAAATCCGGACTACACTTACGTCTACGTTGTAAACTCAGAAATCATGATAGACGGTGGATTCTGCAACCCCCAGAACGCTGAAAAGCTTGAGGAGTACGATGTTAAGAGGACAATCGTTACCCACCACCACATAGACCACGTCGGCGTGATCTTTTACAGCAAAAGGAGCGTTGAGATGCACAAACGGGAAATAGAGTTTCTGGAAGTATACTCAAATCCAGAGAAGTTTATTGAAGACTACAAAAGGCTTCTCGGAGCTTACGGAGTAAATGGTAGGTATGCGGAAACTCTGAGAGTGATTACAGCCCTGAATCTAACGAGGAGGGCGAGAGTTTCTGAGCTGAGTAGGGGCGGCATGGTGGTTGAGACTCCCGGTCACACTGCAGGTCACGTTAGTTTGCTCATAGATGGGTGCCTCTTCAGCGGTGATTTCATACTGAGCAACACAACACCAAACGTAAGCTTCTACCCCTCCTACACAACCGGAGTGAGCGACTACCTGAGGTCGCTTGAAAAATGCCTTGAGCTTGAGATATCTGAAATCTTTCCCGCGCACGAGAGCAGAATCAAAGACCCGGAGAGGAGAATTTTGCAGCTCATCGAACACTACTCATCGAGGGCGGATGAGGTTTACGATGCCGTTAACAGCGGTCACGAAATGCTCGAGGAAATTGCCTCAGAGATAAACTGGAGCACCGGGAACTTCAGAAAATTCGACGATTTCAATAAATTTATGGCCCTCTGCGAAACCCTGGCCTTCCTTCACTATCTCATGGATACAGGAAAAGTTATGGTTAAAAGGGCTGGCGAATTGGTCATTTTCAGCGTATGCTGACGCTTAAAACCTGGATGGTGTCACCAGCATCCTCTATGAGGTCGCTGACGTTGAGAAGCTTCTCGACGAACTTGATGAAGTAGTACCACTCAGCGTAACCAGAAAAGTCGATGTTCTTAAGCTTTTCGTAAATTCTCCCTTTCATGCTGTCAATCTGCTCCTCAAGTATCTTGATTTTTAGCAGAATGTCGCTCAGGCCACCCTCCTCAAGGGCATTAAATGCGTCGAGGAGCAGATAGGCCATTTTTGAGTTTGTATCCGCGATCCTGATGAACTCATCCCTCAACTCGTCCGGAATGAAGTCGATCAGCAGGTAAAGCATGGCGATGTCTTCGAGCTCATCGAGTATCTCATCGAGCTCCTCGGCAAGGTTGCAGAAGTCAGAGCGAAGTGCTGGGATGAAGGCGCCAGAGTGAATTTTCAGGACTATATCTCTCCTGATAGCGTCACCCAGCTTTTCCGCTTCACAAACATCCCCAACCACTGCTTCATCGCTCCTCTCGATTATGCTTTTCATGAGCTCACATGTGTCGATTATTAGCTCTACCTGCTTCCCAATTAACTCAACAACCTCCCTCTCCCTTTCTCCACCGAACACTATTTTCTTTATTCTGTCAATCATTCCTTACCACCTTTCACCTTTTCCACTACTCTGATGACCTCGATTAGAGTTTTGGGATAGTTCCCGCGTTCGTCCTTCTCCAAGCTCTTTACCATGTCCCATATCGTTAGCAAGGCCACACTGACTCCAGTTAAGGCCTCCATTTCCACCCCAGTCTTTCCCTTAGACTTGACAGTGCATTTCACTCTTATCCCCACACTCTCGATGTCGAAATCGAACTTCACAGAGGTTATTGGAATAGGGTGGCACATCGGTATGAGTTCTGGAGTTTTCTTCACCGCCATAACCCCGGCTATGTTCGCCGCTGCTATTACATTGCCCTTTGCAACTTCCTTATTGATAATTGCCTCAATTGTAGAGCTTCTCAACCTGATGTAACCTTCAGCGACGGCAATTCGGTCAACATCATCCTTGTGCGAGACGTCAACCATCCTGACCTTCCCGTCCTCGATGTGTGTGAGTTCCATAACAGATGTCTCCGCAGATAAAAATATATCTTACCGAAACCAACTAAGTACATGGAGGCCCTCGTTGTAGTTGACATGCAGAAGGACTTCTGCTACAAGAGCGGTGCCCTCTACATTCCCAACGCCGAGGAAATTTTCGAAGCCACTGCCAAGGTCGTTGAGGCTGCCAGGAAAAGAATGCCGGTAATCTTCACACAGGACTGGCACCGCGAGGATGACGTGGAGTTCAAAATTTGGCCGAAGCACTGCGTAATGAACACCGAAGGGGCGGAGGTCATCGACGAGCTTAACCCACAGCCGGAAGACTACTACGTAAAGAAGAGGAGGTACTCAGCCTTCTTTGCTACTGACCTTGACCTGCTGCTGAGGGAGCTTGGAGTTAAAAAGCTCTACATCTGCGGAGTTGCAACGAACATCTGCGTTCTTCACACTGCAGGTGATGCGGTGCTGAGAGGATATGAGGTTGCAGTTTTAAAGGACTGCACCAAGGCTTTGAGCGACTACGATTACGAGTATGGGCTTAGACACATGAAAAACGTTTTCAACGCAAAAATAATCGAATCTAAGGATTTCCTGTAAATATTTTTATCAAAATTATAAACCAATACACATTCTCAGCGAAAAGTTTATCTACATGCAAAAACAAATTAACCATGGGGGTGCCGGTTCACCGGTAGTAGCTATCCCGCCGTCACCGCAGTAGGTTGTTGTTTTTATCGGCACCCCTTTATTCTATCAGTACTGCGTTTACAACGCCCTCCTGGCTCGGTCTGTTGGTAACCCTCGCCTTTCCGATGCTTGTTGCTATGATAGCCCCCTTAGTGATGACGTTTCTCCTGGCATAGTGCACGTGCGCAGGATTCTCGACTACGCTCTCAATTTCGACTCTGACAACCTTACCCTGCTTAGGATCGTAAACGTTGGCGTACTTGTCCGCGAAAAGCTTCAGCTTGTAGTTGCCGCCCCTCACTCTAATCTTTTTCACTTTCCTCTCACCGATGAGCGTTTCAACCTGCTCTCTGCCAAGTTCGTACTTTCTCTTTTTTCTGGCTTTCCTGTAGAATCCTCCACTCGGCTTTCTTCTGCTCCTTCCCTGCCAAATCATACTGCACCACTCCTGATAGAGAATAAAACACTTCCGCCTTAAAAAGTTTAGCAGCAAACGTTTATAACAATTAAAGCCTAACTACTTTCATGGCGGAAAGCAGTTTTGTTTACAACGGTGTTGAAATAACCTGGCTGAAGCACGCAGGATTCAGGATTAAGGGCTCCAGGGTTGTGTACATCGACCCTTACGATATTCCCGAAGAGCTGGAAAAGGCTGACGTGATTCTCGTCACACACGACCACTTTGACCACATGGACGTTAAGAGCATCAGAAAGCTCTCAAAGGATGACACGGTTGTCGTTCACCCCTCAGGATGCATCATCGAGGGGTTTGAAAGCTGCGAGGTGGGAGTCGGGACAGAGGCGGAGGTTAAGGGTGTGAAGATTAAAGCCGTCCCCGCCTACAACGTTGACAAGCCATTCCACAAGGAGAACTGCGTAGGGTACATAGTTGGGATTGATGGCGTAAAAATTTACCACGCTGGCGACACTGACAGAATTCCTGAGATGAAGGAAATTGAAGTCGACATCGCCCTATTGCCTGTGGGCGGAACATACACAATGAACCTTCAGGAGGCTATAGAGGCTGCAAAGGACATAAGGGCTAAGTACTACATTCCAATGCACTTCGGAGCCATTCCGCAAACCTCCGCAGACCCCGAGGAGTTCAAAAGAAAAGTAAAAGGAGCGGTAATTCTCAAACCACTGTTCTAATTTTTCACTCCTCAGCCCTTCTGAGCTCTGCAACGATGACGCTGTGGCCCTTTCTGCACTGCTCCGGAGCATCGCCGATGACCTTCTCAACAATCACCGTCTCCCCGTTGTTCAGTTCAATCGGGTGGCAGAGGGAGTACATGCTGCAGTCGTACACGTCGCACTTTCTCTGCTCGTAGTGAATTTTTGCCCCCTCAACCGCGATTTTGGAGTCAACAAGGGCTATTATCGGCAGCTCAACAACTTCTACCGCCACCACACCCTCGTCATGCAGAGGGCACTCCTGCACCGCCCCATCCCTCAAGCCGACAATCTTGTACTTGGCCCCCTCCTTCAGCTTCAAACAGGTCTTTTTTATCTTGCAGTTCTCGCATTCCTGCTTCCCACCGAGGAAAATGAACTCAACGCCAATTTTAGCCCAGTCTTTACCGCATAAAGTGATGATTTTGTTTACTTCTTCATTCATGAGCATCACCAATGTTCCTCTGTAAGGCACTATTTTAAGTTTGCTCAAAGCCTTATGCTCATCATGTCGTCCGCAACGACAGCATCAAACTCCAGATACTCGATTATCTCATCCTTAACCGCATGTGCCATCGGATAGAGGTGTGTGAGGTAGAGCTTTTCCGCTTTGCAGTATCTCAGATTCTCCTTCAGGTTTTCGGGTGTGGTGTGGTAGTCTGCCTGATAGTTAAAGGGCAAAGATAGCTCGTGAACCATCAGGCTGCACTCCACCGAAATGAACTCTTTAATGGCCCTGGTATCTCCGCTTATCGCAACAGTGTCTTCCACAACATAACCCCTGCTCTCTATGGAGTGAACGGTTGGAATCGCCCTTATCTTCACACTCTCATCAAAAGCTTCCCCTTCATCGACGATGAACTTCAGCTTTCCCCTCAGATAGGGATAGGCCTCAAGCAGAGACTCCATGAAACTTTTCGTGCCCTTCGGCCCGAAGATTTTCAGCACACCCCCACCGAGGAGCCATCTGGCCTTGAGGATGTTCAGCAGGTCTCCATTGTGGTCTAAATGGTGGTGAGTTATGCAGACGGCATCGATGTTATTAACGCTAACACCCAGCTGCTCCAAACGGTGATAGCTGCCAATCCCGCAGTCGAAAAGGATTTTTGACTCTCCGGTGTCGAGCAAAATTGAGCTCTGAGCCTTTTTTCCGTAGGGAACAGAAACGCCCGTGCCCAAAAAGGTCAGCCTCAATCTTTCACCCCCATCATCTCGCAGAGCTCGGCTGTAACAGGCTCCTTAAACAGCTTCTCCCCCGAAATTATTTCGAAATACTCCCTAATCGACTCGCCTACGTTTTTGCCGAGAGTGTGCCAGTGGGTTGAAGCGTAAGACCTCACACCCTCCTCAGGAGTCGTGAACTTTCTCATCTCGAAAGCCCACCATCTTCCATTCTCGATGAACGGTCTGAACGCCCTGTTTCTGGAAAGAAACTTCTTGACGTTCCGCTCGTCCTCGAACTGAGGTCCCATTCTTCTGAAAACCCTTGAAATCTCCTTAATCTGACATTCAAACAGCAGATAGCAGAACTCCTCTGAGGCTTTAAAGGCGGAGCGGAGCGGCATGAAGTTCTCCCTCTCCAAAAACTCGAAGATTTTTCTTGATGCCCTCTCGAGCTGCGGGTAGAGGTTGTCATCAACGATATCTGGCTTTCTGAACTTAACCGCAAAAACCGCAGTCCCTCTCTCCTCGACAATTTTTCTCAGCCTCTCAGGCTCAATTTCCAAAGGATGCTTCGGCTTGAAGAATCCCAGAGAAGGTGCCTCCATGAACTCTCTGCAGAGATGCACGAATCTCGCCAGATTGTCGAGGCTCAGGTTTGCAGCAACATTCCTTTTCTCATCAACGGGGTCAACCACGAAAAACTCCTCTCCTTTCCTCACCTCTCCCTTTGCCACATCGATTACCGTTCTCCTCGTCCAGCGCCTTGCGTTTTTGACCGTCTCAAGGAAAGAGCCGTAAAAAACAATCAAAAGCTCGCAGAGGTAGCCGGAAAACCCCCTCACCTTGTACTCCGCTCCGTAAATACCATTTGCTTTCAGAAATCCTTTCAGCAGCCTGACCTCGTTCTCCTTCCCCTTTATCCTGCCTTCGAGCCATTTGTGGTGGAAGGGAGTTCTGTCAACTGCTGACTTGATATTCTTCGGCTCTTTAAGCTTGTAGCAGGGCACCACATCGACCTCAACGCCCTTAACAACTCCATGAACGTAGGGATGCTCAGCATACCTGATTTCATAGCTGTCAAGAACCGCCTTTCCGATTTCAAGCCCCCTCTCTCTGAGCTCCTCCTTTGAAAATTCTTCCGGAAAGAGTAGAAAGACGTCTATCTCGAGGCTGCCTTTCAGCCACGTATTTCTCGCATAGCTGCCTACGAAAACGTACTCAACACCCAATTCGTCAAGTCTCCTTCTGAGCTCTTCCTCCGCCTCTCTTCCCTTCCTTACCTCTTCCTCGTCGGGAATGACCAGTTCGAGAGCTTTTTCAAGTATCTCCTCAACCTTCATTCGAATACCCTCAAATCCTTGTAAATCGGACCCTTCGGGGTTAAAATACTCTGCTTAAGCCTGAAGTCTCTTACCTCCATCTCGCCGAAGCTCTCGGAGGAGTACTTCCTTACGATGTCCGCAACCTCGGGATTTTTTCTCTTCACCCTTCCAACCGTTAGATGCGCTTTGAAGTCCTTGTCCCTTCTGAAACCGAGTTTTTTCAGCTTCTCATAGACCGAGTTTGCCAGCCTTGTAAGCTCACCCTCCTCCTTCACTCCAATCCACACAACCCTTGGAGAACCGGGATTCGGAAAAGCACCGACACCCTCGAAGGAAATCTTAAACGGCTGGAAGGTAACCTCCGAAAGTCTTTCCTCAATTCTTGCAAGCTTCTCCTCGCCCACCTCTCCGAGGAAAAGCAGCGTGATGTGCAGGTTTTCGGGTTCTACGGCCTTAACCCCGCTGACACCGGAGAGCTCCTTTAGGATTGGCTTAACCTTCTCCCTGATTGAGTCGTCCACATCAACCGCAACGAACAGTCTCATCAATCCGAATTCCTTGGCTGGATTATTAACCTTTGTATAAGGTAAATGACAATCAGAAGCATTGCAGCATTCATCAGAACCTTGTAAACTGTCGAATACTTCTGCCCTGCCCAAACGTCAATCATAACGTTTGCGGAAACGTACAGACCTACGAGAGACACAACAAGAGCAAAAAATAGGATTGCGAGGAGAATCTTCCTTACCGTCTCGCCTTCCTCCATAAGGCCACACCCGCAAGGGCCATCAGGGCAAAAACCACTTCAAACCCCGGCACCCCGCCACTTTTCGGAACGTATTCTGGCTCCACAGCCGTCACGAACTTCTCCGCCTCGAAGTCAACCTCCTTCTCAACCTCCCCCTTGGACAGCTTCTTAGTTGGAGCAAGGTTAAGCACATCAGCCCAGCTTTTCACAAGCTTACCGTTCCTCCATACGTCCAGCTTAACCACGTAGTTGTAATCGTCTGGCACCTCAAATTCAGCCGAGACTATGTTGGTCTTACCCTTCTGAAGCGTCACGTTCTTCCAGCTCTCCCCCACAAGAACGTTTGAATCAGCCTGAAGAACCTTAATCCTCGCCACCACATCGTAATCCTTCACACTCTCAACGTAGAACCTCGCCACAAAGCCAACACTCCCGTTTTTGACCGATGTCAGCAGGAAGTCCGAATCAACCAGCGATGCTTCGAGTTTCATGTCTTCAGATACGAGATTCCTGAGATTTCTGAGCGTTAGACGGTAGGAGTCGTAAATCCTGTCTCCAACCTGGAGATAAAGGACTATTTTGTAATCGCGAGTCTTTTCGAAGGGAATCGTTAATTCTGCCGTGAATCTTGACTCAGGACTCTTGAAAGTCTCTTCAAGCTCATTGAGCAGCAGATCAGTCTGAATGTCGTAAATTTTCGCCTTTATCGCGAACTCTTCCACGTTTTCCTTTCTCACTTCGGTGACAAAGGTTACGACTGCGTGGCTGTCATTGACGGCCTCAAGCTTCATGTCGATGTCTCCAAATCTCGCATAGCTCTCGAATTTCGATGCAGTGACTGCAACGGCAATGGCAGAGGCAATAATTATGACGATTGCTGCAACAACCACCTTTTCATTCATGTTGTTACTTGGTATCAATGAAATAAGAAGTTTTCGATTTCCTCAGCATTTCGGCAAGTTCTTCTGAGTAAGGAATAGGCAATCGCCTTCCCGAAGGTAATCTAAGGATGATTTCGTCTTTTTCAATCTCAAATTTGATTTTTTGCCACTCAAAGAGGTATCCGTCAATCACTAAACCTTTGTCTGCAACAAATATTCTTTCGGATTTTAGTCCTGCATTGGCCCCTCCAAAGCTGAGAGAATCCTCTACAACCACCTCTCCAATCACTTCCACCTCTAAAGTTTCCGTTTTATCCGTAATTTCGCTTATAAATGGAACGGCCAGAAGGGCGATTAGAATTCCCAACCCAGCAGCCATCACAGCGGAAAAAACCTCAATGGCAGAATTGGCATGAGGTATTAGAACCGCAAGACCTAAAATGGAGGTGTATAAAGCTGCGAAAACAGCGGCAACCTTTGCTCCCCACCCAACACTGCAGCTCTTAACCATTCTACGCTGACAGAGAATAGCAAAAATTAGGATAAAAATCTTTTGAGAATTCTAAGCACGATTTCAGTCTCCCCGTCAAGCTCCTCTTCAAGGAACACGTGCCTCAAAACAACCCTCGCAAGGTACTTCTCCACAAGCTCTGCCGTCTCCGCATCCAAGCGTGCTGAATCGTAGCTCTCAACTACCTCAGCTATCAGGTCCCTCAAACTCCTCGACCTCCTCCGCCGATACCTTCTTCAGCAGCTCAAGACTCACAACCCACACTCCAGAAATCATAAAAATAATTTGACATCTAATCAAATAAATATGTTTTGGTTGGCTCGCACTTCCACCGCTGCCTCAAAGCGTCAAGCTGGGGGATGAGGGCTTTGTCAGGAATGAAGGTTCTGAAGAGGACGAAGCCGTGCTCATCCTTTGCTCTGACCACAATGGCATCTGTTTTAACTTCAGTGCCCTCTTTCACCAGCAAAATCTTGGCCATCCCTTTAACCTGACGGTCGTTGATGGTGAAGAAGTTGTTTGTGAAGGAATCGTAGAAGGAGACGGACCAGTAAGTGTTCTCAGGAACTTTTGCTTCAATCAGCAAAGGCCCCTCGGAGACGTCGTAGATGCAGAAGGAGTAAAGCAGGTTGGGGCTTGGCAGAACGACGGTTCTCTGGCTTGAGTTTATTGGAGGTGCGTGGTAGATTTTGTTCTCTTCGTAGCCTGCCGAGGTTGTTGTGTAGAAGTAGAAAACCATTATCAGCTTGGGAAGGAAGGCTACAAAGGCGATGTGAGCGATGATGGCGGAAATTGCGAAGACTGCGATATACTTCCTCATCTGCACCCCTCCAGAATAATTTCTGGCAGCTGGACTGACTGCGGGCTCTCGTAAACGATTTGTTCGGGATTGTAAAGCCTCAGGACGAGAATGAAGTTCCCTTCACCCCTCAGAGGAATCCAGCTGCCCTCCCGATGCCTCTGAGAGAGCTTCACAACCCACTTCCCGTCACTCCACTTCACACTCTCTCCAGTCACTGCATAGATGTCGTATTCGTTGGGAATGAGAAAGTGGTCAGAGCCGTAAACGGTGATGCTCCACCATCTCGCTGGAAACTTTCCTCCCTCAATTCTGTAGTCGCAGTTTAGCCTCAGGGGCTGATTGCTGCTATCCGTTGTTGCGATAAAGTAAACAGCCTCAGACCTGTTGAGGGCGAAAAGGGCGTGGATGGCAATGGCAGCTCTGGTGTAGATGTCGGCCTTTTCAGAGCCTGCAAGCAAGTTAGTCTCCCACGGACCGTTTTTCACGCTGAAAAGGTCTGCGATGTAATCAACGGCGTAGTAGGCTGTAATCACTCCGAATGCAATGCCTGCGATGGCAGCGAGAATCAGCCACTTCACAATTCTCCTATTCAAAAATCCTTATAAATATTACTGACAAATTGCTTTACATTCTACCATCCCGTGTCAGCAAACCGCACGATGTGGGATTGGTATGGCTAGAGCAATCGACAGAAAGATCGCAAGCACGAGTCTGTTCGCCAGCCTCAATTTATCCATGCTCCCTCTCCTAAGAAACACCAACAAAAGCCATAAACAAGCCCGAAGAGGCGACGTTCGCAGCGATCCACGTTGCTGCGAGATGCCTTCTGCTCGCATTAACGAGGGCGAGGGACGAGGTGAGGGCTAAAGCTAATCCTTCCAGGATACAAAGAGATGTTAGTATCACAACGCCGAGGTACGCTGGAATGCCGACGAATAGCCTTAGACCTTGAATGGATGTAAAGTCGATTGCCACAAAGGAGAGTGTTACTGGGATGAACGCCTTCTCCTTAACCTCCACCCCAAAAATCCGTGAGTACAGCAGCAAGAGCGTAGCGTTGAGGGCGTAGGATAGCGAAACAACGAAGGCGACATATTCCGGGAAGGACGAGAAGCTGTTGGGAGGAATTAAAAAATTGAAGAACATAAGCCCTCAGATGTACATGTTGCAGTTGCCCACTTCCCTGTCCAGATCGCAGAACCATGCAGCGCTGTTCGCTTCAATCCTCGCCTCGTGTGCCGTCCTTTTCTGGTAATTTGCATCGGAGTTTCCTGTCACGTGATCCCAGAATACGTCGGCCCAAGTTCTACAGGTTGGCAATCCGAAAGCATCGTAGTCGTGTATGCTCCCCGAAGCGCCAATAACGCACTCAACCCCCTTCCTCGCGAGGACGTTTGCCAGCGAATTCGGGTTTTCGTTTGCCGCGTAGCAGGCTTGAATCACGAAAAGCCGAGTCCGTAAGCCGTATACTGCGTGGTGGTAGCAGTACCAGAGCTCTGGGTGTTTACCTGTTCCCTTAACAACTATGCACTCTCCCTTTCCGTATCCTCCGCCCTCCTTGTTTCCGTGACCGGAATAAAACACAGCCTCGTAGTTTCTAAGAATTTGATTTACAGCGTTTGTGTTGTCTACAACGCCAAAGTCATCAACATCAGGATCCCAATTCTTTTCCATCGAATTTTTTGCAGCGTTCGTGTTATCTTTAACCCACCAATCACCCGCTCTAAACACCGCTCCCTGATCGTTATCCACACCAACCACCATTCCAAGCAGCCCACTCTGAACTAACTGAAACCACCTCCGTCCGCCTAACACCTGTATGGTGGCATGCCGCAGAAGTGCGGAACGAAGAAAATTGCAACCACCAAGGTGGAAATGGAGTTGGCGAGCATCCACGAAATCACCAGATGCTTCCTGTTGACCTTCGTAAAAGCGAAGGATGCGGAATATCCAAGAATTATCCCGCCAACGATCGCATCAAGCGCTCCAAGCTCTCCTCTGTATCTCGCCAGCTCGTCCATCAGTCTCCAGTCCCCCCACAGCCAGTAGGGCATGCTTACTATGCCCCAGCTAACGAGCCCACCAGCCAACATGGCGGCGAAGTCGAGTGGAACGAGCAGCATAGTCACGATCGGGAATTTGATCTTATCCACTTTTGATTTCGTTATCAAAGCGTATGCAGCAAGGAAGATTGCGTTTGTGGCGTAGGAGTTGATAATAAAGCTGAAATCGCCGAGTCCCGGATAGTAGGGGATGTAAAAAATGAAGAGCATGCTATCAAATGTAGAAGTTGCAGTCTCCCCTCTCAACGTCGAGGTTGCAGTTCCTTGGTATCCAACCAAATAGGTTGTTAGTTTCAATCCTCGCTTCGTGTGGTGTCCTCCTGTACCCCGCATCTACATTGCCCGTTACTCTGTCCCAGAAGGCGTCAGCCCAAGCGGCACATGGTGACCAGTAGTTGTAGTCGTACAACTCCCCATCATCAGCGATAACGCACCTAACCCATTTCTCTACCAGCCACTCAGCCAGTCCATTGCCCGCATAGCAGGCTGAGACAACGAAGAGCCTCGTTTGTCTGCCGTATGCAACATCTTTCGAGCAGAAGTTGATCTTGTTGCTGTTCTTCTCACCTTTAATCAGAATGCAGTAGTTGCTTCCGTGTCCAGAATAATACACCGCCTCGTTTTCCTCAAGTATCTGGTTTACAATGTGAGCGCATCCACTCTCACTGGAGCAGTCTAAAACGTCTCTGTTGTCCACGTTGCTATCCCACGGATAGTCTTTTGGTCTGTTTTTCTCCATCGAGCTTTCAGCAGCCTTTATATCATCCCAACATTTCGGATCGTCCACTCTGAAAACTGCCCCTTGGTTGTTGTCTACACCTTTAACGGAAGTCCTAAGAAAACCGTCATTCTCAAGACCCATCCCGCCCAACTTCCATCCAAGCTCGCTGAAGTTGATGTTTGTTTTGTATTTTTGCATAACCACCTTCAAAATTTCTTCGCCAACCTCTCTCTCGTTCTCCAAACTTATGATCCTGCTCGGCTTTGGCGTAACCCACACCACACCAACGTCAGGAATGAACATCACACCCCCCTTCATGTTCTCCTTCATTATTTCCAACCTCTTCTTAATTCTCGGATTGAGATCAAACTTGAAATCACTCACCGGCATCTTCCTGAACGCTGCAATCTTACCAATCATCCTGTTAATTACCACATAGCAATCTTCGCCGAAAACGGGGATACTGTTTCCCTCCCCGCGTACAGCTCAACAGAGGGCTTTGCGGTTGCCGTACGCTCAGCATTACCAAAACCAGCAGCACCGCAGCAATCCTTACCATGCCACAACACCTCTTAGCTCATGATACACAATGTCTAACAAAACTTAAATTTTTCGGTGCCAGTTTTTAACTTTTTAACATTAACATCTGAATTCCGCATCCGACAAAAATCTCATGAGACCATCTGCTCCAAGTCCTCTCTCGTTATCCTGTTCCTCCTTTCCTGATCTTTCCACAGCTTTCTGAAGTGGTAGAAGTATTCATACAGCTCCAACTCATCTCTGCAGAACACGATTACGTGCTTTTCAATCACTTCAATTTTCATGTATAGGGGGAGTTCCTCAAAAAGCCAGACGTCGTATTTCTTCCCCACCACATCGACTCTCTTGAAAACCTCCCTGATGTCATATCCCTCCGGCGAGACGATGCAAACGTCAATGTCTCTGCTTGAACTGCAATCTACCGCCGAGCCAAACAGGAGGACAGCAAGAACATCGTCTTTCAGGAACTCAAAGTCCCTATAAATTACATCTTTTTTCTCAGCCACGACTTCATCACCTTCACAAATTCCTGAAGGCACGGAATGATCTCCTCTATTGAGTTGAGGGCAATTCTATCATCAAGTCCATTGTAGCGGTGAACCAGCCTGTTTCTAAGCCCATTCGCAACTTTTAAACATTCTGAAATATTTTTATCAACCATCTCCCCCCATTTCTGGAAGTTGGTGTAATCGTCTTTTGGGGGAACGCCAGAATCTCTAAGAAACATCGCCACAAGATCGCATGCAGCTTCAACAGCCTCCTGAGCAGCTTTATAAACTGCCAGTCTCGACTTTTTGTCAACTTTTGCCTCCTCAATCCAGTTCAGAATGTCACCAACTCTCTCCTCAATGTGTCCAAACTTGTCGAGATATCTGGCAATCCTCTTTTCGTCCACAGTTCAACTGTGACACAGTCATATATTACTGTTTTCCGTTATTGGGTCGGTATTTCTTGACATCATCGTTCAGAAGTTGAATGAAATTAACGCACTTATCGCCCCTGTAATCGTATCTCAGAATTTCGTTCGCATAGCCATCCTTCGTGTATCCTCCGAAAATGTAGATGTACTCGCCCCCGACAGCCACCGCCTGACCCCTTGCAACTGGAAGCTTGGTCCTCATCTCGCACAGCTCTCCTGTTTTCGGGTTAAATCTGATGATCTCATCCTTCGTTTCTGCGATTCCGCTGCTACCGCCGATGGCGAAGATGTAGCCATCCGCCACCGTAGCAGCTCTGACCCACACTCTGTCGGTGAAGGCTATCCACTTAAATCCTCCCATGGGGTCGAAGCTTGCAACCCCTTCGCCACAGAAAAAGTATGCTTTGCCGCCGTACCAAACGACCGAGTGAACACATCCTCCCGGATGCTCGATGGGGCAAGAAACATCCAATTTCGCAAAGCTTTCGTTGCTCGGATAAAAGGCGTAAACCTCGCATCTCTCGCTGTTGTTCAGGAAGATGTAAACCCTACTATCTCCCCACACCGCTGCCACGTCGGAGGTTGGATGGGGAAGAGATGCGTTTAGAACTCTTAACCTCTCCAATTTTGGGTTGAAGCTCAGTATCTGATCTGTGGGGGAATACTTTCCGTTCTCGAAGACAGTTCCGCCGAAGATTAGAATCTCCTCTCCATCCCACACCGCCGCCTCCCTCTGACTGAAATCCTCACTGCTGAGAAGAATCTCCAGACGATTTGGAGGGTGGAATTCTGCAAAGGATGTTCCGTCAACAGTCCCCAAACCGAGGTAAACCCTATCTTCCGCCTTCACACTCCACCAGACGTACACGATAGACTCATCAGCTATTTTGCCGAGACTTGTAATCTTGTCTCCTTCATCAGTCACGCAGCAGCAAAGCAGTGCAATTGCGATGAGCAGAAGTGGCTGCGGTTTCATTTTATCATCCCCTTATTTCAGGCATCAAACTCCAAGTTTGCAGCGTAAAATACCACATGAGCAGAGGTAGGTTTATACCTCATACTCTACTCGGGACCCTAAAAATAAGCAACATTTTAAAGTTCACCCCCGCAAGAAACGGGAACTTTCATCCATCTGCCCCTCTTGTCCTCGGTAATATTAACGGGAGTTGTCTTGCACCATAGATAGTTGTAATGGCCGAAGTTGGTGTAAATCCTTTTTCCGAAAATGTCCACGTAGTCCAGTTCAAGGTAATACAACATGACCTGCAGGCTGACGTAGCTTGAGTTTGTGTAATCGAGAAGGACACTAACATTCCCGTCGTCTATTCTGTATTCAGTGAGGTTCTCTATCTTAATTTCTGGGAATTCGACTGTGATGTCCATTCTGTAATTGGTTAAGGTTTCATTTTCTCCATGCAGTCGATAAATCTCATAGTAAGGTTTTTCGCGAGCTATTTTTATATACGTTCTGTTGCCAATTTTAACAATTTCGAAATTTGCCGGTACTATCTCCAGCGAGCCCAGCTTGGCTGCAGGGATCAAGACCGTTACGTTTTCGAATGGCTTGCGGCTTTCAAGATATATGTAGTAGCTTAGCGTGTATCTTTCCTTGGTTGCGAGAGGGTCCAGCAGTCCAAAACCACCATAAACAATGAACATCGGGAGGAATAACAGTCCCAAAAAAAGGAGTATTAGAAACACCACCAATGCTGCAGATGTGCGCTTCATCCTCGATCAAAACATCCGGCTTAAAATTTTTGCAGTGTTCTCGGGAAGTTCGCCCGATTTTACCATGTTTCGCAGGACTTGCTCAGCGATTTTGTCCGCTTTCGCTTTGTCGGTCATTTTGAACTCGATTACCAACCACCCGTTTTCGAATTTTCTGCTAACTTTTATTGCTCCAGACTTCTCAAGCATCGTAGCATATTCTTTCACCCATTTTTTGATTTGCACGTTAGTGCCTTTGGCATCCTTAGCAACGAGGGGGCTAAAGGTTGCTGACATTGCGTTTGGACTTCTCGTCAGTTCAATCGATTTCTCGTACGGATTGCAATTAACTTCTTGAACGTAATCATCGTAGTCTGCAACGACGCCCGTTAAATACAGAGATAGATAGAGTGTGTTCCCTGCAGGTGAGTTCCAGAAAGTCAGTTCAGCATAATATTCGGCAGCGAACTTGTTGTAGGCGTTGCTCAGGTCACTCTCACTTGGGGAGGAGCCGTAAAGCGATTTCATGGCCTTTGCAATAAGTTTCGTAGGGATGGCGATCCTCACGAAGTCCCAGTTCCAACCTTTTTCGTGGATGACTCTGCCGTTCACGTAAAATTCTGCTGTTATGTGATCTATTCCGTATTTCTGTGCAGCGTAGTTTGAGTAACCCACACCGTAGGTGCGATCATTGGGCAGTCCTTGTCCGTTTCCGTGGGCCACCCTATCCTGCATTAAATGGGCTAGCCATCCTTTTGCGAATGCTTTTTCGTCGGTTCCTTTTGCCAAGCTCAACATTGTGTTCGCTATTTTGATTGCCTTATTCACGTCTTCACCATGGAATTTTTTACCCCAGTCAACAGAGATCGTATAGCCAGCATCCGGCGCAATGGAGCCAGATAAGTATTCCATTTTAAATCCCGGATGGGGGTTTCCAGCTTCTGATGACACCTGACGTGCGTTATGGTTCCCCAAGCCATCACCGGTGTCACTAAACTTCCCAGCACTACAAACACCAGCACCAACCCAAGCGCTTTGCTACCCCACATAGTATCACCATTGCATCTTGCAACCTCTTAGCATATAAATCTTTCGTTTATTTCTATATTAAAAAGTTTAGATAATATCTAAATGTTTAGATGCGGGCTAAACTGTTTAGACGTTAGCTAAACGGTCTTATACTTGAGCTATCATAAGGCAATTTTTTAATACTTTGCACATAGCATCAAATATGCTCATGCACCTGCTAACGTCAAAGAGGGGAATTGAGGTGCTCAAAGCTCTTGCATCAGGTCCCAAGAGCAGAACTGTTTGAGTATGTTAAAGTGAACTCTGCGAGATTGGGGTTTAGATTTACTGGAATAGTTCAGAAGCAACAAATGTTTTAAAATATTACTGACAAATTGCTCTATGAACAGGATTGCTAAACTCCTCAAAACGAAGTATCCGATAGTTCAGGGCCCGATGGCCGGAATAACTCTCGGAGAATTTGCTTCTACAGTGTCTGAGGCTGGCGGGCTTGGAGTTATAGCTTCTGCCGGCCTTTCGCCTGAAAAACTAAAAGAGGAGATAGAGAAAGTTAAGAACAGGACTGATAAGCCCTTCGCCGTGAACATTCCAATATATCAGCCCGGCTCGGAGAAGAATCTTGAGACTGCACTTAAAGCTGATGTTGGGATTATTTACACCTCTGCAGGAAGCCCGGAGAAATACACTGAGAGAGTAAAGGAATCCGGGGCAAAAGTCATACACAAGGTGTCGAGGTTGAAAGAGGGGCTGAAAGCGGAGAAGGCGGGAGTGGATGCTGTGGTTGCGATGGGCTTTGAGGCGGGAGGGATTATAGGGAGGAGTGGTGTAACATCCTTCTGCTTGATTCCTGAGCTTGCCGACAACCTCAGCATTCCAGTTGTAGCCGCTGGCGGGATAGCAGATGAGAGGGGATTTGCTGCAGCCCTGATTCTCGGAGCGGAAGGTGTTGAGATTGGCACGAGACTGCTTGCAACCAAAGAGTGTCCCGTGCCGGAAAGCATTAAGCAAGCTATTTTAAAAGCCACCTGCGACTCCACGATGGTTATTGAGAGCCCGGTTGTAATGAGAGCTCTCAAGCCAGAGCTGAGCGGAGATTCTGAGAATCCTGCTCTGGGAGGGCAGGTTTCAGGGCTGATTAAGGAGATTCTTACGGTTGAAGAGGTAATCAGGAAAATTGCAGAGGGGCTGAATAAAGCTAAATTCTAAGTTGGGGCTTCTTGTTTCCTCTCCTATGTATTCATCATCAAACAAATGCCGTCAATAAGCTTTATACCCTCCTCTTTGCATGCCCTCTTAAAATCACCATCAAACGAAATCAGATATTTTACTCCATAAAATTTACAGGTGGAAAGGATTATAGCGTCATTTGGCAATAAACCATCTTCTTTACAAATTCGTAGGCCAGATTTCTGATTTCCCTGTTAATTTCCAGTTCCTCAAAAATCTCAAAAAGCATGAAAAGCTCTTCCAGTTCATTTTCCCTCTCTATGATCAGTTCTGGATTCTTTTTCAGTTCGTAGGTTCTTTTTTCCAGTAATAGCCTTTAAATACACGAGGAAAACCTAGCTAAAAACGATAGCGTTTGAGCAGAGTTTGTATAGTGCAATGCTATTTAAAGGATTTTACACCTCAGAATTAAGAGAATGAGTTTTTACGAATATAGGTTTAAGCTGCGTTTTTCTTTCTGCATTCACAGCCTTAACCCAACCAGATTCGAGAACCATTAACCCGAATTTGGCAAAATAGTCATAGGCAGTACTTCCTAACCTCACAGAACCTGCACTTCCAGTTTTCTCTTGTTTTTAAAGCCTCCCTCTCTCCCGCCCAGTACTCCCTCGAAAATTGCAGAATCCTCTCAATTTCCTCCCTCTGAGCTTTAAACCTCACCTCACCTATCCTCTCACCAGTCTTCTGGCTTTCGTAAATAACCACGACCTCCTCATCAAGTTCAGGAATCATGGGGAGCTTTGAGTCCAGCGTTCTGAGCATGGCCTTAACATTCCTCTCTGTCATCCCCACAGCTTGAGAGAACTCCTTGCTGATTGCTGCTCTCTCCACGACACCATAGGCCCTCTTCACATTCCTACTGACCTTCTGTCTCCTCGCCTCATCAAGCATTAGGTGGTAAAGAAGCCCCTGAACTTTGTGTGATTCATTCTCAGGCACCTCTTCCCTCAGCCTCGTCTTCCTTTCCACCACCTGAGTTCTACCACCCTTTTTCCTGATTTCGTCGATGGAACCGCTGAGATACCACCTCCAGCCGTCACCATCAACTTTTGTAACGAGAAAAACCTCCCTGCCAAGGCCAGATTTAAGAAAGCTCTCAATGGAAAGGTTGGTGAAGTAAATCTGCCCGCCCAACCAGTCGATGAAGTTTTTGGGCCTCGGAAGGCTTGCTTTGCCAGATATTTCATCGTGAATTCTCTTTCCTTTCCGAACAAGAGCGTTCGAGGGCTTTATGTCGTAAAGAAGCTTCAGCTCAACTTTCATCTCGCACCAGAATTGCTCTGCAATCTTACCAACTGAAATAACCCTTTTGTGCTTCCTCTTAAGTCGGGAGAGCTTCACTTACCTATGTGACAGCAAGAGTTAAAGTAATTTACTGAAAATGGCATCGGCGAAAATGGCTGCAAGAAGTGCCGAGCTGACGAGGGCATTGACGTAAAAGAAGGCAATCTGAATTTTTGCCTCATCGTAGCCATCCCTGACAATGTAATGCTCGTAGAAGAGCAAAAGGGCGATTAAAGGAAGAAAAAGCTCTGCAAGCTTAGCGTTATGGATTTGAAGGGCGATGGCGATGAGGGCGAAGAAGATGACGTGGTTTAGCCTTGAAAGCCAGAGGGCAGCTCTAACACCAAAATGAGCACCAATTGAGTGAAGGTTGTTGCTGCGGTCGAAATCCACATCCTGAAGGCCGTATATCATGTCGAAGCCAGCAACCCAGAACATCACAGCTACACCAATAAGAGTGGGGACGAGCTCGCTGCCGAAAATGTCGATTGAGTCTGTGACGGCAATCCACCCTCCCAGCGGGGCAAAAGCAAGGTTCAGGCCGAGAACGTAGTGGCAGAGGCAGGTGAAGCGCTTGAGGTAGGGATAGATGTAGGCAGTTATTGCGGGGATTGGGGAGAGCATGAGGGCAGTTTTGTTGATGAGTGCAGCTGAGATGAAGTAAATCGCAAGAGCCAAAAATGCTATGGTATAGGCTTCCTTCAGGCTAATGAGGCCAGCTGGGAGATGTCTCATCGCCGTTCTGGGATTCTTTGCATCAATCTCCCTATCTATAATCCTGTTGAAGGTCATCGCTGCCGTTCTAAGGCCGGTGAAGGCTGTTAAAATCAAAAAAGCCAGCCTGAGGCTTATAAGTCCCCCCTCTGCGAGAAAGGCTCCAGCGTAGGCGAACGGGAGGGCGAAGAGCGTGTGCTCGATCTTTATGAAGTCCAGATACATCTTAATTCGCTGCATTCTGAATCACGCCCATTACCTTCTCGTGAAGCTCCTTCAGAATCTTCCTCCTGTCCTCCATAAGCACTACGTCCTGCTCTCCCAGCAGGTACATGTTGAAGGCGAAGGGAGAGGGATAGGGCGTTCTTACAATCACAAGCTCCATCTCTCTGCCAACCTTTGCCAGAAACTCCATCGCATCCTCAATGTTCATTGCATCCTCCATTATCTCCCTGTAGGTCTCCTTAAGCACGGGGAAGTCGGGGTAGTAGCGCCTTAAAAAGCTTAGTATTGAGTCCGCAGAGAACTGCTGCCTCCAGACACTCTTCTCCCTCCCCATGTAGTTCCTCAGAATCATCAGGCTTCTCACCGCAACATGCCTGAACCTCCTCCTCAGAATCTCTGTCCTGTCCAAAGCTTTTCTCAGATGGCCCTCAAACTCAGGGATGACGAAGAGCCCCTCAATCTCCGCATCGCTGAGCCTTTTGTAAGATGGAAGGATGAGGACAAAGCCGTTATCGTTTATCCCCATCTGAACGTTGCAGTTCTTGATTAAACCTGCCCTGTAGGCAAAAACCCTCGCAATTGCGCTGTTCGCCCTTCTCCCAATCAGAGTGTGGAAGAAGTAGTAGTTCCTCTCCGCTTCGTACTTCTCCACCACCAGCTTGCTGTCAGTCGGAATTTCGCTGAATAGCTTCTGCTCCATGAAGTAGCGGTAGATGGCGTTGGCAGCGTTTCTCTCAATCTCGAAGTTTTCCATAAGAATGGCAATAATTTCCTCCCTGCTTTTCTTCTCAAGCATTTCCTCCATCCAGCCCCTGAACTTCCTTATCCTCTCAGCTAAATCGTAGCTTAAAGGCAGCTGCTCGCTGAACCAGCTTGGGACGGTGGGCTTCTCCCCCTCAACCTCCTCGACGATGATGCTCATTCCCTTGGCCTTCAAAAACCTGAAGGTCTTTCCTGCAAGACGAAAATGTCTCCCGGCAGTAAATTCTCGGCAAACTCTTCCTCAACCTTTCCAACTCTCTTTCCGTCCTTTGTGATTACCTTCACAGCCACCTCGTCGGGAATCGTGCCAGTGTTGAGGTAGTAAATCGGCCTGATCATCTTCCCTCTTCTTCCGAAAACGCCCTCTTCCTCGTCAAACCAGATTTTCGCATAAACCTTCTTCTTTTCCAGCTCGGAGAAGTTGCCGGAGAGGTATCTCAGCACGGAGAGAAACTCCTCCCTCGTTAACTCTCTGTAGGGATAGGCGTTTCTGATCAGGGCAAGGGCCTCATCAACGCTCCAGACTTTCTCAATGGCCATTCCAACGACATGCTGGCACAGCACATCGAGACACTTCCTCGGTATCTTTACTCTGTCCAGCCTCCTCTCCCTCGCCTCTTTCGCCAAAACTGTGCACTCAACGAGGTCGTCCTGATCAACGACCACAATTCTGCCAACACTCACCTCATGCAGCCTGTGCCCGCTTCTCCCGATTCTCTGCAAAGCCCTGTTTATGCTCTTGGGCGAGCCCAGCAGAATGACGAGGTCGATGTATCCTATGTCAATGCCGAGCTCAAGGCTCGTTGAGGAGACAACGCATCTCAGCTCCCCGTTCTTCAGCTCGTTCTCCACCTCAAGCCTCACTTCCTTGGAGAGGGAGCTGTGGTGAGCTTTTATTGGGAAATCCTTCAACCTCTTCTTGAGGTGGTAAACCACTCTCTCTGTCGCGCTACGCGTGTTTGTGAAAATCAGCGTGGTTTTCGAGCTTTTTACGTACTCCGCAAGCAAGTCGTAAAGCCTGTCGCTTATTTCTTCAGCACTGGCGGAGAAAAAGTCGTTTATAGGAGAGACAACCTTTATGTCCATCGGCTTCTCGAAGGTGACATCAGCTATCACGCAGTCTCTCTCCTCACCGTAGTTGTATCCCACCAAGAACCTCGCAATCTCCTCAAGGGGCGATATGGTGGCAGAAAGGCCTATTCTTACCATCTCTCCCTCCTGAATTCTCTGCAGCCTCTCCATTGAGAGGGTTAGGTGAACTCCCCTCTTGTTCTCCGCAATTGCATGGATTTCGTCAACGATGAGAAATCTGACGTTCGTGAGGGACTTGCTGAACTTGGGGCTGCAGAGAACGATTGCGAGGGTTTCTGGAGTTGTAATCAGAATGTGAGGTGGTTTTCTCGCCTGCTTCTGCTTTTCAGCAGCATCCGTATCGCCTGTTCTGACAGCAGCTCTTATTTTCTGCAGCTTGATTCCCTTTTTCTCAGCAAGGGCGTAAATCTCCTCAAGCGGCTCCTCAAGGTTCTTCCTTATGTCGTTGTTTAGGGCTTTAAGGGGAGAGACGTAAACGACGTAAACTCTATCCTCAAGCTCCCCCTTCTCAGCTTTCTCAACAAGCATGCTTATTGCAGCAAGAAAAGCTGCAAGAGTCTTCCCGCTTCCTGTTGGAGAGGTTATAAGCACGTTTCTGCCTTTGAAAGCCTCCACTATAGCGTATTTTTGCGGAGGGGTAAATTCAGAGTACTTTGAGAGAAACCACTCCCTCACTAAGGGATGAAGCGAGTTCAGAATCTCCTCGTCGCTGTAGGGCTTTCCCCGAATTATCACCGAAGAACATATCCGTCGGGAAAGAAAAGTCTTGTCGTGAGGTTCTATGCCACTCTCACCCCGGGTCTTGAGGATGTTGCAGCCAAGGAAGTGGAGAGTTTCGGGTGCAAAGTGGAGGAAATCAGAGAAAGAAGGGGCAGGATCTTCTTTTCCGGGGAAAAGTCTGCAATCCCCCTGCTGAACCACTTTTCGAGAACTCTGGAAAGGCTGAACGTGTTGCTGCTGAGGTGCGAAGTTGAGGGGCTTGATGACATCTACGCAGCGGTAAAGGGGCTGGATTTCAGCTTTGTTAAAGGAAAAAGCTTTGCCATAAGGAGCTTGAGGGTTGGGGAGCACGATTTCACGTCAATGGACATAGCGAGAGTAGCGGGGCAGGCTGTGATTGACAGCTTCATGGAGAGCTACGGGGAGAGGTTGAAGGTAAATCTCAATCAACCAGACGTGATTATTAGGGTTGAGCTTGTTGATAGCGAGCTCTTCGTTGGGGTTGACACCACAGGAGATGATGCGATGCATAAGCGGTGGTGGAGGGTTTACAACCATCCTGCTCACCTCAACGCTGCCATAGCGTGCGGGATGTTGAGAATCGCCGATTGGAAGGTTGACGAATCCCTCATCGACCCCATGTGCGGCAGCGGAACGATTCCAATCGAGGCTGCCTTAATGGTGAGGAATGTTCCGAACTTGAGGGATTTTGCCTACAAAAAGCTTTGCGAGTGGGAGCTGGCTTTTGAGCCAAATGAAGTCAGGCTGAAACTTTACGGAATGGAGAAGTTTCGAAAGCACCTTGTTGGTGCTATCAGAAACGCCGTAAATGCGGGAGTTGCAGACACCATCGAGTTCAGGCAGGGAGATGCAACGGAGATGACAGGAGAGTATGACGTTATAATCACAAACCCGCCATATGGCCTTAGAATTCACCGAAAGGGCGCAATTGAAAGGCTGTATCACAGCTTTGCCAGAGCGGCAAAAAGGTGTATGAACCAGAACTCGAGGCTTGTTATCATAACGGCTGAGCACAGGGTCTTTGCAAATGCCGCTGAGGAAGCAGGACTGCAGTGCACTCACGAGAGATTCGTGAAATATGGCGGGCTTTTAACAAAAATTATGGTTTTCATGATTTAGTTCTCTCGGCATCGTGCACCCAAACCTCTCCATCCTCGTAAACCTCCTTCTTCCAGATTGGAAGCTCCTTTTTCATCAACTCCACTGCCTCCTTCAAAGGCTCCCAGATGTCCTTCCTGTGCTCTCCCATAACGGTGATGTAAACTATGTCCTCCCCCGGCAGCAGAATCCCCCTCTTGTGGTAAACTCTGGCATTTACAATTCCGGGCATCTGCTTTACTCTCTCCTCAATCTCCCTCGCCTTCTCGTTCAGCATTTCATCATAAGCCTCATACTCAAGCCTGCTTACCGTCTTCCCGTCAGACTCCTTCCGCACAAAGCCTATGAAAATGCCAATTGCTCCGCATTTCTCCACTCCTTCAACGCACTTTGTTTTGAGAACGATGGATTTTAGGGACTCCACTTCAGGAGCCCTCTCAACCTCCTCCACGCTCTTTACCTTTGGAATCTTGAATCCGAGGCCCTTTTCAAGCCCCTCAAGCTCCAGCTCGAAACCAATGATAGCAGCATAATCAAACCCCAGATCTGCGAGGGTTTCCAGCGCCTCCCTCATGTTCTTAGGGCCTGCTGTCATCCTGAGGGACTTTCCAATGAAGGCGCAGCACTCCTCCTCTCCATCTCCCTTCCTCACCTCTACAACTCTTCCCCTCTCAGCCAGCTTTCCCTTCAGCTCATCCCAGTTCTCGGGAACGAAAACCTTCATCCACACCCCTCCAGCTTCTCGTAAACGTCCATACCGCAGAAAAGCGGCTGAACAACATGATATTTAACATCAACCTTACTTCCATCAACAGCAATCTCAGCACAGCTCGCAACCGACATTCTTGGCTGCGTTGGGCTGCCGGGACAAACAAGAAGCTTTCCTCTAACCTCTTCAAGAACAAAACGGTGTAAGTGGCCGAAAACAAGCACATCAACACCAAGCTCCATTGCCTTATAGCCAAGGTCGTGGAACTGGTTGATGAAGTTGCCCTTGTGCACTAAACCGAATCTAACCCCCTCAACCTCAAAAACCAGCTCTTCATCAAGCTCCTCCTTAATTTTATCATCGTCGCTGTTTCCAGCTACAGCATAAAGCTCGTAATCTGAGAACTTTTTGTAAACCTTGTAGCTTTCAAAGTCCCCTGCGTGAACGACAAAATCTGCTCCTTCCATAAGCTCTATGAGCTTCTCCGGAAGATTCCATTCTTTCAGGTGCGTGTCTGCCACAGCCAGAATTCTTTTCATCAATTAAAGTAAAACAATAAGGTTTAAAATGTTGATGTCAACACCTTGCGATGATTAAGCTCAGCTACCTCACGAGCTACATCACCTGTCCTAGACTGTGCTACTTCCGGGTTCATGTTGGCGAAAAGCGTTTTACCGAGCTTACTGCGGTAAGGGAGATATACCTTTCCCTGAAACAGGGATTTGACCTCGATTGGGCGAAAAAGAGGGCTAAAGCTCTACATGGAGCATTCGATGAAGAAGCTTTCAGGAGTGCGGCAAATAAATTCATCTTTCCTCAAATTGACTGCAAAAGCGTCGAAGTGGATGCAACGATAAAATCCAAGTCGCTCGGTCTTCTGGTTAGTGTGGATGAGATAGTTGAATGTGATGGAGAGCTGCTCCCCCTCTTTCTTGGCCTAAATCCACCAGAAAATGGTGTTTGGTTTAAAGACATGGTAAAGGCCGGTGCAGCCGCCTTGGCTGGAAACTACAGCAAAGCCCTGATTTACTACGGATACACGGGCGATCTTAGGCCTGTTGAGGTTACCTTCAGCCTCAAAAAGAAGGTCATCAAGCTCATTGAGCGAGTGAAGCTCATACAAAGAGGTTTTCTTCCCGAAAGGAAGGAGAGCAGATACTGCAATTACTGCAGCTTCAGTGAGGACTGTAAGAGCAGGGCTGAAACTTTCGCATCAAAATTTCTCTAGTCTATGAAAAATCTCGCATCCTCAATCCACTGGCTCTTGCACTTAGGACACTTAGAAGCTTTAATTCTGTCAAACTCAAAGCCACACTTCTTGCAGCGGGGAGGTTGCATCACAAGCCTTTTACCCTTCCTCCTCAAAATCTTGGATGCTTTCAGCAATGCTGAGTAAACATCATCTTCCCTTTGCGGTTCAAGGTTGAGCAATTTGCATATTTCCTTTGCCGTAAGGCCATCCTGCTGCTCAAGCAAGGATATGACGTCCTCGACTAAAGCCATGAATCTAGTTTACTACTGGATATAAAAAATTCAAGGAAAAAAGAGAGCTTACGTTAAAGCATTAGGTATTGCCTTGAACAGCTCCATCATGAACTTTACGTTGTCCGTTATCGTGTTCGCCAGTGCTTCGGCGTAAGCCTCAACCAGCGGCACCTCGACTCCGGTAGAGTTGGTGGTTGTTATCGACGTGTTCTGCAAGGCCTTTACCTGGTACTTCATAAGCGCTGCCAGTCCCTGGCTGCCCTCAGTGTCGCCGAAGACAACGGAGGTGTTGGTCGCCATCATCCTTATTGATTCGCTGATGTTAGTTCTCTGGGATGTCAGGTTATCGCTGTCTGCCAGCGTTTCCAGAACCTCCGCCGTCACCTGGTTGTTCCAACCCGCAACAAGAACTCCACCGTAAACCAGCCCCCAGAGGTTCTGGAAGAGGTTGGAGTTTGTGTCAGTGTCGTTCACCTCGTAGAGCAGGTGCAGGAACTTCGCTCCCAGATCGAGGTTTGAAACCGTGTTTTTTATGAATGCAGCCGCAAACTCCGTACCGTTCATGCTGAAGTCTTCTGCCATTGCCGGTGCAGTTACCAGCATTAACGCCAGCACCAATCCCACTACATACCCCCTCATAAATACTACCCCCAATTTTGACAATAATTCCGGAACTTCTATGTATTTAAATTTTTCGTAATTAATCGATAATAATGTCATCAATTGTTATAATAATGAGAAGAAACCTTATGGGCGAAGCAAATAGTAACTTTCCTTCCTGTCTGAGGAAGTCAGATTCCCAATTACTTCCATTTCACCAAAATCTGGGCTCTCCCCATCTCCCTCCTTGTGAACAAACAGCACAATTCCACCTTTTTTCAGCAGCGGAAGAAATCTTCGCATTGCACGAAAGGATGAGGAAAAAGGCAAAGTGAGGTCATTAAGGATTAAATCAAGCTCGGGCAAAAGTGAAATGTCGAAGGTGAAGGCATCGGCAATGAAAACCTTAACGTTTGGCCTTTGCCTCTCAATTTCCCTCAAGCCTTCCTCAAACTCCCTGCTGTACTCTATACCGTAAACCTCCTTTGCTTTTTCGCTGGCGTAGAGCAAAAAACCCCCAGCAGAGCTTCCGAGGTCAAGAACAACCTCATTGCCGGAAAAAAGGTTGAAGTGCTCGTCGATTTCCTTCAGCTTCCAGTATCCCCGCGGCCTTTCCGGCTGGAGAACTTTTATCTCCGCCTCAAAGTCAACCTCCGCTGAAGGCTTCGTCACCTTTTTTCCATCAACCAAGACGAAGCCTTTCTTTATTGCCTCCTTCGCTCTGCTCCTTGAGCTGAAAAAGCCCCTCCTGACAAGCAGAATGTCGAGCCTCATAGAATTTCCGCAACCAGCTCAGCCACCTCCATCGGCGTCTTCCCCACTCTCGCTCCCGCAGCTTCAAGTGCTTTAATCTTCGACTCCGCCGTTCCAACTCCCCCTTCAATTATCGCCCCCGCATGCCCCATTCTCTTTCCGGGTGGGGCGGTTAAGCCTGCAACGTAGCCTACAACCGGCTTCGACATTTCTCTGATAAACTCTGCCGCAACCTCCTCATCCCTGCCTCCAATCTCACCCACCAAAACAACAGCCTTGGTTTCCTTGTCATCCTCAAAGAGCCTTAGCACCTCCACAAAGTCCGTGCCTATTATCCTGTCTCCTCCTATTCCAACAACCGTTGACTGACCCAATCCGAGCTTTGTGAGGTTGTAGGCAATCTGATACGTCAGAGTGCCGCTTCTTGACACAATCCCAACATTCCCCGGCTTGAAAATCTGAACGGGCATTATGCCGAGGTGCGTTTTGCCGGGGCTTATGATTCCGGGGCAGTTGGGGCCTATTAGCGTCGCTCCCGCCTCTTTCACCCTCCAGTACATTTTCAGCTCATCGTGAACGGGAATGCCTTCCGTTATGCACACAATAACTTTGATGCCAGCATCAGCCGCCTCCATCACGGCATCAGCAGCGAAGGGAGCGGGAACGAAGATTACGGATGCGTTTGCGTCAGCCTCCCTCACTGCCTCCTTAACAGAGTCATAGACCGGCACCCCAAGGACTTCCGTCCCGCCCTTTCCGGGAGTAACTCCGGCAACAATTTTTGTGCCGTAGTTGAGCATTCTCTCCGTGTGAAACTTGCCTTGATAGCCAGTTATTCCCTGAACTACCACCTTCGTTCTTTCATCAACGATAATTGCCATAATTCACACCTCCTCAGCAAGCTTTACGGCCTTCTCCGCCCCTTCCTCCATCGTCTCGACAATGTGGAAGTTTGGCCTATCCTTTGCAAACTCATCCATGATTTTCCTCCCCTCCTCCTCGTTTGTGCCTGCGAGTCTCACAACCACCGGAGTTGATACGTCTGCCAAAGCCTCTTTAAGCCCCTTCGCAACTTCATCGCACCTCGTTATCCCGCCGAAGATGTTGATGAAGACCACCTTAACATTCTTGTCGCTGAGAATTAGGTTAATGGCCTCCCTCACAACCTCTGCAGAGGCTCCACCTCCTATGTCGAGGAAGTTCGCCGGCTTGCCACCGTAAATGTATATCAGGTCCATGGTTGCCATGGCCATCCCGGCACCGTTTGCAAGCACGCCAACGTTCCCATCAAGCTTGACGTAATTCAGCCCCTTTTCCATTGCGATTCTCTCCATCTGGTCAGCTTCGGTATAATCCCTCAGTTTCTCCAAATCCCTGTGCCTGAAAAGTGCACTGTCGTCAATGTTAAGCCTCGCATCCGCAGCAACAAGTCCATCAGGTGTAACAACAAGGGGGTTGATTTCGACAAGCTCAGCCTCGTAGTGAACCATAATCCGGTAGAGGGTTTTGAGGATTGAAGCGACCTCCTTCCAGTACTCCCTCGGCATTTGCGAATTCAGCAAAAGCTCCCTTATCTGATAATCCCAGAGCCCCCACTTCGGATTCACAGCGATCCTGGCTATTTTCTCAGGATGCTTGACGGCAATTTCCTCAATATCCATACCACCCACAGAACTCAGAATTGCCGCGATACCTTTATTGGCTCTATCAATTGTTAGCCCGGCATACATTTCTCGCTGAACTTCAATCATTTCCTCCACGTAGATTTTCTCAACTATGTGGCCTTTTAATACGGAACCAAACATTTCCTTAGCCTTTTCAACGGCCTCTTCAACGCTGTAGGCCTTCTTTATACCACCTGCCTTTCCCCTCCCGCCAACAAGAACCTGAGATTTCAGTACCACCTTGCCCCCTAGCTCCTCAGCAATCCCCCTAACATCCTCGACAGAGGTTGCCAGCTCTCCTCTTGCAACTCTTATTCCGTGCTTGGAGAAAATCTGCTTCGCCTGATATTCGTGAAGTCTCATGTTTTAATGTTGCGAAGTGGTAAATTAAGTTTAGGTTTTAAGGTTCTAAATCGATCTGCCTTTCTTCAAAAGCAGCTGAGATCTCTGTCAGCATCTCCTACGACTGTTGCTTTAACATCGTACTCTCCTCTCATTTCCCTATGGCTCTCGTTAATCCCAACGATAACGCTTTTTCCAGCGATAACCTTTACATCGAGCTTCTTACTTCTCTTAGCATGGAGCTTTGTTCCATCAGCCGAAACAAAGCTTTCGTATTCGAATTTCGACTCATAGCTTAATTCCTGCATCCTCCTCCATATCGTGAGGTGTGAAGGAGACTCTGTCAGTCTCTCAAGCCTCTGCCTTGATTCCCTGTAGCTCATGGATAAAGCATAATCGATGGCTATTGCTGCTATATCTGGCTGATATAGCCTTTTCTCGTCGAATTCTATTAAGTTGTAGAGGGGGCAGAAGGTTCTGCCTATTGATTTGTCTTTGAGTCTTGTAACGGTTTTTCTAAGCAGCGTTACGATCGTTCTCTTTTCTCTGCTGTGTTTATGGTAATCGTTTTTGTCGTATCCTTTCTATGCATTGAGGAGATGAGAACGCTGTCTATCTCCTCCAGAACCTTTCCCAGAATTGAAGCTTCAATTCCTTTTAAAGCAGATGTGATTTCTTGGATGGGAATCTTTTTATTCTGGATGTCAATTGTTAGCCATAGTGGGATTTCTATTTGCAGCTGCATGGGTGGGGTTGAATCCCTGCCCTTTTTGATTTCCAAGGAAAGATGTAACAGCACCAAAAAATTAAACTGCCGATTGGTTTGGCCGTAGTTAGCATCCCTTTTGAGTTGAGAGGTCAAACGAGATTGAGCGAGTTTGGTTTCGCCCCTAACAAGGCAACGGTTTGGGGGAGAGAAACTGCCGCATCGCCATTTGGCATAACTCTCGGCAGAAAGCTACTCGTTGCAGCAGCTCAGGGGTTTTATGGAGGAGGTGGAAAAAGCTTAGTTCTGTGACAAAACTTATTAAAAATGCCATACAATTAAAGCTATGAGCATCGAAGTAAAAAAACTGGACAGACACGGAAGGATTGTCATCCCCAAGGAGTGGAGGGAGAGGCACGGGGATGAGGTTGTGGTTGTGGTTTACGAGGACAAAGTTGAGATTCTCCCGAGGAAGGGGAACGTGATGAGGTTTGCAGACAGCATCGAGGTTGAGGAGCTGAAGGACTGGGAAGAGATGAGGAGAGAGCTTTATGAGGTTCGTTGATTCCAACGTCCTGATTTACGCCCTGCTTAAACCAAAGAAAGAACCAGATGACAGGATTGCAGAGATGAAGGGGAAATCCGTCGAGATTCTCAGGAGGATCCAAGAGGGAGAGAAAGTTGCGACGACTGTTGTGCATCTGAGCGAGGTTGCCAACGTAATTGCGAGCAGGAGTAACGAAAAGCTGTCAGCAGAATTCGTGAAGGAATTTCTTACCCTCAGGAACGTGAAGGTTTTTGAGGTTAGTGCCGAAGACTACCTGAAAGCCTCTCTTCTCGCAGTGGAGAAGGGCGTTGACGTTAACGACGCCCTTGCTTACGTCAAGATGAGAGAGCACAAAATCGAGGAAATTTACACCTTTGACAAACACTTCGTGAAGATGGGGGTTGTGGTAGTTTGAATGAGGCTGGCAGGGAATGCCTGAAAGATGATCTTTTCTGATGGTTTTGAGCACGTATTGGTCTTCTCCCCGCGATAGGGGACACAGGCATCTTTGCAGGGCTGATTCTCAGAGATGAGGCGAATCACCGCTTTAATTTCCCACCTCAATCCAGGTGAGACTGTAACAGTCCTCACTCACAGTGACGGCGACACATCAACTGACCTGTTGGAACAACGGTCACAACATTGACTCATCTCTACGACCTTGCAGGACCAGGGCTGGGTGGCAGGTGACATGAGACTCTTACTGCAGTAAAAAGCATGCGGGGGGCGGGATTCGAACCCGCGGACCCCTTCGGGACAGGGTCTTAAGCCCTGCGCCTTTTCCTGGCTCGGCAACCCCCGCTTGGAAAAATTTGAGAATTGCTGTTTATGTGCTTTATGGCCGAATATTTTTTAATTCAGGAGTTCAACTCCTAAGCATGGCAGACAAAAAATTCAGCTTAATCGCACTGGTTTCTTTCACAGCATTGGCGATTATCGTTCTCTACCACAACATTTCTCCTTACTTAACACCTTCTGACCTGATTGCGCAAGGGAAAGCGGAAAACGTTCAGGTTGTTGGTAAGATTGTATCTGTCAACGGCAACACCTTCCAGCTTTCTGATGGCAAAAACACCATAACTGCTGTTTACAACGGGACGGTTCAGCGGTACGATGCCGAGGTCGTGGTTGTGGGGAACTGGGATGGAAAAGTTCTGCATGCCACGAAAGTGCTTCAAAAGTGCCATACTGAGTACAAAGGTGGTTAGTTGGAGCCAGGCTTCCTGCTGCTGGCAACTTCTTTTGTAGCTACATTTTCGGCATTTTCACTGTTTCTCGCGAAAAAAGAAAGTCTGGGTGAGTTCTCACTTTACCTTGCAACCTCCACGACTTTTGCTGCCCTGCTGCTGCTTGTAAACTACTTTGTTACCGACACGTTTTCGATATGGTACGTTTATGCTAACTCCAATGCCGAAATGCCGCTGGCCTACAAAATAAGCGCGGTTTGGGCCGGGAAGGAAGGCAGCCTCCTCTTGTGGGTTGTGCTCAATCTGATGGTGACCTCACTCTACATTAACTGGGGGGTTAAGGACAGAAAGAAAGCCAAGGTGGCTGCTGTAATGACTCTTTTCACGTCTTACCTCCTCCTTAACCTTTTGATTTTCTCAAATCCCTTTACGGTCTTACCTTACACACCCCCAGATGGAGCAGGACTGAATCCTCTGCTGAGAACTGTGGAGATGATACTCCACCCTCCAGTGGTATTCCTCGCCTACTCGCTTGCCGCTCTGCTGTACTCCGTAATCGTTGCAAATTCGGAAGGGGAAAGAACCATCGCGAGGCTCACGTGGTTATCCCTAACCCTCGGCATTCTTATCGGAAGTTTGTGGGCATACAAAACTCTTGGATGGGGAGGTTTCTGGGGATGGGATCCGGTGGAGAACGCTTCCCTACTTCCGTGGCTAACTCTTACAGCCTACTTCCATCTCACTAGGGGCAGAGACTTTTTCGCTTATCTCACCTTCTCACTCGTTCTTTTTGCAACCCTAGTCACGAGAAGTGGCATTATAAGCTCAGTGCACAGTTTTGGAGGGGAGGTTAGTGATTACAGCTACGTAATTCCGATTCTGGCCTCTTTAGCTCCTTTAGTTGTCAGGGCGAGACAGTTTTCGATTTCAAGTCTCTGCAATCAGAATTTGCCAATCCTCTTTTTGTCAGCAGTTATTGTGGTTTTTCTAGGAACGATTGCCGGCGTTTCTGTTGAGGTGAGCAGAGAATACTACTTCGTCACGTTTCTGCCGGTCTTCGCCTTAATAGTGCTGCTGGTTGTGCTTAAAATAAAAAAAGTCTCGATGCCCGCGACGCTGCTTCACCTGGGCGTAATTTTCCTCTTTGTCGGAGCAACTTCCGTTTGGCTTTTCGAGGAAAGCAAGACCATCACTCTTGACTCAGAGGGTTACAAGCTTCTCGATTTAAGCATTAGCGAGGATGCGGAAAAGTACACTCTCACAGCGATAGTCAAAACCCCGGATGGCGTAATAGCACCGAAAGTTTACTTTTACAAAGTTGCTGGGAACAACAGAGTTTCTTCAGTTGAGATAATTCCGACAGTATTGTGGGACAACTATTACTCAATCAAGAGCTTCGATTTGGACAACAACGTTGTAACGCTTGAGTACTACCGCGTTCCGCTGATAAACGCCGTCTGGTTGGGCTCAGCCCTAATGCTTCTTGGAGCTCTCCTCAGGTTCTCAGGTAAAGTTTTTAAATTGGGAGGCTGAAAATGGGGCATGGGTAAGACAGGCAGCGTAACGTGGGTGAAGATTAAGAAGAGGAACAGCAACGAGTACAGGCTCGTGCCTACCAAGTGGCAGGACTACAAAAAGCCAGGACCAAATCAGAAGTACACGTCCGACGGAAAGAAGAGAAGGAGAATTAGAAGGTCACAGAAGTCGATATTAGGAGTGAGGTCCTAAACCTTTTTGAAAGCTGCCAAGTAGTGGTAGCTCAAATTTTCGCTTTTTACAAGTTTCATTTTGCTCAGATTTTCAAGCTCCTCAAGGCTTAACCTCTCCTCAACCGGTGGGCCGAACTCAGTTTTCTCTTTCTTCCACTCAGCAACCACCACGTAGTCGGCCCTTGAGGCCCACTCCAGATACTCCTCCGGATTGTCCATCTCGTGAAGCACGTTGGAGAAAAGCACAACGTCAACTCTGAAGTCCACCTCCGGCGGTTTCTCGGAGACGATTATTCCGATGTTGAGCAACCCCTCCTCCTCTACTCTCCTCCTGAGAACTTCCGCCATTTCCTCGCTTATCTCTACAGCGTAAACCTTCTTGAAAACCCTCGCAAGGGGAATTGTGAGGTAGCCTGTTCCTGCTCCAACGTCGAACAGAACGTTTTTCTTCGGCCTGAGGCTTTCAATGAACTCCACGACCTTCTCCGGAGGAAAAATCTTCCTCCTCCACTCCGAATCGAGAATATGAGCTTTTTTAGGGTCAAATTTGTGCTTCATGCTCCGTCTCGGTTTGGCTAATAAAAATGGTTTCGGGCTTTTTCACGACTCCCCACATCTGTCCAGCAGGTAGGCGTAGAGCATTGGCAGAGCTATAGTTGCGTCGCAGTAAACCGTTACAGCCTTGGCGTCGGGCTTTAGCTTGCACCAGCTTTTAGCCTCTTCAAGCGTTGCCCCACTCAGCCCGCCCCACTGCGGTGAGTCTGTTGTTATCTGCACCGCGTAGTCAAATCCCTCCGCCAGAAGCATCGCCTGCAGTGTGAAGTTTTTTGGCACGCCTCCTCCAACGACAATGACACCCATCTTCCTTTTCTGGAAGCAGAAGTCTATAATTCTGCTGACATCCCTGAAGAAGTCAATCTGAAGGTTTTTTCGGTAAATCGTCATGTGCAAGCCGGCTATTGAGTCGTGCAGGGTGGGGCAGAAGACTGGAATCTCTCTCTCCGCGGCAATTCTGAGGAACGACCTTTCATCCGGGATTCTTTTTCCTACCTCCCATAGAAACTCGTAGGTTGTGTAAATCCCATCAAGCCCTTCAATTATGCCTGAAAGAAACTCCTCGACCCTCTCAAAAGCTTCCTGCCCAACAAAAACGTCGTAAATTCTGTTAATGCTCTCCTCAGCCAGAGCTGTGTCATCGACGTAGCAGCTTCCAATCTCGTGACCGATACCGAGAGATTCGACTATTTCGTGAACGATGTTGGCTCCAGTGGTTACAAGACTGCTTATAAATCCGTTCTGCATCATCCCGGCCACGATTTTCCTCATCCCGGCGGGAATCATCGCTCCTGCCAGAGTGAGGAAAACAAACGAGTCGCTTTTAACCATCTCCTCACAGATTTTTGCAGCCTCTCCAAGTCTTCTGGCATTGAATGCCGTGCTTCCAAACATATCGAGCAGCTCAGAAACTTTGATTCCGCGCTGTATTTCTGGACTCGTCACTCTCATGACTCTGCATTGATGTGAGTGTTTAAATCTCTTTCAAAAGGCATATATACCATCTCAAAGTCCGACCTTTTATGAAGGTACTTGTAAGCCCCATGAGTGTTGCGGAAGCGATTGAGGCGATCGAGGGAGGGGCTGACATCATCGATGTGAAGAATCCTGCTGAAGGCTCGCTTGGTGCTAACTTCCCCTGGGTGATTAGGGAAATTTCGGAGCTCGCCAAGAAATACGGTAAGGAGATAAGCGCAACAACGGGAGATATGCCGTATAAGCCCGGAACGGCGAGCCTTGCAGCGCTGGGTGCTGCAGTTGCAGGTGCGGATTACATAAAGGTCGGTCTTTACGGAGTCAAAAACGCTGAAGAAGCTTACGAGATGATGGTTGGCGTTGTGAGAGCTGTTAAGGACTTTGATTCGAGCAAAAAAGTCGTTGCTGCTGGCTACGGCGACTATTACAGAATTTCGTCAGTATCCCCCCTCGATTTGCCTGAAGCGGTTGCGAAGGCTGGAGCGGACATTGTGATGGTTGACACCGCCATAAAGGATGGCACTTCCCTGTTCGATCACATGAAAATCGGAGATATTGAGAGTTTTGTGAAGCTGGCGAGAGATAACGGCCTGATGGTGGCTCTAGCCGGAAACATAAGCTGGAATCACATTGAGACGCTAAAAGAGCTCTCACCCGACATAATAGGAGTTAGGTCTATAGTTTGCGAGGGAGACAGAAGCTCGATGATAAAGAGGGAGCTTGTGGTAAAGCTTATGGAAGCGGTGCACGGGTAGAGCAGAGCTTTAACAGCTCGCTCTCACCCTCCCTCGTTCCTTTTGCAATCAGAACATCCCCACTGAAAATCCTTGTGTTGGCAGTTGGCTTTGTTATCCACTCGTTCTTTCTTTTAATCGCCACCACATGCATCCCGGTGTTGCTTTCGACCCTTGCCTCTCCAAGAGTTTTTCCGTTGAGCGGGGATTCTTCGGATACTGTAATCAATGTCAGCACCTCATCGGTCTCTCTCATTGCCTCCTTGAATATCGCGGGAATCTCCATCTTGTCCAGCAGTACCTGAGCGATGTCCCTCGCTGCATCCGCTATAAGCTCGGAGCAGTAGGCTATTTCGACAATGGCCATTAAAGGCATAAGCTGCTCGTCGTTGAAGTGGCGACTGCACTTGAGCACGCTCTTCTCAATTTCAAACTTGGTGTTGTCGATAACCTCCTCAAGGTATACGACTTCCAGCGCAATTTCGTCATTTCCGTAAATCAATGAGGAGTACGCGAGGTCTACCGAAAGCTCGGAGAGGTTCTTCACCTCTATAAGCAGGTCAACGGCCCTGTCGAGCTCCTCTATTTTGATGTCCGGAGGTTCGGGCGGAGGGGGTATTTGCTTCCCCGCAACTACTTCGTAAAATCTCGGTAGAGCTGCCGGGTCGCCCTTTGCAAAGAGCAAATCGCCCTTGTAAACCATCGTGTCCCTGTCGGGATTGAAAATCCAGCTGAACCCGCGCTTTATCGCAATCACCCTCATTCCCGTTCTGGTGTGGAGCCTAACTTCACCAAGAGTTTTTCCTGCAATCTCTGAATTTTCGGGAACCTCAAGCTTTACGACCGTCTCCTCGGAATGGTAGAGCATCAGCTTGACCATCTCGTCCGAGAGTCTGATGTTTCTCAGGACAAGCGAGGAAATGTCTGCTGCTGCGCTGCTTATCTTCTGCCCCGCGTTGGCTATCTGCAGGATTGATGAAACCTTCTCCGCCTCCTCCACCCTTCTTGCAGCGAGGATTGAAACGACTCTTATCTGCTTGAGCAAATCGAGAACCCTTCCTTCCAGCTCCAGAACCTCTTCAGCAATATCCTCATTGTTGTAAAGAATTGCGGAATAGGCAAGGTCAACCATCAGCTCGGTAGTATCTTTAATTTCAACGAGCAGATCCTTTACGGTACGAGGCATTTCAATTTTCTCTATTTCTCATCATATATTAATCTTTTTCAACCACTTCCAGCTCCACTTCCTCGCCCTTTCTGTTGTAGCACTTCCAGCTGTTCTCGTCGTAGGGATAGCAGACTATGATGTGGTACTTGCCAAAGCGGGTGAAGAGGGACAAGTCTTCCTCCGATGGCCTGCAGCTCGGCGAGGGGTGGCTGTGAACAGTCCCGAAAACCTTCATGCCGATGGGTAGCATGTCGAGGTGAATAACTGCAGACACCGAGCCCGAAACGAAGGGAAGGAAAATGAGCTCATCCATTACATCCTTGCTTCCGCTCAGCAGAGCTATGAACTCATCTGGGTGAGCGCTCTTCGCAGCTTCCAGAATTGTTTTGAGCAATCCTCTGGAGATCTTCACAGGAACTCCCTCGGGTCTGCTATGTATCCCTTAACAGCACTTGCTGCAGCTGTAGCTGGTGAGGCAAGGAAAATTTCCGCGTTCGGATTGCCCATTCTGCCCTTGAAGTTTCTGTTTTGAGTGGAGATGCAAACCTCGCCATCAGCCAGAATTCCCTGATGGATTCCCACACACGGCCCGCAGCCGGGGTTGAGAACCATTCCTCCAGCCTCAACGAAAACTCTTATCAGCCCCTTATCGAGGGCCTGCAGATAGACTCTCCTGCTTGCAGGGACAACAATCAGCCTAACACCCTCCTTAACCTTCCTGCCCTTCAGGATTCTTGCAGCAACCTCTAAGTCAGAAAGCCTGCCGTTTGTGCATGTTCCGATGTAAACCTGATTTACCTCCGTGCCCTCAACCTCGCTAATCTCTGCAACATTGTCAACGTTGTGGGGCTTTGAGACAACCGGAACGAGGGAGGAAACGTCCATGTAAATCTCCTTTTCATACTCTGCATCCTCATCCGCCTTTACCTCTCTGAAATCCCCCTCCCTCCCAAGCTCGGCGAGGAATTTCCTCGTGTTCTCATCGCTCTCGAAAATTCCCGCTTTGGCTCCGCACTCTACCGCCATATTGGCTATTGTGAGCCTCTCCTCCACAGTCATGTTCTCAGCACACTCCCCGTGGAACTCAAGGGCCTTGTAGGTTGCTCCGTCAACACCAAGATCACCTATGAGCTTCAGTATCACATCCTTGGCGAAAACTCCTTTGGGGAGAGAGCCGTCAAGCTGAACTCTGAAGCTCTCAGGAACTCTGAACCAGTTCTTGCCGAGTGCGATGGCAACTGCAACATCAGTAGAACCCATTCCCGTGGAGAAAGCTCCAATTCCTCCGTAGGTGCATGTGTGGCTGTCAGCCCCAACGGCCAAATCTCCGGGCTTGACGTACCGCTCTACCATAATCTGGTGGATTATCCCCTCTCCGGGCGGGTTGAAGTCCGCCCCAACCTTTTTTGCAAACTCGTAGATGAACTTCTGGTCGTTGCTCAGCTCCCTTCTTGGCGAGGGAGCGGCGTGGTCAACGAAAAAGTGTGTCCTGTCTGCTGCTCTAACCTCCGTTCCGAGCTCCATCAGCTGCCTTATTGCCAGAGGAGCCGTGCCGTCCTGCAGGGCTATCTGGTCAATCTCGGCAACAACAATGTCACCGGCGTAAGCGTCACTCTTCGATTTTTCGCTGAGTATTTTTTCTGCAATAGTTTTGCCCATACTGCAAGTTAGTTCGGTGCTTTTTAAGTTAACCGTTTGTTTCTTAGAAAAGCCTTAAATACTTTTTTAATGAACTCTCAAAGTGTTGGTTAAGAGGCTTGGAGAGCTGCTGGACAAAAAAGTCTCTAAAAAGACGGATGCCGCCGTGGTGGTTCCGGTTTTTGATGAGAAGTGCCCGAAAATTGTGATGATAAAGCGCTCGAAGGGTTTGAACAGGAGCGCGGGTCACATAGCCTTTCCCGGTGGGATGATTGAGGATGGCGAGAACGAGGTTGAAGCAGCTTTGAGAGAGTTTGAGGAGGAGCTTGGAATAAATCCCGAATGTGTTGATGTTCTAGGATTTTTAAGGCCGCGGGAGGTTCACGAGTACAGGATAATGATTTGCCCCGTTGTGGGGATGATAAGGACGCTCGATTTCGTACCTGATGGGAGAGAGGTGAGCAGAGTTCTGGTCGATGAACTCAGAAAGGTTCTCAAGTCGAGAAGAATCACGGACTGGGGGCCGAACTTCGAGTGTGCAGGGCAGCTCGTTTGGGGAGCGTCGAGCAGAGTTCTGGACGACCTTTATTTGAGGATCGTTAGGCGATACGGCTCTGTTGATGCGTTTTTTGAGGGGATTTAGGACTCATTGGTATGTGAATCGGGGTAAAGTACTTATTTTTTGATTTCTAATTAGGGCATGCTTCTCAACGAGAAGGATTTCAAAAATGAAGGTGTGAAAATAGCAGCCCTCATCATGGCTGAATCGGCGAGAACGGCTCCTAAGTCCAAGGGTGAGGACACCATCGAAATCGTTTACGTTGACGGCGAGGAAATGGAGAAAATTGCTGCAAAAATGGAGGAAATGGCTGAAGGAGGGGATAAGGATTTTATCAGAGATGCTGAAAGCGTAAGAAAATCTCAGGCGATTTTGTTGATAGGGGCCAAGGGGGACAGAACGGTGGGTGTTAACTGCCAGGCATGCGGCTTTGAAAGCTGCTCCGAATTCAAGAAGGCTGATAGGAAGGGTGAGAACTTTGTGGGGCCTAACTGCGCCTTCAGAATGATTGACCTCGGCATCGCTCTCGGCTCGGCGGTGAAAGTTTCAGCGATGCTCGGGATTGACACGAGAATCATGTACAGAATTGGAATTGCGGCAAAGAAGCTTGGAATGATTGATGCGGACGTTGTGATGGGCGTTCCGCTGTCAGCACTGGGCAAGAGCCCCTACTTCGACAGAGCGCCCAAAAAATAATTTTTCAAAACTTATCTGGAATTCCAGCATTGTAGAAAAGTCTCAGTGCCATTAACGCGACAATGAGCAGATGCACCAAAGTAAGAGCTTTGACCCCCTTGGTTGGAAATCGTGTTAGCATTGGCTCCTTTGAGATGATAAGAGTCATTAGCGGCATAATGGACATAGTGAGGAGTGGTAACAGGACTGCTCCTGTAAACTTGTCAGTGTAGCTGTCGGGTCGTCCGGTTATGTCGAAGTGTGTGGCAATAGATTTGGGCAAGTTATTCCAGAGGGCAAGAAGGAGAATAAGATACGCAGCTAACGAAATCAGCTGGATTAAAAGATGTCGCTCGACTTTTACAGGCTCAAGCTGTTTTTTGGCCTTTGCAGGCATTCGCAGGTCCTCCTTTTCATAGGCTTCCTTGCCCACTCTGTAGCTTAGAAATGCTACTGCAACGATTATAATTAGGAATACAATAAGAAAAACTTGATCGGGGAGGTTTAGCAGCATGTTCATTGCAATAAGCACCAATCCTGCCATAACGCAGAATATGCCAGCAAAGGTGTTTGCTTTTCTCCACGCTTCTTTTGAAAGGTAGGTGTATCCCATTCTTACTCCGACATACGGATTAGGTCTGTTTCTGAGAGCATAGGTGAGCAGCCCTATAATTATCAGCAAAAAGGACAGAAAAGTTTTCAAATCTTCCATTCTTTCACCTCCTCTACTTTCTCAATTACGTTTCTTAAAATGCTAATTTCTCTTCTTAAATCCTTCAGAACAACTTTTCCGAGTTCTGTTAGTCTGTAGCATTTCCTTGGTCTCGTATCCTCAACCCAGAAGCTCTCCACAAGACCCTGCTTTTGCAGACGCTTCAGAAGGTCGTACAGTGCACCCTCGGAGGGGACGAATTCTCCAGAACTCAGGTTTTCGAAAGATTTTCTTATGGCGTATCCGTGCATTTCACCGTTTTCCAGAATGTTCAGGACTGCATAGGAGTAGATACCCGACCTTATTTCTTTTCTTAGCCTCTTCAACACCTTTTCCCTGTTTCCCATAAACACCACTAACTACGATACATCGTAGTAAGTAGTATATGTAACTTTCGTATAACAATTGTATAACAATCCTAACTTTTTTAGAGCTCCTCACACCTGTATTTTTCATGCAGGCATACCGCTACGAGTGCAAAGCTGAGGGAGGGCTGACGCATTACGTTGCTCTGGATGAGGAAACACCCTTTTAATTTTTTGGTGGGACTATGCTGAAAGAATTGGAGGTAAATGGTAAAAGGTTTTTCTTGGCTCCCGAATCCAACTTTTGGGCCATAGGTGAGAGAGAGGAGGTGGAGAGGTTCTACAGAGAAAGAAAGGATGCTCTTCTGGAGGAAATGCAGAGATACCGATTTGAGGTTGACATCAGGACTGCTTACATCAACCCTACCGAGAGCTGCAACAGAAACTGTCCGTACTGCTACATCCCTGCCGAAATCAGAGAAAGGGGGACAAAGATGAGCTACGAAAAGCTTGAAGAGATCCTCACGGTGCTTGCCGAAAATGGTGTGGAGAGAGTCATTTTTCACGGAGCGGAGCCCTTAATGGTAAAGGATGAAATCTTCAGAGCAATGGAGGATTTCGATTTCAAGTACGGCATCCAGACTAACGCAACGCTGCTGGAGGAAGAAGACGCTGAGCTTCTCATGAAGAAGGGGGCAAGCGTTGGAATTTCCCTCGACAGCCCATACAAGGAGACGAACGATTATCTGAGGGGAAAGGGGCATTACGATGCTGTTATGAGGGCTCTCGACTTCTTTGATGGTTATAGGAGCTTAAATATTATAATGACGGTTAACAAGCACAACTTCCAGCATCTGCCTGCAATGGTTGACTTTCTCGCCGGAAAAGTTAGTGTGATGCTCGCAAATCCTGTAAGAGGGACAAGTCCGGGTGGAAGGGAGTTGAGACCGCCGGAAGGATTCGAAGATTACTACATCAAAGCCATTGATAGGGCGATCGAGAACACGAAGAGCGGTAGGAGGATAGTTATCGGCGATTTTGCCAACATTCTCCTCGGGCTGGTCGCACCCACGTCCAGAGTTCTGCAGTGCGACATTTCTCCCTGCGGCGGCGGGAGAAGGTTTTTCGCAGTAAGTGCGGACGGCATATACCCCTGCGGGGAGTTCATCGGTATGGAAGAGTTCAGAGCAAATCTTTCGGCCCTATCCGACTGGAGCAGCTTGATTGAGAAGTTTGAGGTAGTCAGAAAGAGGACCGTTGAGCAAATTGAGGAGTGCAGGAATTGTGAGTTCAGAAATCTCTGCGGAGCCCCCTGTCCGGCGGAAATTTACGCCGAAAGTGGAACAATGCTCAGGAAAAGCCCATACTGTGAGTTCTACAAAAAACTTGCCCTGAAGGCCATGGACGTCATAGCGAGGGGTGATGTAAGGAACGTTCTGAAGCTTGAAAGGATGAAGGCTATCTACAGGGTTGAAGATTTTTAAGCGTTAAATTTTTAACTGAAAATAATCAAAATTTTTTGTGAGGAAAAGGTATGCTGCCCTGGCAATTGTCCTTGCGCTGATTTTGTCTCTGGCCCTACCAGAACTGCTTTTCCAGCTCTATCCCTCTTCTGCTGTACTTAATGTGGATAAGCTCTTAAATCCCCCACCTGAGAACCCAAATCCCTTCGCTGCGGAGCCTCCAGCCAACAAATACCTCGATTCGGTGTGGGCTGAGAGCCACAGAAACAGCTACTGTCAGGCAAGCTCCCCATTCGAAGCTCCAAGGTTTCCGGAAAAGCTGAGATTTGAGTACCTCACCCTCCGCGATCTCCCCATAACAATAGCGTTCTCCGAGCCCTACGAAGACGGCAAGAGGGTTGCGTGGGTCTCAACAGTTGGCTTTACCGGCAAGATAGCCAAGATAGACCTCGAAAACTTCAGCTTGATAGATGAAATCACTCCTGAAGGGCACAGAATGGGCATAAGCGGCGCCTATAGCGTTCTCGCGAATCGCACCTTCTTCGTTCCAAAGCTGAACAGGATATACGCTTACGGTGATAACGGCAGACTTTCCAGAATCGAGCTGAAGGGTGTCTTTGAGCTACCTGAAGTGTGCAGCGGAGAGGAGATAGTTGGAATAACGCTTACCTACGACGGAATGATAGCCTTTGCAACGAACTTCGGCAGGGTTGGTGTAGTATCGCCCAACTTTGGCGATTACGCCCTTTACCCAATAAACCAAAACTGCGAGATTGCCGAGACGATTTCCAACTCCATAGCCGCAGATGAGAGCGGTGGGATATACGTCGTGACAGATAAGGCGGTGTACAGAATAAACTGGGACGGCAAGAGTTTGAGACTCGGCTGGAGGGCCGAATACCAGACTGGGGAGCAGAGGGGAGGGAGGCTCGGAAAGGGCTCCGGCTCCACCCCATCGCTTATGAACTGCGGCGAGGACAGGTTTGTGGTTATAACAGATGGACAGAGGCTCATGCACATGGTTCTTTTCTGGAGGGATGAGATTCCAGAAGACTGGAAAGGGATTGAGGGAAGAGACAGGAGGATTGCTGCTGAAGTCCCCGTAACATTCGGCTTTGAGAAGGATGAGAGCTACTCCGAGCAGTCGGTGCTTGTTAGAAACTGCTCTGCAGCGATAACAAACAACAGGCTTGGCTTGAGGTTGCTCGACCTCCTGCCAGAAAGGCTTCAACCATTCTCTATGCTCCTCTCTAACGTCCCAGGAATCGCTCCTTACGGAGTTGAGAAGTTCGAGTGGGATGCTGAGAAAAGAGCACTCAGAAGCGTGTGGGCGAGCAACGTGAGCATTCCAAACGCCATACCGACAATGAGTGACAAAACGAATCTCCTCTACGCCATAGGCCAGAGAGGTGGATTCTGGACTCTCGAAGCTGTGAACTGGGAAAGCGGTGAGGCTGTGTGGTATGCGCGAATCTCTCCCCTCCCTGCTCACAACAGCTTTTACGCTGCAACTGAAATCGGCCCGGATGGCTGCATCTATACGGGCATGCTCTGGGGTGTGGCGAGGCTCTGCAACGCGGATTAAGTGGAAAAAAGGTTAATAAGTCCCTAACACTCAATTATATACCGTGAAGGTCGCACTTGGTGGAACCTTCGAGCCGTTGCACGAGGGGCACAAAAAGCTGATTGACGTGGCGATAAAGCTTGGAGGAAGGGACATAACCATAGGCGTTACCAGCGACAGAATGGCGAGAGCGAGAATCAGGAGCGTCCTACCCTTTGCCATAAGAGCGGAGAACGTGAAAAGGTACGTCATGAGAAAATACGGGTTCGAGCCGGAAATTGTTAAGATAACCAACCCCTACGGAAAAACGCTCGATGTTGACTTCGAGTACCTCGTTGTATCGCCAGAAACCTACGAGATGGCTTTGAAGATTAACCAGAAGAGGGAAGAGCTCGGAAAGAGAAAGATAACCATAGTAAAGGTTGACTGGATGATGGCAGAAGACGGGAAGCCCATTTCTTCAACAAGAATAAAGAGGGGCGAGATAGACAGGTACGGCGGGATTATCTAAGCTGAGGTTTCCAGAAGGAAAAGCTCGTCGAGCGTGTTAAGGAAAAGGGCTTCGTAAAGCTCAGGCTGCATTTCCAGTACAACTTTCCCCCTAGTGAGCACATAATGTCTAAACTTGGCTGGCAGAAGGATACAACATCAACGGGGAGAGAAAGCTCATCCTCAAGCCTCACTCCGAGCCTTAGATAGAATTTGAGGCTTTTGTTTGTTGAGTAACGTGATAATGTTGTATCTCACCGCAAGCCTTTCAACCTTGCTCATGCTTTCAAAATCCTTTGAAGTTATCTCTCTGATGGACTCAATGGAGTCGTAAATGTTCCTTTATCAGCCTCTTAACGAAATTCCGGTTTATTACAAAGTTAAATCACTTCAATCTTTAAAAATTTTCCAGCTTGCAAAAATAAAAAGATTTAAATCGCTTCTACCAAACAAAAAGCAGGTGATAGTATGAAAGTGAATGGTGTTGAGGTTGAGGAGACTTTTGCTGAGGCCTTCGATATAAAAATTGCGAGGGTTTTGATAACGGGCTACGACTATTACTGGGCCTGGGTTGCTGCCAACGAGGCTACGGGGTTTGGCACCTCGGTAATTATGTGCCCTGCCGAGGCTGGAATCGAGATTAAGGCCAAGCCCTCAGAAACTCCCGATGGGAGGCCGGGATACTACATCCAGATCTGCCACATGAGCAAGAAGGGGCTTGAGGAGCAGCTTCTGGCCAGACTCGGCCAGTGTGTGCTTACGGCTCCAACTACGGCAGTGTTTAACGGTTTGCCAGACGCTGAAGAGAAGTTCGACACCGGCTTCAAGCTGAAGTTCTTCGCCGATGGCTACGAGAAGGAAGTTGAGGTTGGAGGAAGGAAGTGCTGGGCCGTGCCAATGATGGAAGGAGACTTCATAATCGAGAACGACATCGGCTACACAAACGGAATTGCTGGAGGAAACTTCTTCATTATGGCCGAAACGCAGCCATCAGCCCTTGCTGCCGCAAAAGCTGCTGTTGATGCGATTAGCGACGTTGAGGGCGTAATCACTCCGTTCCCTGGTGGAATCGTCGCCTCTGGCTCGAAGGTTGGGGCCAACAAGTACAAGTTCCTGAAAGCATCAACCAATGAGAAATTCGCTCCGAGCATCAGAGACCAGGTCGAGGGAACGCAGATTCCTGAGGGAGTTAAGGCGGTTTACGAGATTGTCATCAACGGTCTCAACGCTGATGCAATAAAGGAGGCCACGAGAGTCGGAATACTCGCTGCTACAAAGATTCCGGGAGTCGTGAAGATTACTGCCGGCAATTACGGTGGGAAGCTCGGAAAGCACATCATAAACCTGAACGAGCTCTTCTAAATTTTTATTTTTATGAAAACTATTCTAACAATCTCTGGCCTCGACCCGTCTGGTGGGGCTGGTGTTAGCGCCGACATAAAGACTGCTAAGGCAATTGGCCTTTATCCCGCTTCAGTAATCACTTCTCTGACCGTTCAGAACACATGTGGTGTAAAGGCGGCTATTCCCGTGGAGGCGGAGGTTATCAGGGAACAGCTCAGAGCGGTCATTGAGGATATGAAAATCGACTGCATCAAAATCGGCCTGATCACATCTGTCGAGATTGCTAAGGTTTTGGCTGCTGAGCTTGTTCCTCTTAACGCCCCCAAGGTACTCGACCCCGTAATTTTTGCCGGTGCGGGCGGTAAAATAGGCGATGAGGAAGCTTACAAAATGATCCTGAAGCATGTTGATATCGTCACACCAAACCTAACGGAAGCCATAACGCTGCTGGAATCAACCAAGGAGGCAAGAGAGCTCGCTCTGGAAATGAACAAAAAGTATGGCTGCGATGTCGTGATTACCGGTGGAGAGCTTGGGGGAAAGGATGTTGTCTGCGAGGCGGGCAGAACATACACCGTCTCAGCAGAATTCTCACCCGTAAACATCCACGGCACGGGCTGCGTTTACAGCACCGCCCTCGCCTGCTATCTCGGCTTGGGAAATTCGCTGGAAAATGCTGTCAGAAAGGCAAGAATTTTTGTTCTTGAGAGTGTAAAAAAGGCTTTGAGGCCAGGAAGCTGTTTCCCTGTCGTCAATCCTTAGAACAAGATCCTCTCTAAGTCGTCCCCTCCGTAGAAGATTTCCTGAATTGCATCGTATATGTCCTCCATTCCGTAGCCCGTAAGCGCTGATGCCGGAATGAGCGGTCTGAACAGCCCAGCTTCCTTCAGCAGGAGAAAGAGCTCAAGGTTCAGCGTTTTCCGCTCCAGATTAAGGCTATCGTAGAGGGTTTCAGGGTCCTCGCTCCATTCCACAATCCTCTCAAGCTCCCTCTCCGAAAGAATATCCGATTTAGACAGAACGAGCACCTGCGGTATTTCAAGCCTGAATACGGCCGAAGACGCCATGAACAGCATTGAGAGAAATCCGGATGGTGTTTTGGACACAACGGGGTCGAAAAGATAGACCATAACGCTTCTTTCGGGGTTGAGAGCGTTTACGAGTACTCTGCTGCTCTCCCTGAGCGTGAAAAGCTCCAGCTGGCCGGGAGTATCTATCAGAACGTATTCTGACGAGGAGAGCTGAATTTCATCTCTAATGTCATCGATAAGGGTTGACACGAGGTCTGCTCCAATTATCTGCGCTCCGTTAGGCCCAACGTTGTACCTCCCCATGATATCCTCAAGCGTGAACCACTCCCTGACGTCGATGTCTGCAGAGTACGGGAGGAAGTCCGCGCCGGGGTCGAGGTTTACGGTCAGGTAATCCAGCTTCTTCAGGTCAAACCAGTCTGCAAGAGCCTTCGTCATGTAGGTTTTTCCAGAACCAGCTGTGCCGGTGAAGTATACGAAAATCTGCTCCATGAAAAAACTAAGGGTTGGGGTTCAAAACCTCTACTCTGTACTTGGTTTTCAGCCCCTGAACGTATCTTTTGGCATCCACAACAAAGGGGCAGTAACTCGGACAGCCTGCCCCCTTAACCCCCTGAATGCGGCAGTTTGTGCTGTTAGTGCAGTCAACAACCTCTATCTTGCTTTCGTTAACGTAGATGACTGCGGTGTGTCTCCTGTTTTTCACCTGGAGGATCGTGCTTTCGACAGTAACCATCATTTTAATCATGTCTAATTACCGCATAAAAAGTTTTCCATTTTTCGTATTCTACGTAAAAAAGTTCAGTGTTTATGAAACGCGGGGTATAACTTGTCATAGGTCTCCTCCAAGGCCTCTGGAATGACCTGCACGTCCGCCAAGACAGGCATGAAGGACGTATCGCCATTCCACCTCGGCACGACGTGAATGTGGAGGTGGGCGGCAATTCCAGCCCCTGCAACCTTGCCTATGTTCACCCCCACATTGAAGCCATCAGGGTTCATTACTTCCCTTATTGCCTTCAGCGAGAGCCTGACGAGCTTCATGGCCTCCACAATCTCCTCTTCCGTCATGTCTTCGATGGATGGAATGTGGCGGTAGGGATTGACCATCACGTGACCGGGATTGTAGGGATTTCGGTTCATTATGACGTAGCAGGTTTTGCCCCTGTAGAGTATCAGGTTCTCCCTGTCTCTGTTCTCCTTAGGAGCGGTGCAGAAAACGCATTCTTTCGGCTTTGGAGCGAGAACGTATCTTATTCTCCAAGGAGCAAAAATTCTCTCCATGACGGTAATATTTTCTGAGGTATAAATATTTTGTTTGGTCGCACACTAGGAACATGTCCCCATTACCAAAACCAATCTAAAAAAAATATGTATTCGGTAAAGGATATTGTTAAGGAGCTTAAAGTCTTTGAGATGTACCTCTCGAAATTAAAGGGAATATCAACCTACATTCAAAAGAAAACTTTAATTACAGGATTTCAGAGACTGTAAACAAACTGCTAGACTTTTTTAGGACTGGAAAAACGGCAGAATTAAGGATTTTAAGGATAGAAATGCCCGGACCCGGATTTGAACCGGGGACTATGCGGTCTTCAGCCGCACGCTCTCCCTGGCTGAGCTACCCGGGCTTAACCTATTGTATCCCATTAGTATTTTAATCTTTTTGGTTGGGTTTGCTCGTATGGCATCCCAATTATTTTTACATCTCTTCAATCTGGAGGAAGCTTGCACCAGAACGCATTGCAGAGTTCATCCCACTCCAAACTTATATGAGGCTTAATCTCGTTATGCCACCTTACAACTGCTTCAACTGAGCCAAGCTTTTCACTTTCTCTCAACCTTTACGTTAGTTTCCTCACATGAAGTGGGTCTAGGGTTGTGAAATAATTTTGGATACTACACCTAAGCCTAACTTTACAATTCCACAACTCAGCAACACTTCCACCTCCAACCCATTCAAATCTACAAACCCCACCTACGAAACCCCTTTCTTCTTCCAAGGCAAATCATCAAAATGCCAAAAATCATCGAAGCTGTTTACGAAAACGGAGTCTTCAAGCCTTTGCAGAAGGTTGATTTAAAGGAGGGGGAGAGAGTGAAGATTAAACTCGAACTAAAAGTAGAACCCATAGATTTGGGTGAACCTGTTTCCGTTGAAGAAATAAAGAAAATCAGGGATGGGACATGGATGTCTTCGTAGATACTTCGTTTGTGATATCCTACTAATAAAAACAGATAAGACAGAAAAAGCTATTGAGCTCTTCAACCGTTTAAATCCGATTGCAAGCGTAACGGTCTACGAGGAGTCCTTTTACACAGGCCTTCGAATTATAGCCCAGAAAAGGCTAAATATTAAAAATATGCTTATGCTCTCAGGGATTTTGTAAAGAAAAACGGATACGGCTTTGCAATGGATTTTGTAAAAGCTCTACATAATTTTTATGATGAAATTTACGTTGTTCAAGATTCGAGGGACTTGGAGTTAATTAAATCTGTCGCAGAGAAGTATAAATCACTCCCAAACGACGCCCTAATCGCTGCCACATGCAAACATTACGGCATCAAAAAGATAGCCACCTTCGATGAGGATTTCAGGAGGGTTGACTTTCTGGAGGTTGTTGGGCTTTAGGTTTTGGTATAACGCTTCAATCTCTAATCTTGCAATCCCGTTACAAATCCTGAAGTCAAGTCAAACAACCCTCTAACAACCTTTCTTCTTTCGAAACGAATTATTGGGGGTGTTCGGCCCCTATATCTGTGATATCTGCTTGGCGGTCGGTCACACAAAGAAAATCTATGAGAGGCTGGAAAAAGCTGAATTTGATTAACCTTCATCCAAAGGGAACGTGTCCCTTACTAAAACAAATAAAAGGATATTGTTGAGGAGCTTAAAGTCTTTGAGAGGAACAACTCGAAATTAAAGTTTTGGGAATAGCAATCTACATCCAGATATCATCGGCGAGAAGAACTGCTAAAATTCTGTCGGAGTTGCATCCTGTTTCCAAATACTCCGTTCACCGATGGATTAAGAGGTTTGAGGAGAAATTGTCCATCTCACCGGAGAAAAAGCCAAGAAGCCAGAAACTATCTGACTACAAAGTCCTTATATCAAAGAAGTGCTTGAGTACTGCGAAAACAAGCCGAAATTTGTGGTGGATAAGGCTCCCTGGCTGGTTCAGTTTGGAGAGTCTTGGATTGGAGTACTAGCATCAAACCTTTCAGTGAGAGAAGTAAGGTTGAATCCGTGTTTTCTTCGCTGAAGCAGCGAATTTAAGTCTTTTTCTGTTTGATTAGCTGCCATAATCCAGTGAGAAACTGGAATTCTGTTCTGTAAGCTTTTCATGCTTTACTACAATTCGATTGAGTGGTTTTTGTTAATTAGACTCTACCCTGTTTTTTAGAAACATTTATTTAATCTAAATTTTAAATTCAAAATGTGTCTCAACAAATTGACCCACAACAAATTGACCCAGAACTGAAGTCAGGACAAATTAAAGTTTTATTAGAGCAATACAAAATTCTAAAAAACGAGATACATTTAACTTCCCAAAAAATGACAGGAAATATTAGAATTGGGCTCATAGTTTTAAGCTTAATTGGGAGTTATATACTTCATTCTCTGATAAAAAATGAGATTACAAAGAGTGTCATAGATAACACTACGGATGCAGTTATGTACACTATTTCTATCCTGCTAATCATTGGATTGTGGACAAACGTATTTTCAAGCCTGAGCGCGATCGCTAGATTAGGAGGGTACCTGATTTACTTAGAAAAAACAATAAACGAATTAATTGGAAAAAACTTAATGATTTACGAAAGTGAATTTGTTCCAAAATTCTTCACGGGAAGTGCTATACTAGCTTACGATTTACCAAATGTCTTGGTATTTGGATGTACATCACTTTTTGTAATATCTTTTTTGGGTTATAAAGTTCTTGTAACAATCAATACTCCAGATTTTAACTTGATTTTGAGAAGTTTCATAATTTTAATTTTAGTTATATCAACAATATTATTTTTAGTTAATTTATTTACAATATTGAGAGTTAATAAAGTAAAAGATGAAATTGTTACTTTTTGTACTAAGAAAATTAAATAATAAAAAATAATAAAAAATCAGAAAATCTCGGGAGCCCTGAACTCCCCGAAAACATCTCTTAAGGCGTCAGTCATCTCACCCAGCGTTGCTCTCGCCTTCACAGCATCAAGAACGTAGGGCATTAAATTCTCATCCTCTTTCTCTGCAGCCTTTCTGAGCCTGTCAAGAGCCTCCTCCACCTTCTTCGCATCTCTGTTCTTCCTGAACTCCTGCAACCTCCTTATCTGCTTCTCCACCACTGCTTTGTCAACTCTCAGTAGCTCAATCTGTATCTCCTCCTCAATCTGATACTTGTTCACTCCAACTACAGTAATCTCTCCCTCGTCAATGGCCTTCTGCTTCTCGTAGGCGGACTTCTGAATCTCCCTCTGCACGTAACCGCTCTCAATCGCCTTAATCATTCCTCCCATCTCGTCTATCTTCTCAATGTACTTCATTGCCTCCTCCTCTATTCTGTCCGTAAGCCATTCAATGTAGTAGCTCCCGCCCAGCGGGTCAACGACGTCAGCAACACCGCTCTCTTCAGCAATAATCTGCTGCGTTCTCAGAGCAATCCTCACAGCCTTTTCAGTTGGCAGGCAGAGAGCTTCGTCAAAGCTGTTGGTGTGCAGAGACTGACATCCGCCAAGCACCGCAGCTAAAGCCTGCAGAGCAACTCTCACAATGTTGTTTTCGGGCTGCTGTGCCGTCAGTGTACAACCAGCGGTTTGAACGTGGAAGCGAAGCATCATGGACCTCGGATTCTTCGCGTTGAACCTCTCCTTCATTATCCTCGCCCAAAGCCTTCTTGCAGCCCTGAACTTAGCAATCTCCTCAAGGAAGTTGTTTCCTGCAGCAAAGAAAAAGCTCAGCCTTGGAGCGAAGCTGTCAACATCCATGCCTCTCTCTATAACCTTCTCAACGTAGGTGATGCCGTCGGCAAGGGTAAAGGCAACCTCCTGAACGGGCGTGGCTCCAGCCTCCTCCATGTGGTAGCCTGAAATGCTAATGGAGTTCCACTTGGGCATCTCTTTTGCACAGAACATGATTATGTCAGTTGCAAGCCTCAACGACGGCTCGGGCGGGAAGATGTAGGTGCCACGGGCGATGTACTCCTTAAGCATGTCGTTCTGCACCGTTCCCCTCAAATTCGCCCTCTCAACCCCCTGCTTTTCCGCAACGGCCACATACATGCTGAGAATCTGGGCGCAGGTGGAGTTGATGGTCATTGAGGTCGAAACTTTCCCCAACGGGATGCCGTTGAAAAGAATCTCCATGTCCTCAATGGTGTCTATGGCGACTCCAACCTTCCCGACTTCGCCAAGGGCCATTGGATGGTCGGAGTCGTAGCCTATCTGTGTCGGCAGGTCGAAGGCAACGCTTAACCCCGTCTGTCCCTGCTCAAGCAGGTAGCGATATCTTCTGTTAGTCTCCTCGGCAGTGCCAAAGCCAGCATACTGCCTCATCGTCCAGAGCCTTCCCCTATACATTGTGGGATAGACTCCCCTCGTGAAGGGGTAAACTCCGGGATAGCCCAGCTTGTTCTCGTAATCAATCTCCACATCCTCAGGCGTGTAGAGGCGGTCAACCACTATGCCCGAGGATGTTTTGAACTCCTTCTTCCTTTCGGGGGATCTTTCGAGGAGAGGCTTTACGTACTTCTCCTCCCACTCCTTCTTGTTCATACAAACCACCTACTTAAGGTAAACAAGCACATCACCGCTCGCAACCTTATCTCCCTCCTTAACAACAATTTCCGCAATCTCCCCGTCTTCAGGAGATGCGATGGGATTCTCCATCTTCATGGCCTCGATAATCAGCACGGTCTCCCCCGCCTTGACCTTCTCTCCAACTTTCTTGAGGATTTTGGTCACAACACCAGCCATTGGGGCGGTGATTGCCTTACCCGTGGCTTTAACCTCTGCCCTCGCCTCCTCTCTCCTCTCAGCAAACCTCCTCTCCCTGATGTCGGCCTTCTCGAACTCCTTAAACTCGAACTTCTTCTTCACCTCAATTACAGCCTTTTTTCCGTTAACCTTAACCTCAAAAACCATGGGGGAGACTTCCTCAACCTCCACCTCGTACTTCTTTCCCTGAACTTTAACTTCATACTTCATTCTCTCAACCTCGCCGCCATCTTCCAGTTTCTTGGATATTCCCTGAGCTCAACCACTCCCTCCTTCTCTCTCAGATAGCGATTTATCGCAGCTACCGCAGCCAGAAACTCTTCAGGCGTCATTTTACCACCTCAGAGCGGGATGTTGCCGTGCTTCTTGGGTGGGAGCTTCTCCCTTTTGCTCTCCAGAATTCTCAAAGCTGAGACGACCTTCACTCTGGTGTACTTGGGGTCTATTATATCGTCTATGTAGCCGCGAGCCGCAGCCCTGTAAGGATTGGCGAACTTCTCCCTGTACTCCCTAATCTTCTCCTCCCTCATGGCCTTCGGGTCTTCTGCAGCTTTAATCTCCTTCCTGAAGACAATCTCCGCAGCCCCCTCAGGCCCCATGACTGCAATTTCAGCGGTTGGATAGGCATAGACAATGTCCGCCCCAAGATGCTTGCTCCCCATAGCCAGATAGGCTCCTCCGTAGGCTTTTCTCAGGATAATCGTGACAAGCGGGACTGTTGCCTCGCTGTAGGCATACAGAACCTTGGCCCCATGCCTTATTATTCCCCCATACTCCTGCTGCACTCCCGGCAGGTAGCCCGGCACATCAACAAAGGTGATTATGGGGATGTTGAAGGCATCGCAGAACCTCACGAACCTCGCAATCTTGTCGCTGCTGTCAACATCTAAGCAGCCTGCAAAGTGCCTCGGATTGTTGGCAACGATTCCCACGCTTTTTCCATCAATCCTCGCAAATCCCACAACAGCGTTGGGGGCGTAGTATGGATGGATTTCCAGTAGCTCTCCATTGTCAACAACTGCAGTAATCACATCCCTCACATCGTAGGGCTTCTGCGGGTCGTCAGGCAGCACATCGTAAATCTCAGGCGTTAAGCGGACAGGGTCGTCGCCTGTCTTCACAACAGGCGGGTCCTCCATGTTGTTTAACGGCAGATAGCTGAGAAGCCTTCTTACGAGCATCATCGCATCTCTATCATCCTCAGCCACAAGATGACAGTTGCCGCTCTTCATCGCATGGGCCTGCCATCCTCCCAAATCAAAGGCCGAAACTTCCTCGCCTGTTACAGTCTTAATCACCTGAGGGCCGGTGATGAACATGTAGCAGTTAGGATTCTTGGTCATGACGATGAAATCGCCAATTGCGGGGCTGTAAACAGCTCCTCCAGCACACGGCCCCATTATCACGCTTATCTGCGGAATCACACCGCTCGCCAAGGTGTTGCGGTAGAAGATGTCCCCGTAGCCTTTGAGGGCATCAACTCCCTCCTGAATCCTCGCCCCGCCGCTGTCGTTCAGCCCCACAACGGGAATGCCGAGCTTCATCGCAAAGTCCAGAATGTAGGCAATCTTGAAGCCGTGCATCTCCCCCAAGCTTCCCCCCATCACCGTGAAGTCCTGAGCAAAAACGGCAACAGGTCTGCCGTCAACAGTTCCATAGCCCGTCACAACCCCGTCAGCGGGCAAATCCATCTTGTCAAGGCCGAAGTCGGTGTTCCTCTTCTCCACAAAGGGATTGATTTCAACAAAGCTCCCCGGGTCGAGCAGAAGTTCAATTCTCTCCCTTGCCGTAAGCTTCCCTTGTTCATGCTGCCTCTCTATCCTTTCCTTGCCTCCCATCTGCCTGATTTTCTCCTTTTTGCCGTAAAGCTCCTCAACAAGCTCTTTTCTCATGCTATCCCTCAGCCCTCAACAAACTCCAGCAAAACACCGTGCGTGCTTTTCGGATGGACGAAGGCAACCTTTTTCCCGCCAGCTCCAACTCTTGGCTTCTCGTCGATTAGCCTCAGTCCCGCCTCTTTGGCTTTGTTCAGCGCCTCTTCAATGTTCTCCACATTAACCGCAATGTGGTGAATCCCCTCTCCTCTCGACGAGATGAACTTGGCAATGGCGCTGTCTTCAGAAGTCGCTTCCAGAAGCTCCACCCTGCTCTCTCCAGCGGGAAGCATCGCAACTCTCACTTTCTGCTCCGCCACCTCCTCAATCTCCTCAACCCCGAATCCAAGAGCCTCGTATGTCTTAACAGCCTCTTCAAGGCTCTTTACTGCAACACCAACATGGTCAATTTTCCTTATCAAGCTATCACCTCTTTAACTTGGGCACCTCGGCCCTGATAAAATCAATTATCTCGTTCAGCGGAGTGCCGGGCCCGAAGACCTTCGCCACACCCATCTCCTTGAGCTTTGGCACGTCCTCTTCTGGAACGATGCCCCCTACAATGACGAGTACATCCCTGTTCGGCTCCAGACCCCTCTTCCTCAGCTCTTCAATGACCATCGGCGTGAGTTCAAGGTGAGCCCCGCTCAGAATGCTCAACCCAACAACATCAGCGTCCTCCTGCAGTGCGGTTTCAGCGATTTCCTCAGGAGTTCTTCTAATGCCCGTGTATATAACCTCAAAGCCCGCATCCCTCAAAGCTCTGGCAACAACCTTTGCCCCCCTGTCATGACCATCAAGGCCGGGCTTGGCAACAATAACCCTGATTTTCCTCGTAAGCTGAGCCTCCAAAAGCCTCACCCCGTAGGGGAGTAGTTGTCATATAGGTAAAAATTTTTCGGATTAATTCCGCTAAATGCCTTCTGTGAGGTTTGAATTTTGGGCGATGAGAAGTTCATTCCAAATAATTTTAAATAAGTTGGCTCGGTCTAACAATCATGAAAAAGTATGATGCTATTGTCATAGGAACGGGCTCGGCAATGATAATCGTTCAGGGATTGCTGAGCATGAATCCGGATTCGAGAATTGCCGTTATTGACAAATACAGGCCGAGAGGAATCTGCCTCACGAGGGGATGCATTCCCTCCAAGATGGTTATCTCGGTAGCTGAGATTATTGCAGACATCGAAAAGACCAGAGAGCTTGGAGTTGATGCAGAGATAAAGAGTGTGGACTTTGGGAGGATAATGAAAAGGATGAGTTGAATACATAAGGAGGTGGTTGTTTGAGGAGTGAAATTATTTTTGGGATATCACAGTTGATTTGTGGCTAATCGGAATTAATCTTGGATGGGAAAAATTTAAACTATATGTGGAGTTAGGAAGCACCCCCTGGTCTGGGGATGCCTCCACGTTCTAACTTTTGTAATTACACGTATATTTAATTTACGGATTTTCTTAGTCAGTCAATATTTTGTCTCATTTATGATTTCAGAGATGCTTTTGCATTCTACATCATAAAGGCTGGATATGTTTTTAGCCAAAACCTTGCCTGCATCATCGAAATAAGCCAAAACATCTGTATCGCGAATAAATTCGTAATCCCTATCTATGTTTAGAAACTTTACTCCTCCTTCTACAAACTGAGCATATTTAAGAACGTACTCGAATTTAGGTGAGTTTTCTATCCATTCTTTTTTTATCTGTCCGGGAACGACGTAAATGACAGGTTCAGCGTAATCTAAAGCTTCTGGAATTTTTTGAGATGAAATCGGCGTAATGTATTTAATCTTGTTGGTTCCACAATGGGTGATCGACCCTTTAATATTATATTTTTCTAATAATTTTTTCAACTCTTGAACATCCAAGCGAAAGTCTCCCTTCAGTAAGTTAATCTCTACCAAAGAAAGCACGATGTCTGATGCCGATATGAAGGGATTGCACTGGTCTCCTTTTGGAAATGTCTTGATTTTTGCTGAAATATTATTTTTAAGGATTTCCCAAGCATATGTTACTTCGCCATCAAAAGAATCCAAGTGGATTTCAATGTTATCAAAACTGATTGCTTCATCATTGAATATGGCGCTCCAAGCTGCTACGTAAGGAAAATAGCTACTCAGATGCCTAAGAAACTCTATGGTTTTCTTTTCTTGTTGCCTTTTTCTGCGGTCTTTTCTGTAATAAATCACCTTTTCAACTTTTTTAGTATTAAACGATGCAAATACAATGTGAATTCTACAGGAATCTGCAATCACGATATTTACAAAGTTTTGAGCAACATCTTCAAAATCCTGCAAACCCAACTTGCGTTTCAACTCATAGCTTTTAAAAACGTTTCTTGGACTACTTATTTGATAGGCCGATTTTATCTCTTCTATAAAGTTTAGATAGCGTCTTTTGAACCCTACAGGTTCTTTTATCTCTAATACTACTCCCAAACAAGCCTCAAAATTTCTGATCCTGATAAGTTTGCTGTCCGATGCCAGCATAGCTCAAATTTATTCTACACATTATTTCAATATTTTGGTATTATGGGACTTTGGGACAAAATTACCTCATCACCCTCACAGCAAATATGTTGTGCCAAAGCCCGACAGCAAACAAAGCCATCTCCCTCCTGTCCTCCCTCCTCTGCCTTATCAACCATCCAAATCTCCTCTTATCAGCAGAAAAACCTGCCTCGCTCAGATTTCTCTTAAAATATCTCTTCAGAAACCTGTAAGGCATTTCAACAATCCTCTCAATAACTCTCAACCAATCAAATCCAATTCTGGAAAGATTTCGCTTTGGAATGACGTAGACAGATGTCTCAGCATCAAACATCCTTAAAGTCTTCCTTGTGCTGTAATACTTATCCAGAGAAATCGAGTTTACCTTCACTCCCATGCTTTTGAGCATCTTCATCGCCTTCTCGAAGGCATCCTTCTCAGATTTTGCAGAATAACCAAATCCAACGTACATTCCCGTTTCAAGATCGATTATCCTGAAAACGTATCGGAAATCTTTACCTTTCTTCTTCGGATTGCTTCGATAGTGCTTAGTGATGGCTAAGCTGTAACCTGTTCCATCTCCTGAAAATTCTCCTGATACTCCTTCATCCTTCAACAAAAGAATGAAGAGGTTGTGCAAGGCCATCCTTACCTCTTCATCCGAGTACAATCTTTCTATCGTCTTGTAGCTCACCCTGATTCCAAACAAAGGCTCGAATAACTCAAGCAGCTCTTCAACATCCCTGTTCGACTTATTTATCAGTCTTGCAAACAGGAAAAGCATAACTCTCTTCTCCAGATCAACTTTCTTTGGCCTTCCTACTCTTTTCTCAATTCTGATCGCAGAAACAGCCTCTCTAACGTATTTAGGAAGTTTTCTCAGCCTTTCCTTGACAATTTCCCTCTTCCTCTCCCATTCAGCATAGGGATATTTCTCCTTCTCCTCCTGTCTTATCTCCTCAACTATCTCATCCAGAACCTCCAGAAGTTCTCTTACCATCTTCTTCGTTATTCTCACGTTCACAACCTGAATCCAACCACAAACTATATAAAGATATCTATAGATATATCAAGTATGAGGAGGATTGAGATAGTCAAGGATAAGCTTTTGCTCACAGATGAGGTGGAGGTTGTGTACGAGAAGAGGGTAACTCCCTTCGGAACTTCAGCCAAGGTCAGCGTTCCAAAAAAGCATATTGGACAGAGAGCTTATGTTATAATCCTCAAAGATTGATCTGAGAATTTTGTCCCAAAACCGGTATTATAGCCCAAATCAAAAAACTGCATTCTAAAACCAAATAAGAAAAATCAAACCTCAACAAAAACAACGCTGTTAGCTGTTTCAAGCATCTCCACTTCTCTCCCCTCAATGCTTTTCTCCGTCACCGCCTCAAACCACTCAGCCTTAACCTCAACGCTCGCTCCATCGAGGTTAACCTGAATCGCCCCCTCCTTCAGCAACCTCTCCTTTTCTTCCTTGCTGAGTGAGCCGACAGCTTTGATTAGGGTCTTCGCCTTTTCCCTGAACATGGGGCCGATGATGGCAAACTTTGGTTTAAGCTCCTTAACTCTCTCCCTAACCTCAGGCATCTCCGTAACAATCTCAACCTCAGAGTTTGTCGCCCCTGCAATGTCTCTTACATCAAGACCGTCAAGCTTGGAGTAGACAATCAGCTTCTTGAGGGGGGCGTTTAAAGCCAGCCCCTTATCGTGCTTGAACTTTCTAACTGCAGCAACAATCTCCTTAATCTCCTCTCCAGCCTTCTCCGCTCTCTCATCCAGAAACTCCTCCTCAACGACTGGATAGCTCTGCAAGTGCACACTCCCCTCTCTGAAGTGGCTCCAGCACTCTTCCGCCATGAAAGGCGTGATTGGTGCAAGCAATCTCGTCAGAACATCGAGAGCGTAGCTAAGAACGAACTTGGCAGCCCTCTTCTCCTCTTCACTGCCTGAGTAAAGCCTGTTCTTCACAATCTCAAGGTAGTTGTCCGCATACTCATACCACGTGAACGTCCTTATCGCCTTGATTGCCTCGTCAAACCTGTACTCGTCCATGTGCTTCCTAACCTCCCCAACAAGCCTGTTGAGCTTCGAGAGAATCCACCTGTCCGCATCTCTCAGCAGCTTCTTGTCCTCCTCAGATGGAGTGTAGTCGGAGATGTGCATCAGAGTAAAGCGGGTGATGCTCCAGAACTTCTGCTGGAATCTGCTGGCAGCAATGACATCCTTCCAGTTGAATATTATGTCATCCCCTATGACTCCACTCGCAGCCCACTGGCGGAGCGCATCCACTCCATACTTCTCAACAACCTCCTCAGGCACGATGACGTTTCCGAGGCTTTTGCTCATCTTCCTTCCATCTTCTCCGAAAACCATTCCGTTTATGACAATCTCATACCACGGAATCTGCCCTTCCAATGCTAAGGAGCGCAGAATGGTGTAGAAGGCCCACGTCCTGATGATGTCGTGTCCCTGAGGGCGGAGGTGGGTTGGATACTCTTTCAAGCTGGGCCATCCGCAAATCATCAGAGGTGTGATGCTGGAATCCATCCACGTGTCGAGAACGTCGGTCTCTCCCCTGAACTCTGTGGAGCCGCACTTCGGGCATGGCTCGGGAGGCTGAGTTGCCGTTGGGTCAACAGGAAGCCACTCCTCCTTGGCAACAACCACCTCCCCGCAGTTCTTGCAGTACCATGCGGGAATGGGTGTGGCGAAAATCCTCTGCCTGCTTATAACCCAGTCCCACTCCATCGACTGAACCCAGCTTTCCAGCCTTGAGTACATGTGCTCTGGAACCCACTTAATCCTCTTCGCAGCCTCAAGAATCTTCTCCTTCTCCACCTTAACGAACCACTGCTCTGCTGGGATAATCTCAACAGGTGTTTTGCACCTCCAGCATGTGCCGACATTGTGGTCAATCTCAACCTGCTTCAGCAGCTTCCCCTCCTTCTTGAGGTCTTCCAGAATTGCCTCCCTCGCCTCAGGAATGGTCATGCCAGCATATCTCCCGGCCTTCTCATTCAGCCTTCCGTCTCTCCCAACAATGTTTCTCAGCTCAAGTTTGTGCTTCTTCCACCACTTGACATCCTGCCTGTCTCCGAAGGTGCAGATCATCACCACTCCCGTTCCGAACTCGGGGTCAACCTCCTCATCCGCTATAACCTCAACCTCGTACGGAGTGGTGGGAACCCTAACCTTTTTGCCAATCAGATGCTTATTTCTCTCGTCATCTGGATGGACTGCGATGGCAACGCAGGCGGGAATAAGCTCTGGGCGAGTTGTGGCAATGATAACGTCATCATCGAACTTTATGTAGTTCAGCTTCGTCTTCCCCTGCCTGTACTCTATCTCTGCAAGAGCGATGGTGGTTTCGCAGCGGGGACAGAAAACGACGGGGTGATAATCCCTGTAAATCAGCCCCTTATTGTACATTCTGACGAAGGAGAGCTGCGTTTTTGAGTAGTATTCGGGATACATCGTGATGTACTCCTTGCTCCAGTCGATGCTGTAGCCCATCCTTCTCGCTGTCTCCCTCATCTTTGCAATGTTCTCCTCTGTAAACTCCACGCAGAGCCTTCTGAACTCATCTCTTGGAATATCACCCTTCTTTATGCCATACTTCTCCTCCACCTTAACCTCGGTCGGAAGGCCATGGCAGTCCCAGCCCTGAGGGAACATGACTTCGTAGCCGTTCATTCTCTTGTATCTTGCAATAAAATCGATAATGCACCAGTTGAGGGCATGGCCGATGTGGAAGGAGCCTGTGGGGTATGGGGGAGGAGTGTCGATTATGTAGTGAGGCTTTTCGGAATTCCAGTCAAAGTAATACATCTCGTCCTTCCACAGCTTCAGCCACTTCTCCTCAACCTCATGAGCGTCATAGTCCTTCCTGATTTCCATGTGTCCACCTCACAGAAACTTGAAATATAACTTTTTGCTCAGCACTCACATCGAATCTGTCTGTCAATTTTCACGGCAGTGTTTCGAAGGATACCTATCTTTTCAATCTCAACTTCAACAACATCTCCATCTTTCAGCATCCCAACACCAGCGGGCGTGCCGGTTGCAATGACATCCCCGGCTTTGAGAGTCATCACTGAGGAAACGAAGGAAACGAGCTGGAAGACGTCGAATATCAGATTTGAGGTGTTTGATTTCTGCACCACCTTGCCATTAACTCTTGTCTGAATTCCCAGCTTCGAGGGGTCGTCAATTTCGGCGATGTAGGGGCCGAGAGGAGCGAAGGTGTCGAAGCTCTTCGCCCTCGTCCACTGCCCGTCCTTCGCCTGCAAATCCCTCGCTGTGACGTCATTGAAGCAGGTGTAGCCGAGAATGTAGTCCGCTGCATTAGTTTCGGGAACGTTTCTGCAATCCTCCGCTATCACAACCGCCAGCTCTCCCTCGTAATCAACTCTCTGCGAAATTTGGGGCAGGATTATGCAGTCATCGTGGCCGATAACAGCAGTTGAGGGCTTCATGAAGAGTATCGGCTCCTCAGGGACCGGCATATTGAGCTCCTCAGCGTGGTCGATGTAGTTCAAACCTACTGCGATGATTTTTGACGGAACGACTGGAGGAAGGAACTTCACAGCCGTTAAGGGAACCTCATAACCGTCGAAGACAAGAAGCTCGCCATCAATCTCAAAACTTCCCTCGTAAATCCTTCCGTTGGCAACAAACCTTCCGAGCATGATATCACCTCAGGCGTAGAACTTCTGAGATAACTCTTAAAACCTTTGCCTTCTTACGCCACACATGCTCCTCGTAAAAACGCTGAGGGAGATGGAATACGTTGCTGCATCGCACATCAAAGATGCCATCGGTGATGTTGAAATTGAAATCAGGCCCTCAGGCTTCCTCGGCCTGCTCATCGTTCACTGCGATGAGAGCCTTAAAGAGAAGCTGGAGGAGATTCCCGAAATCGAGACCATAATCCCCGTCCTTGTGGAGTGCGAGGCAAAGCTCGATGAAATTCTTTCTAAGGCGGAGGTGGTGGCTGAGAAGGTCAAGGGAGCGAGAACCTTTGCAATTAGGACGAAGAGAAGGGGAACTCATGACTTCACAAGCCTCGACGTTAACCTCGATTTGGGAGACAGGATAAGGGAGCTTACAGGCTGCGAGGTTGACCTCAATTTTCCGGATAAGGCAGTTTATGTTGAAATTATAGGTAAAAGGGCCTTTATCGGAGTAATTGACGGCAGCGAGGAGCGGAAAAAGTACACTCCAGAGAAGGTTGACTCGAGGAAGCTTTTTGGAAAAATCAGCTTCGTCCAGATGCCTTATCTTGAAGATACAAAGGCCGCTCTGGAAATAGGGGAGAGGATAGGAAGGGCTGCGCAGGCTTTCGAGATAAAGGAGCTCATAATCGCCCCTCACGACTACGTCAACGCCTTCGAGCTTGAGTACTTCATAAAGGGAGTTAGGAGGGGGCAGATTGCCCGATACAAAATTCAGGAGAGGGCTTATGCGAGAGAGGTGAGGAAGGTTCCCGTCTTCGTTAGGGACCTCTACCAGACCGCGAGGGACAAGAGGAGAAAGAGGAACGTTTTGATAATCACCGACCCTACGGGAAGGCAGATTTCAGATGTGAAGGAGGAGCTTGTTAGAAGAATCAGGTTTGCTGACGAAGTTGTTATTTTCGCGGGAAGCAGAGTTGGCATTCCAAAGGGGCTTTTCAGGCTGGCGGATTTCGTAATTGACCTGGCCCCTTACATAACCTTTGCCACTGAGCAAACCATCCCAGTAACCCTATCAGCGTTGCTGACGGTTTACGAGGAAGATGAAGAGGCGAGAGGAGTAATCAAATCACTCTAAAGTCCCTGAAATCCACAAAGAACTCGTTAACCCTAACCTCAGGGATGATTCCGTTCTCGAAGAGTGGGGCTATCATGTTTAGGCCAGCACTCACAACCAATCTGGCCCTGTTTGCCGCTGGAAGTCCAAAAATTCTGTCTGAGGGGTGCAGAATTTTAATTACACCTCTAAGGCCTTTGCTTTCTGCAATTTCCAGCTCCCTTCTCGCTATGTCCATTGCATACCTGCTGAAGGACCTTATGGCGACTATAATTTCCCCCCTTCCGGTTTTGCATGCAGAGTAAACGGATGTCAACCCTGCTTTCAGCAGCAAAAGTCCGGGGCTCAGAGTGGTTCCGAAGTAACTGATCAATTCTGTTAGCCCCCTTGCCTCCATGTTTTCAACGCTCATCAACCCCGCGTACTCGGGAGTTGTGTTCACACCGGCGGTTTTCAATATGACATCGTAAATAGTGTTGGAGATAACCCCCAGCGCAAAGGAGTTTTTTGGAACCGTATAGCCTCCAAGTGACTCACCTTCTTCGGCGATAAAGATGCGGTTGGAAATGGATATAGGTTGCGAAATGCACTCCTCAACGATCTCCATTGCCCTTTCAAAGAGCGATTTATCGATAAAGGCGAAATTTGTGGGTACGAGCCCGGAAAGAGTGTAGAGGTCAAAGTTCGAGAGATATACGTTGTACTCTATTCTCTCCGAGAACTCCCCCAGCCTTTCGAAAGCACTTTTTCTCTTGAGTTCCTTTTCGCCTTTTTCAGTAAGTTCGGTTTTTCCGTTGCTGTTTTTTCTAACCAGTCCCCTTTCTTCAAGCTTTTTCAGGTGGTATCTTATGGTCCTTGCTCTTATGTTGTATCCCCTTTTTCGCAGCTCTAACTCAATTTCTTTAGAGCTTAACGCCCCCGATTCCTCTAAGACGCTGAGAATTTCCTCTTCAACCATTAAAAGATTAACAGCCATCAAAGTTTAAATCCATTTCTTTGCTCCGTATAAAAATCTGCTAAAAGTTTTGAACGTACGCCCCAAGCTGGACTGCACACAACTCACGGCCTATTTAAAGTGGGGCCGCCGAGATTTGAACTCGGGTCACCGGCGCCCCAGGCCGAGAGGCTACCAGGCTACCCCACGGCCCCAGCAAAAATAACTCGAAGGATGGTTTTTAAAGGCTTTTGCTCTTTCAAAAAATTCTGAACCTTATGGGGCTAATTCCGTAAATTATATATGCGTAGATGAAAAGGCACTCTAAGACGGAGGTGACTTCATGCCAGAGTTAGAGGTTAAAGGAAAGAAGCTCAGACTTGACGAGGACGGTTTTCTGCAGGATTGGGAAGAGTGGGACGAGGAGGTTGCAGAGGCTCTTGCGAAGGACACCCGCTTCAGCCCGCAGCCGATTGAGTTGACAGAGGAGCACTGGAAGATTATAAGATATCTGAGAGACTACTTTATAAAGTACGGTGTTGCTCCACCAGTCAGAATGCTTGTAAAGCACTGCAAGAAAGAGGTCAGGCCAGACTGCAACCTGCAGTACATCTACAAGCTCTTCCCGCAGGGACCTGCAAAGGACGCTTGTAGAATTGCTGGTCTTCCAAAGCCAACTGGCTGTGTCTAATCTTATTTTTTCTTCATTGCTTTTTTAACAAATCTTCTGGCGATGCTTTTATCCGAAAGAAAATGGACATGAATGTAGCATCCGAGCGTATTTTCCTTTAGTATTCCGTCCCTCCTGCCGTCAATTCCAAACCCTCGCTCCACCCTAAATGCAAAATCAGCCTTTCCCGTAAGAGTGGGCCTTGAATAGTGAAACTCGTGACCGACTATTTTTTGGTTTCTCTTAGCTATTATGCACGGCTTCAACGTCCTGTAAACCGAATAGCCCTGCGCCTGAAACCTCTCGTACATTTTTGTCTTTAGCGGAAGGAAGCCAACCATTTCAAACTCCCCTTCTGAGGTTTCAAGAGACTCTCCGAGATACATCAGCCCTCCGCATTCAGCATAAACGGGATTTCCAGACTGGCAGAAGTCGTAAATTTCGTTTCTAAGCTTTTCGTTTTTCTCAAGTCCCTCCGCAAATACCTCTGGGAATCCGCCCCCAATGTAAAGAGCGTCCACATCGGGAAGCCTTTTATCAGTAAGGGAGTTCACAAAGACGAGTTCAGCGTACTTTGACAGCTCATCTAAATTGTCCTGGTAATAGAACGAGAAAACCTGGTCCCTAATAACTCCAATTTTCACATATTTCTTTTCCTCATCTTCTTTTTCATCCTCAAAGACGGAGTCAAGCGGAGGTGCCTTTTCAGCTATTTCGAGAATTTTATCAACGTCAACGTGCTTCTCAACAATCTCCGCAATGTTGTCGAGCAGCTCGTCCATGTCCTCCCTCTCGTAAGCCGTAACAAGGCCGAGGTGGCGGTAAGGCATTTTCACCTTCTTTCTCGGCACCACTCCAAGAACCCTAACCCCTGCGAGCTTCTCGACCGCCGTCCTAACCTTTCCAGCATGCCTCTCGCTGCCGACTCTGTTCAAAATAACGCCCTTAAGCAACACATCCGGATCAAAGAGTTTATATCCGAGAATTATTGCAGCTGCAGTTCTGTTTAACCTCTCAACGTTGGCAACGAGTACAACAGGAGCTTTTAAAATCTTGCTCACCTCTGCAACGCTTCCCTTTTCGCTTACGGCATCAGAGGAGTCGTAAAGTCCCGTTTTCCCCTCAATGATTGCGACATCCGCACCTCTGAAGTTTCTGATGAACGTTTCAAGGATTGCAGACCTGCTCAGCATGAAACTATCAAGATTTCGCGAGTATCTGCCAGTTGCAAGGTGGTGAAAGCCCGGGTCGATGAAGTCCGGTCCAACTTTGTAGGGTTGAACCTCGTAACCTCTGTTAACGAGCAGCCTCATTAGCCCGATGGAAATCATCGTTTTTCCAACCTTGCTGCTCGTTCCTGCTATTACGACTCTTGGAATGTCCATTGGCAGAAGTTTCACTTCGGTAATTTAGCTTTTACAGAAAACCTTAAATTAAGTTTTGAGGTTAAACCTTAGCATGGACGAATTTGAGTACGCGATATTTGAAGAAGAGGATGAAGAGGTGGAGGGTGAGGACGACGTAAAGCTTGCAGAAATCTACAAGCTGGCGTCCAAGCTCCTCAAGTTGCTGGATGAAATAAAAAGCTTTGAATTGAAGGAGTCAGCTTCGCTCATGCTCATAAAGGAAATAGTGGGCGACGATAAGGTGCTCGTCGGACTCGCAACCAAAATGCTTCAGGACATGAGCTACGGTTTCGACGATGATGAGAGCTACGTTAGCTGATTTTTAACAAACTTTGATTTTATCAGGCTGTAGTTTACAGATATCGCGCCGAAAAATATGTTTGTATGGTAGGTTATCAGCCTCCACAGTCCCACGAGGACGCCGAGCACGTTGGTTGGCACGAAGTTGGAGTAGAGGTACGCCATGCTCACTTCCGCGATTCCGCTGCTTCCGGGAGTTAGAGGAACTAGGGAGACGATCACTATTATGAGCTGGGCAGTGTAGGAGTAGAGGAAGTAAGCGTCGTAGCCGAGAGCAACGAGGATTACCGAGGGGATTGCGAAGCTTGCACTCCACATAACAAGCGTTACAAGGTACAGTACGAGAATTCCAGAAGGGGAATCGGACAGCATCTTTATCGTAGCCTCTCTGAATCTCCTGAGCTCCCTTGAGAAGGTTGAGGAGTACTTCTCGGCCTTTTTTTCGTTGAACTTTCGAACAGCTTTGTAGAGAAGCTGGGCAAATTTGTCAATGCTGGATTCGTTTCTGAATATTCTGTAGAGAATGTAGAGAAAAACCAAAAGGAGGGTGATGAAGATAATGGCTATTTTAAATCCAAAACTTGTCGAGAATCCTGTTACAATCAAAAAAACCGGCAGGGCCGTCGAAAAGTACATGGAATCGAGGATTCTCTCAGCAAGAACGATAAAGGCCGACGTGCCCACCTCCACACCCCTGTCTGAGAGCATTTTGACTCTTACCGGTTCCCCACCAGCGGAGGAGGGAGTTATGGATGCCGTGAACATGCTCGCCATTGTTATCTCAAGGGAGTGGAAAAAGGAGATGCGGTAACCAAGATAGTTTGAAAGGAGCTTCATGCGAAGCGCCCAGAGAAGCCAGAAGGACACCTGGAGAAGGAACGCCACAATCAGCAGAAGCCAGTTGGCTCTTTTTATGACACTCCAGGTTAGCTCCGATTCGGTGTACTTGAAGATAATTGCCGTTACAGCGATGCTCACGAGAATTCCTATCACTGCAGCCCTGAGCGTCGAACTCAATTTTCCCCCCGGTGCTCAATACAATTAACGTATATAAACCATTTTCGTCCTTCTTTACTACTGTCCACTCGCCATCACTTGGATTTGATGTGGTACCCCGCTTGGCTGAGCGCAGTGCTCACGCACTTACTTCCCCCCTCAATCCCTATCCTCCATAAAAACGTTCACAACCTTGACATTCCTCCCCAGTCTCCTTTCTATCTCCCCTATCAGCTCCTCATCCACGAAATCTCTAATCTCCTCCCTCTCTATGACGTTGAAGTGCGGCTCACAGTTAACCTCAACCCTCGTCTCCCCCTCAAGCGTGAAGAAGTCCAGCAAACCCAGTCCCCTGAAAATCAGCAGGTTGGAGTAAAGCGTTGAGAAGCTCATTGTGGGAAACTCCTTCACCACTTCCTCATAAACCTCCTTCAGAGTAGGGTGCCTGCCCCCAATTTTTTCTATTACCTCAATAAGCTTCAGCCTCTGCGGAGTTAGCCTCAAACCGGCTTTTTTCATCTCCTCCATTGCCCTTTCCTTCCACACATCTTCAATTTCACATCTTAGTAAAAAACATTTTTCTTCTAGAAATAACTTCTAAATCGAAATTGTTTTAAAACATCAGCTTTAAGTATGATGAGACAGGGTGGTGTTATGGTTGGAGCAAGGAAAAGGTGGATTACGGACTGGTGGCCCAACAGGCTGAACCTGAAAATTCTGAGACAGAACCTCCAGAATCCCTACGGGGAGGATTACGATTACGTCGAGGAGGTTGAGAATCTCGATATCGATGCTGTCATCAGGGATTTGAAGGAGCTGATGAGAAGCTCTCAGGACTGGTGGCCGGCTGACTTCGGCCATTACGGCCCTTTGTTCATCCGCCTTGCGTGGCATAGCGCGGGCAGCTACCGCATTTTTGATGGCAGAGGTGGGGCGAGGGACGGGAGCATCCGCTTTCCGCCCCGCATAAACTGGCCGGACAACATAAACCTCGACAAGGCGATAAGGCTGCTCTGGCCGATAAAGAAGAAGTACGGCAGAAAGCTGTCTTGGGCGGATCTGATTATCCTTGCGGGCACAGTTGCAATGGAGGACATGGGAGTGAAGCTTTTCGGCTTCGCACTGGGCAGGGAGGACATCTTTGAGCCTGACGAGAGCCCCGACTGGGGGCCGGAGGAGGAGATGCTTACAGCAAAGAGAGGGGAGAAGGAGGAGCTTGAGAGACCTTTTGCAGCTACCGAGATGGGCCTGATTTACGTAAACCCTGAAGGGCCCGGCGGAAATCCAGATCCGCTTGGCTCGGCTCAGGAGATTAGGGTTGCCTTCCGCAGGATGGGGATGAACGACGAGGAGACTGTAGCACTTATCGCCGGAGGGCATGCCTTCGGAAAGTGTCATGGCGCTGGACCCGCTGATTATCTTGGGCCAGACCCAAGCTCCTCTCCCATTGAAATGCAGGGGCTCGGATGGAAGTACAACTACGGCAAGGGAAAGGGCTCTGACACCTTCACTTCTGGTCTTGAGGTTACTTGGTCGCCCACGCCCACAAAGTTCGGCATAAACTACCTCAGAATTCTCTTCACCTACGAGTGGGAGCTGGAGAAGAGCCCAGCAGGGAAAAACCAGTGGGTTGCCAAGGACGCTCCAGAAATCATTCCCGATGCTCATGATCCAAACAAAAAGCACAGGCCGAGAATGCTAACCGCTGACTTAGCCCTCCGCTTCGACCCAGAGTTCTCGAAAATTGCGAGGAGATTTCTCGAAAATCCTGAGGAATTTGAAAAGGCATTCGCCATCGCGTGGTACAAGCTCACCCACAGAGACATGGGTCCAAAGGACTGCTACATTGGCAAGTACGTGCCGGAGGAGACCTTTGTGTGGCAGGACCCGTTGCCAAGGAGAGATTACGAGCTCGTTGACGAAAAGGACGTGGAGGAGCTGAAGAGGAGGATTCTTGCGTCGGGGCTCAGCTTAAGCCAGCTCGTTTACTTTGCGTGGGCCTCAGCATCAACCTACCGCAACTCGGACAGGAGAGGAGGGGCCAACGGGGCGAGAATCAGGCTTAAGCCGATGAGTGTGTGGGAGGTAAACCATCCGGAAGAGCTTAAGAAGGTTATTGCTGCATACGAGAAAATTCAGCAGGAGTTCAACGAGGGGGCGAAGGGGAGTGAGAAGAGAATTTCAATCGCCGACCTCATTGTCCTTGGAGGTATTGCAGCTGTTGAGGAGGCGGCAAGGAGGGCGGGATTCAGCGTTAAGGTTCCATTCATTCCCGGCAGAGTGGATGCGCAGCAAGAGCACGTTGACGAGGAATTCTACAGAGTCATTGAGCCCTTCGCCGATGGCTTCAGGAACTACTTCAGGTATCCAGAGAGAATCAATGAAAGGGACGTTTACACAACTCCCGAGTACTTCCTCGTCGATAAGGCGAACCTGCTAACCCTCACAGTTCCCGAAATGGTGGTGCTGATTGGGGGTATGAGGGCTCTTGGAGCAAACTACAGCCACTCTGACTACGGTGTCCTTACCGAAAGGCCCGGAGTGCTGAGCAACGACTTCTTCGTCAACCTTCTGGACATGTCCGTAGAGTGGAGGGCTGCTGACGACTACAGGTACACCTTCGAAGGCTACGATAGGAAGAGCGGAGAGCTGAGGTGGAGGGCAACGAGGGTTGATTTAATCTTAGGCCATCACGACGAGCTGAGGGCTGTGGCAGAGGTTTACGGTTGCGATGATGCAAAGGAGAAGTTCGTGAAGGACTTCGCTGCAGTGTGTGCAAAGGTTATGCACCTCGACCGCTTTGATTTGTGGAGAAGCAACAGGAAGCTGTATAAGGAGATAACCGCAGGTTTGAGGTGAAAGAATGGAGAGGGTTGACGAGCTCGTTGAGAGGGAGTGCATTTGCAGGGACTGCTCAACCTACGTTGCGGAGGAAAGCAAGACTGGCTTCTGCTACTTCGGAACAAGTGAGGTAATAAAAGATGAGAAGGGCTGTCTCTGCCCCCTCTGCAAGGTTGCGGCCGTGATGGAACTCAAAGGGGAGTTTTACTGCACGAGAGGCTCTTAAAAGCTATGAAAAGAAGGGATTTCCTCATAACATCCGCAGCAGCCCTCTCTTTTTTACTTTCAGGCTGTGCCATCGGTGATAGAGTGGTGGAAGAACCACTAACGCCTAAATCCAATCCTCCAAGAAAATCAGTCGTTTACGTTCTCAAAACCGAGAGAAGGGAAGAGGCTGTCAGCAAGCTCATGCAGAACTTCTCTGACTTTGAGGGTTCAACCGTTGGATTAAAGGCCAACTACAACAGCGCCGATCCTTTTCCCGCATCAACCCATCCAAAGACGCTCTCAGCAATCGTTGATGTTCTGAAGGAGCAGAAGGCAGAGGTATTCATGGCAGAGAGGAGCGGGATGGGAAACACTTCAGCGGTGCTGAAAACCATGGGCATTCTGGACTTGGCCAGAGAGAAGGGCTTTACAGTTATCGACCTCGACAGCTACGACGGCTGGGTTCTTCACCAGCCAGAAGACAGCCACTGGAAAAAAGGCTATCCCTTCGCAGACATCTTCCTGACCGTTGACTCTGTAATACAGACATGCTGCCTCAAGACGCATCGCTTTGGAGGGCACTTCACCATGTCTCTCAAGAACAGCGTTGGAATGGTGGCGAGGAGGTGGAAGGGGCACGACTACATGTCAGAGCTCCACACCTCGCCCCACATGAGAAAGATGATTGCCGAGATAAACGTATCCTACTCCCCCAAAATCGTAATCATGGATGCCATAAAGGGCTTCTCGCATGGTGGGCCTGAGAGAGGAACGGTCATTGAGCCGGGATTGATGATTGCCAGCAACGACAGAGTTGCCATCGATGCAGTTGGTGTGGCCATTCTCAGAATCCACGGCACAACTCCGGAAGTTTCCAAGGGAAGTGTTTTCGAACAGGAGCAGATAGCAAGGGCGATTGAAATTGGTCTCTCCTCAGGTGAGTTTGAGATTATTCCAGCCAATGACGATGCAGAGAAAATCTGCTCGGAAATTGAGGCTGTGCTCTGGGGCTGATTGAACAAGGGTTGAGCGAAAAACCAATAAACCGGCAATTCGAATAACTCTTGTGAGCTAAATCCACTCCATCAAACCTGCAAAGACTATCAGGAGTACGGCGTCAATCGCCAGAATTCCAAAGCTAACTGCGGCCTGCTTTTCTACCAAATCCATATCGTAAACCCAGTAGGCAACGAGGAAGAAAGGCAGATAGCCGATCAGAAATATCAGGAGTGGCATCTTGGCATTCCACCACCAGTACTCCCAGACAAGAACATTGGCGGCATTCAGAATAATTTCAACGACGACACATGCTGCAGACAGCACAATGGCATAGAAGATTCTGTTGTTAATGCCGAAAATCTTCGCTTTCCTGTCTTCAGGCAAAAGCTTTGTTGCTGCTACACCCATGATTGCGAACATCATGCTTATCTCAATGTTGAGACCTATCAAAATCAGGTAAGCGGTTTTTCCTGGGGCCATCCAAACAGCAGCGTAGTTTGTGAAGTGGAAAACGAGGGCATTCCATATCTCGTTGAACCAATCCATCCCCCAGAAGGCAAGTCCAGCGAATACAGCCCTGTAATTTTTCTGATGAATTTCGCTGGCGTAGATGTAAATCACTACCAGCAGAAGGGTTATTACATACCATTGAAACTGGGATGCATCCCTCAATATTGCCAAGGCCTCGTTTGCTGCTTGCGTTGGCATGTCACTAATTTTATCCTTAATATTTAAATCTTTCCTTTAATATTTCTTCGAAACAAATTTCTATCCACCCACAAATTGATACCATGTACTTCATAACGTCCAACGAGGGAAAGTTCAGGGAAGTAAGAGAGATGGCCTCAAAGTACGGAATCGAGATAGAGTGGCTGAAGATGGAGTACATTGAGCCGCAGGGAAGCAGTCTGGAGGAGATTGCAAGGCTTAGTGCTGAGATGCTGGCTGAGAAGGTGGAGGGGGAGTTCGTAATTGAGGACAGCGGTCTGTTCGTTGAGGCTTTGAAGGGCTTTCCCGGGCCCTACTCAAGCTACGTTTTCAAAACCATCGGCAACGAGGGGATTCTTAAGCTCATGGAAGGCGTTGAGAACAGAAAAGCCTACTTCATGGCTGTCGTAGCCTACTTTGACGGCAAGGAGGTGAGAACCTTCACCGGCAAGGTGGAGGGGGAAATCTCCAGAGAAATGCGGGGAACTCAGGGCTTCGGCTACGACCCCATCTTCCTCTACGGCAATAAAACCTTCGCAGAAATGGCAACCGAGGAGAAGAACCAAGTTTCCCACAGAAGAAAGGCCTTCGAGGAGTTTTTCAGATGGCTTAAGGAGAATAAAATTTAAAAAATTTATTCTTCAGAATCCTCCTCTCCTCCGCTCTCTCCCTCTGGTCCCTTCTCCTTCTCCAGTCCCTTTGCAGCAATGACGTCGTCGATTCTCAGAATCATTATTGCCACTTCTGTAGCGCTTGTGATTGCCTGAGTCTTGACCTTCAGCGGCTCAAGGACTCCCCTCTCCTTCATGCAGGCTACTTCTCCGCTGAACACATCCACACCGTAGGTGGTCTTGCCCTCTTCATGGGCCTTTCTCAGCTCGACAAGAATGTCGATTGGGTCAAGCCCTGAGTTCTCGGCGAGGGCCCTTGGAATAACCTCTAAGGCTGATGCAAAGGCCTCAGCTGCCAGCTGCTCTCTTCCGCCAAGCGTTGGTGCCCAGTCTCTTATCTTGAGGGCAACCTCTATTTCAGGTGCTCCACCACCAGCAACGACCTTACCGCTCTCGAGGGCGGTCTTGACGACCTTGATGGCATCCTGCAAGCTCCTCTCGACCTCATCCACAACGTGCTCGCTGCCGCCCCTGATCAGTATCGTCACGGCCTTGGGGTTCTTGCAGCCCTCGATGAAGACCATCTTCTCGTCGCCAACCTTCCTCTCCTCAACAAGCTCCGCTTCTCCGAGATCTGCTGAGGTTATCTCCCTCAGGTCGGTTATGATTTTCGCTCCACACGCCTTTGCAATCTTCTCGATATCGCTCTGCTTGACTCTCCTCACTGCAAGGATTCCAGCCTTTGCGAGGTAGTACTGGGCAAGGTCATCAATGCCCTTCTGGCAGAAGACAACGTTGGCTCCAGCCTCTGCAAGCCTGTCGACCATCTCTTTGAGCATCTTCTCCTCCTGCTCGATGAACTTCATCAGCTGGTCTGGGTCGGTGATTCTGATTTCAGCATCCGTCTCGGTCTCCTTGACCTCAAGGGCAGCCTTCAGAACTGCAATTTTCGCATTCTTCACTCTCTTGGGCATTCCCGGATGCACTACCTCCTTGTCGATGACGATGCCGTTAACGAGCTTTGTGTCTGCAACACTGCCTCCCTGCCTCTTCTCCAGCTTTATGTTGTCCTCGTCAACCTTGTAGCGGTCATCGACCTTCTCTGCAACCCTCTTCACAGCCTCAACAACGAGGCTGCTCAGGTGGTCCAGCGCATATTCTGAGTGCTTTCCAGTTATGGCAGTTGCGGCAATCTTCTTGAGGGTCTCCTCGTCCTCAACGTCGATGTCCATTGCTATGCTCTCCAGAATCTCAACCGCCTTGTTTGCGGCCATTCTGTAACCTCTGGCAATCACCGTCGGATGAATGTCCTGATCAAGAAGCTCCTCTGCCTTCTTCAGCAGCTCTCCCGCAAGAACTACAGCAGTTGTGGTGCCGTCACCGACCTCATTGTCCTGGGTCTTTGCAACCTCAATGATCATCTTCGCTGCTGGATGCTCAACGTCCATCTCCTTAAGGATTGTCACACCATCGTTTGTAATCACCACATCTCCAAGGCTGTCAACGAGCATTTTGTCCATTCCCTTCGGCCCAAGGGTGCTCTTCACTGCCTCGGCAATCACACGAGCGGCCATTATGTTCATCCTCTGGGCATCTCTTCCAACGGTTCTCTGAGTTCCCTCCTTCAGTATCAAAACCGGTGTCCCCTGCAGTGTGGCCATCCCACTCACCTCCCTCTTGCAAATATTGGTGGATTGAAATTTCTATATATATTTTACGGTCAGGCTTTTTGAGCTCTGCGCGGTGGAAGGGTTGATTGAGGCTACATGGTTTTTGGGGAGGTTGAATTGAACGAATAGCTGCATGGAAACATTTAGCTGTAGCTGAACCAAATCCACAAAATTTTTTATAAAACAGACACAAATCCAAATGTGCGCTACGCAATCTTCGACGAGTCGAATCTTGAAAGAGTGCTGAAAGCCATCGGAGAAGCTTCTCCGGAGTTTAGGAGATTCAGATACGTGGAACTGCTGGCGAAATCCGAAAAAGGTGTTGTTGGTAAATACAGATCGCTCTACTTTCTCTTCTCCAAAGAGCCCTTTGAGCTTGACGTAGAGCCAATAGAGATTTTTGAAGTGGAAATAGAAAAAGATGACGGCAATTTTCGGAGCTTCAGGTTTGGAAAGTACTCCCTGAGGGATAAGCTTCTTTTAGACTGCAATTTTAACGAGAAGCTGTTTTACGATTACCTTCCCGCGCTGCTGTGCGAAATCAGCTCGGCAAGGCTCCTCATCAAGGACTGCAACTTGAGGGCGAGCCATCTTGCGGAAAGGGAAAGCGAGATTGTGAAGGAGATTACGAAAATCTCGGAGGACGTTAAAACGCTCAGCATAGAGAAACTTGAGGAGCTATCCTTCGAGGTTTCGGCATTAAGGGCTTCTTTTTTCAGCAGCTACATGCTGTTCAAGGATGACGTTGAGGAAATTTTTTCCTCAATTGCAAGGGCGAGCAGCATCTCAAACTTTCTTGGTGGGTTGTTAAAGGAGCAGATTGACGAGCTCAGAAATCAGCTTGAGACAATAAGCTACTTCGAGTCGAGGTTCGAGCAAACCCTTTCGGGAGTCAGGGATGCGCTCGACGTCGTTCATCTTCGCCTCGAAATGCTCAGGGGGAAGGAAAATCTTGAGCTGCAGAAGAGAACCTCGGCTTTGCAGGCTGCCGCGGCTGTAATTGAGTTTGTGGCGGTTTTTTACTACTCGATGAAAATCTGGGAGGCTTTTCTTCCCGTGACGGAGATGCCCCACTGGCTCTCGTTCTCTCTGCTTGCCGCGTTCACGTTTACCGTTGTGGTTTACACAGAAGCGCTCGGAGATTACATCAGGGAGAGGAAACCTTCATCAAAGCTCGTTCTGCTGACGCTGACCCTAGCCATTCTGGTTATCCTGATGGCCACTCTTCCTACTCTTTTTTCAGCAGCCTCACAACTTTCAGGCGGTCATTGAGGAGCTTTATGTGCTCCCTCTCCTGAGAGATGAGGAAATCAAGCAGTTCTGCAGTTTCCCTGTCGGCTTCTCTTTTCATTTCGGCGTAGGTCTCAATAGCCTCCCTCTCCATCTCAATGGCCTTTTGCAGAATCTCTTCGGGACTCATGTAGTTTGTGGTTTGAGAAAAAATAAATACTTCACGCTCTCTCCACAACCACACTCTCTCCGTCCGCAACGCCCTTAAGGCCTTCCATGCTGTTGACGATCCTCCCTATAACGTTGACGGCACTTGCAGGCCTGATTTTATCGTCGCTTATCGGCGTTTTTCCGAAAAAGAGGCATATAGCTTTTCCAGGAATCCAGTACGCCACGTCTCCCAGCTCAACAACGTCCTTCGAATTCTCCTCCTTCTCAACCGCAACCTGCGTTGTGAAGTAAATCTCATCTCCCCACCTGTTGGCGGTGGACTTTATCGGCAGAGCATCGGCAATCGCCCTTACAGTCTCAGGCGCCCACTCCTCGTAAAGCTCAACTTCGCATTCCGCACTTTCGAATCTAATCCTCAACCTCATTTCAACACCTCGTTCACCCATCTCACAACCCTCTCGACCCTTTCCCTTGCAGTCCCCAGATAATTTTCAGGTTTCAGAATCTCCCTAAGCTCATCCTCTTTGAAGTACTTCATAACTCTCTCGTCTTTCAAAAGCTCGTCAAGAAGCGATGAATTGTTCTCGTAAGCCCTCATCGCCGCCTGCCTGAGAATCTCGTGCGCCTCCTGCCTCCCCACCCCTCTTTTCGTCATCTCTATCATCACCGCCTCGCTCAGGTTGAGCCCCCTCTGCATCTCAAGATTCCTCCTGATGTTCTCGAGGTTGAGACTAACGCTGGAAACAACCTTTATCATCTTCGTTAGAATGTGGTCCGCCAGAACCGTTGACTCAACAAGGGTTATCCTCTCCGCCGAGGAGTTTGTAAGGTCTCTCTCCTCCCACAGAATTGCCGACTGGTGCTGAGGCTCCACGAACCCCCTCACGACCCTCGCCAAGCCGCAAACATTCTCGCAGTCTATTGGGTTCCTTTTGTGGGGCATCGTGGAGCTTCCGACCTGCTTGGCCTCGAATTTTTCCATCAACTCTCCAACTTCAGCTCTTTGAAGGAGTCTGAAGTTCAGAGCAATCTTTTCGAGTGTTGCAGCAAGATTTGCGAGAAACTCGAGGTACTCGCAGTAGGAGTCCCTGGGTATTATCTGGCTTGAAATCAGAGCCGGTTTAAGGTTCAGCAGCCTCATAACCTCCTCCTCTATCTCGAAGCCGTCTTTGCCGAAGGCGGCCTGTGTTCCCACTGCCCCGCTCATCTGCCCTACGAGAAGCCTGTCCTTCATCTGCTGCAGCCTGATGTAGTGCCTTGCAACCTCAGCCGCCCACAGGGCGAATCTGAAGCCGTAGGTTGTGGGCAAAGCCGCCTGACCGTGAGTTCTGCCGAGGCAGACCACGTCCTTATATTCTAAGGCTTTGTCCGCAAGAACCTTCGCAAGGCGCTTTATTTTAACCTCGAGGATTTTCAAACTGTCCCTTAGCTGCAAAGCCGTTGCTGTGTCGATTATGTCGTTTGATGTGGCTCCGAAGTGAACCCACCTGCATCCGGTGGCCTCGGTAATGGCCTTTACCAGCGCCATTATGTCGTGCTTTATCTCTGCCTCAATTTCCTTCACTCTCTCTGGTGTTACGCTGTAAGCCTTCTTTTTGGCCTCTTTGGCCTCCTCTTCGCTGAGGTATCCTTTTTTTGCAAGAGCGCGTAGAAGAGCCATTTCAACCCTTACCATCCTCTTGATCTTGCTATCCTCGCTCCAAATCCTCTTCATTTCGGGGGTGCCGTAGCGGTAATCGATGGGGTGAACTATCATGAAGCGAAGTTAACAGGGGGCGATAAAAGGTTACTCCTTTTCGTTAAAAAGAAAAAAGAGTTTAGATATACGGGTTCTCGATGATGGTGGCTCCACCCTGTCCGCCTGCACCACAGAGCGTGGCACAGCCGTACTTGGCCTCCTGAACGAGGAGGATTCTTGCGAGGGTGCCGAGAACTCTTCCACCGCTCGCTCCGAGCGGGTGGCCTATGGCAATTGCTCCTCCCTTGATGTTCACCCTCTCGGGGTCGAGGCCGAGCTTCTTTATGGTGTAGAGCGGAACAACAGAAAAGGCCTCGTTTATCTCCCAGTAGTCTATGTCCTTCGCCTCAAGCCCAGCCTTCTGCAATGCCTTCAGGCTTGCGGGAACGGGGCTTGCGCCCATGATGCTCGGGTCGATTGAAGCCCAGCCCATTGAAACGATTTTTGCCATCGGCTCAAGGCCATATTCCTTCATCTTCTTCTTGCTCATCAGCATAAGTGCTGTAGCACCTGCATTGAGCGGAGAGGAGTTTCCGGCAGTGATAACACCTCCCGGCTTGAAGGCTGGTGGGAGCTTCTCCACCTGCTCAAGCGTTGTGTCAGGCCTTATTGACTGGTCAACGTCTATGACCTTCTTGCTTCCGTCTGCCTGCTCCACCTCAATGGGGAGAATCTCTCCCTTCCACTTCATCGGGTAGCCCTCTCCCTCAAGGAACCAGCCCTCTTTGACTGCCTGAGCTGCAAGCTTGTGGCTCCTGACACCCCACTCATCCAGATCTCTCTTCGTCCATCCCATCTCGTCCTTCGCAACCTCGAAGAGCTTCTCCGCTGTGAGACCCATGCTCATGGCCGTCATTAAATCATATTTCTGAATCAAATCCGTGCGGGACATCAGAGTGGGTGAGATGCCGATGTGCGGGTTGAGGTCCATCTGCATTGGCAAGTGGGTCATGTGCTCGAAACCGCATGCAATTACGATGTCAGAGTAGCCGAGCATGATTTCCATTGTTCCGTGGTGAACTGCTGTCGTTGAGGAGTTGCAGACCCTCTCAACGCCGTGCGCAGGAACTTCTACGGGCAGTTCAGCGAGAAGAGGGACAACCTTACCGCCGTAAAGCCAGTTCTCCTTCATCTGCATTGTGCATCCTGTGATGACGTCGCCAATCTCCTTTGGATCGATGCCCGTCCTGTTCACCATCTCCTTTATCAGCATCGCAGCCACTGCAGGCATGTCTATTTTGTTGAAAACGTCCTTCTCCGGCTGCTTTGGCCTGCTCCTCGAGAATGCAGACCTCAGAAAATCAACTATATATACTTCCTCCATTCTATCACCCTGCAAACGTTTTTCAAATAATAAAAAATTTACTGTAGAGGATGTTTCCTCACAACTCCGAGTCTTGAGGGTATCTTTCCGAGCAGCGACCTGGCAATAACTTCCATCTCTATTTCCCTTGTACCCTCGTAGATCTCCAGAATTCTAACGTCCCTGTACATCCTGCTTATGTGCTGCTCTCCCATAAATCCGTAACCTCCGTGTATCTGCAAAGCCTCATTAACAATGAACTGCGCGGCCTTGGCCGTGTAGTACTTCGCCATCGCCGTCAATCCCGGATCTGGCATCCCCATCTTGTCCTGGAAGTAGGCAGCCTGATATGCCAGTAAGCGGGCAGCCTCAAGCTCCGTCCTCATCTTCGCAAGCTTCTCCTGCGTAACCTGGAAGTCTGCAAGCTTCCTCTCGAAAACCTCCCTGTTTCTGGCGTAGTGGTACGCAAGCTCAAATGCCCCCTGAGCCAGCCCAAGAGCCTGGAACGCAACAGGGATTCTTGTGATGTTGAAGAACATCATCGTCTGGTAGAATCCCTGCCCCTCCTGACCGATGAGGTTTTCCTTCGGCACTCTGACGTTCTTGAAGACGACCTCGGCCGTATCGCTCGCCCTAATACCAAGCTTGTTCTTCAGCTTGTTCGCCTGCACACCTGGCATGTCCCTCTCGACCAAGAACACCGACATGCCATGATGTCTCTTCGGCGGATTTGGATCAGTTCTCGCCAGAACTATGTAGTAGTCTGCAATGCTGCCGTTTGTGATGAACATCTTCGTTCCGTTGATTACGTACTCATCTCCATCCTTGTCAGCCCTTGTTTTAATTCCCGCAACATCGCTCCCCGCCTGAGGTTCTGTGTAGCAGGCGGCGCAGATTTTCTCTCCCTTTGCGAGCGGTGGCAGGTACTTCTTCTTCTGCTCCTCGTTGCCGAAGGCTATGATCTGCTCTGAGCCGAATGTTGTGGCGAGAATCATTCCAAGCCCGCCGTCAACCCTCCAGAACTCCTCGACAACGAGGCAGGAGTCCAGCACTCCTAAGCCCTGCCCTCCGTACTGCTCTGGAATCGCCATTCCGATGAATCCGAGCTGGGCAGCCTTCTTCCAAAGCTCAAAGGGGAACTTCTCCTCCCTGTCGCACTCTTCAACGTAATTTGGAAACTCCTTCTCCGCGAACTCTCTTGCTGCCTCCTTAATTGCCTTCTGGTCTTCCGTCAGGATGAAATCCGCGAGCATTTTTAACCACCTCATGCAGGCTCTTTTTGTGATTATTTAAATTTTGCCAAGTTAAACAATTGAAAAAGGATTTAAATAGAACACAATTGTAGTTATATATCATGAGTTTAACGAGGAGCAATTTTTAATGCACCGTTGAAAACTTGAAGTGGTGAAGGTGGAGGAGCTTGCTGAAAGCATCTCAAGTTATGCTGTTGGCATTTTAAAGGAGGAGGGTATAGAAGAGCTGTTTCCGCCTCAGGCTGAGGCGGTGGAGAAGGTCTTTTCCGGCAAAAATCTGCTCCTCGCAATGCCCACAGCGGCGGGTAAAACCCTCCTCGCCGAGATGGCGATGGTCAGAGAGGCCATAAAAGGTGGAAAGAGTCTCTACGTTGTTCCTCTGAGGGCTCTTGCGGGGGAGAAGTACGAAAGCTTCAAGAAGTGGGAGAAGATTGGTTTGAGGATAGGCATATCGACAGGCGATTACGAGTCGAGGGACGAGCACCTTGGGGATTGTGACATTATAGTAACAACAAGCGAGAAAGCTGACTCTCTGATCAGAAACAGAGCAAGCTGGATTAAAGCTGTTAGCTGCCTTGTCGTTGACGAAATACACCTACTCGATTCCGAGAAGAGAGGAGCCACCCTGGAAATTCTCGTGACTAAAATGAGAAGAATGAATAAGGCGCTGAGGGTTATAGGGCTCTCCGCAACGGCTCCAAATGTCACCGAGATTGCAGAGTGGCTAGATGCAGACTACTACGTGAGCGACTGGAGGCCTGTGCCGCTGGTGGAGGGAGTGCTCTGCGAGGGCACTCTGGAGCTCTTCGACGGTGCATTCTCGACCTCAAGGAGGGTAAAGTTCGAAGAGCTCGTTGAAGAGTGCGTTGCTGAGAATGGGGGTGTTCTTGTTTTCGAATCAACGAGGAGAGGGGCGGAGAAGACGGCAGTTAAGCTCTCAGCAATTACGGCAAAGTATGTTGAAAATGAAGGCTTGGAGAAGGCGATACTCGAGGAGAATGAGGGTGAGATGAGCAGAAAACTGGCAGAATGCGTTAGGAAAGGGGCGGCCTTTCACCATGCTGGCCTGCTGAACGGGCAGAGAAGGGTTGTTGAGGATGCTTTCAGAAGGGGGAATATCAAGGTTGTCGTTGCCACTCCAACTCTGGCAGCGGGCGTCAACCTTCCAGCCAGAAGGGTGATAGTGAGAAGTCTTTACCGATTCGACGGATACTCGAAGAGAATTAAGGTTTCCGAATACAAGCAGATGGCTGGGAGAGCCGGCAGGCCGGGAATGGATGAGAGAGGAGAGGCGATTATCATTGTCGGGAAGAGGGACAGAGAGATTGCTGTGAAAAGGTATATTTTTGGAGAGCCTGAGAGGATAACCTCGAAGCTCGGAGTTGAGACTCACCTTAGGTTTCACAGCCTGTCCATAATCTGCGATGGCTACGCAAAAACTCTGGAAGAGCTCGAGGACTTTTTCGCTGACACGTTCTTCTTCAAGCAAAACGAAATATCCCTCAGCTACGAGCTTGAGAGAGTTGTCAGACAGCTTGAGAACTGGGGGATGGTTGTTGAGGATCACCATCTTGCTCCAACGAAGCTAGGCTCGCTTGTTTCGAGGCTCTACATCGACCCGCTGACGGGCTTCATTTTCCACGACGTTCTCAGCAGGATGGAGCTCTCCGATATCGGTGCCCTGCACTCATCTGCAGAACTCCGGACATGGAGAGGCTGACTGTTAGAAAGACAGACTCGTGGGTTGAGGAGGAAGCCTTCAGGCTTCGAAAGGAGCTAAGCTACTACCCATCCGATTTTTCTGTTGAGTACGACTGGTTTTTGTCTGAAGTCAAGACGGCTCTCTGCCTGAAGGACTGGATTGAGGAAAAAGATGAGGACGAAATATGCGCTAAGTACGGCATCGCTCCCGGTGATTTGAGGAGGATAGTTGAGACTGCGGAATGGCTGAGCAATGCGATGAACAGAATAGCGGAGGAGGTGGGAAACACGAGTGTCAGCGGGCTTACGGAGAGGATAAAGCATGGAGTCAAGGAGGAGCTGCTTGAGCTGGTGAGAATAAGGCACATCGGGAGGGTTAGGGCGAGAAAGCTTTACAACGCGGGGATCAGAAATGCTGAGGACATTGTGAGGCACAGGGAAAAGGTTGCATCGCTGATTGGGAGGGGCATAGCAGAGAGGGTTGTAGAGGGCATTAGCGTTAAGTCTTTAAACCCGGAGTCATGATGCAATCATGCAGGGCCGGTAGCTTAGCCAGGCAGAGCGCGGGACTCTTAATCCCGCAGTCGGGGGTTCAAATCCCTCCCGGCCCGCTGTTTGTGAGCAGGGAAAGCTCGCTCTTTTCATAGAAACTCTAAAACACTCCTTGGCGGATTAGTGTAGGCTTTCCTCTTCTTTCAACTTTTAGAACTGTTTTGGTTGGTTTATCAAGAAAGTAAATCATTCTGAAATCCCCAATGCGATAAAGTTCTCCTCGCCTTCAATCTTTTTAACATCGAGGAATTGGATTCGTTTTGAGCGTTTCAAGAAGTTCACCAAATTTTCACCAAAACTCTTTAAATGGGCTTTTTTAAGACGGTTTCAGCTCTTGAGTTACTTTCCTGTGAATTACAACTCTAAACACAAGCTCCCTCAAATAGTTTACCTCCACGCATTTAAAACTGCAGTCGAGAATCTTCTCCTCCTGTGCTGGCAACTGCGGTTACGAGAGGAGGTATTTCGACTTATGAGGCTGCATTACAATGATTGTTGGGGCTCTGGAAATTACTGCAAAGAGGGTTAAAGCTCTAAATCGTAACCTGCAGCAACAAGCATTCCTATGAGCGTCTCCCTGAGCCCTTCATATTTTTTATCCTCGAAAAGAGGTTTGCAGGCTTTGATATCAACCTCTCCGTTGAGCAGCTTTACGGCAAAGGCCATGCACGTCTGCTCGCCGCACCGCTTGCAGTTGGTCTTCGGCAGGTAGTTGTAAACATCGAAGGGGCTTACCACAGTTTTCTCAAGAGGCTTTGAAAGGTCTATTTTGTTCCTTTTTTCCCAAGCTTCCTGAGCCTTTTGCTCTATCTCACCCAGAATGCTTTTTGCCTCATCCTCGTCCTTAATCTGCGTCATCGCCACAAAACCGTCCTCGTGTATCGTGATTATCCTCTGCCCTTTCTTAAATGAAATCCATCCCCTCTTCTCGTTGTAGCTTGCGTTGGGAATCAACCTCGCAAGATAGGGCATTACAGCCGGAAAATTGCCGTCAACTCTGCCTATCACCCTGAGTTTTTTCGGATCAGCAATGCAAGGCAACACTTCTTTGATTTCCATGCTACTTTGTTAAATTAAACGTTTATTAAACTTTTGGTTTATTTTTTAAACCTAAGAAAAAAGTTTAAATTTTAAACCAAAAACTTAAATTCAGTTATAAATTTTAAACCATATGGACGTCAATGCACTGCTGCTGGCGGGAATTCAGGCCCTTGAGGAATACATAGCTCTGCATGTCCTGACGTGTTTGGTACCGGCCTTTTTAATTGCCGGTGCACTCATGTCGATGATGAACAAGGCCGTTTTAATCAACTACTTGGGTGCTGCAACTTCGAAGCTTAAATCTTTTCCCCTTGCGATAGTTTCCTCTTTCTTTCTCGCAGTGTGCTCCTGCACTGTCATACCAATCGCTTCTGGGATTTACAAGCGAACTAATGCCACCGCTCCTGCAATGATAATACTATGGGTCGCTCCTGCAACGAACATTCTTGCTGTAACGTACACAGGGGCGGTTTTAGGCCTCGAACTCGCCCTGGCAAGAATCGTTGCTGCAATATCCACCGCCTTTGTTGTGGGACTGATACTCTTCTACGTCTTCGACAGGAAAATAGCATCACAGTCTGATTCGGCGATGCCGAAGGCTGGAAGGTTGGTCGAGAACAACGCTTTGGTTCTTTTTGCCCTTCTTGTAGCCACATTGCTTCTGCCGAACTACCTGGGTGTTGGGAAGCCCTACATTTTCAAGGTTGAGGTTTTCAGCGTGTTAATGCTGGTCACAACAGTTTACGCGCTGAAGAGCTTTAGTAAAGAGGATTTGAAATACTGGATGCTCGAAACGTGGTTTTTCGTCAAGCAGATAATCCCCCTCCTGCTCGTAGGAGTTTTTATCGTGGGTGTTGTTGGGGAGATTCTGAAAGCCACCGACGTCGTGGAAGTTTATCTCGGTGGGGAGGGTGTCGGGCAGAGCTTTCTGGCTGCTTTGATAGGTGCGCTAAGCTACTTCGCCACAATGACGGAAGCTCCCTTCGTCGATACACTCATGAAGCTCGGGATGGGGAAAGGGCCGGCTTTGGCACTCCTGCTTGCAGGCCCAGGCCTGAGCCTGCCAAACATGCTCGCAATTGGGAAGCTTTTTGGTGTGAAGAGAGCGGCTGTGTATATAATCACAATCGTCGCTCTCTCTACCATAGCTGGAGTTGTTTACGGGGAGGTGATAGCGTGAAGATAAAGGTCGTTGGTCCGGGATGTGCGAGGTGCAAGGCAACCTTCGATGTGGTGAAAAAAGTCGTTGAGAAAGAGGGGCTTGACGTGGAGCTTGAGTACGTGACGGATATGAACGAGGCAATCGAGCTGGGTGTTGTTGCGACACCAGCAGTGTGGGTTGACGGGAAAGTAGTTATTCAGGGCAAAATACCAAAGGAGAGCGAGATACTGGAAATCATCAAAAAGTAAATTTTTTATTTTTTACGCTACGGCCTTCGCGGAGTACTTCTCTATCAGCTCTTTGAGAGTTCTTCTTGTGAACGGCTTCTCCACGACCTCCAATGCTCCGATTTTAAGCATTTCCCTGCCCCTGCTCCTTGCGAAGGCCGTCAAGCCCACAATCTTGGCGTGAGGGTCAATCTTCAGTATCTCCCTTGTTGCCTCAACACCGTCCATTTTTGGCATCTGAATGTCCATGAGAACGAGGTCGGGCTTGAACATCTTGTAAGCCCTTACAGCCTCCTCACCGTTCGAAGCTTCAATAATGTCGTAATCCTTGAGCATAATCTTTACAATCTCCCTAATGCTGTCGTCATCATCGACTATCAGCAATCTGGGCCTAATCATTATAACAATTGTAATTTACAAGTTAAAAAATCTTTTCTTGCAGTTTTGAAATTACTCCAGGTTCTCTCACACTCTTTTTTTCAGTACATTTCCTGCTTTCATCTCGTTCTCAAGCAATTCCTTACCTCTCAAATAAACTTTATCTGGAAAGACAGCCTCAAACCCCTCAAAGGGAGTCCAGCCGCACTTTGAGTGCAGCCTTTCAGCCCTTATTTCATCAACCTTTTTTAGGTCAAAAACCGCGAAGTTTGCGTAATTTCCGACTTCAATCTCCCCGTATCCTTTGAATCCGAAGATTCTTGCAGGATTCGACGCAATTTTCTCGACGAGGGTTTTGAAGGAGATGTAACCCTTCGAGGCGAGGTTCACGAAAAGCGGATACATCGTCTCCACTCCCGGAAATCCGGAAGCTCCCGCCTCTTTATCCTCCAAGGTGTGCGGTGCATGGTCGGAAGCCAAAACGTCGATGCGGTGAAAGTTTCTGAAGAGCCACTCTACGTCCTCCCTCTCCCTCAGAGGAGGGTTCACGTTTACCAAGTTCCCCAACCTCCCGTAGTCCTCAACGCTTAGAAGCATGTGGTGCGGCGTCACCTCGTACGTTGAATTGCTGTTCAGTATTTCCTTGGCGGAGTCCTTTGTGGAGATGTGGCAGAAGTGGAACTTGCCAAGCTCAACGAGCCTCTCAACGGCAAGCACCTCAGCCTCCCTCCTTCTGAAAACGAAATTGGGTGAGCCCCTGGCAACATATGCCGGGTCCTCTGCATGTATGGTGAAAACAACACCCTCAAACCTTTTGTAAACGCTGCTGAGGGTTTCGTAGTCAATCTGCAAGTCCTCGCTGTCGTGCTGGATGAAGACCTCCCCAACAGCGGGGACGAAGTACCTCTCCGAAATTTTTCTCATTATGCTCCCAATTTTCCCATGATTTGAGTTTGTGAGGGCAAGGTTCAGGGCATAGTCCACATACACGGATTTTTCGGCCTTCCCCATCCTCCGAAAGTAGGTTTCCGCATCGTCGACAGGAGGCTTGGTGTTTGGCTGGTCCACCACGAGGCAGATTCCACCGTGAAGGGCAGAGAGGGTTCCGGTTTCTATCGTCTCCTTCCTCTTCTCCGCAAAATCTCTTAGATGGACGTGAACGTCTATGCCCGCGGGGAGGATAACCCCTTTAACTTCCTTGCCTTCTACAAGCTTCCCAATTCTCTTTATCCTGCCGTTCTCAACCTCTATTCCCGCTTCAACGAACTCCCCTTTGTAGAAAACCTTACCTCTTATCATTTAGCAGCTCCTCAAACTGCTTTACAGCTTTTTTCACCTTCTCCTTATCGCGGCCAGAAAACTTAACCATAACGTATCCCGGTTTCGGATAGGAGCCTATTTCAACATCCGGGTTATCTCTCACTACTTGATTGAGCTTATCAACTATCTTAACCTCAAAGCCGTTAACCTTCACAACCTCCTCGTGATACTCACCCTTTTCGAACCTCTCAAGAATTTTTTCGAATGTGTTCTCCATCTCAGCCGGCACGCCCGGCATGACCGCAACGTTCTCCACTATGAATGCGGGCGCAGCCCCAACGTCGTTCCACACAATCTCGCTCCCCTCGGGAACAGACGAAATTTTCCTTACGGCCTCCTCGTTTTTGCTGAGCTTGCTCAACCACTCGTAAACCTCCTTGCTTATCACCAGCTTTCTGTTGAAGGCCCTGGCAATCCCCTCTGCGGTCACATCGTCGTGCGTGGCTCCCAGCCCCCCTGTGACCAAAACGAAGTCGGCCTCCTTAGATGCCTTTCTGACCTCCTCCGCAATAATGTTTACGTCGTCGGGGATTGTTATTATTTTCTTTACTTTGTGCCCTGCCCTGGTAAGCTTCTTCGCCATGTAAGCGGCGTTTGTGTTGGTTATATCACCACTCAAAATTTCGTTGCCCACAGAAATTATGATGAATTCCATGTTCCAAGTTATTTTAAAAATTTAAAAATATTATTGAAACAGCCTCCTGAACAGCCTGCCCTGCAGACCGTGGAATGCCGCAAATCCCTCAGCAAGGCGCTGGTCAATGGACTCCGTGTCGAAGGAGACGAGCTCTTCCGAGTAAAGGGCGTAGGGTGAGTTTCTGGCCACAACAACTGCGGAGCCCTTGTAAAGCTTAACTTTAACCCACCCCGTCACCCTCTCCTGTGTCTTGTCTATGAAGGCGTTCAGAGCGTCGAAAAGCGGGTCGTTGACCAGGCCATAGTAAACAAGCTCCGCCCACTCCTCCTCAACGAACTTCTTGAACTTCAGCTCCCTTCTGCTGAGGACGAGGTTTTCAAGGTCCCTGTGGGCTGTTATAAGGATTGTGGCTGCAGGATGCTCGTAGTTCTCCCTCGCCTTCAGTCCGAGAACCCTGTCCTCAATCATGTCCGTTCTTCCCACTCCGTGCTTTCCGCCAATCTCGTTAAGGGCTTTTATCAGCTCAAATCCGCCCATTCTCTCATCGTTCAGCGCTACAGGAACTCCCTTCTCGAAATCTATCTTTACGATCTCTGGCTTGTCTGGAGCCTTTTCCGGGCTCGCTGTCCACTCGTAGATGTCCTCAGGCGGCTCGAAGGATGGATCTTCCAGCTTCCCTCCCTCAACGCTCCTGCTCCAGAGATTCTCGTCGATGCTGTACGGCTTCTCCTTTGTTGCGGGCACCTCAATGCCGTGCTGCCTCGCGTATTCGATTTCCCACTCTCTCGTGAGGTTCAGCTCTCTCACGGGGGCGATGACCTTAAATCCGTGCTGCCTGAAAATGTTCTCGAATCTGAGCTGGTCGTTTCCCTTCCCCGTGCATCCATGAGCAACCGCCTCAGCCCCCTCCTTCTTGGCGACTTCAACAACCTTTTCGGCTATCAGCGGCCTAGCCAAAGCCGTTCCCAAAACGTAACCTTCGTAATTGCCGTTAGCCTTGATCAGCATGAAGAGGGAATCAACAAACTCCTTTTTCGCATCGATTGTGTAGTGCTTGTCCGCATACTTCTTTCCCCTCTCCTCTGCCTGCTTTATATCCGCTTCAGGCTGCCCTATGTCAACGGTGACCGTGATAACCTCATCAAAACCGTACTTCTCTTTAAGCAGAGGGATGCAGACCGTCGTATCAAGCCCACCGGAATATGACAGCACAACCTTCATACAATCCCGTCATGCGGAGAGGTTTAAATCTTTTGAGATTAAACAAAAGTTAAAAAACTTCCTGGGTTTTCAGAGGTTATGATTCTAAGCATTGTCGGAACTTCAGACAGCGGGAAAACCACGCTGATTACCAGAATGATGCCAATACTAAGGGAGAGGGGGTTGAGAGTTGCCGTAGTGAAGAGGCACGCGCACGGCGACTTCGAAATTGACAAGGAGGGCAAGGACTCGTGGAAGATTTACAACAGCGGTGCGGATGTGGTGATTGCCTCTCCAGTAAAGCTCGCCTTCATCAGGAGAGTAAGCGAGGAGGAGGGAAACGACCTTGACTGGATTTACGAAAGGTACCTGAGCGATTACGACCTCGTCATTACCGAGGGTTTCAGCAAGGCGGGAAAGGACAGAATTGTTGTGGTTAAGAAGCCTGAGGAGGTTGAGCACTTCAGGCAGGGGAGAATTCTTGCCGTGGTTTGCGATGAGAGGGTTGATGGGCACAAATGGTTCAGGAGAGATGAGGTGGAAAGGATTGCGGAGTTCATTCTATCGCTGCTGCGTTAAAACTCTTTTTCATGGTGAAAGTTTTGTAAAGTTAAAATTAAGGAGTGGATTCGCCCGATTTGAGCCGAGACTCTAGCGTTCAGACATGTTTAGAAGTTTAATTTGCATCTCGGAGAGAGTCGAAGATTGAGGGATTCAAACAAAGACTTATATACCCTTCAGCCAAGCGTTGGGAGATAGAGTGGAACGTTGCTGTTCTGTTCTCTGTTGAAAGAGGTGAATAAAGTGGAATTTGAAGATTTGGGAATCTCAGAAAACGGTTTGAATGCAGTTAGAAGAAAGGGTTTTGAGAAGCCTACGGAAATTCAGAGGGAAATCATACCGAGGTTTTTCGAAGGTGAAAAGGATATGGTCGGCCAGGCACAGACGGGCTCGGGGAAAACAGCTGCCTTTGCCCTGCCAATTCTCGACCTTGTGGATGAAAGAAGCAAGGATGTGCAGGCCATAGTAATAACGCCCACAAGGGAGCTGGCTTTGCAGGTAAAGGACGAGATTGAGTCGCTCAGAGGGGGCAAAAAGGTTCACGTCCTCGCTGTTTACGGCGGGCAGCCCATATTCCCTCAAATTGAGAGGCTGAGGAAGGGCGTGCAGATAGTCGTGGGCACACCGGGAAGAGTTATCGACCACCTTGAGAGGAGAACGCTTTCGCTCGAAAAAGTTCGGTTCTTCGTGCTTGACGAGGCGGACAGGATGCTCGACATGGGCTTCATTGACGACATTGAGAGGATCCTCAGACACGCAGGCGCGGAAAGGCGTGTTCTGATGTTCTCCGCAACCATGCCCCCTGAAGTTTTGAGGCTGGCGAGGCGTTACATGAGAGATTACGAGGTTGTGAGAGTTCACAGCAAAATCACTCCCGAAAACGTCGAGCACAGATGTCTGAAGGTTAACCCGGAAAAGAGGTTCGAGCATCTCTGCAGAATTCTCGACGAGAACAACTTTTACGGCATCGTTTTCTGCCAGACGAAAAAAGAGACAAGAGAACTTGGAAGAAGGCTTAGAGCGAGGGGATATAAGGCAGATGCGCTGAACGGAGACATTCCACAGCATAAAAGAGAGAGCATCCTTAGAAATTTCAGAAAAGGATACACCAGAGTTCTTGTCGCAACAGATGTTGCCGCAAGGGGAATTGACGTGAAAGACCTCACCCACGTCGTCAACTACTCTATCCCGCAGGATCCAGAAGCATATATCCACAGAACCGGAAGAACCGGCAGAGAGGGAAAGAGGGGTAAGGCCATAACCTTCGTTGCTCCCTGGGAGTCGAGGAAGCTGAAAATAATAGAGAGGACTGCGAAGGTCCGGTTTAGGTAACATCGAAATAAGCAAAGGCAAGAGATATAAACATCCAATGCAGAAGGCATCCGATGACTCTCGACGAGGAGTATCTGGACATCACGTTTCTAACCGAAAACGGGTTTGTCAGGAAGAGGTGCCCAAAGTGCGGCAAGCACTTCTGGACAGCTGATCCAGAGAGAGAAATTTGCGGTGACCCTCCATGTGAGAGTTACAGCTTTATCGGTAACCCTGTATTCAAAAAGCCCTTCGAGCTTGACGAGATGAGGGAGTATTACCTTAACTTTTTTGAAAGGAGGGGACATGGCAGAATTGAGCGCTATCCTGTAGTTGCAAGGTGGAGGACTGACATCTACCTCACCATTGCCTCAATTGCCGATTTCCAGCCCTTCGTAACCTCAGGCGTCGCTCCACCACCCGCTAACCCCCTCACAATCTCACAGCCCTGCATCAGGCTTGACGACCTGGACAGCGTGGGCAGAACGGGAAGGCATCTTACGCTTTTCGAGATGATGGCTCATCATGCGTTCAACTATCCCGGAAAGGAAATCTACTGGAAGAACGAGACCGTTGCTTACTGCACTGAGCTCCTCAATGAGCTCGGTGTGAAGAAGGAAGACATTGTTTACAAGGAGGAGCCGTGGGCGGGTGGGGGTAATGCTGGCCCCTGTCTTGAGGCAATTGTTGGTGGTCTTGAGGTTGCCACGCTGGTTTTCATGAACCTTGAGGAGCATCCTGAGGGAGATATAGAGATAAAGGGAGCGAGATACAGAAAAATGGACAACTACATCGTTGATACTGGCTACGGTCTTGAAAGGTTCGTGTGGGCGAGCAAAGGCACGCCAACAGTTTACGACGCAATCTTCCCCGAGGTTGTTGACACAATTATCGACAACAGCAACGTTAGCTTCAACAGGGAGGATGAGAGGGTAAGAAGAATCGTGGCTGAAAGCTCAAAGCTTGCGGGAATAATGGGAGAGCTAAGGGGGGAGAGGTTAAATCAGCTCAGAAAAAGCGTTGCTGACACCGTAGGAGTTAGCGTTGAGGAGCTTGAGGGCATCGTTGTCCCTCTCGAGAAGGTCTATTCTCTCGCCGACCACACGAGGTGCATTCTCTTCATGCTCGGTGACGGGCTGGTTCCTTCAAACGCAGGTGCCGGTTATCTGGCGAGGCTCATGATAAGGAGAAGTCTCAGGCTCGCCGAGGAGCTTGAGCTCGGTCTTGATTTGTACGACTTGGTTGAAATGCACAAGAAAATACTCGGCTTCGAGTTCGATGTGCCCTTATCAACTGTACAGGAGATTCTAGAGCTTGAGAAGGAAAGGTACAGGACGACGGTCTCAAAGGGAACCCGACTTGTTGAAAGGCTCGTTGAGAGGAAGAAGAAGCTTGAGAAGGATGATTTAATCGAGCTATACGACTCGCACGGCATCCCCGTTGAGCTTGCGGTTGGCATTGCCGCTGAAAAGGGTGCTGAGGTTGAAATGCCAAAGGATATCTACGCTGAGCTGGCAAAGAGGCACTCAAAGGCCGAAAAGGTTCAGGAAAAGAAGATAACCCTTCAGAATGAGTATCCCGCCACTGAAAAGCTGTACTACGACGACCCAACTCTTCTGGAGTTTGAGGCTGAAGTCATAGGCGTTGAGGGCGACTTTGTGATACTCAACAGGAGCGCCTTCTACCCTGAGAGCGGTGGGCAGGACAACGACGTGGGTTATCTTATCGCTAACGGAGGCAAATTTGAGGTTGTTGACGTCTTGGAAGCTGACGGAGTGGTGCTCCACGTGGTGAAGGGGGCGAAGCCTGAAGTCGGGACGAAGGTTAAGGGCGTTATAGACTCAGACGTGAGATGGAGGCACATGCGCCATCACTCCGCTACTCACGTCCTGCTCTACTCTCTCCAGAAGGTTCTGGGCAATCACGTCTGGCAGGCCGGAGCGAGGAAGGAGTTCAGCAAGGCGAGGCTTGACGTCACACACTTCCGCAGACCGAGCGAGGAGGAAATAAAGGAGATTGAGATGCTCGCCAACAGGGAAATTCTGGCGAACAAGCCTATAAAATGGGAATGGATGGACAGAATCGAGGCTGAGAGGAAATTTGGCTTCAGGCTTTATCAGGGAGGAGTCCCGCCAGGCAGGAAGATAAGGGTCGTGCAGGTTGGAGACGATGTCCAGGCCTGCGGTGGTACCCACTGCCGCTCCACCGGGGAGATTGGGATGCTGAAAATCCTGAAGGTGGAGTCAATACAGGACGGAGTGATTAGGTTCGAGTTTGCTGCCGGGGAAGCTGCAATTGAGGCCGTTGAGGAGATGGAAAGGCTGCTGAGGGAGGCGAGTTCAATTCTCAGAGTGGAGCCAGCAAAGCTGCCGAAAACTGTGGAGAGGTTCTTCGAGGAGTGGAAGGATCAGAGGAAAGAGATTGAGAGGCTAAAGTCTGTTATAGCGGATCTGTGGGCGGACATTCTGATGGAGAGGGCTGAGGAGTTCGATTCGATGAAGGTTGTCGCGGAAGTTGTCGATGCGGACATGCAGGCGCTTCAGAAGTTAGCGGAGAGGCTGGCTGAGAAGGGGGCTGTGGGCTGCTTGATGGCGAAGGGAGAGGGCAAGGTTTTCGTTGTCACTTTCAGCGGGCAAAAGTACGATGCGAGGGAGCTACTCAGGGAAATTGGCAGGGTGGCAAAGGGTAGCGGTGGAGGAAGAAAGGATGTTGCTCAGGGTGCTGTGCAGCAGCTTCTCGACAGGGAAGAGATGCTGGACGTGATATTCCGCTTCCTTTCAGAGCATGAGGGTTGAAGTTTTTCCCGTTGAAGGGCTGCCTCTGATTAAGGAGGGCGACGACCTGGCGGAGCTAATTTCAAGCAGGGTTAGATTCGAGGACGGAGATGTGCTGGTAGTTTGCTCCACAGTTATTTCGAAGGCAGAGGGGAGAATCAGGAGATTAGAGGAATTCAATCCGTCGGAAAGGGCGAAGGAGATAGCAGCCAGGATAGGGAAACCGGCAGAGTTTGTCCAGGCCGTGCTGGAGGAGAGCGAGGAAGTTCTTCTCGATTTTCCCTTTTTGCTCGTCAAGGCAAAATTTGGAAACGTTTGCGTCAATGCAGGCATCGATGCATCGAACGTGGAGGAGGGGAGCCTTCTTCTACCACCACTCGATCCCGATGGAAGCGCCGAGAAGCTCAGGAGAAGGATTTTGGAGCTGACGGGCAAGAGAGTCGGGGTTATAATCACCGACACGAACGGAAGGTGCTTCAGGAGGGGAGTGGTTGGATTCGCCATCGGCATCTCTGGTGTGAAGGCCATGAAAGACTGGATAGGGCGGAAAGACCTTTACGGAAGGGAGCTTGAGGTTACGGTAGAGTGTGTCGCGGACGAGATAGCTGCCTTTGCCAACCTGCTTATGGGGGAGGGCGGGGACGGAATTCCAGCAGTTGTTGTAAGGGGACTTAACGTGGCTGGAGAGGGGAGCATGGAAGAGATTTACCGCAGCGAGGAAGAGGATGTTATAAGAAGATGCCTGAAAAGGTGCTTGTAGCGGGGAACAACGTAAGGAACGTTGCAGAGTCCGCATCAAAGGCCGGTTTTGAGGTTTTTGCCATAACGAAGTTTGTGGATGCTGATTTGAGAATTTACTGCAGGGAAGTGGAAAGGGTTGACGACTCTCTGCCAGAAAAAGAGATTGCTAAGAAAATAGAGGATAAAGCGGAGGAAATTGATGCGAAAGTTGTACTTTGCTCTGGATTTGAAACTCTCAGAGTGAGAGGGGAATTGCTTTGCAATCCTTACGGGAAGGTTGAGAGGGTAGCGAACAAGCTGAAATTTTACAGGGAGCTTGAAAAGGCTGGCTTACCTTTTCCCGAGCTTCTTGGGGAAGGGGAGAGGGGCATAATCAAGCCGGTCGTCGGAGGAGGGGGAGAAGAGGTAGTGATGGGAGAGGAGGTACCGAAGGGCTTTCTGAAGCAGAGGTTTGTCAGCGGAACGCCTTGCAGCGTTTCAGTTATAGCAAATGGCGAGAGAGCTTTACCATTAGCGTGCAATTTAATTTACGCAGGCTGGAAGGAGATGAACGCCTCTGGATTCAGGTATTCTGGCAACATGACTCCCTTTATCGTGGAAGAAGAAATCAGGAAAGAGCTTGAAAGGCTTGCAGTTGAGGCTGTTGAGCTTTTTGGCTTAGCTGGGTCAGTTGGGGTGGACTTTGTTCTGGCTGAAAAGCCATACATTCTCGAAATCAACCCGAGGTTTCAGGGCTCCCTGGACAGCGTGGAGTGGAGCTGCGACGTTAACCTCTTCAAAATGCATGCTGAAGCTTTCGACGGAAGGCTGCCTGAAAGGGTGAGACCTCGCAGGTATGCCCTGAGAGCCATCCTTTTCTCTCCGAGGGATGTTGAAATAAAGGAGAATCTTGCGGGAAATCCCTTTTACGCTGACGTGCCTGGGAAAGGGGAAAGGTACGGGAAAAATGACCCTCTCGTTTCGATTCTTGCAGCGGGAAAAAGCAGAGAAGATGTTGAAAGAAGGGTTCTGGAAAGAAGGGATTTGTTTTTGAGCTTGGCCTAAATTCTGGCCTTCGAATTTCGATTGTTGAGAGCAAAATTTGCTCGGAGCCGATTTCTGCGTCCTCATCCTCAAGATATAGCTCAGTGGCTCTCTGAGGTTGTTTATGGCCTCTTCAACGCTTTCTCCCTGACTGGCGATGTCCAGTTCAGGGCACCGGCTTTAGTTAAGAGTTTGACTATCTTTTCTCCGGATGTGATGGGGAGTTTCATAATAATTGAGTTTTAGTACGCAAATTTAGTTTTACCAAAGACAGTATAGATTAAAGAAAAGAATATAAAATTGTTAAAATGTCAAAAACCTAGTGCAATGTGAGAGCAATCTCAGTGGACGGAGAGGCAGCAATCAGGCAGTATCTGGCGGTTTTGAAAAAAGAATACAGCTGGTTTTCCTGATGGGCCCGGAGGGATTCGAACCCTCGACCGCCCGGTTATGAGCCGGGCGCTCTGACCTGGCTAAGCTACGGGCCCTCTGGGTAAATTTAGTTTTGAGTATATTTGTTTTTTGCTTCGATGTATGAGGCTATGCAACAACGCCTTTTCTCGCCGCTCTCGCCCTTCTCACATGCTCATCCCCATGCAGAAACAGCGCTATAATCAGCGAGGTCAGGATTGGAAAGACTATCATCGTGCTGAAAACGAAATGCATGCTGTCAACGAACCCCTCAACCATTTCGACCAGCGGTGCGGGATTGTATTTAGCGTATTCAATGAGTATTTTCATTGTGCCCGGATCAGGAATCTGATTGGCATAGCCGGGAATCCAGTCGCTCATTCTCGTCGTCAGAAGCACTCCACCAACAGCAATGCCCATAGCCTGACCGAGGGTGTTTACCGACCTTACTGTTCCGTTGGCCATTCCCACTTTCTCTAAAGGAACCGATGAGAGAATGACGTTAAAAGAAGGAGACATGAGCATACCCATTCCTATGCCCATAGGGGCTATTTTGGCGAAGAAATCCCAGTATTTGATATCGACATCAATCGACGTGATATTAATAAGCCCGATTGCGAAAAACAAAGGCCCCAGACTCATCAGGTATTTCGGGTTCATCCTGTCGCTGAGCCTTCCGGCAACGGGGGCTACGAAGGTGTTCATAATCGGGATTGCCACAAGCCAGTAGCCAGCCTCCTCTGCACTCAAAAACTTCAAGCCCTGCAGGAAGTACGGAAAAACGAACAAACTCGCTGAAACCCCAAAGAAAAGTATTGCTGTAGCTACGACACCAACTGAGAAGTTCCTGATCTTAAATAGGCTCAAATCAAGCATTGGGTAGGGAGTCCTCAGCTCCCACAGTGAAAAGGCAAGCAGATATGGGAGGGCGATTATAAAGCAGGAGAGCGTTTTTTCATCCCACCACCCCCAGTTCTGACCCTCTATGATGCCGAGGGTCAAAGCTCCCAATCCGATTGACAGAAGCACAGCACCAACCCAGTCAATTGGAACTTTTTCCCTACCACCAAGCGGCGGGAGGGTGAACCATGCTGCAGCAATTGCCACAATTCCGATTGGTATGTTGATGTAAAACACCCAGTGCCAGCTCAAGTGAGTTGTAAGCCATCCGCCGATAATCGGGCCGAGCGTGAAGCTGGATGCGGTGAGAATTGCATTCAGACCCATTACCTCTCCTCTCCTACCGGGCGGGAAAAGCTCGGCAGCTATTGCAAGGACATTTCCACTAAGTATTGTGCCCCCTATAGCCTGCAAAGTTCTGAAGGCGATCATCGATTGAGTGTTCCAAGACTGCGCGCAGAGAAAGCTACCGAGAACGAAGATAACCATTCCCAAGATGAAAAACCTGTCCCTCCTCACCATGTCACCGATTCTTCCAGCAAGAACGAGCAATACGACCATTGTCAGCGTGTAGGCGTTCATGATCCACTGCAAATCGGACATCTTAGCCCCGAAGTCCTCTGCTATCCTTGGTAGGGCGACGTTCAGAACGCTGACGTCAAGAAGAACCATAAAAAGTCCCGCGCTCACTGGAAGAAAGGCTATCCACGCCTTTAAGACGCTCTGGTCATCATCGCTCATCGAAACTCCTCAACTCTCCATTATTAAAAAGTTATCTGAAAATGTGCCTGCCTTCCACGTTCATTCTGATTAGCGGCTTGGAAAGGTGCCTTCTGGCAGACGGCGGAACCTCATAAAACCCTGGCTGAAGCTCCCTCTCCACTTTTTCCCTTAGCTTTTCATCTGCCTTAGTTCTGCACTTTTTGCATCTGAATCCCTGCCCTCTTCCTGCGGACTCCATTCTCCTCCCGCAGCTCGGACAGATTGGATTCTTCTCAACCCAAATTTCCGCGAGCTCAACGATTTGTATCTTTTCAAGGTTTATCGTGTCTTTTTTCATCGAGCCGTAAACTTCAACAACATCCCCCTTTCTGAGCAGCCTTATCACGTTTCTGAACTGCTTCGTCGGCTCGAAGGCGGCGCACTTAACGCTGCCGAATTTCGTGTCAATCTCGAAAAAGACGTGCCCCCCCTCAATGTCGTACGGCTCCAAAGTAACTCTCCCCCTCAACCTGTAGGAGCGGTAGTTTTCCAGCCTGTGAACTTCTTCCTCCCCAATAAGGTGCATGTCGGTTGCGTGGTTAGTAACGAAAATCATTCTCCTATCCACGGGCTCAGTTTTTACGCTCTCCATGGCCTTGTACAGAGCCTCGACACTCTCGCCCCTGATTCCGTAAAGCACCGGACAGGGTGTGTTAGGGATGCAGACTACAACATCATTGCACCAGTCAACGTTGTCGAAGGTCTGGGGATAGAGCTCGTAGTCCATGTCGAAAAAGCTCTCCTCGTCGTACTCCCTTTCCGTCCCGAATCTCTCTGGATACCTGTAGGCTATTAGCTCCAACGTAAAGTCTTCAAGCTCCGCACCAACGGCGGCAAGGGCTCCGATGAGACCCCTTCCCTTTTTGTGCCTTAAATGGGGGATGAAGTACTTCCCGATGACGAAGAGGGCCTCATCAATCTGCAAAACGTCTTTAATGGCTTTGTCCGCAAAGGGTTTAAGCTTGACCGCAAGCTCCTCATCAACAAAAACGGCCCCGGGGTTCGTCTTCTCATCATCAAGCATTGCATGCTCGATTATAACCTCATTCACAACATCAACAAGCTCCCCAACGTCATCAACCTCGACGAGAAAGCTAACAGCCCCATTGCCCCTAGTTTTGTACGGAATTGTCGGATTCAATCTTATGAGTCTCGGAAATCCGATTACCTTTCCCAGCTCCCTCTCTACCCTCTCCATTGCAAGCACTGCCAGATAGGTAGTGCACATCCCTCTGCTGCTGTCCGTGTCGTCAATTCCCACCCAGACTCTCATTCAGCCTTGCTACCTTCGCTGCGATATAATCCGATTTCGTTCTTTCTATGCCTCCCCTTGCCACATCAAGTTTTTTCCTTAATCCCGAGACGAGTTTATCCGGAAAAGTCGTGAATTCCATCAGGCGCTCGTATATTTTTTCCATCACTTCAAGCATCCTTTCTGCTGATTTAAAGTCGCCTTCAATCAGCTTTGTAAGCGCGTATCTCCTCAACTCCCCAACTGCATCCGCGAATCCGTTCAGAAATGCTGCGGGCGTTACCTCAAGGTCAATTTCGAAGGTGAACTCCCCAGATATGGCGTTTTTGAAAGCTATTGCTTCAACAAGCTCCTGCATCGCGTCATTGCACAGGTAGAAGTAAATCTCCGGATACTCGCGGTATGCTTTCACCTTCTCAAGCAACTCGATGGCCTTCTTGAGTTCCTGCTCTGCCTCCTCAACCTTTCCGGCGTGAATAAGGGCAATCGACTTGGTTGAGTGAATTCTCATCTCCCTCAAAACCTTCAGCAGCTCCTCCCTCGCAGCCTCAAGCTCCTCAAGCCTCTTTCTGCATTCCTCGAGCCTCATTTTACCCTCTCCAGCAGCACAACTCTGCTCGGCTCGGACTCCCTTTTCACCTCATAGCCAGTGCTATCGGCAAGTTTTCTGGAGAACTCAACGATGTCCGCATGCTCTGGCATGTTCCCCCACCTCAGCCTCAATCTGGAGTAGCCGAGATACATGTAAGCCTTCGCCTCGATGAAGTCGGGCTCGGCCATCTCTATAAGCTCGGAATACTTTCTGATCGCTTCCTCGTCCATGTTGTAGCCCCTGATAAGAGTGAGCCTGATTACGGTTCTGCTGCCGCTGTCCCTCATGACCTCTAGACTCCTCAGTACCCTTTCCCAGTTCGACTTTCCGGGACGGTTGAGGACGAGATGGCTATCCTCATCAAAGGCCGTGAGGCTTAGATAGAGCTGAGTTGGCTTCACCTTCTCCAGCATATCGGGATTCGTCCCGTTCGTAACCAGGAAGGTCGTGAACCCCCTCTTTTTGTACTCCTCAATAAGCTCCGGCAGCATGGGGTAGAGAGTTGGCTCTCCGATAAGACTTATGGCAACCTGATTGGGCTCGTAAGCTTCCTCAAGCTTTTTCCTGTTAACACCCTCGGTTCCGTGAAATCCGCTGAGCAGGCGGTGTTGAGCCCTAATGCTTTCCTCAACAATGAACTCCGGCTCGTCCCATCCCCTGAAGCCTTTGAGAAGCTCAAGCGGTCTCCAGCAGTAGAGGCAGTTCTGGTTGCACATCAAGGCTGGAGTCATCTGAAGACAGCGGTGACAGCTGATTCCGTAAAACTTCTGCTTGTAGCACACTCCCTCATCTTTCAGCGATTTTTTAAGCCAGAGGCACGTTTTGACGGCTGAGTGCTTACCAACAATCTGGTATCCCTTGAGCTCGCTGAGCAGCTTCTCGTTCATCATAGCATGTAGGCAATTTCTGCTATTTAAATTTCATTAGGAAGAATTTTAAAGCTCCCCGAAAACTATGTCTATGGAAAAACTCCCCCACCTTCTACGGCACTGGGTTGAGCATACCAAGGAGCACAGAGAGAGGTTTGAGGAGGTCGCAAGCAAGATAGAAAGCACTCATCCGGAGATTGCCAAAAAGCTTAAGGAGGCTGCGGAAAAATACAGAGAAGTCGAGGAGATTCTCAAAAAAGCTGTAGATATGGTAGGGTGACCGGATGTTCAGCCTCAAGGTGGAGTCAGAGGAGGGGTTCTGCAAGATAAGGCTCTTCCCCGAGCATCCAGAGTTCTCAGTTGGAGGGTACGGAAGAGATGACATTCTTGTTTTCAAGGGTGCTCCCGTGAGCCTCTCTGCAATTCAGAAAATGCTTGAAAGGGAGTTTGGGGATGTCATTGTCAACTTCAGGGAGAACTCAATAGAGATCGAAATGCAACGAATGGATTGCTCCCTCGTGATCGAGGATGTTGCAAGCGCCATTAAAGAAATGATGGAAAGTGCCGCCAAGGACTTGGACAAGATAGAGGAAGTCATCAAGGAATCGCTGGAAAAGTATTTGAGAAGAGTTGGAGGAGACAACGGAAATTAACCGTTTCTCATCCTCAGGATTAAAACGGCAATCGATAAGGCTGCAGCAATTGTCGCGGAGTGCAGCAAGCTAAAACCGGAGGCTTTCAACACGATGAGGGCAATTGCGAATGTCATAACAACGGAACCGGAGATTGAGAGGCTCTGTAGCGACCTCATTAAATTTTCCCGCTGCTCATCTTTCATTAGCTCTGATCATTGAGAGGTTCAATAAACCTTTTGTTTTAGCCATAGGTAACAAAAAGTAACAAACAAAACAGTACATTATTTAACAAGCGATTTCTTCTTCAGCCGAGAATGCCCAGTTGAAGCGCAAGTAGCCCAAGCGCAACAACTGAAAGCATTACCACATCCTTTACTTCAACCACCGCTTTCATATTCTAATCTAGACCTCTGACTATTTAAATCTTTTCATTTTTATATTATTACAATAGTAATCATCATAATGAGGTGTTCCGTCACTAAGTTTTTTTGCTCCACTGCTAAAAAGTCGCAGATGGTGGAACGGGTTAAAGATTACATGTACAAAAACGACAAACTCTTCGAGCTTCTCGATGCGAGGATTCTGGAGATGAAAGAGGGGTACGCGAAGGTTGAAATGGTCGTAAAAAAGGAGCATCTGAACGCTGCCAACGTCTGCCACGGGGGCATTATTTTCTCCCTCGCCGACCTGGCATTTGCACTGGCAAGCAACAGCCATGGAAAGCTCGCTCTTGCCATTGAAGTCAGCATAACATACATGAAAGCTGCCTATGAAGGTGAGAAGCTCGTTGCTGAGGCTAAGGAGGTGAACCTCGGAAACAAAACTGCAACGTACTTGATGGAGGTCAAAAATTCAGCAAATAAGCTAATAGCCCTCGCGAAGGGTACGGTTTACAGAGTCAACGAAGACTTTCCGCCTACCTCTTAACGATGTTCACGAAGTTCTCCAGAATTCTCAGCCCTACCTTTCCGCTCTTCTCGGGATGGAACTGAAAGCCGATGTAATTTTCCCTCTCAACTCCTGACGGAAAGTCAATTCCGTAGTCAGTTTTGGAGATTACAAACTCATCGTCGGTTTGCATGTAGTAGGAGTGCACGAAGTAGACGAACTCGCCGCTCTCAACACCGTCCAGAATTTCTGCTTCTCTCGTTATCTTTAAAGTGTTCCAGCCCATGTGCGGCACCTTTCCAACGCTGGGAGGGAACCTTACAACTCTCCCCGGAATGTAATCCAACCCCCTGTAAACACCACCTTCCGTGCTTTCTGTGGCGAAAAGCTGCATTCCAAGACAAATACCGAGTATTGGGACTTCAAGAGAGTCGATAACGTCCCTGATTAGATTTAACTTTTCGATTGCTGACTTAAACGCACCAACGCCCGGAAAAACAACTCCCGATGCACACTTTATTTTTTCCGGGTCGCTGGTAACAGACACTTTCGCCCCCACAGTCTCCAGCGCCTTTGAAATGCTCTTTAAGTTGCCCACACCATAGTTGACTATTGCAATCATCGCAAGGGCTTGAGAAAAAGGATTAATTAAGGTTGTTCTACTCGACCCATGTACAGAATCATCGAAGCCCCAAACTCTGGCAAGTATCCCTTCAGCCACAGTTTGCTGATTGGAAAAAGCTGCATTATTGACACAGGCTCCGGAGAAGCTCTTGCTCCGCTCAGGGTTGATTGCGTCCTCAACACACACTGGCATGAGGACCACATAGCGATGAACAGCATAGGGCGAAAGGTTCTCGCACACCCTCTCGACGCAGAGGCGATTGAAAGCTACGAGGAGTTCAGGAGAAGGTACGGTATCGGTGATTCGGTCAGACTTTTCATAAACTTCGAATTCGGACAGGTTGATGATGTTTTTGAGGATGGGGAGCAGCTGGAATTTGAGGGGGTAAGCGTTGAAGTGATACACACTCCCGGGCACTCAGCAGGCCACTGCTGCTTTGTTATCAACAACGAAGCGGTATTTCTGGGTGATATAGACCTCACGAGCTTTGGACCGTGGTACGGCTGCTTGGATTGCGATGTTGACGATTTCGTTAGGTCTGTAAAGAAGATGATGAGGGAAGTCGAAAGAAGAGATATAGAGATCGCGATCCCCTCCCACGGAAGGCCCGTTTACGGCAAGGAGGAAATAATCGGTGCGATGCGGGAATACCTCAAAAAAATTTTTGAGAGGGATAAGGCCATTAGAGAACTCGTGAGGTTAGGTGTTGATCCGGTCGGAAAAGGAATAATTTACCGGAAAATACCTGAGCCAAGAGAGATTTACCTGCACTTCGAAAAAATTATGGTGGAGAAGCACCTCACCACTTCTCTCGATGAATTCTGTCTGGATTGAACCTGTCATCGGCCTCGTAAAAGTCCTTTTCATCTTTGGGGTAGCCGAGGGAGACGACGCTGAAAACCACTATGTTTTCCGGAATGCCGAGCAGTTCCCTCAGAGCTTTCATTCTCTCCTCTCTCGGATAAACTCCAAGCCATACGGAGCCTATGCCAAGGCACCTTGCTGCCAGCAGAATGTTCTCCGTTGCCGCACTGCAGTCCTGAACCCACATATCGTAGGGGTACTTTGAAAGCTTCGGGTCAGCGCAAACCACTATTGCCGCACTGGCGTTGGGCAGCATCTGACCGAAGGTGAAAGCTTCGCTCATTTTCTTCAGCATCTCCCTGTCTCTCACTACTATGAAGTGCCAGGGCTGCTCGTTTCCCGCAGAGGGCGCGAGCATCGCGGCCTTGAGGATTTTCTCAATATCTTCATCGCTTATCTGCCTGTCTGAGTAAACTCTGATGCTCCTCCTGGTGTATATCATCTTAAGGCATTCTTCCATGATGGTAGGTGTGGCCAAAGTTAATAATACTTTCAGAAAATTGTGAGCATGGCGTGGACAACACCCTACTCGAAATCCGGAAGGTCGGCTCTCGTGCCTGCTGGGCCGTGGAGCTACGGTATGGAGGCCATATCCGTCCATGCGATGCTTAGCGGCTTTGAGGAGTTGCTGCCGGAAAACATGGAAAGTGAGGGGGAGGGGTATGTTTACTTTGCCGAAATCATCTCGCAAAGTCCGAACTTTCCCGAGCTCAACTACGAAGCTCCGGGACTGGTTCAGTACAGAGAGCTTGCCATATTCCTGAAGGTGAAATATGGCGGGAGAGTCCTCGCCTACTGCCCCTTTATGTACGTTGACAACGATGTCTCACTGCTGAGAGGCTTTGTTGCCGGATTTCCAAAAAAGCTTGCTGTCATTGACATTACAAGGGAGCATCCTCTGCTTGAGCAGAAAAAATTCGGGGGAGTTGCGATGAGGGGCGGTTACGGCCTTGCAAAGATGGTGGTTGAGCCGATGGAGGAGGTCGAGTCCAATCCGCTTGACAGCTTTGGAAGCTGGATGCTCTACAGGTTTGCCGAACCTATGGGTGTAAAGGAGTTCGTGGAGATAGTTCCTGAGGTTAGCTACGCGAAAATCGAGAGAGGAAACGCAGAGCTGAAGCTTTACAGTGGGATAAACGACGAGTTGCCTGTTGTAAAGGAAATTCTTGGGGGTTACAGGTTCTCGGCCTTGCTCAAAATCAGGGAAATCAAAAAAGTTCAGTAGGGGAAGAACTCGAACCAGTCCGGTTCGTATTCCTCCACTCTGCCCAAATCAGAGAGCTTCAGCAAATCAGAGTCGATTGGAATTTCGGTAATAAACTCTATTTTATACTTTCTGGCCAGTTCCGATGCTTTACCTTCGCCAAAGAGGTACGTCCTCTCGCCGCAGTTGGGACACTCGAAGTAGGCCATGTTCTCCACAATCCCCAGCACAGCCGTTTTCGTCTGCTCAGCCATCGTTATCGCCTTTTCAACCACCGCTGCGGTCAGCTCCTGAGGAGTTGAGACTATAACCGCCCCGTTTGGCTTCGCATCCTGCATTACTGTGAGAGGCGCATCTCCCGTTCCCGGCGGAAGGTCAATCAGCAAATAGTCAAGCTCCCCCCAGGCAACTCTGCCGAGGAACTCCCTGATCATACCAGCAATCAAGGGCCCTCTCCAGATTACCGGCGTTTCCCGCTTGGGCAGAAGGAACTGGATGGACATTACCTTTATCCCAAGCCTTTGCGTCAGAACTGGCTCAAGGCCCTCGTCGCTCACGGCTACCTTTCCCTTCTCAAGACCAAAGAGGTGGGGAATGCTCGGGCCAAGAAAGTCGGCATCGAGAATTCCAACCTTCTTTCCCTGCTTGGCGTAATGCACAGCCAGCAAAGCTGTGACGGTTGATTTACCCACACCACCCTTACCGCTCATCACGGCAATTCTAAAACCTATTTTGTCGAGCCTCTCTTTGATATCCTCATCAGTAACTCTCTTCTGCATAAAAACAAAAGTGAAAACTCGCTTTTTAAATTCATGTGTTTGTAAACTTCTTGCAGACCTCCCTATCGCAAAGCTCCGGATTAGAGGGAGGGGAAGAGGATGTAAACCGGAACGGCCCAGCAGGCTGAATTTCTGCAGAACTTGCTTACGCTGATTTCGGAGCAGCTGCTTTCGAGGTATATCCTGTAACTTGAATCCTCAACCTCGTAGGCCATCAGGAAGTCCTCCTCTTTTCCGATAATCTTGACGAGGACAAAAACCTTATTCTCCTGACGCTGCCTGCAGACCGCTACAACACCGTCGTCTATAAGTATGAGCTCCCCCTTCATCTTGTCGAAATCCACAAACTTGATGTGGCTCAAAAACTTTTTAGACTTCTTATCGCTGAAAATTTCGGCGATATCCTCCTTTGTTAAAATCACGGGTTCAAAAACCACTCGCGACTCGGCAGTACCTCCCAGGTTGCAAATGCCGATTGCAGGTTCCATGTTGAGAAGTTGATGGTGGCATATAAAAAATTTTTTTATTTGTTTTGATTAAAATTTAATATCTCAGGTAATTTTTTAACTTCTGCAGTTAATTGTTAACTTGAAAGGTAAATTTTTGACTTTAATGGTTAAACAAAAAAGAAAAAGGTTAAAACTTAGTCAACCCAATTTGACAGCATGGATACCTTTGAAGCTCTCGCATGTTCGGGGCAAAGGAAAGAGATTTTAAATATTCTTTCAATCTCTCCGAAATCTATCAAGGAAATTAGCGAGCTAACGGGGATATCACCTCCCTTAGTTTCAAGACATTTGAAAAAGCTCGGTGAGCTGGGACTGGTTGAGAAAGACAACACCCGATACATTCTGACGGATAAGGGTTACTTCGTGCACCTCGCCCTTGAGAAGTTCAGAAGAATAGTGAGGGTGCTGGATAAAGATCCTGAGTTCTGGGAGATTCACGATTTCAGCGGCATTCCCGACGAATTCAAGCTGAGGATTGACGAGATTGGGGATTATGAGATACTGAGGAGTGACAAGGATGAGGTGCTCAAGCACTACAGGGTGTTCTCCTCCATATACACTGAATCCGAAATAGTCAGGTTGGCTTCGGCCGTTTTCTTCCCCTCCCACCCGAAGATGTTCGCCGAGATAGCGGCAAAAGCCGATGTTGAGGTGATAATACCTTTGAAAGCTTTGAACACGCTTAAAAGCAAGTACAAGGAAGAATTGAAGCAGTATCTGGCTAATGGAGGTAAAATTTACAGAAACGATGACGTCAGGCTGACGGTTATTGTTACAGAAAGGGCATTATGCATGGGCTTCTTTCTTCGAGACGGAAAGTACGACACGGAAAGCGGACTGCTGAGCTTCGACGATACTGCGATTAGGTGGGGGTTTGACCTGTACAATTACTTCAAAAAGAGCGCCTTACCGGTTGAATACTGAGTGCTGTCAATTATCATAGAGACATAATCGTTTTAATGCAGAGATGTCGTAGTATATGTAGAAAGCAGTTGCTGGAAGTGAAAGGGTATGGTAGCAATAGACTACGTGGTAATCGGTGCAGGTTATGCGGGATTGATGTGCGCCGAAGCCCTTATGGATAAGGGATTCAAGACTCTCGTATTTGACATGAGAGAAAGCGGAGGAGAAATCGTCGTATTCTCCAAGCTGGAGGAGTTCAGGTCGAAGTATGAAAAGTACATTGAAAAGATCGAGGAAATAAGAAAAGACATCCCGGTGGATATAGGGACTGTTATCAAATCTAAGCCTGTTATTATCAACTCAGGAAACGGTTTGAAGAGATACGAAGCGAGAAGAGTTATATTAGCCACAGGAGCCACTGACACCGCTCCCGTCAAGCTGAACGTTTTGAGCAAGAAGATTGAAGGTATTTACACGCTTGAAAACGCCTTAAGAGAGATTTCCGAGAACAACAAAATAGGCGAAAAAGTGCTGATTGCAGCCAAGGATGACGTGATAGTTAAGCTCGCCGAATCTCAGCTAAGCGATCTTGGCTATGACGTGGAAATCAGCGAGCTCACGAACGATATTCAGGTAATAGGGAAGGAGAGGGTCGAGGGTGTGGAAATTTCTGGCGTGAGATACAGCTGCGACACTCTTGTCGTTTACGGGGGAAGGAACCCCTTCAACCCCCTCAAGCTGAGGGGCACTCCGGTTGGCAACGTTGTAACATGCACATATGACTATTCCAAAGTTGAGGAGAATGTAAAGAACTTTCTTGCAAAAATTTAGAACTTTTTTACACCATAAGTTCAAGGATAACGAATAAAATGGAAAAACTTAATACATGTGCCACGGAGAGTGAAGCAGGTGATTAATATGGATGTAAGGGAGAGAATAAAAACCGTTGCAGTTCTCGGTGCCGGGCTGATGGGACACGGAATTGCTGAAGTCTGCGCGATGGCGGGCTACAACGTGACAATGAGGGACATCAAGCAGGAGTTTGTTGACAGAGGAATGAACATGATAAAGGAGAGCCTTGCGAAGCTCGAGCAGAAGGGCAAAATAAAGAGCGCCGAAGAAGTCCTTTCCAGAATAAAGCCAACAGTAGATCTGGAGGAGGCTGTTAAGGATGCCGACTTGGTTATAGAGGCAGTTCCAGAAGTGGTTGAAATCAAGAAGCAGGTCTGGGAGGAGGTTGACAAGCTGGCAAAGCCGGACTGCATCTTCACCTCCAACACCTCAACAATGAGAATAACCATGCTCGCAGACTTCACCTCAAGGCCGGAGAAGTTTGCAGGCCTGCACTTCTTCAACCCGCCAGTCTTGATGAGGCTGGTTGAGGTTATAAGGGGAGAGAAGACCAGCGACGAGGTAATGGATTTGCTTGTTGAGTTCGTGAAGAGCATTGGTAAGACGCCTGTGAGAGTGGAGAAGGACGTGCCAGGGTTCATAGTCAACAGAGTGCAGGCTCCCGCGAGCGTTCTGCTGATGGCCATCCTCGAGAAGGGCATAGCGACACCTGAGGAAGTTGACGCCACCGTAAGAAGGCTCGGACTTCCGATGGGGCCCTTCGAGCTTGTTGACTACACGGGAGTTGACATCCTCTACAACGCCCTGAAGTACTACGCCCAGACAATAAGCCCCGACTACGAGCCGCCAAAGTTCCTGGAGGAGATGGTGAAAGCGAACAAGCTCGGAAGAAAGACCGGACAGGGATTCTACGACTGGAGCAAGGGCAGACCGCAAATCGACTCGAGCAAGGCAACAGACAAAATCAACCCGATGGACTTCACCTTTGTCGAAATCAATGAAGCCGTAAAGCTCGTCGAAATGGGTGTTGCCACACCCCAGGACATAGACACGGCGATAAAGCTCGGCCTCAACAGACCCTTCGGCCCCTTTGAGCTGGCGAAGCAGTTTGGAGCGGAGCAGATTGCGAAGAGGCTCGAGGAGCTTGCAAAGCAGTTCGGAAAGAAGATTTTCGAGCCAGCAAAGACTCTGAAGGAGGGGAAACTTGAGGAACTGTTGAAGGCGGGAAAGGCTGAGGCTGAGGAGAAAAAAGAGGACGAGTTCAAGACCATCAAGATTGAAAAGCTCGATGGAGGGATAACGAAGCTCGTGCTGAACAGACCTGACAGGCTAAACACGATCTCCCCAGAAGTTCTGGATGAGATCGATAGGGCGATTACGCAGCTATGGAACGATAAAGACACGAGGGTCATCGTCATCACAGGTGCTGGAGACAGAGCCTTCTCCGCAGGAGCAGACCTTGGAGGGAGCATCATAACGCACCCCTTCGACTTCCTTGAGCACAACAGGAAGGGAGAGAGAGTTTTCACAAGGCTAAGGGAGATTCCGAAACCAGTCATTGCAGCAATAAACGGCTACGCCCTTGGTGGTGGTTTGGAGATTGCGATGAACTGCGACATTAGGCTGGCTAAGAAGTCTGCTGTTCTCGGCCTTCCAGAGGTTGGGCTGGGCATACTGCCCGGCTGGAGCGGAACTCAGAGATTGGTGAAGCTCGTTGGCATAAGCAGGGCAATGCAGCTTGCCTTAACCGGAGAGAGAATCACCGCAGAGGAGGCAGAGAGATGGGGGCTGGTTAACAAAGTCTTTGATGACGACAAGTTCGAGGAGGAGGTAATGAACTACGCCAAGAACATCGCAGAGCGCTGCGCCCCGATTTCGATGGCCCTCATCAAGAGGCTCATCAACAAGGGCGGAGAGGTGCCGATGGACATCGGCCTTGAGTGGGAGTGCACTGCAGCAGGTCTGCTTTTCGCAACAGAGGACATGAGAGAGGGAATCTCAGCCTTCCTGAGGAAGGACAAGCCCCAGTTCAAGGGGCGCTAACCTTTTATTTTTAAATTTTCGCTAAGCTCAAGCATCCTTTCAGCAAGCTTGTCCGAAATTCTGAAGGGGTCCCTGTATGTATTAAGCTCTGATATCACACTGTCAAACTGCTTTAGCACATCCAGATTTGTAGTCAAAAGTTTCTCCCATGCTTTCCAGCTCCCACCTGCTAAGCTCGAATTTAGTGTACATGTATGAGGCAACGCTTTTCATTTCCATATAATGCCACCAGTAGGAGAGAGCAAAGGTTAAGGATACGGCTACCAGGAGGGCTAGTAAGCACTTGCGCATATAACCTTGTGGAGTATTTAAAAAGTTTAAAAAACATCCTTGATCGGAAAAATTTTAAGTGTAGGCTGAGAACCCTTTTCCGAGCAACTCTCTTCCCACTATGAGCTTCTGAATCTCCGTTGTGCCGTCTGGGATCGTCATCACCCTCGCATCTCTGAAGTAGCGCTCCAGCGGATACTCATCGCTCAACCCAAGCCCGCCGTGAATCTGAATGGCGTTGTAGGTAACCTCCACACAACCCTCGCACGCGTAGCCCTTTGCCAGAGAGGACATGTATCTCGCCTTTGGGTCTCCTTTCTGAATCATGTAGAGAGCCTTATAGCCCAGCAACCTTGATGATTCGGTGATTGCAGCCATCTTGTAGAGCATGTCCTGAATAAGCTGGAACTTTCCTATTGGCTTTCCAAAGGCCTTTCTCTGTCTTGCATAGGCAATTGATGCGTCGAGCGCGGCTTGAGAAATACCGGTTGCCATCAAAGCCATTCCGGAGCGCATAAGGCAGAACACCGCGCTCAGCGGAGACATGTAGGCGTAGAGCTTCGAGATTGATGCCGCTATGGGCAATGCCTCAACCATGCCTCCCGAACTGAGAGCTTTCTGAATCATTACGCTCAAAGCGTTGTCTTTTGGAACCCTGCAGTTTCTCAGATAAATCTCCCCTGTCGGCGCTGCTCTCCATCCGAGCTTGTGGAGTTCGCTAGTCTCGAAGGGGGAGTTCACCTGGTCAACGAGGAACATGTCCTGCATTCTCATCTCCCTGTTTGTTGCAACAACTAAAGCAACATCAGCAACTGTTGCGTTGCTTATCCAGGTTTTTGTTCCGTTCAGAACCCACTCATCACCGTCAAGCTCTGCTGTAGTTTTCAGCTTGGTCGTGTCGCTACCCGCTTCAGGCTCCGTCGCTGCAAGACAACCTATTAGCTGGTTTTTCTCCAGCTTTGGCATCATGGCATCCTTTGTCTGGTCTGAGGCGAGGTTCACGAAAACAACGGGGAATGACATGCCGAGAACAACATTCAGGCTCGCCCAGACCCTGCTTATCTCCTCGCTTGCGATTCCGTAGTAGAATGGGTCTTCGAAGTAAACGGAGAGGCTTTCAGGATCGTAGCCGATGCCGAGCTTCCTGAACTTAGCGAAGAACTCAAGAACCTCTCCCTTCGACAAAGGACCTTTCCTGTCCCTCTCGTCCGCGATCGGCTCAACTTCCTTCGCCAGAAATTCCCTCAAGCTGTCTCTAAAGAGCCTGTGCTCCTGACTCAACTCCATCTCCATTTTATCACCGGAACACACAATACAAAAGATTTTATTAATTTTACGCTATTTTTTGTGAAAGATTGTTATGGTGATAATGTTTCAAACGAGTAGCAGTAGAACTACAAAAAATATATCGAGAATTAGCGTTACAATGGAATTTAGTAGAACAATTTTTACACCAAACCCGCCAAAAAGGGAGAGGTGCATCGGGAGCGAGTGCTTGACCGACCTCGTTGAGAAGCTAATGACGTTTCCGAGAATCAGCCCGATAACCGCCCACTTCCACTCCAAGCCCGCATCAATGAAGCTCGCTGCTGTGACAACTGCGGAGCGTATGTTGAAGAACTCAACGATGGCAATTGTGACAGCCTCCGCCCTAAAGGGCAGAAACTTCAGGGATTCGGCCATAAGGTCGAACACACCAAGCTGGGAGAGCAAGGAGACTATGAAGTATGTTGCAGCCATAACTGCGCCTATTCTAACCACGTTCTGGGAAACAGAGAGGGGACTTAGCTCTGGAGCGCTCGTATCGCTGTTTTTCCGGCTTCTCGACAAAAGCAATCCTATGAGCGATTTAATCGCAGCAACCGCAAATCTCACTGCGGTGTAAACCACTCCGGCAAATCCCAGAACTGGGATAACGAAGGGGATGAAGTAAGCGTACAGGTGGCTGAAAACGCTTGGAAAGGAGTTTAGAAAGGATATGGCAATGACCTCTCTATCATCAACCTTTTTCTCCCTCCAAGCCTGGGAGAGCATTGAGTAGCTTGCTGTCGGGCTGACGAAGCAGGTGGCGAAGCTTATCACCGCGAACTCGCTCACGCCGAATTTTCTTAAAGCTGGCTGGAGGAAAAGGGCGAATCTCTCAAGGTATCCCTTCTTTATAGAGTAGCTCACCGCGTAAATGGCTATTACGACGACAGGAAGGCTTTTGATTAGGAATGCTGCTGTGGAGTAAGCTGCCTTGCCGACGGCGGATTCAATCATAGGTAATCAAAGAGCGTGGGCTGCTTTTTTCCGCACAGCTCGCCGATCTTCTTGAAGTCGCTCTCGTACTCCTCCCTTAGCTGAGGTCGGTAGAGAACGGCTGCGGGATGGTAAATTGCGATAACCTTCACCTTTTTGCCCCACCTCTCCACCTCGTAAACCTTGCCCTTTACTCTGGAAATCGTCGTGAATTCGAGGTCGAAAAGGTTGAAGATGAACTGAGCCGCAAACCGCCCGAGACAGACGATTACGTTCGGTCTGATTGCTTCAAGCTGCCTCACAAGGTAATCTCCGCACTTTTCAACCTCCTCCGGAGTTGGGTCGCGGTTGTTGGGGGGTCGGCACTTGAGCACGTTGGTTATGTAAACGTCCTCCCTCCTCAAGCCGATTGAAGCCAGCATCTCCGTCAGAAGCTTTCCGGCAGCACCGACAAACGGCTCCCCCTTTAAGTCCTCATCTCTGCCGGGAGCTTCTCCCACAAAAACGATTTCGGCCTTCTCATTTCCCACTCCAGGAACGTAGTTCGTTTTCGTTTTGTGGAGGTCGCATTTCCTGCAGCTCATGATTTCCCGGACTATGTCGTCCAGAGACTCCATCGCTCTAATGTTTAAGGCAAATTAAAATAGTTTGCTGATAAGAAGTTTTGTGGAGGCATCCCTTTACAGTAGAGTTGGGGACAAAGTGGTTTGCCAGCTATGCTGGAGATTCTGCAAGCTGGGGGATGGAGAGGAGGGACACTGCAGGGTGAGGAGAAACGAAGGGGGGAAAATTTTTACCACAACCTACGGCAAACTCAGCCACCTCGAAAGCAGACCGATCGAGATTAAGCCGTTCTTTCACTTCCTCCCCGGCTCCACCAGCATGACCTTCTCGACGTACTCGTGCAACTTTGACTGCCCCTGGTGCCAGAACTGGAGCATTTCCAAAGCAACCCCTCCGGAAGCGCTGAGGGAGACGAGCCCCGAAGAGGTGGTTGATTTGGCGCTGATTATGGGGGATAAAAGTACCTGCGCAAGCCTGAACGAGCCGACCCTGCTTTACGAATACCTTCTTGACGTTTTCAGGCTTGCAAGGGAGAAGGGGCTGAAGAACACGATGGTCAGCAACGGCTACATGTCGATTTTAGCGTTGAAAAATTTGAAAAATGCTGGACTTGATGCTATAAACATTGACGTAAAGGGGGATGAGAGGGTTTACAGGGATTACTGCAATGCAGAAGTTGAGTATGTTTGGAGGGTGATCGAGAAAGCCACCAAACTGGGAATACATGTAGAGGTCGTTTGCCTGCTCGTCTCCAACGTGGTGGATGAGGAGGTGGTTAGGGAAATCGTTCGGGAGCACCTGAGGAGAGCTGGTAGCAGCATTCCAATCCACTTCACGCGCTATTTCCCCGCATACAGGTTCACAGCACCTCCGACGAGGATTGAGTTCCTGGAGTGGGCGGTGAAGCATGCGTATAAGGAGGGAGCCGAGTTCGCGTACATCGGCAACGTCCCGGGGCACAGGTTTGAGAACACACACTGTCCCGACTGTGGGGAGCTTTTAATAAGAAGGTATTCCTTCTCCACTGTCGATAACAGAATTCGGAGCGGATGCTGCCCCAAGTGCGGGAGGGAGATTTACGGAGTTTGGGTTTGAGGGAGCAAACAAAATTTATTCATTCAGGTATAGAGATAACCATGAACCCTTTCAAAGTTATGATAGGTTTTGCCGTGGTAATGCTCGGTCTCACCCTGCTCGCATTGAGCAGTGCTGAGAACGTGGAGTACGGAGGAGTGGTAATTATCGGTCCATTCCCCATCGTTTTCGGCTCATCACCTGACATTGCCGTTCTTATGGTATTTGTAGCTTTAATTCTAATTCTTCTGCCCCTGCTGATGAGGTGGTAGCATGCTGGCCTTGCTTTCCCTCATCATAATCCTTCTTGGGATTTATCTGATCATTTCGGGCTTAAGAGAGCCATTCTGGATCGAAGAATGGGAGGATGAGGAAGAGGATGAGAGAGAATACGAGAGAAGGAGAATCTCAGAACGCCGGAAATCGGATGAGCCAAAAAGGGAAGTGAAAGGAGGAGGGGTCGTTCTGATAGGGCCCATACCAATCGTATTCGGCGATAGCAAGTACGCCTTCCTCTCCCTCCTTCTGGCAATAATCCTGATGCTCCTCTCCATCGCCGTAATTCTCATTTCATAGCGATAAGCACAGCTGTACATATCGGAAATTATATATTTTTTCAAATCAAATGGTATTGGTGATTTTATGGCAGGAGGTTATATGGGCAAAATTTTGAAGGTGAATTTGAGCGAGGGGAGCATAAAGGAGCTCCCGATTGATGAGGAAATAGCCAGAAAATACCTTGGCGGGAAGGGATATGCAGTAAGACTTCTTTACGACTACCTCACCGAGTACGAGAGGCTCGGAATCGCCCCAGAGGACATCGACCCGCTCGGGGAGGAGAACGTTCTGATTTTCGCTACTGGCCCTGCGACGGGTGTTATAGGCTTTCCAGAACCGGGAAGGTACCACGTCATGACTCTCAGAAGCCCGCTAACCGGAGGGATTGGCTCCGCAAACAGCGGTGGCAGATTTGGACCGTACATGAAGTTTGCGGGCTACGACATGATTATTGTGGAGGGCAAAAGCGAGGAGCCCGTTTACCTCGAGGTAATTGATGGTTCTGCAGAGATAAAGTGCGCAAAGGACCTTTGGGGCAAAAACACCTTCGACACCACGAGAATTCTCACAAAGAGAGCTGGAGGAAACTGCAGCGTCGCATGCATCGGTCCCGCGGGAGAGAATCTAGTCCATATTGCCTGCATAATAAACGAAGAGCACAGAGCTGCAGGGAGAACGGGAGTTGGAGCCGTTATGGGCTCGAAGAAGCTAAAGGCGATCGTCGTCAAAGGCTCGGAGAGGCCGGAAATAGCCAAGCCCGACGAGTTCAAGGCTGCATCAAAGGAAATGCTGGACAAGATCAAGCAGAACCCGGTAACGGGAGAGGGTCTGCCGAAGTACGGAACAGCGGTGCTGGTTAACGTGATAAACAACGCCGGAGCGTTGCCCTACAAGAACTGGCAGGAGGCGTACAACGAGAAGGCGGATGAAATCAGCGGAGAAACACTGGAGGCGAAGTACCTGAGGAAGAGGGTCGCATGCTGGGGCTGCAGCATAGGGTGCGGAAGGGCGACGGAGGTTAAGACCGGTCCGTTCAAGGTCCTCAACACTGAAGGGCCTGAGTACGAGTCAATTTGGGCTCTCGGTAACGATACTGCAGTGATAAACCTTGAGGCGGTTATCAAGGCCAACCACTTCTGCGACGAGCTTGGCATAGACACAATCTCAATGGGTTCAACAATTGCCTGTGCGATGGAGCTTTACGAGAAGGGCTACATAAAGGACGAGGACCTTCAGGGACTCGATTTGTCCTTCGGCAGCGATGCGGCGATGGTTGAGGCTGTGTGGAGAACTGCGTACAAGACTGGTATAGGGAAGTACCTGGCTTTGGGCAGCAAAAGGTTGGCAGAGATCTTCGGCGCACCTGAGCTTTCGATGAGCGTTAAGGGACTTGAGATGCCTGCCTACGACCCAAGAGGCATAAAGGGCATAGGACTGAACTACGCAACCGCAAACAGAGGAGGTTGCCACGTTACCGGCTACACGGTCTCGCCGGAAATTGTGGGGCTGCCTGAGAAAATCGACCCACTCACCTACGAAGGAAAGGCCGCATGGGTTAAGGCCTTCCAGGACTTCACCTGTGTGGTGAACTCCGCGGTGAACTGCCTCTTCACGACCTTCGCTCTCGGTGCAGAGGACTATGCGGTGCTGCTCTCCCACATCACAGGATGGGATTTGAACGCTGACGAGATAATGAAAATTGGAGAGAGAATTTACAACCTCGAGAGAGTTATACTCAACAAGTACGGCTTCGACGGCAAGGATGACACACTTCCGAAGCGCTTGCTAACCGAACCGCTTAAGGAGGGGCCAGCCAAGGGACAGGTCGTTGAGCTGGACAGGATGAAGGAGGAGTACTATCAGCTAAGAGGCTGGGAGAACGGAGTTCCGACAAAAGAGAAATTGAAGGAGCTGGACATCCCCTAATTTTTTACTGGATCTCTTCAATTATTTTGTTCATTTCCTCGGCCTTGCTTCTCAGGATTTCGAGGGCTTTTTTCATAACTTCCCTGACCGGCAGCGCACCCGTTCCCTCAACCGTGAAAAGGAAGTTGTTCGTTTCGTTCACGCTGATGGCGTTCATCTCACAGACCTCTACGCACTCCCCGCACATCGAGCAGGCCATAACATTCTTAACTCTGACCTTATCTCCATCCTTCTCGAAAACGTTTCTCGGGCAGGCTTCGATGCAGTCTCCACAACCGTTGCAGTTCTCGTTAACAACAATTTCCGGTATTATCTTGTAAACGCACACAGAGACGGGCTGGAACTTTGCGTGCTCTCTCCCCGTGCCCAGCCTCGCAACAGCCTCAAGCATCAACTGCTGACCCTCAAAAAGCTCCAGAACCGGGATGTTGTCTATAGCGAAAACGACATCCGGGTCATCGCTGATGAAATCTCCTGAGTAAACAACCTTTGGTCCCTCGACGTTAAGCCTGAAGGATATCTGGCAGTTGGGACACCCCTCTCCACCGCAAGAGCATTCGCTCTGCATGTTGAACCTGTCGAGGTAGGTTTTTATGGGAAGCATCGCCAGTCTGTGAGCTATAACCTCGTCGTAGAAGTAGCTTGAGTTGAGGTAGATGTCAACGTAATCAACTGCCATTGCCGGAACTTCTGCCTTCATCGCTCTTCTGAAGGAGTTTGCAAGCGCTGGAGAAGCGTTTTTCAAAATAAATTTAATTTTAAAATCCTTTTCTTCCAGAATTTCAATTTCTGGCATCATCAGACTCTCCTGCCTCTCTTACCTCCCGGAGGTCTCGTTCCGTCGTGCGGAATTGGCGTAACGTCTTCAATTCTTCCTATCTTAAGCCCTGCCCTTGCAAGGGCTCTTATCGCCGCCTGCGCCCCAGGGCCGGGAGTTGTGTGCTTGTTTCCTCCCGGAGCCCTAACCTTTATGTGCACACCGTCAATTCCCTTTTCCTTCGCTATCGCTGCAGCCCTAAGTGCCGCCTGCATTGCGGTGTAAGGGTTGCCCTCATCTCTGTCGGCCTTGACGATCATTCCGCCGCTTACTCTTGCAATTATCTCCGCTCCGGTTATGTCTGTAATCGTGATAATCGTGTTGTTGTATGACGAGTAGATGTGAGCTATCCCCCACCTTCCTCCCTTCTTCTTCTCGGCCATCAGACCACCTCAGTCTTTGCAAGAGGAGAATTCCTGTAGAAGGAAATTTTGCTCTCAAGCTCTTTGGTTACGATAAAGCTTGGAGAGGTGACTCTCCTTCCGTCAACAGCGATGTGACCGTGAGTTATGAACTGCCTCGCCTGCTTTATGGTCCTTGCCAGGCCCTGCCTGTAAACCATCGTCTGAAGCCTCCTCTCAAGGAAGTCCTCAACGCTGAGGTTCAGGATGTCGTCGAGAGTTGCGTTTTCAGGCAGTATGCCCATCTTGTTAAGCTTCTTGATGACCGTCTGGGCTTTTGCCTTTGCAATCTCACCTTCCTTGCCCGGAAGCCCAATTTCAGCGAGGAGGTCTCGGGCAACTCTCCTGTACTTCCTCAGAATATTCTGGAATCTCCAGAGCTCTCTCTTGTTCCTGAGACCGTATTTTATCACCAGCTGCATCTCCTTCTCAAGTCTGGCCTTATCCCAGGGATGAGTTGGAGTTGTGTACTTCTTTCTGTGTCGCTTTGGATCGCCCATCTAAATCACCTCTTCCTCCTAACAACACCGACTGTTCTGCCCTTCCTTCCAGTTGACCTCGTTCTCTGACCTCTGACCTTCTTGCCCCTCGCATGCCTGACGCCGCGATAGGCCTTCATCTTAATCAGTCTCTCTATGTCCAGCATTCTGGCGAAGTCAACATCCTTCGACAGAAGGTGAAGGTCCTGGCCGGAGTAGGGGTCCTTTCTTCTGTTCAGTAGCCACGACGGGAGCGATTCGATTTCCTCCTCAACAAATTTCTTAACCTTCTCGATCGTCTCGTCGTCGAGCTCTCCGAGCTTCGCCCTTCCGTCCACTCCGAGCTCGTTGACTATACATCTCGCCGCTCTGAGCCCAATCCCCTTTATCCCTGTGAGAGCGAACATGAGACTCTTGTTCCCGTCCAGATCCGTATCGGCAATTCTCACGATATGCTTGAACGTCATAACATCACCGTCTAAGAGGAAGCAAGCCTGTAAGGATATTTAAAGGTTATGTGCCCCCCTTCAATTGAGGATTATTCCAATTTTAGCATTTAATTCGCCGCTCTTCACTTTTTTCTTGTAACCAAGAAGTCGGTAAGTTCCAGCAGTGTTTCCTTGGCTTTGCTTTCAGGCAGAACTTCGAGCTTTCTTTTCGCCTCTTCAGCCATCTTTCTTGCCATGCTGGCAGCGTAATCAATCGCACCACACTCTCTTAACTTTTCGATATCATCTCTAATCTCAGAGACGTCCGCCTTTTCCTTTCCAAACGTCTTTAGCTTCACTCCCTTTTCGAACGCCTTTATGACAATCAGGGTTTTCTTCCCTTTAAGCAGGTCGCTTCCCCAGTCCTTTCCGGTCTCCTCAGTCAGGTCAAGCAGGTCGTCCTGGATCTGGAAGCCAATACCGCTAAGAACTCCGTAGTCCCACAGCGCCTTTACAATTTCCTCGCTCTCCCCAAAAAGCACCGCAGGTAATGCTGCAGAAGCTGCAATCAGCACTCCGGTCTTCAGCTCGACCATCCTGAGATACTCCTCCTCGGAAACGCTCTCCTTTTTCTCAAAGCTCATGTCGTAGTACTGCCCCTCGCATATTTTTATGCAAACGTCCGAAAGCATTTCTGTAGCTTTTCTGATTCCCTCGCTCTCAACATCGCACTTTGTCAGCAGCTTGAAGGCTTCAGCAAAGAGTGTGTCGCCTGCTAAAATGGCCGTCGCTTCCCCATAAACCCTGTGTACCGTCGGAACTCCCCTCCTCATCTCGTCCCTGTCCATTATGTCGTCATGCACGAGGGTGAAGTTGTGGATTGTTTCAATGCTGACAGCAGCCGGGATAATCTTTCTGTAGTCTTTCCCAAGGGCTTCGACTGCTAAGAGGCTTATTACAGGCCTTAGCCTCTTGCCACCTGCTTTGATCAGATGCCTTGCGGCTTTGTAGAGTCCAATCGGCTCCCTTTCGGGCAGAAGCTCTTCAATGGCTTTGTTGATTATTTCGGCCCTTTTCGCTATTTCCTCCTTCAGCATGGCAATCAACCTCTGAAATCGATCCACTCTTTCAACCTTCCCGAAACGAAAACTTTTAGGCCCTTTAGCTCCTCAACGTTTTTGCAGCCCGTTAAAAACATTGCCGTTTTTAATCCCCTCCTGAAGTACTCGATTTCCTCCCTTACCTTCTCAGCACTCTCAACCGCTGCCCTGAGGAAGGGCAAGGCCGCGCTTCCCAACTCGGCCCCGATTGCTATGGACTTCGCCACGTCAAGGCCGCTCCTCAGTCCGCCCGTGGCGATGACGGGCAGAATTCCCCTGCAATCAACGATGCTGAAGGCTGTTGGCAATCCCCAGTCCCAGAAGTCAATACCCACCGACTTGGAGACCTCATCGTTAACCCTGTAAACTTCAACGCCGCTGAACGTCGTTCCACCCTTACCTCCAACGTCTATCGCTGAAACGCCCGCCCTCTTCAGCATTACTGCAACCTCTCTGCTTATCCCCGCTCCCGTTTCCTTTGCGATAACCGGAACCTTCACGGATCTGCATACCTCTTCCAGGACCTCCAGGCCCTTTTCCGCGTTCAAATCACCCTCCGGCTGAATTGCCTCCTGAAGGTAGTTGAGGTGAATCGCAACCGCATCGGCATCAATCATCTCCACAGCCCTGTCAACAATCTCAACCCCCCTCTCTATAACCTGAGGCATTCCAATGTTCGCATAGACAAACGCATTCGGAGCCTTCTCCCTTACAACAGTAAAGCTGTCCGCAAGGCTCTCATCCTCTATCGCCGCCCTCTGACTTCCGACACCCATGCCTATCCCGGCCTCCTCCACCGCTTCACCCAAACGGGCGTTGATTTCCTTCGTTTCGGGATGCCCACCGGTCATAGAGGCGATGAGGAGGGGAAACGAAAGCTTTTTCCCAAAAAACTCGATTTCTGTGTCAATCTTCCAGTAATCGACCTCGGGAAGAGCCTTGTGAATCAGCATCACGTCTTCAAGTCCCGTGTATCCTGACTCAACCTCCTCTTCGAGGCAGATTTTCAGGTGGTCAATCTTCCTCTTCGAAGTGCTCAGATTATCACCTCCGTTCCAACCTTCTCTCCCTGTAAGAACTTCTTCAAGTTTTCGTAGTTGCCTTTGAAAACGTAAGCCTTACACCCGTGCCCCATCTCATAAAGCTTCTGAAGCTTTCTCAGCATACCTCCTGTCACATCCTCCTTTCCCTTTGCCACTCCACCCTTGGCAATCATTTCCTCAAGGAGGCTTCTGTCAAGCCTATCGATAACATTGCCGTTAAAATCGTAAACACCCTCAACGTCGGTGGCGAACCCGATCTTCTCAGCTTTAAAAGCCTCTGCGAGGTGCGCAACAATGTCGTCCCCCGAGAGAACTTCTATCTTCTCCGCCATCACCACATCCCCGTGGAGAACGGGAAGAAAACCGCTTTTCATGGCTTTATCAACAATCTCAACGCTGTACGCCAGAAAGGGATGGATGGGGTAGGCGGGAACTTCGAACTCGGTGAGGACGGAGCAGAATCTCTCACTCAATCTGAGGCACCCGAGATGAACCTTTGAGGCTCCAAGAGGGCTTAAACCGAATTTTTTTACGTGGGGATGCCCGAACGAGCCTGCACCGTGCACGACAATCAGGTTTCTCCATTTCTCCGAAATTGCTCTGCAGACTTCCCTAAGCTCCCTCTCTTTCAGCTTTTCAAAGGCCCCCCTGCTCTTGTCTGTTATCACCGAACCCCCTATCTTCAGAATGGTAACGTCACTCTTCAATTCTGACACCCTCCTTTTCGGGCTCGACTATGAAGCTCCCTTTCGGCTTCTCTCCCTTGAACAGGCCGAATATACACCCCCCACCACCCGCTCCAGTTATTTTCGCATTCAAACCCATCCTTTCGAGCTCTGCAATGGTTCTGTCGATTTCGGGATTGCTCACCCCTATCGCCCTCAGAAGCGACTGGTTTATGGCTATGAGCTCCTCAAGTCTTTCAGCGCTGCCAACATCGCTCGCCTCAAGGGAGATTGCGTCGATAGCGTCAAATATTTTATCCACAACCTCAGGATGCCTCTCTCTCAGCTCAGCAACTTTTGCGACCATCTCAGCCGTTGACCTGCTGCCAAAGTTGATAACGAAGAACTTGAACGGCATCTCGACCTTTCTACGCTCAGGGAAAAGCCACGAACCTCCAAAGGTGGATATGAACGGGTCTATTCCGCTCGCCCTTCCCTGAACGTCAATCTCAACCTGCTTCGCCATCTGGAAGATGGCCTCTTTATCCATATCCCCATCGAACTCTGCATTCAGAGCAGCTATTGTGGCAACAATCACCGCCGCAGAGCTGCCCAGCCCAGAGCCAATCGGTATTTCGCTCTCAATCTCAATTTCAGCACCCGGAATATTTCTAAGCTCCCCAAACCTCTTAACAGCCTGCACGACGTAGGGATGCCTTTGATAGTCCAGCCCGCTCTCTCCTAACGAAGACCTAATCAGAAACCTGTCAGATTTTCTCACCGACACTCTGCATCTAAGGTTAATCGCTGACACCACCGCATGCCTACCGTAAACCACCGCATGCTCGCCGAACAGAATTATCTTTCCGGGTGCTGATGCAATCATCGATTAGACTACGGGAAAAACTTAAAGAATTTTGTGCAAACATTCTCTCATGAAGATCGTTTTTCACCCGAAGTTCTACACCGTCTACACCTCCGACCCCGCAGCGGAGGCTGGGAGGATGGAGGCTATTATGGAGGAGCTGAGGGATTACGAGGTCGTTGAGCCGGAACCGGCAAAGATAGAGGACATACTCTCGTTCACACGAGGGAGCACTACATGTACGTCAAAAGCGAGCCTGAGATTTATGAAGTTGCGGTTCTCGCCGTTGGCGGAGCGATTCTTGCGTCGGAAATAGCCTTTAACGAGCCTGCCTTTGGAGCCATACGCCCTCCAGGGCATCACGCAAGCCCGGACAGCAGCTGGGGATTCTGCTACTTCAACAACATAGCCATTGCGGTCAAGAAGCTGCTGGTGGAGGGGAGGATTAAGAAGGCCGTAATCGTGGACTTCGACTTGCACTTTGGAGACGGAACTGCAAACGCCTTTGCAGGTGTGGAGGAGGTCAAGTACCACCACATGAAGGGTGCGGACATAGCCGGCATAGAGCAGTTCCTGAAGGAGAACGAATACGACATAGTTGCCGTCTCAGCGGGCTTCGACCGACACAAGGATGATTGGGGAGGAATTCTTGAAACTGAAGATTACAGAGAGATTGGCAGAATAATCAAGGAGTATGCTGAAGAAAAGTGCGAGGGCAGGAGGTTTGCCGTGCTTGAGGGCGGCTACAACCACTCGGTGCTGGGGAAGAACGTAAGGGCTTTTGTCGAGGGGATGGAGTAAGTAATCCGCTCTTCTTGACAATCGACCATCAAAAACTGAGAGCCGCGGAACCATTGAATATATGAGGATTTGTAATTGTAACAAAGAGAGCTTGCAATATCTGATATATGTGCACTAACCTACAAATTTTCCAAATTGTAAAACCAACCTCAAGCTTACGAGGGTTTTCAGATATTTTTATCGACTTAAGGGTATGGATTATTTCATGCCGATCGTCATCCACTTTTTATCAATCGATGGGACGAGTGGGGATAGATATTTTACATTGAACACAAGGGATGAGGAGAATTTTGAGTATTGGTAATGTTCTCCGAAAGTGATTAATAGTGAAACAACTTGATACTAATCGTGGACACAAGGTTAATAGCCATAGCTACCTTTGTAGTTACTTTTGGCATTTTAATTGTTTTGAAGAGACTAAATTACATCGAATCTTGGGATACCTTCTCTATATTGTCTATATTAGCTGCAGTTTTGACAATAGCAGCTTATTTTTTTACATTAGTACTTTTTCCTCAGGATTATGACCAACTCAAGAAAGAGATCTTGGATGAGATAAACGAGAGCCTTAAAAATTATGAAATTTATTTCAAATGCAAGGATTTCAAGAAACCGATCGTAAAAGATGGAGCTGTTAGAATAGATAAGTGTGTCGTTATGGCCACAAAACTAAACTTAACAGATCATGGATATATAGTGGACTTGAAATTTAGGTCTAATTGGATGGATTCCAAAGGGACACACGCAATTTTGTTTATAGATGGGGATGATGCACAGATAAATCTATTCGAACGCGAAGGAGAGATTTTTTATATTATAAAGTCAAAAAACAAAATCTCTGGAGTTTACATTCAGTTGAAATCCGTAAAATGGTTTGATGAGGCATTTAGCGATAACTGGAACAACATAAAAATTATGTGGGACACGAGTAAAGATGAAATTTGGCTGGAGATAAACGGTATAAGAGTTTCCAAAAAATTAAATTTTGACTTTAATTTAAATGATTCTGTAATATACCTTGGCTCGAATCCACTTGAAGACACTTATGCAGAAGGATATTTTGACAGAATTATGGTTTATAAATCTGCTGATACGGCTGATTTTGGAACTCCAACCGTAAGGAGGTTCGAATAACATCTCTATAGGTCGTGTTGGAGGGGGTATGTTCATTTCTGAACTCATTCCCACCACAATAACATCTCACTAGCACCCTAATATCCTTCGTTAGTTTTCCAAAAGTCTTAGGCATTTTACATGGTGGTAGTTGGGTAGAGTATAGGTTTTGCGTCAAAATATCAAACCCTTTTTATGCGTTCCACCGCCTCACAATCCCCCAGCAATATTTTGAACTCCTGCTCACTTCCGCACTCGTCCCTTATCCCCTTCAAAAACAGCTCCTCGTATTTTTCCCTTTCCACACCGAAGTAGTCCCTCTCGCTTGTTCCCCTGAAGTAAAGCCGGTTTACAGGACTTTTAGGGTCTTTGAGAACGTCAGGTGGGCAGAAGGGCGCACCATAGTAATGCTGCAGAAAGCTCTCGTTGCTCGGCTTCTTCTCAAACCTCGTGACGTCGAGCAAGACTATTTTTCCGTCGCAGTACATAGCCTCGTAATCCTCCCAGGGGGAGTAAACGAATCCCTCCTTCCAGAGCCTGTAGAGGAGTCTCGCCGTCAGGTAGATGGACTCCTCGATTATTCTCCGGCTTTTCTCATCGCTCCTCATTACGTCTCCGTCCCTCAGCTCGGAAAGCGGAAGACCGTTAATCCACTCCTGCAGCATGAACTCGTCCGTGTACGCAACGGGAACCGCAATGTTCTCCCTGAATTTCTCAAAAAGTCCCCTCAGTGGGTCAAGGATGTCCCTAAAGCTTTTCACCGGAGAGTTTGGTGAAAGAACATTAAGAACGAAGGTTTTTTCTCCGGCGTCAACTCTGAAAACGTAGTACCTAACCCAGGCTGAAAGCATAGAAACCCTGAACTCGTCGGAGAGACCTTCAAGGCCGAGCTCCACTACAGCCTGCGAAATCTTCTCCTCGACCCTCCTTTTCCGCTCCTCGGGTGTGGAGCCAAAAAGCGATTTTTTGAGCAGCGCTACCGTAACTCCCCAGCAAACGACGTGGTCGGCAGTAACGCTGTCATCAATCCTCAAGCGGAAACTCATAGCTCTCCATGTTTATCTGCCTAACCCTCCTAACGATTCCTTTAGTCCCGCAATCCTTGCAGACGACAATGTAAACTTCAGCATCAAACTCAGCATTCCTCCTCTTGAATTTCCCTTTTTTCTCCTCAAGAACCTCAACTTCGTGGAGCTTTCCGTCATCGCAGATGGGGCACTCTATTTCCATGAAAGCCACTCCCGTATTCAACTTAAAACACTTTTGAAATTGATGGCTTTTTACGGTCGTTGGGGAGCAGCAGCGTCAGGATGAAGGCAACCGTAATTGGAATGGTTAGGTAGGTGAAGTAAAGCTCTGCACTGCTGATGAAGTACATGGCTCCCAGCGTAAGGGCCACTGAAATCGCTCTGCTGGTCAATCCAACAAACCCGGTGGCGCTGCCGTGAACCTCTCTATCGCAGAACTTTCCTATCCAGTCCATTATTATCGCGTAGGCGGGGAGCATCAGCAGCCCGCTTATGCCGAGAAAGGCGAAGAGCAGCGTGGTGTTTAAGGAAAATGCCAGAATGACGAAGAAGGCAGCAATCAGCGGAGTTATAGATCTCATGTAGATTGTCCTTAAATTCGCTCTTGCCACTCTGTCTGGAATAACCGCGACACCAATCAACCCGAGAACTATCGCCAGAGCAACGGCGTCTCCAGCAACCTTTTCCAGCCCAGCACTTCTTAAAGCAGGTTGCAGCCATGTTGCGAGGTTGTCGAAGGTAGCTACGCCGAATCCAAGAATGGCTCCGATAATCCAGAGGTCTTTTCTTTTCAAAACCGCTCCGAACTGTTTAACGGCAAAGCTTTCGGCTTTGGTAAACCTCACCGCCCGCACTGCTATTAGCACTAAGACTATTCCCGCGGTTGCAACCACGGCAGAAGGAAGTATGAGCAAAGTTAGCCCTCCAGCGGTGTAGAGCTTGAGCCCCGCAGCGAGGGCGAAGACAGTTCCGAGATACATGGAGAGGCTAAGAACTGAGATTACGAGCGTCCTCCTTTCCTCGTAAAGCTGCGATGCATAGGGAACGAAGGCGTTAAGCAGGAAAGGCTGCCCCAGAGCACCTGAAAGCTGGCATACAAGGAGCCAGTAGTAGTTGAAGCTCACAAGCCTTCCTGCTGCAGCGAAGAAGGTCGCTACGCTGCCGAACAGAAACCACCTTTTGAAGTCCCTGTCGAGAAGCAACCCGCTCGGTATGGTGAGGATAAGGAAAAAGATTGGGTAAGTTACGGCCAGCAGGCCGAGAAGCTCGACCGAGACGTTTATTTCTTCAGAAACGAGAGTGAGGACCGGAGAGAATGTAACCCAGACTGCCTGCGAGGCAAAAACTATGAGGATAAAGCCCGCTGTTAGCAGCGCCCTCATCTGAACCACTCTACAACGATGTTCTTTATCAGTTCAACCGCCACCTTTTCTGGAATGGATTCGAGCAGCATTGGTATAACGCTGGAGTCTATTCTACCCTCCTCTATGCCCTTTATGATTTCGGCAAACTCCCCCCTTTCAGCCATTGCGTAAATCTGCTTAGTGTCAACTCCGGCTCCATCTCCAGAGCCTTCGCAGCATCTTCAACGAACTTCTCCGCAACACCGTCGTGAACCGGGCTCAGCGTGAGGTGAATGTTGTCAGGGATGTCGTACTCTTTCAGCCCCTTTTGAAGGTGAAGCTGCCAGCCAAGCTTTTTCATGTTGTTTACGAAGCCCATCAGGTCAACATCCGGATTTGTCATCGCCAGAACGCTGCTCTCAACCTCTCCGACGCTCTCGAAACCTAGACTCTTCAACCCCCTGTAAATTTTGTCTCTCGCCGATAGAATTTTCGAGGCAAGCTCCTTGTAGCCCTCGACGCCCAGGTACTTAATCACCGCAAAGGCTGCTGCTAAAGGCCCCTCAGGTCTTGAAGACAGCACGGCTTGATTGACAAAAACGTAGCCCGGAGAGGTTACATCAACGAACATGGAGCATTTTTTCAGTTCAGCATCTCTGAAAAGCACCACAGAAGCTCCCTTTGGGGCGTAGCCGTACTTGTGCGCGTCGAGAGAGATTGAGGTAACCCCCTCAACCCTGAAATCGAACTTCGGTATTTTCTCTCCCAGCATCTCGAAGAAGGGCAGAATGAAGCCCCCGAGGCATGCATCGACGTGAAGGAGGACGTTTCTCTCTGCAGCAATTTCTGCAATCTCCTCTACTGGGTCAATGGTTCCGAAAGGCCAGTTGGGTGCGGACAAGGCAATTAGTGCCGTTTTACCGCTGACGGCCTCAGCAAAGGCATCAACATCACCCTTTGCATCCTTTACCGGCAGTCTGACAACTTTAAGGCCAAGATAGTCAGCGGCTTTCAGAAAAGCTGGGTGAATCGAGATTGGTGCAAGTATTTCAGGAACCTCCGCCGTTCCCTCTTTCTTCCTGTAGTAATCTCTGGCAGCCTTCACGGCGAGCATTATGCTTTCCGTCCCGCCAAAGGTGAAGGAGCCAACAGCAGCGTCGCCGTGCATCAGGTTTCTGGCGAACCCGACCACTTCCTTCTCAAAGAATACCGCGCTTCTGAAAACGGTAAAGTCAAGCAGGTTTTTCTCAGCAAAGCGCACCAGAGCTTTTTCAGCGACCTTCCTTATGTTCTCATCTCCGGTCTCGTAAACGTAGGCGAAAAGCCTTCCGGTTCGAGGGTTGAGGTCTTCCGATTCGGCCTTTTCAAGAAGGGAGAGCACATCATCTATCGTCATCTTTTAAATTGATTTTAATTAAAAAATAAAGGTTTCGATTTTGCTAGCTTTCCGGCACTTCTGTCAGATACCTCTTGAAGAGGGCGTAGAATGCTGCTGTTAAGAAAACGGCGAGGCTTACGAGCAGGAAGGCCATGATTACGTAAACTGCAACCATTGGAACCTCTATGTAGAGATTGGAGAAGGCGGCAATGGGAATCCCTTCGCTGCCTGTAACCACCATGTACGGATACCTTGCTCCGCTGTTCATCAGCTCTCCGAAAAAGACCGCTGATAAGGCAAGAATCAGCGAGTATTTTGTGTAAGAAGCGCTCTCCCTTATGTAGCCCAGAATGCCGAGAACGAGGAGGGCTGTAACCACTGCTATTTTGGCGGCGAAAGCGGGGGCGAAGGAGCCAAAGGTAACGCTTGAGAACATGTAAGGAGAGTAGTCGTGGAGTGAAGCCCAGAAGATAACACCCATCGGAATCTGGATCAGAAGGAAACCCAGACCGTAGAGATATCCCACTCTTATCCCATCAGAGTCTCCTTCGAGGGACATCAGGTATGCAACAACAAATCCTCCTACTGACATCACAGCAAAGAGCGTGTGGAGGTAAAGCAGCCAGAAGAAGGGGTTTGCATAAGCTGCAAGTGGAGAAACGGCTGAGGTTGTGAGGTATTCAGCAACAGCAGTGGGTGCGGTGATTTCAGAGAAAATGGCCCTGAATCCCAAGGGAATGGTGAAGCCTGACACCGCCATCACAATTCCAATGAAGCTGTGGTATCTGGGATGTATCTTGCCCCAAGTGTACCAGAAAATGCCTATGCTCGGAATTCTGACCATGATTGATATCAGGGCGATGAGCAGCGGAACAAAAAGGACGTTGGTTGCAAGCGCTGTTAAAGTAGGGAAGAATCCTGCGAGAAAGACCGTGATTATCGTCCCCCAAACTCCTGAGAAGAGCTCCAAAACCACCATAACCTTAAAGACCTTCCTTGAGAACATTTCGAGGTAACTGTCGTTGCTGAGATAGGCTTTAAGGCGAGAGTAGGCAGCAATCCAGCCAACGCCGATTGTGATGGATACGAAGATTATGTGGAGCAGCACAGCAAAACCGAGCCCGAAAAAGCCCACCTCACTCATTCTCATCACCTCTGAAGAGGTACCTGTATCCTCTCGTTGCAACGAAATACATCGAGACCATACCAAAGGCAGCAATGGCAGCTATTATTACGCCCATGAACACCGCAAACTCAAAGCTTCTCCCGTAGCCCACCACCGTTACAAGCTCCTCAGGATATAGAATTCCGTAAACGGTCCACGGCTTCCTTCCCACTTCCCTGACGTACCAGCCCAACACTGATGGAACCGCAGCCCCGAGGAAAACTCCAATGGGTAGAATCAACATAGCTCTTCTGCCAAGAATTCTGTCCACCAGCGAAGAGAGCAGCGGAAGCTTCCTGAAGTGGGCGAAGAGGGCTATGGCCGACACAAAGCCGATAACGCCGAAGGCTATCTTGGTGTAGTAGGCAGCGTGAACCACAGCAATTCTGCTCTCAGCCTTCTTTAAGTCGGCAAGGCATATCTGCCTCAGCTCCGTATTCCAGGCATTCTGAATCTCTTCCGAGCCAACCTTTACCCCAACCTGCTTGGCTGTTGCGATAGCAGCATCCATGGTTATCCCAAGCTGTCCAGCCAAATCTCCAAGCTCTGCATCACCTAGGGAGTTGCACTGCCTCTCAAACTCATCAAAGCCAACAATCGGCCTTGATGGGTCGCCGTAGGCAACAAGGGCAATCATTGGATTGTAGAAGGTTTCCTTAGCATTTTCCATCATGGCAAACTTTGTTGGGTTCATCTCCACAACTCCGTCTCCCATGAAGTGGCCCAGAATTGTCGGCTGGATGAGGAAAAGCACGAGAATTACAAGTGAAGCAACTTTTGCCGCTTTCAAATTCCTTTTCTCACCGCCTGTGTAATATCTGAGGGAGAAGGCAAGCAGGGCTATGGAAACTCCAACGGAGAAGGCTGCAAAGAGCGCATGAAGGGCGGAGATAGCTGCGAATGGGTTAAAGATTGCAACGTACGGGTCTGTTAGAATTACTCCGACCTTCCCTGCCACCTCTGGATTCTGGATTATTGCCTGAATGGGCATTCCCGAAGCGATGGCCAGAATTTTCAGAATTACAAGCTTCTGGGCATCTGCAGCAAGCCCGCCAAATTCAGGCATGAAGGGATAAATTGACTTGGCAATGGGTCCAGTTCCCCAAGGAGCTACAAGCCACGAGTTCACGCTCATTATCAGAACGCCTGAAAGGGCTGCAAAAATCCAGTAAACGGCGAGAATGGCAATGCTGTAGGAAGTTCTTATGCGGCCAAGAGTCACTATGAAGAGAACAAGGGTGGCGATTTCGTTGGCAAAGGCGAGGAGCTCAAGGGCGAGGGGGGCAAAGGCAAAGCTCGCTATGGCGAGAATCGTCCCGGGCCACGCCTGAACCAGACCGAACTCCACAAGAGTTCCCGTCACAGCACCAAGGGCGAAGTTTATGGCAAGAACCGCAGTCATAATCTTTGCAGTTTTGAAGTAGTCCTCGTCGCCAGATTTGCTGTATTTCAAGAGCAGACCAATTATCACCAGCGGAAAGCCGAGTGTTATGCTCAGGAACACTGCGTGGATGTAAATACCAAGGGCAGACAGTCCCAGCAACCAGCTTGCATCTATGATGGTCTCACCTCCCGACACTTAACTATAATCTACATAAAATTTAATCTTTTCGTTCGATTATCGAAAGCAAATTTTTTAAACGATTTATTGTTAGTAGAACCATGGAAGAGAAAAAGAAAAAGGAGTACTACGAGGGGGAGGAGGTTAAGGCCGAGAAGAAGAAGCTCTACTACTACGGCGAGGAGACGAAAGCAGAAAAGAAGGAATAGAGTGGTTGCGTGGATCGAAAGCAGGAAGCTCTTCAATGCTTAGAGGGGAGCAAATCCTTGAAACGAGCCCGTTGAGGGAATAAGGTAGCCTTATCAACCTCATTTCTCCGTTGGTTACCCACTCGTCAATGGCGTAGTGTGAATAGGCTTTGGCCAGCTCCACCCGCTCCTCTCTGCTCATCTTTAACGCTTTTCTGTCGAAAACATGGATGTGGAATCCCCTGCCTGAGAAAACCACTCTCAACTTTTTGTATTCAGCCCTGAGCTCGTCGTAAAGGCTTAAGGTAAGCTTTCTCACTTTTTTGAACTCAAGCATGCAGAAGCTCAGCCCCTCCCCCCTCTTCATCTTGTCCTCTATGCTTCCGTGGTAGGGGCAGGAAACGTTCTCAGGGTCGATGTCGAATGCAAGCTCCTGTCCCAGAAAGTTCTCACAACCCCAGCAGTTTTTGTAGTCGCATCCTCTCTCAACGCACAGCTTAATGTCTGAGTAGACGTTGCGGTCGTAGTAAACCCCCTCAGGCAGATACTGCAGAATGTAGTCGAGGACATCCGCCAAACCTTTGTGCTCGTCGATGATTACAGCCTTTCTCTTTATGTCCTCATATTCCGGGAGGTAAATGTCGGAGTGCCTTCCGATGATTACCGCAAAGGCGGTGTTGCCTATATCCCTCCAGCCAAGCCATTTCTCAACCCTATCGAGGCTGAACTCGTAGCGGTAGAAGCTCTCCCTCTCTCTTAAGGTTGATGGGCGCATCCCCTTTGGAAAGCGGTATTTCACGATTAAAGTTGGTTGAAATAATATAACACCTTCGCTAGTTCGTGTAACTTCTGAGTGCAACAATCCTCCTCAAAGCCTCAAAGTTTCCGAGTAAGGCAATGATAACGAGTGCCAAGGAAGGAAGGTTAACAACCGAGCATGCGAAGATTATGAGGAGGCGAAAGTCCCTCGTAATTGGTATTGCAAAGCCTTCCGGGCTGTAGGTTCTCATGTAGGCGGCAACAAACTTGTCTCCCGTGTAAGCAATCATGAGTGAGGCGAAGGCAGCGAGAAAGCCGATTATCCAGTAAACGGGATTGGATGCTGAGAGGACGTAGGTTATGGAGAAAACGATAATGAAATCAGAATACCTGTCGAGAACGCCATCAAGCCAAGCACCATACTTGGACTCCATGAACTTGAGCCTTGCAATCTCCCCGTCGCAGCCGTCAATAATGCTGTGTAGCTGGATAATTACTCCAGCCAGAAGAGTTGTGAGATAGCTATTGAGGAGAAAGAGTGCTGAGCCTACTAAGGAAAGGAAAAAGGAGAACACCGTTATCTGGTTGGGAGTGACGCTGGTGTCGGCGAGAAGCCTTGAAATCCTTAGGGAGACTTTCCTGTTGATTTCTCTTGCAATCCACCCGTCGTAGTAAGCTGGCTTCAATCCCGTTCTTTTAGCCTTGATGAGGGAGCTCAGAAGGAGCTTTTCTGCTGTCTTGAGGTTGTCGTTGGAGAGTTTGATAGCCCATATCTCGTAACTTTCCAGATTGTTCAGAGAAAGGTATTTTTCTATGGACGATTGCAGGTTACCATCAAATACAGTCCTGAAATCCCCTCCAAAAAAGTATCCTACTGTAAAACCATCGGAAACAAGTATTTTCCTGCCTTCCAGCAGCAAGTCTCTCTCAAGGATGAGAACTGGCTCAAGAATAATTAAATAATCCTCAGCCTCTTCCAGTGAGAGTTCGTCGAAAAATCTCACATCAAAGCCTGCCCTCTGGAGAGTCTTTTCTATCCTCTCTCTGAGCGTTAATCCAAGCAGCTTTTCCCCGTAAATCTCATGGTTTTTAACGTACGCTAACCTCATAATCCGTTAAAGATAGGATACTTTTGCCTCCTAATTCCAATTAGCCCGTGAGCCAGAACTGGCAAAGCGATGGTAGCATCGCAGTTTACCTGCACCTTCTTGGCCTTGCCGCTTATCTTGCCCCAGCTGACCCCCTCCTCAAAGGTGCAGCCGCTCAGCCCTCCAAACTGCGGGACGTCTGTTGTTATCTGAATGGCATATTCGTGGCCTCTGACGTCGTAGCCTTTAAGCCTCGCCACAACCTCGGTCTGCTGGATGAAGTTCTTCGGCACTCCTCCACCAACATAAATGACCCCTGTTTTTTCTGAATTCACCACTATCTCAGTGAGCTCTTCAACGTCCCTAATTGTGTCTATAACCACCTCTCTTTTGGCTAAGGCGGCAGCTATGCCGATGGAGCTGTCAGCTATTGCCGGACTGAATATCGGGACTTTTGACTCGTAAGCTGCAATAACAATGGAGTTTCTGTCCTTGACGTTGAGTCTCCCTGCAATCTCCTCAAGGAATTCTCTTGAAGACATAACTCCACTCATCTCTGAGATTATCTCTGCAAGAGTGTAGTCAATTACGTTGAACTCCTTTTCGTAGGCAAAGACGTCGTGAATCCTGTCGATTCCCTCTTCAAAAAGCTTGCAATCGTTTACGTGCTCGCTGCCCATAAAATGCCTGAACCCCATCGCCTCGTGGATGTCGTGGAAGAGATTCGCCCCCGTGGAAACCAGAACGTCAATGTAGCGGTTTCTTATGAGCCATGCGATTATCTTCCTCATCCCTGCAGGAACCATAGCCCCGCTGAGCCCCATCAGAATCGTTATGTTCTCCTCCCGAAGCATTTCGGTCCAGATTTCAAAGGCTTCTCCCAGCTTCCTCCCCTGAAATCCCGTCCTTGCCATTGATGAAAGCAGTTCTGCGAAGTCTTCTCGTAAACCTCAATCGGCTCTGTCGGCCTCATTTCAGATCACGAAAACGGCAGCGGCAACAACGGTTGTGCAGTCCTCAACATCAGCCTCAACCGTGATGTTGAACGTCCTTGCAGGCTCTATTTCGAAAGCTGTCTTAAGCATGTAGGCCGCGCTCTCCTCCGCGTGCCTTCCAGCATCCTCTCCATTGCAGTATCCGTGGTATTCGGTTAGATATCCGTTTAGCGAGGGGTCGGGAGGAATCGCAGCCCCAACGCTGGCGAAAATCCTCTTCCCCTGCTCGTTGCTTGTCATTCTGGACATCACGCAGAAGACTATCTGTCCCGGAAAGAGCTCCGACAATCCCTTTTCAGCTTCCACAATCTCGCAGTAAGGTGGGTAAATGCTGCTTACAGTGACGAGGTTGAACTTCTCTATCCCCGCATCTCTCAGAGCGAGTTCAAAGCTCACCAGAGGGTCGGTGTGCCTGCCAACGCCTTTGGTGAAGAACACTTTTCTCGGCAGCAATTTGGGTGGAGAAATTACCTGAGTTTCGCTTCTGGGCTCTGAGACTCCCTTAATCCCGTCCAATCCTTCGTTAATCGCCTCGAACATTTCCGTACACCTTACGGTTTAGTATACGCTGAGTATTTAAGCATTGCTTTAATTTGATTTGCCAGATGCTGATAAAATTCCACAAAACGTAACTAAATCGAAATCAGGCCATTTTTAGCGATATTTTGCACGAAAATTAAAATCTGGAATAAAAATTTTGATTAAGAGATAAATAATAAAATTAAAATTAGGAAATTAATTATTTGACATTCGTATAAAAATTCTGAACCGATAACCAGATGATAAGATTTATATCATCTGTGTAAGACTTTAATAACATGATTTTAGTCGGTGACGGCGAGGATTTGGAGCCTCCGGATGATTTTTTAAGGCGAGAGGTGGCTGACAGCGTTTTAAATTTGCTTGGCGACTATAGATTTTTGACAAAGGGCTATTTTGTGTCTCTGCATGCTGAAGAAAATGGCTGTGAGGTTTTTCCTCCCGTCAAAAACGCCCTCGATGCGTACAGAGCGCCTCTTTTCATGAACGCCGTGAGGAAGCTCGGTCTGGAAACGCCTGAGTTCAGCATTCGCTCAGAACCTAAATTCGAGCGAGGAGTGCTTTTACCACTGAACCCATTCTCCAAGAACTCAGCAAAGGTTGTGAAAACCAGCCATCAGTATGCAAAAGCCTTCAAAAGGTTAAGCATGAACCGCTATCCAGTGGTGCAGGTGAAATCCGAAAAATACGACTCCTTCAACCTTTACCTTTGGAGAGCTGACAAGGAGGAGTACAATTTCATAGCGGAGAAAATTTTCAAAGGCCTCAGAATACCGCTCGGTAAGGTTCTTGTTGACGTTACCGACGGAATGGCAAAGCCCTTCTACTTCATGCCCGTCGAAAAGGGTGAGATAAATCTAAGGCTCGTTTTTGAGGTGCTTTATGAAAATTGCCTGCTTCGCTGAAAGCTACAACTTCAAGAGCAAAGAGGAAAGACAGGCCATGGAAATCTTCAAATCCACCGCTGAAAGCATGGGCCACAGCTTCGATGTTCTTGGAAAGGAAATCCTTTCGAGGATTGACGATTACGACTCAATTTTCATTAGAGCAACAACCGACCCGCTCTTCGTATCTTACGTTGTGTCAAGGCTGGCTGAGGAGAAGGGAAAGAAGGTCATAGACGATTCCGAGAGCATCAGAATCTGCTCCAACAAGATAGACATGTACAAAAGGCTCATGAAAAATTCCGTCAGAATTCCAAAAACCCTGTTCTTCTACGGCGACTTTGAAAACCTTGAGAGCTATGCTGAACAGCTCGGATACCCTGTTGTGGTTAAAAGTCCGAATTCGAGGTTCTCTCTGTATGTGGAGAAGGCTAACAGCTATCAGGAGCTGGTTAAAACAGCAAAGAGGTTCATGAAGAGGAGCAAGGCTCTGATTCTGCAGGAATACTTGCCCACAGCATTCGACTGGAGGGTTGGAGTGCTGAAAGGAGAGGTAATCTACGTATGCAAGTACTTAATGCCGAAGGGTGGTTGGAAGGTCTGCGACAATGTAGAGGGAAAGAAGACGTGGGGAGACGTGAGGGCAATTAAGGTCAAAAACGCTCCCACAGAGCTGAGAAAAACTGCGGTGATGGCTGCGAAGAGCATAGGGGACGGGCTGTATGGAGTGGACATAAAAGAGGTCAATGGCTGTTACTACGTTATAGAGGTCAACGACAATCCCACAATTATGCACGGCTACGAGGATGCCAAGAATCCTGAGCTTTACCAAAAGATTATTCAGGCTCTGGTAGGCTGAACCATTTGATTTTAATATTTTAAGGGTGAGGGATTACTATGCAGAAAGAACTAATTAACGAAATAATCGGGGAAGTTAAGCCGAAAGCGATAGCGCTTTTCGGCTCTCAGGCTAAGGGAAAAGCGGGAAAGTTTTCTGATTATGATTTGCTGATAATAACAAAGGATGAGGAGAGCAGAAATAAGGCGGAGAAGTTTGAGAAGGGCAAGGTTGAGATACATGCTCTGACCATGAGAACCGCTCTGGAGCTGATTCATAAAGGAGACCCTTTTTTCACCCAAATCGTAAAGGAGTGTAAACCGATTTATGGGGAGTTCTACATCAAGTTTTTGAGAGAGGTGGCTGAAAATGTTGGAAAAAGCAAGGTTGTGGCTTGAGAGAGCTAAAGCGGATTTAAAATCTGCTGAAGTGCTGATGGACATAGTTCCTGCCGACAGTATCTACCACAGTCAGCAGGCTGTGGAAAAGGCCATTAAAGCAGCACTTGTTTTGAAGGGAATAGGTCAAGGAGCACAGAGTTTCCGGCTTATTTTACGACGAGTTCGTCATTCTGTACCCCCAGCTTGAGGAAATTTACGAAATAGCTGTGGAGCTCGAGAAGCACTGGTTGAGAACGAGGTATCCGATAGACTACTCAAAAGGAGTCTGGAATCCGCTTGACGCTTACAAAAAAGATGATGCTGAGAGGTATTTCAGGCTGGCAGAAAGGTTCGTTAAGGAGCTTGAGAAATTTTTGGAGGAGGAGTTCGGTGTTTAGCTAACTCAAAGGAAACTCACCAACCTTCTCAGTTTCAGGTTCGTCAATCTCCAGAATCCTCCTCAAAGCCCTTTCATCGAGTTCTTTAACGAGAGTCTTAATAGCTTCCACAGCCCTTTCGTACTGCTTCCTGTAAATCCCCTCGTTTTGCCTGAGAAGCGTTACAATCGGGCATATTGACTCCTTTTTGAGGTATATATCAATTTTACCCTCCCTCAGGTCGAAGGTGAAAGGTCCTGCAACGCAGGTTTCGGGCTTGATGCTGTGAATCAGGCATTTCTTCTCTTTCTCATCAAAAAACACGCAGTAGCCGTTTTCCTTCATCTTTGGATGTGTGTATTCTTCAAAATCGAAAAGCTCTAAGCTTATTCCGGAATCCAGCAGAATCCTCAGCCTCCTTTCAGTAATTGGAGGTTTGGCATCGATGCAGCACTTCCCACCGCATCTGGAGCAGACTTCGTAAAAGTCAGTCATAAGTACACCTCGTTTCTTTCAAGGCATCTGGAAAGCTCCTCGCAAAGGCTGATTATTTCCTCCCTGCTAATCTCAGGCATGTTCATAAGGATGCGCTCTCCCAGACTGCCCTCCTCGATTCTCAGTTTCACGACCTTCATATACCTTCTCTCCTCCTCATCGGCGTGCTCTTTTGACTTCTTTAACAGCTCCTTTAACTCAGGCTTCAGCTTCTCGGTTCCGCTCCTCATCGCGCTGTTGAGCTTCTCAATCAGCACATCTACTGGCAGTTCTTCAAGTTCAGCTCTAAGAATTGCTCTGATGAACGCTGTAAGAGCAACATCGCTCTTGATGCACTCCTGCTCGTCCATCACCTTTATCTCAAGGCATTTCCTGCTGAACCTCACTATAACACCTCTCGAATTCACCCACTCCCTGCAGAGGACGTAAGCTCCTTTTCTTCTCAGCTCCTCGTAGATGCCGTTAAGAATGCTCCTGTATTCCTTTAGGCTGGATATTCTTTCTGGAATTACATCGTTGCAGATTTCCGGAACTTCCTTCTGGTTTATGCGGTAAAAGTAAAGTCTTGTGTCAACGTAGTAAGACTTCCCCTCGCAGATTGGAGAGGCTGAAGCTACCGCAGCAATGTAGGGAAGCAGAACTCTTATCTTGTTGTGAAGCTCTACCGCTTCCTTTTCGGAAGAAAAAGGTATGTTCAGCTGATAGCTCTGGATGTTAAGCCAGCCATGCTGTTTTATGTTGAAAAGCCTGTCGTAGGCTTGGTATATCCTTCTGTCTCTGTGATTCCAAACTTTGGCATCCTCAAGCCTGAGAAGGGGGTGCATTCCCAGTCCTAAAAGTTTGTAGCCGTCCATAACGCTAAGAAGCTCCTCAACGCCTTCCTGCATAGTTTCTTCGAACTCGGATAGGCTTTCAAAGGGCCTTGCAGGTTTTAGCTCGATAACGTGTTTCTGCAACTCCTTGCCTATTACCACTCTGCCCAGTTTTGCCTCGTTAACTGTTCTACCCCCTATCTTCTTTAGTATCTCATCTGAAATGGGAACAGGATTGAAGTTCTCATCGTTTATAGAAAATTCGTGCTCGGGACCAATCATAACCCCACCTACGTAATGTAAATCAGCAAAGCTCCAACCAGCACGGTTGCAAAGGTTACAGGAACTCCAGCCTTCAGATACTCGAAAAAGGAGAGGTGGACTCCATGTCTCTCCGCGCTCTCAGCCACTATAAGGTTTGCAACGCTCCCTATCAGCGTGAGGTTCCCGGCGAAGGTTGAGGCCATTGCAAGAATTAGCCAGAAGTCTGCAGCCGCACCTTTAGCTGCTGGCAGGACCATCATCACGAATGGAACGTTGCTGACCAGATTACTTCCCGCAACGGTGAGAAGGCTGAAGTAAAGGTAGTCGGCAAAACTCTCGCCAAAGCTCAGCATCGAAAGGATTTTCTCGCCGTAGCTCTTCTCAAATCCATGCATAACAATGAAGAGGTTGCAGAATAGAAGCAGCAATCCCCAGTCAACCTTCTCGAGCGCTTCTCTCGGCTTTACTCCACCTATAGCAAACATTATTGCCGCTCCAATGAAGGCTGAGAGCGAGACGGGATAGAACTCGGTGACAAAGAGAATTAGAACTAAAGCGAAGGTGAGCAAGCCCTTTGCCGCTAACCTCCTGTTGAGGTTCACCTCGATTTTTCCATTCCTGAGTTTACCAAGCTCCCCTCTGTAAAGAACGTATATGACCGAATAAACTATGAAAATCCCCGCTACTCCAACGGGAAGCATTTTTGCAGTGAACTGAACAAATCCAATGCCCGATTTCAGACCTATTAGCATGTTCTGCGGATTTCCGATTATCGTTACCGCACTTCCAACATTGGCGGATGTTGCGAGGGCAATCAGCAAAGGAATTGGGCTGATTCCAGCTGAAAGAGCTACCCTGACAACCACGGGGGTCATGAAAACGCAGATGGTGTCGTTTACAAAAAGTGCCGAAAGGAATCCGGATGAGAAAACTATTGTGAAGAGCAACCTCTTCCCGTTTCCAGAAAACCCCATTATCTTCGAGGCGAGCCAGTCGAAAAAGCCAGCAATTCCAAGGTAGGCTGTCAGGACCATCATGCCGAAAAGGAGCATTATCGTGTTGTAGTCTATGGCTCTGACAGCCTCTTTGAGGCTCATCACACCAAAGGCGAGCATTAAAGCGGCACCTATTGTCGATGCTGCCGGCCTGTCCATTTTGCGGTAGAAGCTCTGAAGAGATATCAGTGCATATGTTAGGATGGATATCAGAAGCTCAATCATTTAAGACCCCTTATTCAGGTCCTCAGGAATCGAGGGGAGAGGTTCGAGCGATGGCTGATAGTTGAGGGAAAGAGCTGAAAAGCCGGATTGATTAGCGAATTTAACGTAGTTGCTTGTGTTGGGAAGCGGAATGTGCATTGCAGTCATAAGAGAGCAGATGTCGGTTATAACTGCACGCTTCATTTCAACCTTCACCGTCTGCTCGTCTTTGGCATTTTCCTCATCGAAGAGCCTGAGCATCTTAATGGCTGCGAGTGAAATAGCGGCTGAAATCAAAAACAGGAAGTCGTAGGAGGCGAAGTGCAGGGCGGGAACTTCCAGAAAGCCTAGTGACGATTCGATGTCAATCTTCACAGCAAAGTTTGCGGAAACGAAGAAGGAAGCTACAATTCCACCAGTTAAAGAGCCAGCAGCTCCGAAAACTGAATTGATGACGTAGTTCAAGGCGTAGTATGAGGCGGATGAGCCCTTTGGACTGATCTTCGCAACGACGTTCATCAGAGCAATCCCCGGCACTGATGTGTAGAATCCATCAAGAACGTAAATGACAACGAGCAGTGGAAGCGTAAACAGGTGCCTTTCAGGCATGGTGGTGAAGGTAAACAGAAACGCCGCAATGGAGAAGGCTGTAAAAGACAACGCAAGCACGGGCCTGTTTCCGAACCTGTCCATAATTCTTCCCGAAATCCTCAGGAAGTAAATCGAGCTAAGCTGGCTTACTGCTGTGAGGGCAATAACAATCCAGACCGGATACTTAAGCACGGCAATTATGTAAACAGAGTAGAAGGGGAGAGCCAATTCTGAGGCAAATCTCCACAGTGAGGTTCCAGAAATTAGCTTCAGGAAGTTTCTGTTTTTCAGAGGTGCTTTAAGACTCCTTCTGCCCGTTTTGCCCACCTTAACGTCATCTATCCCGTTGATGAAGTAAAGGCTGACCATACCCGCAATGAAGGCCGTTGAGAAGAGGAGCGGGAAAGTTGCTGAGCCGAGCAGGTTGAATATAACTGTGAAGGCGAGAACTGCGAACAGTGAAACCAGCTTTCCGTAGGCCATTCTGGTGGAGTAGTATTGCCCCCTGATGCTGTCAGGAATCAGATCCCTCATCCACGAACTCCACGGAGCGGTTGAGATTTCCTTGAAAACGTTGTATATCGCAAAGAAGGCGATGAACATTACGAGGTCTGAGGCGGAGAGTACCGCAAACGCCATTGCGAGAAGAGAAATCCTCGAAACTGCGTTTGAAACGAGAGAAAGTTTCTTTCTGCTGAACTTCTCGGCAAAAATTGCTGAGGGAATTTGTACAAGCTGAGAGAGGTAGGGGGTTGCTGCAACGAGTCCAATTAGCAGCGGTGATGCATTTCTTGACGCAAGGTATGAGCTGATTATCGACACGGTCAGAAGGGAGAACATTATCTGAGATGCTAATCCGTCAAAAAGCAGGTTTCTGAGGCTCCGGTCCAGATCAATTTCCTCTTCGCCGTCCATACGTGGTCTTCTTCCGTGCGAGGTAAACATCCTGTATTTAAACCTTGCCGTCGCAGATTTTAGGTGAGTAACAGCAGGATTAGTAGTTGAAAATGTTGGTCTTGAAAAGTTCAAGAAGGCTCCTTCCACTCTAAAACTGAGCAAAAATTTTTACTTTCGGAATCGCATTAAAATTATGAGACACCCAAGAGTGGCGGGGAGCTTCTACCCTGCCAATCCCGAATCGCTTCTCGCGATGCTGAGGGAGTACACCTATCCAGCAAAGGACGAAAGCGTCATTGCCTGCGTTTCTCCGCATGCCGGTTACGTTTACTCCGGAAGGACAGCCGGAAAGGTTCACTCCTTACTGCCGGATGCTGAAACCTTCGTCATTGTCGGGCCCAACCACACGGGCTACGGTCTGCCGGTAGCGGTATCGACGGACACGTGGCTGACACCTCTCGGCGAGGTTGAGGTGGATACGGAATTCGTTGAAGCGATGCCCAAGATAATCACAGCCCCAGACGAGATTGCCCATCGCTACGAGCACTCCCTCGAGGTCCAGGTTCCTTTTCTCCAGTACCTGCACGACGACTTCAAAATCGTTCCAATCTGTCTCGGAATGCAGGACGAAGAGACTGCGATGGAGGTGGCGGAAGAGATTCTGACGGCTGAGAGGGAGACAGGTAGGAAGGTGGTTGTAATAGCCTCATCCGACATGCACCACTACCTGCCCGACGAGGAATGCAGACGGCTCGACAGCATAGTAATCGATGCTATTCTGTCGATGGACGTTAAAAAGTACTACGAAACAATTTACAGGCTGCAGGCGAGCGTTTGCGGTTACGGCTGCATAGCTGTTGCTATGTACTACTCAAAGGCCAAGGGGGCGAGAGCTGAGCTCGTTGACTACTCGACAAGTGGTGACGTTGCAGACAGAAGCCAGGTAGTTGGTTACGCAGGCATAGTTTTCAGAGTTTGATTTTAAAAACATTCTCTAAAATTTTTTCCGAATATCGAACCTAAGCTTTAAATATCGGAAATAATATTTAACGCTATGAGCGACCCAAAGCAACTTGTTCTTGAGGCGATGAAAAGGGCGGGAAAGCCAGTGAGGCCGGGCGACATAGCCAAAGAGACTGGACTGGACAGCAAGGAAGTCTCGAAAATAATAAAGGAGCTTAGGAAGGAGGGACTCGTCCACTCGCCAAAAAGATGTTATTATGCGGTGAAGGAGTGATGTTTATGACAACGGAGGAGAACTTAAGAAACGCCTACGCCGGAGAGAGCCAGGCGATGGTGAGATACAGAATTTTTGCCGAAATAGCCCGAAGTAAGGGGCTTGAGGGAATCGCAAGGGTGTTTGAGGCTGCATCCTTTTCCGAGTTCGTTCACGCCAAGAACCATCTAAAGGTTCTTGAAGATTTGAACGACGTGAGGAAGAACCTCGAGACCGCCTATGCGGGAGAGACGTATGAGATTACGGAAATGTATCCAAGGTTCTACGAGGAGGCAGAAAAGGAGGGCAACAGGAGAGCGATGAACAGCATAAAGTGGGCTCTTGAAACGGAAAAAGTTCACGCTGGTATCTTCAAAAGGCTAATTGAGAGCGGAGAGGACTACAGGGACAAAATCTACGTCTGCCCGGTATGCGGGTACGCGATGGAGGGTGAAGCTCCTGAGAAGTGCCCGCTGTGCAACACACCAAAGGAAAAGTTCGTCGAATTTTAATCAAATTTAGCGAAATTTCTTAATATTTTTTGTTACACTGCCTGCATGAAGAACCTCTATTTCGAGGATTTTGAAATCGGAATGAAAGTCGAGAGCGCGGCGAGGACTGTAACCGAGGCGGACATAGTTATGTTTGCATCGCTAAGCGGGGACTGGAACCCGATACACACGGATGCGGAGTTCGCCAAAAAGACTATTTTTGGTCAGAGAGTTGCTCACGGTCTTTTAACGCTGTCCGTCGTGGCAGGGCTTCTCGTGAGACTCGGATTGACGGAAAGGACAATCGTTGCTTTCTACGGAATCGACAAGCTTCGGTTCACGAACCCCGTCTTTATTGGGGACACAATAAGGGCCGTTCTGGAGGTTGTCGGGAAGGAGGACAAGGAGGGCAAGCCATACGGAGTCGTTGTTTACGACATAAAGGGCGTGAACCAGAGAGGGGAGGTTGTCATAACTTATACCTCAAGGGCTGCAATACTCAAAAGACGCCCTCAAGCCTGAGCAGCCTCTTCTTCAAACTTTTTCCATCAATATCGGAGCAGCTTACCGTGTATCCGCCAATCTCCTTTTTACCAACCACCCGATGGCAGGGGATGATCACAGGCAGAGGGTTTCTCTTGACCGCCTGTCCTACTGCCCTGGGTGAGGTGTTAAGGGCTTTGGCGATATCTGAGTACATCCTAACCATACCGTACGGAATCCTGCTGACCTCCTCAAGCACCCTTCTTGTGAAGCTGCTTGCCTTAAGCCTGTAGGGTATCCTGACCTCAACCCTTTCCCCCGAAAAGTACCTTTCAAGCTGCCTTGCGTATTCGGAATCTGAGGAAGAAAAAGATGGATACGTTGAAAAGTAGGACTTTACTGCCTTCCCCCCTTCCATAACAACGTTGAAGTAAAGCTCTCCCCACTTAACCGAGAACATCAGAAGTCCCTGCCGGAGATGTCCCTCAGCCTCTTTATACCGTCTATCTCCTTTATTATCTCAGCTACAGATTCTGGAACGTACTTCTCCCAGTCCTCACCTTCGAGCATCTTTCTCCTGATTTCCGTGCCGTGGTACTCGTTTCGATTGTACATTTTCGTGTGCATCACTTTGAAGCCCGCTTCTTTGAAAAGCCTGTAAACGAGCGGATTGTTGGTGTAAACAACGTCAAATGGAGGTACCATCGAGCAGACGTGCGCGACCCAGAGGCTGTTTCGGTATATGTCCTCTAACGGAATTATGTAAACCTTCTTATCGATTCCAAGCTCCCTCTTTATCTCGTCCACGGCTCTGTCAATCATCAGAACTCTCTCTCCTGCCGTGAAGGGGTTTTCGAGAGAATGGCTTTCCTGCGCGCTGCCTATCCCTATTATAAGCTCGTCCACCTTCTGCAGAACGTTCTTGACAACCTCGTGGTGTCCGAGGTGGTAAGGCTGGAACCTTCCGACGAAGAACGCTCTCATCTCGGTCTCCGCACGGCCCTTTTTATGTCATCTTTCAGCTTCCTTCCCGTCCTTTTCTCCCACTCTTCGATGGGTATTCCGTACTTCTCGTGTATAGCATCCCTGTACCTTTCGGGAATAACATTGAAGGTGCAGAAGGGGATGATTCTGCCATCGGGGCTGCCGTAGTGAATTTCACAGCGCTCAACCCTCGCAATGTCGTAGTTGTATAAATCCTGGAAGTGCATCATTCCGATGAAAAGGGACTTTACATGGAACTCTCCGAGGGTGGAGTAGTCGTGCTTGATTAGCACTTCGTAGAGAATCTTTGCAATGTTGAACCCCTTCGGAGCCTTTGATGTGTCCACGAACTTTCTCAGGTCAATAATGTCTTTGATGGCTCTTATTGTCTTCATCCTGCTTTTGGCAATCTCCTCAGCCTTCTCGTTGAGGAACTCAAAAAGCCCTTCGACGTCTACGAATCTCGTTATGGGGATGAGCCTGCCGTTATCCTTGAAGATGTAGGTTGCCATACCACATGCAAAGTGCGTTGTTAGCTCATACTGCGGCTGGCCTGTGAGGGCCTCGACAAATCTCGAAATGGGAACGACGCTCGGAACGGGGTAGAAGTCCTCTCTGCCAATCTCTCCGTTCGTCTGCTCCTCAATTGCCTTTATGCAGTCCGGAATCGTTATGCGGAACTGCTCCCTCTCCTTTCTTGGCATGCTCCCCACGAGGCTGACCGGCTGGAAGTTAACACCCCTTACGATATCGATGTTCTCAGCTGCGAAGCGAATGATGTCTCCAAGCTGGTGGTCGTTGACGCCTTTAATGACAGTTGGAACGAGCACAAGTCCGAGCTGAGCCCTTCTGCAGTTTTCAAGAATCTTCGGGATTTCGTGATGGTTCTTCGGATTGGTTTTTTCATCAACACCATCGAAGGATAGGTAGACCGTGTTAACCCCCGCCACTCTAACTCTGAGAGCGAAGTCAGGGTCCTCGGCAAGCCTTATCCCGTTTGTGTTGAGCTGGATGTGGTCGTACCCCTCCTCCTTTATCATTCTGATTATATCAATCAGGTCATCCCTCAGCGTTGGCTCTCCTCCCGTGAGCTGCACCGCGTTGCAGCCGATTGGCTTCATGTTCTTCGCCTTCCTGACCATTTCGCGTATCTGCTCAATCGTCGGCTCGTAAACGTAGCCAGCCCTTCTGGCGTAGAAGAAGCAGTACCAGCATGCCAGGTCACAGCGATTCGTCAGAACGATGTTCAGCAGGGCTGTGTGGCTCTTGTGGTTGTTGCACAGCCCGCAGCTGAAGGGACAGGTAGTGTTCTGTGTGATTGGAGTTGAGATGCCGTGACCGTCGGCAGCGAACCTCGCTGCCTTCTTGAACATCTCGGCATCTCCCCAGTAAACGTCAACGAATTCTCCATGCTCCTCGCAAACCTTTCTGATCATTACTTTGCCGTTCTCCTCGTAAACCTCAGCCTCAAGAATTTTCAGGCATTCAGGACAGAGGGATTTTGTTTTGTAAGGGAGCCTGATATCCTTTAATTCCGATTCAACATTCTGCATTATGATTAAAACTGTTCAAGAGTTTATCAAGTTTTCTGTTGGGGTTTGGGCTTAATTAACCGCTCCCGTAGTGTAAAATCTACACTACACCGGAATTCGAGAGCTGCTCAACTTCAAATCCGTCCATAATATAATTTTCGTCGAAGTACCTCCTGACAAGCCTTTGCGCATACAATCTCGCCTTCGGTATTTCGGCCCCAAAGAACTTAAAGAAGGTTTCGACCTGCTTTCTCGTTCTCAGCTCATATTGGTTTTCCGCCGCCGTTGTAACTATAAATGGCACGTCAAATTTCCTGATAACCATTATTTCCTGCCTGAGCCTTTCGAAGAGGTGCATTCTCTTGTAGCCCTCAGTCCTCAGAAACTTGGACAAGCTGAGCTCAATTGCAACGTCCTTCTCGGCAGCGAGCTTCAGCGTTGCGTAATCCAGCTCCCTGTCCTCCCAGTCAAGAATAACGTCAACCCTTCTTCTCATCACAGCCTCTCTGCAAACAGCCTCCTTACCGATAATGCCGACTATGGCCCTCCTTTTAACGCCTCTGAGCTTTTTTCTCAGTTCCTCCGGAGAGTTCGCCCTGATAACAATTCCACAGCCTTTCGGTTTTTCGAGCATGAAAACGTAACTTTTAAAGCCTAAATCAGGCAAGTTCTCGGGAAAAAACCTCAGGAAATCGTACATAGCTCTCTGGCAAACTCTATGACTTTCTCACGCTTCGATGGATAAGTTACGAGCCTCAGCTTTACCGCTATGGGGTCTCCCCCACTTGTGAGGGAAACTTCTCCAAGATAAGCTTTTTGCTTATCTATTCTGATGTGCAGAACATTCTGCTCGTCTATTCTGTCCTCAAGAGTGCTCAAAATCTCTTCAGCCTGCTCCCCAAGAAGCTCGAGAAGATTCTTCCAGAACTTCTTTATTTCGGAGCTTTTTGTAAGTTCAACCTCGAGATACTCCATCGGGTTGCCGTAATGGCCTTTGGCCTTGCTCACAGCAATCTCAAACTCAAAGGGAAAAAGAGTGGAAATAGCTTCTCCAACCTTTTCGCGGTCTTCTGTTGAGTGGACAACTGCGGATACTCTAACCCACTCAATCTTTCCTTTCATCTGCGCTTCTTCCTGAAGTTAGCTCTGAGGCTTGGCCTGACCTTCTCCGCTCCTCTGCCCTTTCTTCTCAGCCCTCTCGCCTTCCTTCCTGCCGAGGTCAAACCGCGGTAAACTCTTCCTCTGGTTCTGCTAACCCACGAAAGCTGCGGATCGCTCTTTATGGCCGGATGGTCTCTGTCAACCAAAATGACCTCAAACCACTTGTACCTCCCATCCTCACCGACCCAGTAGGAGTTCAGAACCTCCATGTTGGGGTACTTCCTGTTCGCCCTCTCCTCAGCTATCCACTGCAGGTTTTTTTTCGGCGTTCTTCTGTTCACCATCAGTCCCTTGCTCTTCCTTCCCTTGTTGGGCCTCGTTGCTCTTCTCCCTCCCCTTCTGATTCTGACTCTAACAACTATGATTCCCTTCTTCGCCTTGTAGCCCAATGCTCTCGCCCTGTCGAGCCTCGTCGGGCGTGGAATTCTAACAACCGCAGGCTCCCTCCTCCACTTCTGCAACCTGTGCCACATTAGCTCTCCAACATACCCCTCGTACGGTCTCTTCCAAGCTTCTCTGATATAAGCATACATCGACTTCATCTTCACCACCACGCAACTCAGGCAACAGCCTCGGCAACAGCAGGCTGAGTTTCAGCCTCAGCAGGTTCCGCAAGAAGCTCAATTTTCCTTATCTCAACCCTCCTGATGGGGTATATCTTCTTGGCATTCTTGTAAATCTCCGCCGGAACTTTGCCCAGAACGCACTCCTGAAGGAACTGGACGAAGTTGAGCGAGCTTGCCTTTTCAACGACTATCTGCCTCATTATTGCCCTGATTGCCCTCTTCTGGCTCGTCTTGCACCTCCTGACAGTAAAGACGACCGACTTAACCCTAAGCTTGTATCCGTCAGCAGTGGTAACATCAACTATGTCCTCAATTTTGCTCGTTCTCCTCCTCGTCAGGCTGTTGAGGTACTCTCTTGTAAGCTCAAATCTCCAGAACTTGGTGTAGGCGTTGTCACCAGCCACCCTGTAAACCTTGAAAATGAGCTTCTTGTAGGTGTTCTGGTTGGAGTAGTCGTTGGTGAGCTCAGCCAGAGTTGTCTCCACCGTCCTCCCCACGACCTTGCTCGCATCGTCAGCAGGTGTTTCTCCAAGCTCTGCCATTCCGAAGTACTCAGGAGCGATGAGCGTAAACCACTTTTTCAACGTCCATTTATCCTTAACTCTTGCAGCCCTTCTCTTTCTCGCCATGCTTTTGCAGTTTTGAGGGGACAATTAATAAAACTTTTGGAGACGATAGTTCATGCTAACTCTCCTGATGTGTGGCGGGAAGGGAACGAGATTGGGAAGGGGAGAGAAACCCCTCTTCGAGGTTTGCGGGATGAAGCTCATCGACCACTCGCTGCTTCAATACAAAGATTTCGACGTCATCGCCATAACTTCCCCTCACACGCCAGCTACGGAAAGTTATCTCGCTGAAAAAGGTGTGGAGGTTTACAGGGCTGCGGGGAAAGGTTACATCGAAGACTACAGCGAAGCTTGCAGGGAGCTTGCCATCAACGAGCCTGTTATCGTTGCTTCGGCCGACATAGTCTATATCAGAGATATAGCCTTTGACATAGTTGATGCTTACATGAAAACGATAAAACCCGCTCTCACGGTGGTTATGGAGGGTGAGCCGGTGGGAGTTAACATAATTGATTCTCTCCTGATCAACACCTGGCAGGAAGAAGAGATATATAGCATCGAGAAAGATAGTGTCGTAAACGTAAACACCGTTGCTGATGTTGAGAGGGCTGAGAGGTTATGGACTACGATGAGAAAAGAGAGAGGCTGGCAGAGAGATTGAGGCAGGAGCTTAACCTGAGCAGGAAAGTTTACGAGGCGATAAGAAAGGTGCCCAGACACCTTTTTGTGCCCGAGAGCTACAAAAATGAAGCTTACGTTGACACACCCCTCCCAATAGGCTACGGCCAGACGATAAGCGCACCCCACATGGTCGCGATCATGTGCGAGCTTCTCGATTTGAGGGAGGGGGATAAGGTCCTCGAGGTGGGCACGGGTTGCGGATATCACGCCGCTGTGACTGCAGAAATTGTCGGGAAGAGCGGGAAGGTGATATCCATCGAGTACATTCCTGAACTGGCGGAGAGGGCTAGGGCGATTCTGAAGGCGCTTGGGTACGACAATGTTGAGGTGATAGTCGGCGACGGGAGCAAGGGCTACGAGAAAGAGGCTCCTTACGACAAAATCTACGTCACCGCTGCGGCGCCTGACATCCCCAAGCCGCTGATAGAGCAGCTAAAGCCCAGAGGCAGGATGGTCATTCCTGTAGGTGACTCCGTGCAGTGGCTGATAATCGTGGAAAAGGATGAGAGCGGCAATGTAAGGAAGAAGAACTGGGGTTCTGTGCGATTTGTGCCCCTAAGGGGCGAGTACGGCTTCAAAAGTGTGAGGTATGATTAAGGCAATCAGATCAGCAATTTCCTTTTTAACGACTCTGCCGTTAGGTGGAGACGTTGAGGAGCTTAGAAAAAATCTCTGGCTTTTCCCCTATGCGGCTATCCTGATTGCACTAATCGTTTCCGTTCCTCATTTCATCAGGAATTTTGTCGATATCAGGTTTTTGGCTTTGGTGCTCTACCTTGGGGCTGAGGGCATAAACCACGTTGACGGTCTCGCTGACTTCGGGGATGCTCTCTTCGCTCCCAAAAACCGAAAAAGAGAGGCAATCAAGGACCTCAACACCGGAGCGGGTGGTGTTGCTGTTGTCGTTGTTTACTTTCTCCTGCTTTACACCCTGCTCTACCGCTCAGACTTCTGGGAAATAGCCCTATCCCAGGTTCTCGCAAAGTACTCCATGCTACTCCTGATGCTCCTCTCCAGGCCTTCTTGGGACGGAATGGGCTCGTATTTTATGGAGAAAATTTCCTCAAAGGACGTTTTCATCGGTGCGGTTCCCGTCGTGCTTCTCTGCTACAAAGTGGGCATCGAATCTTTAGCAGCGCTCGCTTCGGGATTTGCTGTGGTGCTCCTGCTTAAGGCCTACTCTGAAAAGCACTTCGGTGGAGTTAATGGGGATGTTATAGGCTCCGCCAACTGCCTTACCTTCGCCGCCTCTCTTTCAGCGCTAACCATCGCGGGTCAGCTTTGAGATGAAGAACCCCGCAGTATCGTGGAGATGTGGAAAGCTTCTCACGACCTTTTCCCAGTCCCTGAACAGCACACCTCTAAACTCCCTTACACCCCTTCCGAAGGGCGAGGGGAGGGGCAGAATCTTCGCCCCGGTTTTGAGCAGATTCTCCTCATTCTCCTCGAAGGTTATGCTGCAGGTTGCATAAACGACTTCATCGGCATTCCTCAGGGCGTTGGCAATCATCTTCCTCTGAACCTTCATTGTAGCTCTGAACTTTCTTTCGTCGAACGTCCACTTGACGTTTGGCTGGGATGCGTAGTTGCCAGTTGAGGAGCACGGTGCATCGACGAGAGCCTTGTCAGCCTCACACTCAAAAACGCATCCATCGCCGAGCTTTATCTCAACGTTTTTGACACCAAGCTGCTTCAGCTTGCTCCTCATCCTTCGCACCCTGCTCGGAGAGTTGTCAACCGCCACGATTCTTCCTTCATTTTGCATCAGCATCGCCATGTGGGCGGTCTTCATTCCTGGAGCGGCGGCAAGGTCGATGACCACGTCTCCCGGAGATGGGTTGAGGGCATGCGAAACGAAGCACGATGCCAGGTCCTGTATAACGTACTTTCCTTCCGAGTGCCAGTCAAGTGAGGCTGGATGCTTTTCGTAACCTTTAACGCGGAAAACCTCATCCAGAAAAGTCTCCTCCAGAATGACGCCGTTCTTCTCCAGATACTCTCTAACAGATTCCACAGACCCTTTCAGCTCATTAACCCTCACGTAAGTTGGGGGATTCCTCAGGTTTGCCTTCATCAGCTTCAGCGCCCCATCCTCACCGAGAAGTTCGATGGCGTACTTTACAAACCACTCTGGGTGGAAGTATGTGAGGGAAAGTTCCTTCAGCCTGCCCTCTGCCTGAATATCAAGCTTTTCCACTTTGCGGAGAACCGCATTAACAAGAGAGGCCTTTCCCCTTTCCCTTGCAATTCTCACAGCAGAATCTGTGGCGAGAGCTGGATGCACGCCTTTGTACTTCATCTCGTAAACGGCAATCCTGAGCAGGTTTCTGGTAAACGGGTCGAGCCCGTCGAATTTTTTGAGGGTTGATTTAAGGAAGTAGTCTATTGCGTTGAGCCTCTTGAGAGTTTCAACGCTGTAGGCGTGAACGCTACCCCTTACCTTGTAGTCAAAGCCCCCGGCAAGCTTCTGAACAGCCGACTTTACCGAAATTCTGCTCCTCTCGACCTCGGCCAGAACCTTTGCAGCAATCTCCTGGGTGGGAATCACATTACTACCATCTGAGCGTGCGGACATCCTCCTATGTAGAGAACTCTATTTCTGTCGATGATGCCGATTCTTGCAGCAAGCTCCACCGCTTTTTTGCCTGTTATGTTCGCAATCGTTGCATTCCTCAGCGCTCTCTTAACCTCCTCCTCTCCGACCTCTTCGCTACCGTAGAAGCTCTCCTTGACTTCTATTTTCAGATCTCCCTCTCTGAAGGTTTTGCCCACTATGTCCGAATCGCAGACGGCAACGAGCACTTCTCCCTTCACTCTGTAAACTCGCATTCTGAACATCAGATGTTTCTCACCGGGTGCTTAGCTCCACAAGCAAGGCAGCGGAGCATCAGCACTCTCTCCTCTTTGATGAATTCCGTATCGGGAGAGTTGCACTCTCTGCATAGGACGTAAAGCCTCACGTAATCGTCAACCTCTTTCTGCAGCTCGCTCTCCGTAAACTTGCCCTGAAGAACCAGCCTTCCGTTGTCGATGAAGCCGGCAGTACCGAGCGACTTGACGATGTACTTGTACAGGTGATCCTCACTTCTGTTCAGGGTTTTTGCAATCTGTGAGAAGTTCTTCAAAATCGTTCTCGCCCCCTCTCTCTGAATGCTAACTCTCGGTATCTCGAACCTCTCCCTTCTCACCACATCCTTATCTGCAAGCTTCTCGAAGGCTCTTTCAAGGAGTTCCTCGTAGCTTCTCATCACCGATACTCTGCCGCTTTGGATAAATACTTACCGCTCCGAAAACCCTTTTTTACTGCATGACCACTATGAGGCATGCTCTACCTTGGCGTCATAGGTTACCCCATCAAGCACTCAGTCTCTCCCGCAATGCACAATGCAGCTTTACAGCATGAGGGGATAGAGGGGATTTATCTGGCTTTTGAGGTTAAGCCAGACAGGCTGAGGGATGCAGTTTTCGGTGCTAAAGCCTTGGGATTCAGGGGGCTTAACGTCACGATCCCCTTCAAGGAGAGCGTCGTGGAGTTCGTTGAGCTTGAAGGTGAGGCGGCTAAGATAAAGACAGTGAACACCATCGACCTTGTTGAGATGGTGGGATACAACACGGATGTTTATGGTGTCAAGGCAGCCCTTTCGGGAACCGAGCTTGGTGGGAAGACTGCGCTGGTTGTTGGTGCAGGCGGGGCGGGGAAGGCTGCTGCATTGGCTTTGCTGGATATGGGCTCAACTGTTATCGTTGCAAACAGAACCGAGGAGAAGGGGAGAGAAGCGGTTGAAATGCTGAGAAGATATGGGGAGTGCATTTTCTGGCCTTTGAGCAGAGTAGAGGAGCTGAAAGGGAAGGTGGATGTTGTTGTTAACGCCACACCTCTCGGAATGCGGGGATTTAAGGCAGAAATTCCGGTTCCGCCTTCAATGCTCGATGGAGTTGAGCTGGTCTTTGACACCGTTTACAATCCTATGGAAACCCCGCTGATTCGTGAGGCGAAGAAGAGGGGCTGCAAGGTCGTTTACGGCATAGAAATGCTCGTCCATCAGGGGGCAAAGGCCTTCGAAATCTGGACGGGCATTGAGCCTGACGTTGGGGTGATGAGGGAGGCTGCTTTGAGGGCTTTGAGGTTTTGAGATTTTTGGTTTGTTGTACATTCTGTGACATCATGGAATAATTCCCTCATCTAAAGGCACACCCCCAGCCCCCAAAACTAGAAAAACCATTTATTACCCACCCTTAACCACCCTTCATGGTATCCATCGAGGATGTTTACCACACTGCCGAGCTCGCAAAAATTGAGATAACTGAGGAGCAGGCGGAGAAGTTCAGGAAGGAGTTTGAGACGATTCTCGATTACTTCAACATCCTCGACGAGGTCGAGGAGGATGTTGAGCCCACCTTTCACGTTCTTCCCCTGACCAACGTCTTCAGAGAAGATGAGCCGGGAGAGTGTCTGAAGCAGGAGGAGGCTTTGAGCAACGCGAAGCATAAGGAGGAGGGCTACTTCAAGGGGCCGAGGGTGGTGGAGTGAGGATTGCAGAATGGAAGGAGAAGGTTGAGAGTCAGGGATGCTACGATGCCGTCTCTGAGATGCTCGAAAGAATTGAGAAGAGCAGGCTGAACGCCTACATCACTGTCTGCAAGGATGAAGCGCTGAAAATGGCCGAGAAGTATGACAGGGGGGAGCTTAAGGGTAGGCTTGCGGGGATTCCTGTTGCTGTTAAGGACAACATCTCAACAAAGGGCATTCTCACAACCTGCGCCTCCAAGATGCTCAGCAACTACAGGCCTGTTTTTGATGCCCATGTTGTCGAGAAGTTGAAGCAGGAAGGGGCCATAATCATCGGCAAGGCCAACATGGACGAGTTTGCCATGGGCACCACAACGGAAACCAGCTACTTTGGAGTTGTGAGAAATCCCCACGATGAAGCGAGAGTTGCAGGAGGGAGCAGCGGTGGGAGTGGTGCGGTAATCGCTGCAGATGAGGCTGTTCTTTCGCTGGGAAGCGACACTGGGGGGAGCATAAGGTGTCCAGCAAGCTTCTGCGGAGTTTACGGGCTGAAGCCAACCTACGGCCTCGTTTCGAGGTATGGCTTAATTCCCTACGCCAACTCCCTTGAGCAGATAGGGCCGATGGCAGACAGCATCGAGGATCTGGCTCTGCTGCTTGAGGTGATAGCGGGCAAAGATACGAGGGACTCAACCAACGCAGGAAGGGAGTTCAGGTTTGAGCCAGAGGACAGGAAGCTGAGGGTTGGCATAATTGCGGAGATGGGAGGAAATGATGACGTCATGAAACGCTTCAACGAAGCTGTTGAGGTTATCAGGGAGAAGCATGAGGTTGGAGAGGTGAGCATGCCCTCCTTCAAGTATGCCCTCGCTGCGTACTACATCATCGCCATGAGCGAGGCTTCATCCAACCTCGCAAGGTATGATGGAGTGAGATACGGCTTCGCCCTTGAAAAGCTGGACTCTTGGCGGAGGTACTTCTCGAAGGTTAGGGCAGAGGGCTTTGGTGATGAAGTGAAGAGGAGAATAATGCTCGGCAGCTACGCTCTGTCAGCAGGCTACTACGGAAAATACTACCTCAAGGCGCAGAAGGTGAGAACGCTCGTCATAAGGGATTTCAAGAAGGCCTTTGAGGAGTATGATGTTCTGATTTCGCCAACAATGCCAGCACTGCCCTTCAAGATCGGGGAGCTGGCCGACCCGCTGACAATGTATAAAGCTGATGTGAACACCGTCCCCGTGAACCTTGCGGGATTGCCTGCCTTGAGCGTTCCCGTCGGGATGGTTAAAGGCCTGCCGGTTGGCCTGCAGGTCATAGGGAACTACTTCAGCGAGAACACCCTGCTGAACTTCGGTAAGTGGGTGGGGGAGAGGTTTGGCGAGGGAGATTAGGGGCTGAAAACATCAAAACAGCTAAAGGAAGCCGAATTCTGCCAAGTAGAAGTGCAGGTTCGTCAGAAACTCGTTTAAGGAGTGATAGGGGACGATTATGCAGCCTGAGTGAAAGCGCAGTGAATCGTCAATTAAGCTAACAACAACAGGAATGGCTCTTTTTCCTGTTAAGGCAGAAAACCTCTCGCAGCGCCTTCTGTGCTTCTCTGCCTCTCTTCGCAGCTGGGAAGCTCTGTACCTTGAGGCTGAGTATAGCTTGGCATCGAAGCACAGCACAATTCCGTAGCGCTCGGCCACAACGTCAATCTCTGCCCTCCCCTCCTCATCTTTGAAAACGAACCTGAACTTCGTTGAGAAGTCGTGTGCCTCGCAAATCCTCCTTACTTCCCCCTCAAACTCCTGCCATCTCATCTGATTGCGTTTCTACCCGCCTCGCTCAGCTTCTCCTTCTCCACAAAAACGATGGCGTACTTCATCATCTCGTCAATCTCGTCCTCGTCCGCATCAAAGATGTCTGCTGGAAAGGCAAATTCAGCAAAGCAGTACTCCTTCTCCCCAACCATTGACTCGGAGAGCTTCTTGCAGAAGTCCGTCACATCGCTTGAGACGACGACAACAACATCATCCTCCAGATGCCCCTCAAGAAACTTCAGAAAGCTCTCCTTGCTGAAGACGTAGGCTGGCATAAAAGGAGTTGGCTGAGAGGTTGATAATTTTTATTGTTTTGGTTGAGGGAGTTTTAAAGCCCTGTCAAATTGGTTTCAAAACCATCTTTAAATACTGAAAAATATGGCACCAGTTTAAGGCAGAAGGGGCTGATGAGCAGTGGAGTTCTACAAGGTTGGATTCTGTTCAATATATGCATGCTGCTATCCGACTTTCCTATGCCCCAAACCTTTTTGAAAATCAAGCAAAACAAAGCTTGTGAACCTTTACTTCTTCACCTTCACCGGCAACAGCAGAAAAATTGCGGAAATGGTTGCAGATGAGCTCGCTGTTGAGTTAAGAGAAATCAAGAGCCTCAGGCTTCCCTACATTGCATGGCTTCTGCTCTCCTTCGTCCCCTGCATGGCAGTTAAAATTGACGTCCAGCCTCCGACAGGTAAAGAAATAATCCTTTGCTTCCCGAAATGGACTTTCAACTGCCCACCTGTAACAGCCTTCCTGAAAAAGTTCGCTAAAGGCAGGGAAATCCGAATGATAATCTGCTACGGTGGCTTTGACGAGAGAAGATATGCCGAATTTTACAAAAGCTTCGCTCTGAAGTGCGGAGCCAAAAAAGCTGATTACTTGCTCGTTAAGAGGAGGGAGCTAAGAGAGAACCCGGAAAAGGTTCGGGATAACATCAAAAAATGGCTGAAGATCAGCTAACGGCCGTCTCGACGCACTTCCTTAAGTCGCCAAAGGCTACATCAACATCCCTTTTGTTCGGGAGGTAGTACAGCGCCTTTCCAGAGTTCACCATAATGCACCTGAACTTTGAGGTTGCCGGTGACACCACCATGCAGGTGTCCGAGAAAACTTTTACGCCAAGTTCCTCAAGCTTCTGGACGATTTTTTCAGCTTTTCTCGCAACATCTCTTGCTGTAAACACCCAGAACTCTTTTTTGGCTTTTCTGCCCCCCATCAGCTTTAAGATCGTTTCAAGCTCCCTGACAGAGGCGTGAGGACATCCAATTGTGATTAAATCTGGCTCACACGCCCTTTCAAGCCTATCGTCAACCTCGATTTTTTCAGCCGGCTTCTCAAAATCCTTCCACTCGGGAGTGTAATTTTCAGCATGAAACATCACGGTATTTCCGGTTGCGGCAAGCGCCGCACCGAGAAGCTTTAACTCCTCCTCAGTCACGCTCCTGTCAAAGACGAAGTAGGGTATTTGGTCTCTCAACTCCCTTCCAGCCTTGTAACCCGCTGCTGCAAGGTCACCCTTTAGCCTGACGAAGATTGTCGGTGCCCTGTTCTCCTTTATGTGCACACCGTAGTAGGGAATTTTGCCGATTATGGCAGCAGCTATTGCTGATGGCCCGCTCTCCCTCTCAGTTCTCGCCCCTATTATGGAGTTTGCGTAGACTATTGCAGAGCTTTCAGCCCAGGCCAGATGGTCGCCGAACTCTGGCCTGAGAAGGTAGTAGGGTGTGCACGTCAGAGTCATCCTAACCCCAAGCCTCTCAAAAACTCTCAGAACGCGCATCTGCTTCTCATGGAACTCCTCATCTATACCCATCTCCCTCCATCTCTCCACATCCATGCCCGCAGGATTGAGCGTTGCGGGAACTTTCAGCTTGGCATCAAGACTTTCAAGCCACTCCAGTCCAGCTTCACCGATGTTGTCGTAGCTAACCCCGGAAATGTGCGCCGATTTCACCTCCACAAGCCTTTCGGCCTCATTTGCCTCTCCTTCTGCAACAAGAATTTCCATGCACTTTCTTATTGTATCGTTGTCACTCTCAAGCAGCCTCTCCTCATCCTTTGTCAGATACATGCTTCCACCTCCTTTTTGAGCCACTCAGGCAAAGCAAATGCAGCTCTGTGGACATCAGGGTTGTAGTGAACGGTTTTCCCCTTTATTCTTTCAAATCTTTCCTCAAGATTGCTGAAGTCGTATTCTCCACCAATTATAAAGCTCCAGAGGGCAAGAGGGTAGGTCGGAACGCATGACAGGTAAACATCCCTCCTTTCAAAGGGGGCGGAGTTGACAAGCAGCGTTCTGAAGTACTCCTTCTGAATTAGAGGAGACTGAGACTGAAGGCTTATCACATCGCATTTTTGCCTCGCAAGCTCGAAGAACTCTCTGTCGAAGAGCGTGTCGCTAACACCTACTGGATCAGTGCTGTCCACTATGATCACATCAAAAATCTCGCAGTCTCTCAGAAACTCCTTTCCATCCATAATCGCTATCTCAACCCTCTCGTCCTCGAATGCACCGTGGTCAATCTTCAAAAACTTTCTTGATAGGTCGATAACGTTCCTGTCTATGTCAACCAGCACCGCCCTCTCAACATTGTGCTTCAGAACCTCTCTCAGCGCTCCACCGTCACCACCACCTATGACCGCAACCTTTCTCGGATTTTCGTGGGAAAGCATCGGAACGTGAACGAGCATTTCGTGGTAGAAGGGTTCATCAAGTTCTGTGAGCTGAATTTTTCCATCGATGACGAGCATTTTTCCCATCGATTCGGTCTCATAAATCTCGACTTTCTGAACCCCTTCTGCCTCGTAAAGCTTCTTTTTCACTTTGATTGCCAGGCCGCATCCGTCGTAGTACTCGAAGAACCAAACCATAAGCTAATAAAGGATTGACGGGATTATAAACCTATGGCTCTGGTCGTGGTGGACGTGCAGGAGAAGCTTGCCCCACACATTGAAGGAATTGAAGAGATGCTGAAAAGGACGGTAAAGCTCGTTAAAGCTATAGTCGCCTTAAAACAGCCGGTTATCTTCACAGAGCAGATAAAGCTCGGCAAAACGGTTGATGAGCTTGCTGAATACGCTGAAGAGCCAATAGTAAAGTCTACCTTCAGCTGCTACAAAGACGAGAACTTCAGAAGAAAAATAGAAGAGCTTAAGCCTGAGAAAGTAATTCTGGCAGGAATAGAGGCGCACATCTGCGTTCTGCAGACAGCAATCGACATGAAGAGGGCTGGGTACGATGTTTACGTCGTCGCTGACTGCACAGGCTCGAGGAAAGCTGAGGACAAGGAAATTGCGTTAATGAGGCTCGCTGGTGAGGGAATAAAGCTTACCACGTGGGAGAGCATAGTTTACGAGCTTCTCGAGTCTGCAGAACATCCTGCGTTCAGGGAAATTCTACAGATAGTGAAAAATTGATTACAGCTTCTCAATAAAATTTTTTAGGGCTCTGTTAAACTCATCGGGCTTTTCAAGCATAACCATGTGGCCCGCTTCCGGGATAACAACCATTTCCGCTGACGGAATGTGCTTTTTGAAGAACTCGGAGTACTTCACGGGTGTTAAAGCGTCTTTCTCCCCAACGATGAGAAGCGTTGGGATATCCACCTTTACTTTTCCGCTCCTGTAGTCTTCGAGAAGGTCGAATCTGTCGCAGAGGGAGAGGTCGAGATGGAGAACCCCCGCCCTCTCCGCAAAAACTTTAGAGAACTCCTTTGCAAGCTCTTGGTTCGAGAAAGCATACTTTGAAACCAATTCTGCAGCCTCTGCGGGCTTCTCCTTAAGCATAGTTAGAATTTCGGGCATAACTCTTAGCCTTGCCCCTGTTCCAACGAGCACCAGAGCCTTCACAACCTTCGGATACTCAAGATAGATTTTCTGTGCAACCGCTCCTCCGAGGCTGTGACCGACTATAACAGCCTTGCCCATGAGCTTTTTCACGGTCTTTGCAACGAAGTAGGCGTAATCACCAATGTCCCTTATCTCCGCCGCGCAGCTACGGCCGTGGTTAGGCAGGTCAATGGCGTAGCCTCCAACATCCTCAAGCTGCCTTTCCCAGAGAGTTGCATCGCATCCCGAGCCATGGATGTACATCACGTCTTTCTCCTTCCCTTTAAGCACGGAAATCTTCAGGGCGTCGATTTCGAGAGTTATTCTTTCCATGTTAAAGATTAATTTTTACGGATTATATAAGATTTTGGAGAATCAACGATCAAAACACAACTTGGCATCCCAATTATTTTCCCTTCAATCTGGAGGATGCTTCCACCAGAAAGCATTGCAGAGTTCATCCCACTCCAAACTTCTATGAGGCTTAATCTCATTATGCCATCCAACAACTGCTTCAACTGAGCCAAACTTTCCAGTCCCTCTCTCAACCTTTACTCTCGCAAGAATGTGCTTAACCTTCTCTCTGCTTTTCGCAGCAACGAATTGGGTTCGTGTTCGGTAAGAATCTCTTCAGGAATGCCATACTCAGCAATCTCTCTCAAAACCTTGATCCGTTCTCAGTCGTTGCCTCATCAAAAACACTAACAGTGATCAGCCTTGAAGCGTCGTCCATGAAGGCCATAAAGACTATTCTGAGTATGTCCTTGTTCATTAGCTTCCTCACGTGGCAAAGTTCGAGTGTAAAGTTATTTCGGGATACTACAGATAAGCACAGTAACCGTAAAATTCATAAGACATCCCTCAAACAGACAAACAGGGGCTCGTGGTCTAGGGGTCATGACGTCGCCTTGACGAGGCGAAGGTCGCCCGTTCGAATCGGGCCGAGCCCACTAAATTCTTAAATTTTTAATTTTGCTGCCTGTTCAGCTCTAAAAAAGCTCAATAATTTGTTTAAGGCTTCTGAAAAGTCATTTTTGGGTTTTTCTTCGAATAAGATGATTCAGATTTTGTTCCAGATCGTTCCAAGTGGAACATAGCGGAGGAAAGTTTCGTGATGAGCAAAGACTCACTCAGAGATCAGCCTCCAAAGATATCTCTAATCACATCCTCCCAGAATTCAGGATCTTCAGCGGCGATTCTATCGTTTTCCTCCCACTCCCTGAGCATGAATTCTTTCATGAACTCGTCTATCGTTTTTACCTCTATCCCTTGCTCTCTGGCCCACTTCATGGCATCCTCCGATAGATCATCTTCGTAATCCATAATTATGCGTAAGTTTTTCCTTATCCTCTTCGTTACACTCTCCAGCTCTTCCTTGGAGATGCTGTCTGAATCATCCTCGTAATCTGGCTTTACCAGCAGAAACTTCTCCTTCTTCCCATTCTTGGTGGCGTCAACTACTGAGAACTTCCCCTTTCTGGCTGACTTCACAACCTTATAATCCATCCTCTCCAGATACTTCGAAAAGACCTCCTCAAACTCTTCTATGGAGCTGAAATCGTAGCTTTCGCTGGAGACGTAAAAGTAAAGCTTCTTTTTGAAGTACACGCTTTCTACGATAGACCTTCCAAAGTCAGTAAACCATCCATTCTCTACCCACTCGCTAAGAAAATCCTCTCTAATCCTGTACCTATCGTAGTATTCAATCTCTCCCCCATCAGCACGCTCTATTATCATCATCTCGTTAAATTCGAACCCGCTGAGCATTATTGAGTTGAAATCTTTATGGCTGTCAACACAAATTTTTGGGGTTGTACTCTCTTTTCCAAATGTAAAAACGTACTTTCTTGCTGGTAGCCTATCAGGGATGAAGTATTCAGGTTCCTCATTTTCAAAAAAGTGCTTGGAAACGTGTATCTGACAAAGTTCACCATCTTTGGAGTAGTACGCAGCTGCTGGCAACGTATCGTTCAAAAACTTGTCAACAAAGTACGGAAAATCCTCTCTTATGAATATTTTCAGTATGGAGTCTTCTTTTTTCAGCCTCATAACAGCTATCTGCTTCAGTTATTTATATCAGTTTTTAGTGGGCATCACAAGCCTAATTGAGCAAGTTGAATCCAAAGATTGAATCATCGATTTAGTGGTAAATCCGCAGGAAGTGGCTGAAAATTCATCAAATTCAACTGAAATCAACGAGATTCAGAATGATTCTACGTTGATTCAACCCCAACATCAACTCAAATCAGCTTTGAATCAGCAATGAATCAACATCAATCAGCAATCAACGCTGCATCAAGAATTTGATTTGAGTTTAGCAATTTTACAAACACGATAAACCTCATACTAAATGGAAAAACTTAATTCTGAATAGTTTTATTATAGCTCATGGTTACAGGTGAAGTTCCATCACTCAAAAAAGCAATTCTTGAAAGCAAGATTGTATTCGATGATGAACTTGTGAGGATTGCATCAGATCCTAACGCAAATGTGAATGATGCGATTTTTGAGGTAGAGTTCTCAAATTTCCTGAGTGGAAATGCCCATCCTGACTATCTCGATCCTGCGAGGTTTTACAAGAAAACGCATTTCACAGAGGATGCGAAAAACATTTTGAAGAGAGTTTTATCGAGGGTTACATACGATTCTGATGAATCCTATGCAATTATCCTCGATACAACCTTTGGTGGAGGTAAAACACATACACTCATTGGAATCTACCATCTTTTCAAAAACAGGGATGTGGCAATAAACTTCCACGAGATAAAGCAGATTCTCAAGGATCTCGGAATTCCAGCAATTCCAGATGTTGAAATTGTTGCAATTGACGGCCACAATATCGATCCAGATGAGAATCTCTGGAATGTGATTGGCAGACAGCTTGGTGACGAAACACTTGCCTCCAGAAAATCCCCTCCAACCGCTCAGGAGATAGAAAATGCAATAAGAAAGGTTGGAAAACCTGTAGTATTCCTGATTGATGAGCTTGTGATTTACATTTCAAAAATACTTGATAGCGAAGCAAGAATTGCCCAGAATAAGGGTTTCATTCACTCACTTTTTGTTGCAACTGAGGCAACCAAAACATCCATTGTAATTCTTACAATTCCAGAAAGCGAAGCTTACAAGAAGGAATCCGAAATTCTAAGAGATATAACGGCCATTGCTGAAAGAGGAGCAACCAAAATCGCACCTGTTGCAAAAGAGGATATAATCCGAATACTGAAAAAGAGATTTGTAAAGGAAGTGGATGAAAAATACGCAAGGGCTGCAGCAAAAGCTTTAACGACCTTTACGCAACAAAACTCGGTATTGGCGAGGCTGTTAGTGAGGAAAGGCTGTTTGAGTGCTACCCATTTAACCCAGAACTTGTGGAGGAGATATTTTTTGGCAGAATAGGCATGTACGAGGATTTCCAGAGAACGAGAGGTATACTCCAGATAATGGCGAGAGTTATTGTAAATCTGCTAAGACATGCAGAGGAGATTCCTGAAACCACGATGTTCATTTCTGCTGGAGAGATTGATCTCTCATATCCTGAGCTAATGAGAAAGCTTACAGATCGCATATTCGGGGCGAACTTGATCAGGTTGTTCAAATAGATATAGCAACTGCTGAGGGAACTGCCCATGCTCAGAAAGCGGATGGAAAAATAAGATTTGGAAACTTTGTGAGAATCGCAACTGCTGTTTATCTTTACTCCCTTTATCCAGACGAATCCAAGAAGGGTGCCAACAGCAGGCAGATATTCAGGGCTTTGGGCGATGAAAGTCTTGATCCTTCAACAATAGATGCATATCTTGAGAGACTCTACGATGAGATTGCAACCCACATTTTCAGAGCTGAGGGGACAGACAGGTATTACTTCAAAACTGAGGAAAATCCGAGAGCCCTCGTTAGGTATGCGGCAAAGGATGTTAAGGATGAGGAGGTCAAGCTACATCTGCAAAAACAGCTGGTTGGGAAAATAATACCCTCAACGGATGTTGTTGCCGTAAATATCTTCGAGAAAGAGATTAAGAGAGATAATACGGATCCAGGAAAGCTCAACCTCTTTGTGATTGATTACGAGGAAGTGTTCAGAATTTATGCTCACCTTAAAAGATCGAAGGAGTATGAGAGTGAGGCTGAAGATGTAGTTGCCAGGGAAGCCTTCAGCAGAATTTTCTCCCAAATGCTATCAATTACTGCTCCAAACAGAAATTCGGTTGTACTTCTCTTCCCAGTTGCAGGGGGAATTCCCTCATTCATGAGTGATGTGAAGGAGCTGATTGCTTGCGAGAAACTCAAGAAGGAGAGATCGAAAGATAAGGAGTTCCTCAAGGAGCTAAAAGCAATTCAGGAAAGAATCTATGCCAAGACCGCTCAGAAATTGATAAACCTCTACTCCTATGCAGGATTTTTCCGAAAGAACGATCAGGTGATAGGGCAACTCTCGCCGCTAACCTACGATGAGAAGGCGAAATACACTGAAAGGATTTTCGAGGAGCTTGAAAGGAAATGGGGGAAGGTTCTGAGTTCTGCAAGTGAGGATTACATTTACGGAGTTATGGGCAAGGAAAAAGACTACATAAAACTCTCAGAGCTTATAAACACGATAGCAAACTCAACAGGTTATCCGTTTGTTCCTGCAAAATATCTGAAGGGGAGCATTAAGGAACTGGTAAAGGCTGGAGAAATTGCAGTATACAGGGGGGAGATATGCGATCCTGAAGAGGTTGACCTCAGGAAAAGTGAAGAAATCGTCAAGAGTCTGAAACTTGGTATTGAGCTTGGCGAGATAAGGGATTCAGACTATGTTGTTAAGAAGGAGTTTGCTGAAGAGCTTTTAGGGGCTGCAAAGAGGAAGAGAGCAGATGAAGCTGCTAACAGAATTCTTGAGGTTCTTGGAGATAGAAATTACGCTGAAATCTCCTCCATCGAGTCTGAACTCCCAGATCTGAGCAGAAAAGATATTGTGGATGCTGTTAAGAGATCCCAGAGGCTTGAACTTTATGGCGGGGATATTTCACTGATCAGGAAAGTTGAGGAGGGGGCTGAGCTAAGCGAAAGCGAGAAGGAAGAAATTCTATCTGGATTTAATGCTGAACATGGTGAATTCATTTTCAAAAAGGAGTATGCTGAGGGGATCAAAAATAAGATCAGAACTGTTGAGTGGGAACCTCCTGAAATTTCAGAGGATGAAGAGAGGAAAGGTGAAGAGATTAAGGTAAGCGACCTCATAGAAAGATTTGAGGATTTTGAAGGCAGGAGGGTGAAGAGAATCAAGGTAAAAGGAAGCGGATCGAATAGCCTTAAAGAGGATGCTCTTAATTTGGGAGGAGCAGTACCGTTCCTCAACTTAAAAGGTAAAATTGCAGTTGATTTGAAAGGCAGGGTATTTTTCAAATGCTCATCAGAGCTTGAAAAGGCAGGCATAATTGAAGAAATACTGAGGAAAATAGCAGAGCTTGACAGCAATCCAGAATATTCTGTTGAGCTTGAAATTGATGCAGAGGTTAATGATGATTTCAGAATATTTGCAGAGCAACTTACTTCAACAAAATCTGAGAAAACACTCGTGGTGGAATAATGCTCGCCATAAAAAATACCGTTTACGAGGTTGTTGAAACTCCAAAGTACATTACGATGTACGAGAGCTACCAGAACAGGGAGAAAAGCTACAGGATGAAAATAGCCTCCGCTACTGGATGGAGAAAAGATGCGATAAAGAATTTGATGAAGAAGCTCAAAATTCAGGAGAAAACAGATGATGTTGAGAAGGCAATGAGAATTTACGTGGCAATCAAGGTTCTGAATTCGATGAAGAGGGCTGAGCAGAGATACAAGCTGGTGGATACCGTTCTCAATCTCCCACCTGAAGAAGTGTTTTTCTGGGCGTAGAAGCTCTCATCCACGAAGAATGGAGCTTATGCGTTCAGGGTTCTTTACGGGCTGATTTAATCGTAAACCTTTCCTCTTCTTTCAACTTTTAAGATGTGAACCGTTTTGGTTGGCTTATCGAGAAAGTAAATCACTCTGAAATCTCCAATTCTGATACGGTAAGTGTTCTCCTCGCCTTCAATCTTTTTAACATCGAATCTTTTCCAAGGAATTGGATCTGTTTTGAGCGTTTCCAGAAGTACACCAAATTTCTTTAAATGAGCTTTTTTAAGACGTTTCAGCTCTTGAGTTGCTTTCCTGTGAACTACAACCCTAAACACCAAGCTCCCTCTTCAGCTCATCCCAGTCAACGTGTTCTCCTTTTAACGACTCTTCTTTCAGCTTTCTGATTTCCAGAAGCTCCTCCTCAGAAACTTTTTCTGCCGGTATTATAAGTTCCTCAAGCTGCTCAATTTTTTCCCTTATCTTCTTAACCTCGCTGTAAATCTCCCGCAGGAGTGCTTCGTTCATGGTTTCACCAGTCTTTATTTGGCTTTGAGAAGATAAATAATTTGCTTCGATTCAGATTTAAAGCCAAATAATTTTTTAAGTTAAAAGCCCATATTAAACAGGTGCTGGATATGGGTGAGATAACGATAAGAGCGAGAATTCCCAAGGAGCTTGAAGGCTCTGAAGGTGTGCTCAAAACAGAGAACTCATGGGAGGAGCTTGAGGCTGAAATGCATGAAGATGTTTTTGGACATCTTTATCGAGCATTTTAAAGGATTGCACTCATTTCAGATGTTGAAAACCTGAGATAGGTGGTGCAATGAAGTTGCTGATTGAAGAGTTCATTCCCGTTGAAGAAATAAGTGAGGAAGCGAAGAAAGAAAAGCTCGGAAATGCCAAACCCCCTATCTTCTCCCTCCACTACTGGTGGGCGAGAAAGCCGTTGATTACTGCAAGGGCTGCGGTTCTTGGAGCTTTAATCTCAAAGGAGAATTTACCGATGATAGTTGGTAATGGGGATTTAAAAACCAATTTACTGCGCATTCTGAGAATACCCAAAGATATCAACGAAGGGCCAAGGGCCCACACACAGGATCCTCCAGCCGAATACTTGAAGGAGGCAATAATCAAAACGTGGGGTGAAATTCCCACAGTTCTCGATCCTTTCGCAGGTGGAGGTTCGATTCCCTTCGAGGCTTTGAGGTTAGGCTGTAACGCTGTTGCTGTGGATTACAATCCCGTCGCATATTTAATTTTAAAAGAAACCCTTGAATATCCGAAAAAGTATGGAATGAAGCTAATACTATGATGTTAAGAAGTATGCTGAGCAGATATTCAGAGAGCTGAAAGAAGAGCTCGGCAGATTTTATCCAAAACATGATGAAAAGGATGTCGCTGCATACATTTTTTCATGGGTGGTTAAATGCCCCCAGTGCGGATTTGAAACGCCTTTAGTTGGTTCATGGCAGCTTGCCAAAACGAAGAGAGGTAAAGAGGTTTATCTTGCCTATGAGGTTGAAGGAGACGAGCTGAAGCTTGAGATAAAGGAAGGTATGGCTCCAGAAGGAAATGTATCGAGAGGGGATGGAGTTTGTTTGAAATGTGGAGCTCACATTCCCAATGATGAGGTTGTGAAGCAGATAAGGGAGAATGAGAAAGAGAGGATGCTTGCAGTTGCTCTGCTAAACTCAGGAAGGGGGGGGGAAGGAATACGATGTGCCTTCTGATGAGGATTTGAAAGCATTTGAGGAGGCTGAAAAGGAGCTTAAAAAGAGCTGGTTCAGGTTTTATCGTGAGGGGTTGATTCCTGATGGAGAGATGCCGAGAGACTACAGGTTTACGCTTTATTTGCCAAAGCATTATCAGCTTTTCAACCCAAGGCAGTTGCTTTTGATGGTAAAATTTGCTGAAAAGGCAAAAAGAATTGTTAATGAAATTGCTGAGAGAGATGAGGAGTATGCAAAGGCGATGGGTGTTTATCTCTCGGCAATTATTGCAAAGCATGTTGACAGAAACTGTAGAGGTACTACATGGGATTCTGGTTATGAAGTAATCTCCTCAATGTTTGGAAAAAGGAGACCTTCGATGATGTGGGATCATACTGAAGTTAATCCGTTCGTAAAATCCTCTGGCACCCTCATAAACAACATAAACGACGTTCTCAACGCCCTTAAATACTCCATCGAAAAACTCTCCTCCACACAAGCCACAATCGAAATCATAAACGAATCCACAGCCTCATGGAAACCTCAAAGAAAGTTCAAAATCATAGTCACCGATCCCCCCTACTACGATGATACCCCCTATGGCGAGGTTAGCGAGGTTTTCTACATCTGGCATAAACGAATTGTGGGGCATCTTTTCGAGAAGGAATCCAAATACTTCAGAAACGATAGGGTTGAAACATCCGAGGAACTCGATGTTGGGGGAAATAGAGATAAGGAGTTCTTCAACAACCTTTTCATAAAAACGATGCAGAACGTTCACGATTTACTTGATGATGATGGTATCCTTGTTCTCTTCTTTGCCCACAAAAGCCCTGAAGCGTGGTATTTCGTTCTCGAAGCTTTAAGACAGGCAGGCTTCAACATCACAGCAACGTTTCCCATCCACACAGAAAGCACGGAAAGCGTTGTTGCAAGGGGCAAGAAATCAATCTACCATAGCCTGATCATAACCGCAAGAAAGAGAAAGGAAGAAAAAACGGGGATCATAGAAGAAATACTCCCAGAAATCGAAGAAAAAATTTACCAGAGAGCTGATGAGCTGGAAAAATACGGTTTGAAAGGCTCTGATCTCCTTGTCGCTGCGATGGGAGTGGCTTTAGAAGTTCTCACATCCTACTCTGAAATAAAGAGCTATTCTGGGAAGATAACAGCGAAGAGTGCTATCGAAATAGCTCAAACAGTTATGGCCAGATACATAACAAGAAAAATGATTGGGGAGGAGGCGGATCCTGTAACCACCTTCTACATTTACTCCCGCCTGAACGGCATGGATACGATGGATTACGATACTGCCAATAGTTCATCAAAAGCTTGGGGCTTAAGGAAGAAGATCTCGAAAAGAGCGGTTTGATAAAGATCGTGAAAAGCAGGAGTAGGAAAAGTGTTATCCTGCAGGATTATTATAGAGGTGATTCCAACATCGAGGTTGCGGGTTACGATACTATCAGGGGCAATAGCCTGATTGATTACATCCACAAAGCCCTGAGAGCTTACGATATTGAGGGAATGAAGGGGTTTGATAGAGTTAGGAGCGAGATTCCCTACTCAATGAAAGCTGTAATTGGAGTTCTGCAGGCTCTCGCAAGGATAAGGCTCGATCCCTCAAGGAAGAATGATAGGGAGGCTAATAGAGCGGCAGAGATACTTGAACACCTCAGAATGCTGGATGAGAAGCTCGAAAGGTGGGGAGTAAAATGACATACTGGGTTTTCAGCTCTAACTCTCTGGAGAACATTGAGATCGGATACAGAAACATGATTTGGGGATTCTGGGATAGGGATGCAGGGGAAAAGCAGAAAAAGAACTGGAGAAGCTTTATCAGAAAATACAACCAGATAAAGCCCTTCGATGTTGCAGTATTTCAAATTGCAAAACTGGAGAGATAAACGCCATCGGAGTTATTAAAGAAACGTATTACGACGACCAAACTCCTGTTTGGGAGAATGAATTCAGTCATAGCAGAGTTACTTATCCATGGAGAGTGCATTTTTCAGCCATGATCTTCTCCAGAGAACCAGTAGTTAAGAAGTATATCAGGATACAGGATTATCTGGACGGTTACGGTATTGGTGAACTCGAACCTCACGATTTCAACGTCATCATAGATGCATTTCGCCAGAAATTTGGTGAGATTTCGGTGAGGTGATAACATGCTTTACCCGCTTTTCAGAGTGGCAGTAGATTCATACCATCTCTTCACAAAATACCAGTATGATCCTGTAAGCGTTCTTGCAGCCTCCAAAATTAATCTTCTCCCATACCAGCTTGAGGATTTTCTCAATCTGCTGGATATAGCCGATAGCGGAAGGCCTGTCAGGGTGCTTATAGCCTACGAAACTGGATTGGGTAAAACGATTCTCGCAGGGCTTTTCATAAAGGAAATGGTAATCAGAAATCCAAATACAAGAATACTGATCGTAACCCCTCCAAATGTTCAGTATCAGTGGCAGGATGAGCTGAAAAATAAATTTGGCATGCATGTTCCCCTGCTTACGGAAGCTGATAAACAGGGCAAGGATCCTCTAAAACAGAAGTGGCTCATAGCCTCAATGGATACGCTGAAGGGGGAGAACTGGCTCAGGAGAGTTGAAGATCACAGATGGGACATCGTTGTTGTTGATGAACTCCATAGAGCCACCATTAAAAACAGAAGAGCCCAGCTGATTCAGGTTCTGAGGGATAGAACCAAACACATGCTGGCTTTAACCGCAACTCCCCACGACGGGAAGGAGGATCAGTTCGTTTTTCGCCTCAGCCTGATTAACAGGAACGTTGATGAGCAAAACTGGAAGGAGTTCGTAAAGAAATACACCTTCAGGAGGAGAAAAAGGGACGTTCTCGATCTCGAAGGAAGGAAAATATTCCCGCAGAAAGTGTATCCTCTAACAATAGAGATAGAGCCAGATGAGGAGGAGAAGGAATTCTACTGGGAGGTTGAGAAATACGTAAGGAGCTACTACAAGCTGGCTGAGGAGGAGAATAAAAGATCAATAGGGCTTGTTGCGACCATTGTTGGCAGGGCTGTTTCTTCAAGCATAAACGCTGGAGTTCAGGTTCTCAAAAACAGGTACAGAAGGTTATTTGAGGGGTTTGCGGAGGAGCTCGAAGATGCTGAAGACATTCTCGACGAATTAAAGCAGGCTGAGGAAGAGGGCGATGATGAGAAACTTGAAAAGCTAAGAATGAAAATCATAGAATCCGTTCCTGTCAGGAAGGATCTCGTTGAAAAGGAGAAGGAAGTTCTTGAAAGGTTGATAACCCTCGGAGAGAAATTGCTTGAGAGAGGGAGGGATAAAAAAACCGAGAGGCTTGTTCAGGTTGTAAATGAGCATATGGAGAAGGGTAACAAAGTTATAATTTTTACACAGTTTCTGGCAACGCTCGATCACCTTGAGAGAACCTTCAAAGAGATTTATGGCGAGAATAGTGTTGTTACTGTACATGGCGGGCTAACGCATGAAGAGAAGAAAAACAGAATTGCCAAATTGTGGGATAGCGCAAAAATCCTGATTGCAACAGATGCTGCTGGAGAGAGCCTCAACCTGCAGGCTGCAAACGTAGTAATTCATTACGAAATCCCCTGGAATCCCGTTGTTTACATCCAGAGAGTGGGGAGGGTTTACAGATACGGGCAGGAAAAGGACATCTACATTCAGAGTATGCTTCCAGTTTTCAAGATTGAAAGGAGGGTTCTCGAAGTTATTCTCCAGAAGGTTGAAACCATTGAGAAGGATTTCGATATTGGCAGTGTTGAGATCATTGGCACGATAATATCCGAAAGGGACATTGAGAACGAAATCTGGAGGGCTTACGTTGAGGATAGAATTGAAGATGCTGGAGAAGAGGTTTCCAAGAAATTCGATAAGGGCAAATCGGTTCTCCAGAAAATAAGGCTGGTTCTTGAGAAGGCTGAGGCTGCGAAGAAACACGTTAGGGCTGAAAAGCTGCTTGAGGATAGGGGGATTGTTGAAATCATCACCGAAGAGGATCTCAGGAAGTATCTGTTCTACTTTGGTGAGGCAAAGTTGGGTGAGGGAAAGTTCTACGATGAGTTTACATTCTTTGAAATAAAGGATGTCAGAATCCATCCCGAAAAGATTCTTACCGAGATTAAACCGTCAAAGGCCGAAATTCTCGATCTAAAAGATGTAACCACCCTTAGCGAAAAGGAGCTGAAGCTTGACAACCCAGCGATAAGAAAGGCCCTTTATATAGGAATGTGCCAGAGGGGAGAGGCGATTTTTAGTGGTAATGAGGAGGGATATGGAGAGATCAGGCTGCTGAAACTCTTTGATTTCTACGGTGAGCCAATATACGAGATTCCAGTGGTGGTTTTCAACGGATCTATTAAGCCTTTCAGATTTCTGCAAACCCTTGAACCCGTTATACTCTCGGACGAGATTGAAAAGGAACTTACAGCTGATCTGGAGAGCAAAGAAATAGAAATTCGTGATTCATCTTATATTAGCGAAGTAAAGGAAGAACAGAGGCTGTATCTCAAGGAAAGAGTAAACAAAGTTCTCGATGCGCTTTCAATTGAGGAAGAGTACTACAAGAGGTTTCTATCAGACGAGCAGGCAAAGAAGAAGCTTCAGGAAATTCAGGAAATGAAGAAAAAAGAGTACAGGCGATCGTTGAGAATCCATGATAGGCTTTCTGAGCCCATTGCAAAATTCTGGGTGCTGAAACCAGAGAAACTAACTGAAATGCTCCACAAAATTGCAGAAAAAACTGATGATGGCCAACTGCTGAAGGAAATAGAGAGCTCAATCGAGGATTTTGATCCCGAATTATGGAAAAGGAAGCGAGAGGTTGAGCTTGCTGGCATGAAACTCGTGATGAGCTGTGAGGAGAAGTGGGGCAGATTTCCCAAGGATGTATCTGCAGACGGAAGAGGATACGATATTGAGAGTTTTGATCCAAATTCGGGAGAGAAGAGGAGAATAGAGGTGAAATCCTTCAAAACGAGCCAATTGAAGTAACTTTAACAGAGAACGAGTACAAAGCTGCTAAATTCTACGGGGAAAAATACTACCTCTACATCGTAAAGAGGGTTTTTGAGGCTGGTTGCTCGGAAATAGAGATAATTCAAGATCCAGCAAACAAACTCCCCTTTGAAATCGAGTGGAGGCCTTACTACGTATGGCGTTACGGAAACTATATTTAAAATATGAAGATTTAATTTTGCTGGAGGTGTTGAGATGTCCAAAATTGTGGGTGTAACCTATCCTATCCCCAAGCGATTCATGGACCGCTTTTTCAAGAAAGGAAAGGATGTTTTCGTAAAGCCAGCAACCGTCTGGAAGGAGCTAAAACCGGGAATGAAGTTCGTTTTCTATCAGTCACACGAAGATACTGGTTTTGTTGGTGAGGCAAGGATAAAGAGAGTTGTGCTGTCAGAAAACCCAATGCAGTTCTTTGAAACGTTTGGAGATCGAGTTTTTCTCACAAAGGATGAGCTTAAAGAGTACATGAAGTCGCAGGAAAGGTGGGGAAGAAGAAGAGAAAGCAAAAAGAAAAAGCTCTGGATGGCCATAGAGCTTGAAGACGTCAAGAAATACGATAAACCAATCAAGCCAAAGAGGCTCGTGCCAGTTGGAGGGCAGTATCTCAGAGAATGACCTCAACTTTCTTCAAATACTCTGTATTGCTACTTCCCGCTTTGATAAACTTAGCCGCTTTCTTGACCAACTTCCAAACTAATACTCTACCAGTCGAACCCATCAACCTCTATCTTTCAAATTTTGTGCACTCAGATTTCTATCACCTTACAGGTAACATAGTTGTATATATTGTCTCTGCTTTCCTCTCATTTATCTTCTTTAGGAATTCGGATATGAAAGGGTTTTCTGGATATCTTTTACCCTCATATTCATTTTTGTACCATATCTGACTTCAATTTCCACAATTTATTTCTTAAATCGGTCTTCAATAGGTTTCTCCGGAGTTGTTTCAGCTTTTATCGGGCTGTATGCTTTTACAATTGTAATATTTCTAACTAAACACTCTGCGAACAGCGCAGTAAGCTTCTTGTTTGTTTTAATCATTGGTGCTGGTGTTATCTCTCTAACTTACAGGGATTTCGTTTTTGGGGCATTATCAGTATCATTTGCAGTATTGATTGCACCAATATTGATGAGAAAGGTTGAATTTGACAGAAAAGAGTTAATACAGTTAATATTGCTGATAGCTTTGTATATATTCTTTATGATTGGGATATTCCCACAGCAACTTGTTATTGGCAGGAATTTCGTAAACATTTTAGGCCACTACTTAGGATTCTTTGCAGGTTACATGATTCCATGGCTGTTGCGTAGATGGTGATAAAATGAGAATAGTATTCGTCTGCTCTCCCTTTCAGGGCAAAGCGGAAAACATCGAGAAAGCCAAGGAGTACTGCCGATTTGTCCTTGAGAAAGGCTGCATTCCCTTAGCCCCACACATCTACTTCAGCCAGTTTATGGATGACAACAATCCAGAGGAGAGAAGAAAGGCTCTGGAGATGAACAAAAGGCTGATGGAGTTCTGCGATGAGCTGTGGATTTTTGGAGAAGAAATAACGGAAGGAATGAAGGAGGAGATAGAGCACTTCAGGAAAATTATGGGAGAAAGCAGAATAAGGAAGATAGTTTAAGGTAGGGAAACACGATAAGCTCAAATCAAAGCGGAGGAAGGGTGATTCTCTAAAGATTATTTTTGTCGTAAAATTTAAATGTGTGATTAAATAAATTTGAAATATGAAGGTTCTTAGCATCTCTCTGATATTCTTTGCTTTGTTGCTTACTGGCTGCTCTCAGGTGGAAAAGATTGCACCTGACAACTTCAACAAAATTTTTGAAGAAGGAAAACAGTTCGTGGAAAATACCCAAACTGAAATTGAAGATATTGATATAGAACAGTTGATTGAAAAAGCAAAAGAATTGGGATTCAATACGGAAATCCTTACCGCCCTATATGATGAATTAAAGAGAATCCACTCAATCAGGAAATTATCGAATTGCTCAAATTCCATGTTACTGCCCTAATGGAAAAGAAATCAATTAATGAATCACATAAAAAACTTGCAGATTCGTTGGCCAAGGAAATAAAAGCCATAGGCCCGATTGATGAAACCTTCTTTGATGATTACAACACTTAAGAATTCGGAACGCAGTTCCCTGAATTTGACCTCTCTAAGGAGAGCTTTGCAGGAATTCAGGAGATCAGAAAGGCAGTTGGTTATTCAGCCCTCATCGATTCATACAACAAGCTATACGAATCAGCCAAAAAACTGCCAAGCGATAGAGATGAGGATTACTGGGAGTTTTACAAGAACCTCTTCCTGCTGATGGTGGATTTTTACTTCATAGAGGAAAAGGTTGCATACAGAGCAGCATTTACTACAACTGGCAAAATTGCTGCAACACTGGGGTTGGCAAAAACTCAGGCAGTTCTCGGCCCTAAGGGGTATGGCCTGCTTTTGAATGAAATCCAATGGATGCTGAGAGGGGAGATAAACGAGGTGTGGGCTGGTTTGCTGGAAGCTCTCAGGAATAATTCGCTGATTTAATTTGATTTACAGCAAACTTCTATCACTTGTTAAGTTTCGATAAAAACAGAATAAACTATGATGAGAATGAAAACTTTATATCTTTTCAAATTGATTATTTGTTGGTGATTTCATGGCCTACTGGCTCTGCATAACCAACGAGGATAATTGGAGGGTGATTAAGGAAAAGAATATTTGGGGAGTTCCGGAGAGGCACAAGAACACTATCGCCAAGGTTAAGAAGGGAGATAAGCTGCTAATTTACATAAAGCAGGAGAATGTCAATGGAGAGGTTAAGCCTTCCAGAATCGTCGCAGTTTACGAGACAGCTTCTGAAGTCTACAGGGATTCAAGCAGGATTTTCAAAAGTCCAAAGGGAATGGGAAATGAGACTTTCCCGCTGAGAATTAAGTTAAAACCTGTGAAAATCTTCGATAGGCCTATTGAATTTAAGCCTCTAATTCCGAAGCTAAAGTTCATAACCAACAAGCGGAAATGGAGTGGGCATTTAATGGGCAAGGCGATGAGAGAGATTCCAGAGGAAGATTATAGGCTGATTTTAGAATATGCAACCTAAAAAGCTCGTTATAATATTGCTCATACTTTTTTGTACCTTCATAATCTACAACTTTTTCACCATATGGTACTATCTAATTATCGCTCCAGTTGGAGAATCTGAAATAAAAAAGATCGTTGAAGAGGTCAATTCTACTTCTGGCACTTATCAAAAACTTGAAAAGATTGCAAAATGGGAAGGAGAAAATATAGCGTACATATATGGTATTAATCCGAATTTTTCAATACCCTCGTACCATTTTTACTGGATAAACGGAGAGCTAAAGATTAGGGCTCTTGAAAATTCAGGTTTCAATGGCGATCCCAGATGGATTGCATACTTCAAAGTTGGAGGATGTGGAGAGCTTGCTCGCCTTTTCTGTGAAGCGGCTAAACGTGCAGGGTTTGAAGCGAGAGTGGTTAGCGATCTTGGATACGATCATGCTTGGGTTGAGGTGAAGATTAACAACAGTTGGGTTGTAGCTGATCCGACAGTATATTGGTTGTATGTGAATTATCCAGAAAAATATCCTAACTGGAACAAATTATGGTTCAATAACGAATCTTGGGCTAACCTAATAGATTTCTCCAGAGTTGTAACCGTCTTGCCTAATGGCAGTGTTTTGGATCTGACATCCAACTACACGAAAACATACAACGTCACAATCACAATTGATCAGAATGTGGAGAAGGGCATTCTGAAAGTAACAACATGGAAAGGCAGTGTGGAGAGAACAGTTTATTCAAAAGCTGTGAACAAGTCTGATACTGTTAATTTAGCACTTGCTACGAGGATATACAAATTTGAGCTGATAGTGCCAACGTGGTATTTTCTCGAAGGGTATGGTGCAGAAGTTCGCCATATTGGAGATAGTAGCAGTGAGTATGTGAAACTTAAAGTGAATCTCTACCGAGAAACAGAATATTACTTTGTTTTTGTTGGATTGCTACTTGGGATTTCAATATGTTTTCTCTGTTATGAGGTTGTGTTGATTTACCGCAAATTAAAGGAAGATTTTGGAAAAACGAGATAAAAGGATAAGGAGATTTCTTACTTTCCTATTTTAAGGTAGCTATTGCTGAATTAAACCAATTCATAAGCTTCCTTTGGTATCAGATGAACATCCTTCCAGCTCTCCATGTAAATCTGATATACGAATTCAGGGAGAGGGTGTTTGTAATGCTGCCAATCAACACTTGAAACGTTATGGGTTAATATGTAGTTCTTGTTTGAAGTATCCCATTTGATTTTATCTGCCATTTGCTCTGCAAATTTCCTCAAATCTCCCAGAACGAAATGGCGTTTATTCTTATCTTTGATTAGCTCTCCCTTTTCGAGAGGAATCATAGCTCTCTTAAGCTGTTGCCCACAGCTTTCATGCTCGAACATCAGTTTCCTCCCTTGCTTTTTCCTGATTTTCAGCAATTCCTTAAGGAAAGGAATCAAATCAGGATGCAAGGGAACGTAATGCTCCATTCTGATTTTATCCTGATTGGCTTCAACGAGGAGCGTTGGCGGATTAATCTTTAAGGCTTCTTCAAATTGCTCCACTCTCAACTTACTTATTGTTTCAGGTCTCTGCCCAGTATAAGCTCCAAATAGAATCTGAGTTACATGTGAAAGTGCAGTTGCATAATCGAGCTTCCCTCTCCCCTTCTTTACAGTTTTCCATTTATTCACGAAATACCTTACAGCGTTCTTAACATCATTCTCAGTAATTGCTCTATCAGTTGTTCTTTTCCTCTCCTTGATGCTCTTAGGCATCTCAAGGAAAAGCTCTCCCAAATCCCTATAGCGGGTATCCATCCTCAGCTTTGAAAGCTCTCCCAAAAAGCTCTTTCCAAAGTTTAGAACTTTGCTCCATGCATCCCTTGAATCCCAGTTATTTAGAGTGAACTCCTTAAACTTGCTGAGAGTTTCAAAGCTTACAACTCCTTTAGTTTGCTCCCAAAAAGTTTCTGAAGCTTTTTCTATCCACCATTTGGTTTTCTTTGAAATTCCCGTTAATCTCTTTTCAGTATAAGCATCCAGCTCCTCTTTGGTATATCTTAGCTCAACATCCATAAGACTTCCTGATGACTGTTTTTTATGTTCACTTTCGGATAGATTTTTGTAAGACTCTTTAACAACTTCAGACTGCTCTCCTCCCTCCATTTGAACGTCGCCTTGACGAGGCGAAGGTCCCCGGTTCGAATCCGGGCGAGCCCATTTTTCTCTTGATATGCTTAATTTTGCTGCCTGTTCAGCTCTAAAAAAGCTCAATAATTTGTTTAAGGCTTCTGAAAAGTCGTTTACGGATTTTTCTTCGAATAAGATGATTCAGATTTTGTTCCAGATCGTTCCATGTAGAAAGTAGGTGAAAGTTAAGGATTTGTTAGGGGTAGGAAAGCTGAGACATGTTTCTCCTTTTAGTTAGCTGATAAAAGATTCTTTACCTTACTTAGATTGATCAGATGTTGATCAAGAGCATCGACTTCAATGATGAATTTGCTCGGAATTAATTTATGGTTAAGTTCATAAATCTTGAACTTATCACCCCAGAATTGCATACGATATTGACTCTGTCAGCTTTTTGAAAGCTTTAGCAATTGTCTCCTTCAGTTCTTCTATACTCGGCGAGATATTTCTGAAACGAACCTTTTAACACTCTTCCAGACTTTTTCAATCGGATTCAGATCGGGAGAGTAGGGAGGGAGATAAACCAGCAAAATGTTCATACTTTTCTGGACTACAGAAAGCAAAAAACTTCAGAAAAAAGAGCTGAGAAGCTGTATAAAGTCTTAGGCAGGGTAAAGAAGTCAATTTGGAGAGTTTGAGAGAAGATTTCACGAACTCGCATGGTAATCTTTATTAACTACTACTCCAAAAAATGACCTATGAAAGTAAAAGTTACTAGGAATTTTCAGATTACTATACCTGCCGAAGTTAGGAGAAAGATGGGATTAAAGCTGGGCGATGTGCTTGAAGTTGAATACAACGAGGAGAAGGGAGAGGCCATTATAAGGAAGCTCGGTGGAGAGAGAAGGAAGCTGAAAGCGGGAAGAAAGCTTACGCCGGACGAGATAGAGGCGCTGATAGCTGAGGGAATGGGCGATAACTTATGAAAGCCGTCATAGATACAAATGTTATAGTCTACGACACCTTTGAAGACAGCGTTTTTCATCAGGAAGCCATGCAACTCCTCGATAGAATTGATGTGTGGGTAATCCCTACGATAGTTATTCACGAGTATGTTTGGGTCCTCAAATCACTGAAGGTGGACGTGAAAGAAATCAAATACAAAGTGGAGGAGTATCTTAACCACTATAAAACGAAAATGGTTTCAGAAAATAAGCAAATCGTTTTGTCAGCACTGGAAAGAATTGTAGGTGGGGGATTAAGCCTTTCAAGGTACAACGACGAGTTGATACTTGCTGTTGCTGGTAGGGAAAAAATAAGCCTTGCAACCTTCGACGAGAGGTTGAGAAGGCAGGCGAGAGCAAGAGGTGTAGAAGTAATTCCATAGGAGAGCTGGGACAATTTTATTTCATAACCGGCAAATCGTTCAAAGTTCTGCAAACTATCCCTTCATTTTTCAGATGCTCCAGTAGTCTTTTTGACGGCTTTCCGTGGTAAAAAAGGACCTCCTCTGGCTCGCAGTGGTCTATCATCTCAAGTATCCCCCTGTAATCGAGATGGTCGCTGAGGGTTATCCTCGGCCACCTGTAGAACTTATGGGCGGTGAGGATGTATCCACCACCGTAAAGAGGAAGGTTCCGGGGTGAGGCGATGAGAGGGCCGTCAGAGGGTTTCAGGCCGACTGCACTGCAAATCCTCGCAATCTTCTCCTCTGCAGAGAATCCAAACCCATCCTTACTCAGAATTTCCGCCACTCTCTGAGCCTTTCCGATGGGGTAAGCGCCAAAAACCGCTTTGTTTGATGAAGCGACCTTCAAAAGCTTCTCCACCTCTTCTTCAAAGATGTGGGAAGGGTGGCCGTAGGTTGCTTCGGTGACAAGAATTTTGCATTTCGGCAGCTTTGAGTAGTCCTTAACGTCTCCGGTAATCAGAATGTCGCTATCCTGAAAATAAAAAGCTGCGGAACCGTGCATGTGGTAGGTGGGGTAGGTTTTAATTTTTGTATCGCTGAGCCTTATCCTGCTCCCAACCTCAAAAGTAACTCCGGAGAATACTTTGCCTGTGCAGGCCTCAAGTATCGCCGCACTCTCTCTGCTCGCTACTGCCCTGCTGTTGTCCATGTTCCTCTGGCCGTAGTGGTCTGTGTGGGCGTGGGTGATGAGGTTCATCCCGTAATCTGCCGGGGAGGTATCGACGTGGTAGTGCTGTCCCTCAATGCAGAGAGAAAGGTGGGGTCTGCAACCCCTACCGTATTTCCTTCTGTAAAACTCAATCTGCACCTTTTCGCATTACCGGCAAGATTTATAATACCTTCCCCCGATTATCACAGGAATGAATCTGAGTGAGTTTGAAAGAGAGGTTAAAGAGCTGTTCGATGCCGACCTTGTGGAGAGGGCAAAGAACCTCAAGAAGAGCGGGAACATATTCAACCCAATCTTCTACATCTTCTTCACGAGAATCGTGGAGTTATCGGCGATTATTAACGATATGGTGCTGCCAAACAGATATGAGCTGGAGGAGCTTTTCAGAACGCGAAAGGACTTCCTGCAGATAGACTACGGCACCATTGGAGAGACTATAAGGAGGGCTTGGCTCTATGAGAGGGAGAGGGGTGTGGAGTTCACCTTCAGCAACAGCGTTGAGGACATGCTCTACCTGCTCTACAGGATGGGGAAGCTGCAGGGCAAGCTTGACAGAATCATAATGAAGTACGCTGAATGGGAGAAGAACAAGCTGGCTGAGCTTTACTTCACCATTCTAAAGATTCTGCTGGAGCTTGAGGACAGGATAAACAGGGAAATAAGAGAAGAGGCCTGAATCAAACCCCAAAAGAATTATGAATTTTCCAAAAACCCGAATCAAACCCTTCCAAGCCTCTCAAGAACCCTCTTCTTTTTCTCCACAGCCTTCATCGCTGCTTCATCCACCTTCCTGCGCATTTCCTCGAAGTCGGGCGGTGTTTCCTCCCCAACAACTTTCTTGAGGGGTGTGTATGCCGACTCCCTGAACCTCGGCTTTATCTCCCTAATCTCTCCACCCTCAACGACAAAAGCTCCTTTCCTTCCCTTCTCAACCCAGCCAACCTCCTCAATCCTTACTCCTGCCTCTTTCACAGCACTTTTAACAAGCTCTGCCGTCTCAGCATCACATACAACCATCAAAGAGTCGATTGAGACACCCATGAAGTCAATTTCAAGCTCTTCGAGCATTTTGAGCACCTTCGGATTCACACAGTTCCTGACCTTGTCGTAGTCGAAAATAAGGGCTAAACCTGAAACCTTGGCTATCTCCTCAGCATCCCCCCTTATTCCTCCGTTGGTGACATCGCTCATGGAGTGGATTCTTCTGACGAGGTCGGCTTTGAAAATGGCCCTCACAGCCTTGATAAAGTCAAGGTTGATTGTCTCCTCAACAATCTCGTGCATGCCGAAGTAAATGGCAGTTGTCGCAACAGTCCCTCCTCCAGCCCCCTCAGTCAGCAAAATTACGTCTCCATCCCTCACATTTCTGCGGGGGGTTATGTGCTTTGAAACCCCAACGCAGCCAACTCCGCCCGTCATCCTCTCCCCTATGACCATGTCTCCTCCAATTCTCAGCGTGCTCCCGCTCACCAGCGGAACTTTTACAGCTTCGCAGACTGCTGTTATACCGGCTATGTGGTCGAAAATCTTGCTGACATCTCCATCATCCGCAATGTGGATGTCGGAGAAAACAGCTACAGGCTCAGCGCCCATGACGTAAACATCCCTCATTGCTGCTCTCGTTACGTGAAATCCGGCAATAAAGGGAAACTCGCTCAGCCTCGAATGGATGCCGTCAATTGCAACGGAGATGTAGAAGTCCCCAAACTTCACCACTCCCGCATCATCCAAATCCTTCGAAGAAACAACCGCCCCGGAGTCACCTATAACCTCCGCAATCTTCTCGTGAACGTAGAAGTCTCCCCTACCCCTCGAACCGACTCCAAACTCACCCATAGTGACTCCTGAGCGGTAGTAGTCCAGAAGCCAGTTTGTTTTGCCGTAGGCGTTCTTTACTTCAACGATAACGGCCTCAGCCCATCGCATTGCCCTTTCAAGGCTCCAGTTTTTAATTTCGGCTATTCTCTCCGCCAGGACCTTTTTAACCTCGTCTTCACCCATTTTTTCGAGCATCCTTCTCGCGTAGCCTTCAATGTCCATCGAAGCAATTTTTCCTGAGTGTTAATAAGGTTGACTGAGGCAATCCTTACACTCCAGGAAAACTCACGAAACATTAAATAGCTCAGGAAAGCGTTAACCATTATGGGTGTGCTTAGAGTTGTTAACCTCGGAGTAAAGGTTGGTGAGAAAAAGATACTCAAAAACGTTAATCTCTTCATCAAAGAAGGGGAGACCTTTGTGCTATTCGGCCCAAACGGGTCGGGCAAATCGACCCTTCTCAATGCCTTGATTGGGAACCCGTCGTACAAGGTTACAAGCGGTCGAATCCTGTTCAAAAAGGTGGATATCACAAATTTGCCCACCAACGAGAGGGTAAAGCTTGGAATTGGCATCGCTTTTCAGAATCCACCAAAAATAAGTGGGGTAAAGCTGATTGACGTGCTGAGGTACTGCGCGAGAGTTGGTGGTTACGGAGAGGACAAAATCCTGGAGCTTGCGGAGAAAATGAGGATGACGGACCACCTGTATAGGGAAATCAACATGGGCTTCTCAGGAGGAGAGGTTAAGAGGTCAGAGCTGCTGCAGCTAATGCTGATGAATCCCGACCTGGTTCTTCTCGATGAGCCTGACAGCGGCGTTGACCTTGAGAATGTTGCATTAATCGGTGAGGCAATCAGAACTCTCCTCGAAAGGGATAAGGAAGAGGGGGAGAGGACGAAGTCCGGGATAATCATAACCCATCAGGGACACATTCTGGATTACGTCGATGCTGATTATGCGGCCATTCTTTACAATGGCAGGATTGCCTGCATAGGCGAGCCGAAGGATATTCTGAACCAGATTAGAAACCACGGGTATGAGGGGTGTTTGGCGAAATGTCTGGCGAATATGGAGAACTCGGAGTAGATAAGGAAAGGCTGAAGGAAGTCGGAATTGAGCTTGACAAGTCCAAGAGGTCGGGAGTTTACCTGCAGGAAGACCAGGATGCTAAGACTTTCTCATCCTTCTTCGAAGGTGTGGAAGTGATGAGCATAAAGCAGGCAATGGAGAAGTACGACTGGGTTAAGGACTACTTCTGGAAGATTCTGCGTAAGGATCAGGATGAGTTTACGAGAATGGCCGACACAGAGGACGTCAACGGCTACTTCATCCGCTCTCTGCCAGGAGCAAAAGTTGAAATACCCGTGGAGGCTTGCCTTTACCTGAAAAAGGTTGAGAAGCAGAGAGTCCACAACATTGTGATAGCTGAGGAAGGTTCGGAGCTCAACATCATTTCCGGCTGCACCTCTCATCCCGGCGTGGCGGGAATGCACATCGGTATATCGGAGTTTTTTGTTAAAAAGAACGCAAAGCTCTCCTTCACCATGATACACAGCTGGGATACAACTATAGAGGTGAGGCCAAGAACAGCGATAAAGGTGGAGGAGGGTGGAACCTTCATAAGCAACTACATCCTGCTCAATCCCGTAAAGCTCGTCCAGACCTACCCAACAGCCTATGTGGAGAAAGATGCGACTGCGATATTCAACAGCGTAATTGTTGCTCTTGAGGGCAGCGTCGTCGATTCTGGATCGAGAGCTGTTTTGATGGGTGAAAACAGCAGAGCTGAAATCATATCGAGAACCATAAGCAAAGGCGGGAAGATCATCGCAAGAGGACACATCATCGGAGATGCCCCTGAGGTTAAGGGACATCTCGAGTGCAAGGGTTTGATGCTGTCTGAGAGCGGGCTGATTGACGCAATTCCCGAACTTGAGGCGAGATATCCAAATGTTGAGCTGAGCCATGAAGCTGCCATAGGCAAAATTGCCGAGGAGGGGATATTCTACCTCATGTCGAGGGGGCTTAGCAGAGACGAAGCAATTTCGGCGATAGTCAGGGGATTCATGGAAATAGAGATAAAGGGTCTGCCGGAGGCACTTCAGGAGGCAATAAGGAGAACCATAGAGATGGCGGAGAGGGACTTGCTGTAATCAGAGAGTACAGCCGTCATCATCGCCACGGCTCAGATCCTGCTAGATTCATCACCTATTTTTGGTTGTTAAAGGAGAATTTAAGTTTTTTCTAACTCAAGTTTCAAGCAATTGGAGTATTTCCTGTGTATTATAAACTTTAACAGCACTTTGCTCCTTTAATCTCCTGTCGTTTGACCAAATCGCACAGTTTAATTTTAATGCGAGTGCAAGGAAGGAATGTCGTCGGGGTCAGGAGAAATGTCCTTAGCCTCATAATACTTGTCCTGAAAGTCTTCAAACGGAATTGTTCTTCCAGAAAATTAAAAACGACCTCCAGTTGCAAAAACCCTGAATGTCCCACTTCTGGCAATAAGAGCAGCAAATAATACATTAGCATCTATCACCAGTAACATGCTTCCTGAACCTCTCTGCAATAGATTTGCTGACTTTCTCGCCAAGCTCTAAGGCATCTTTTTCCGGTTAAATTTTGAATTTCCTTTTCAATCATTCTTCTTATCGCTGGCGACCAATCAACACCAAGCTCATCCATCTTCCTCTTTAAGTCTTCGGGGATTTTAATTTTCAATTCGGCATATTTAATACAACTTCCTCATGGATATATTCCTTACTTTATCAGAGTCTTCCTTTGAGAGAAAAGTAGGGACTACAAGCTTCATAAAGCTAACTTTAAAGGAAAATTGAGGAAAAAGCTTGCAGAATCCAAACCGCAAATTACTCTGCATCACCAGACACTATGCAACTTCAGGAGTTTACTACAGAGAAGGTGGAGAAAGAGCTGAGATTGGCAGAACTCTCGAACTGACAAAGAAGGGAGAGGTAGCCGACATTTTTGGAGTTGTGTAGTATCTGACACCATCCCAAACAAAACCAAACACCTTTAAATAACCCACTCCCCACACAAAACCAATGAGGGAAGCAGCAAGACTCTCTCAGATTTCCACGTCGATGATTCGAAGGATGTTCGAAATTGTCGAAAGAGCAAAGAAGGAGGGCAGGGAAATCATCAGCTTAACAATTGGCGAGCCAGACTTTGATACCCCGCAGGAGGTCATTGAGAGGGCATGCAGAGCCATGAATGCCGGCTTCACTCACTACACCTCCAACTTCGGCCTTGAGGAGCTTCGAAGCGCCATTGCAGAGAGGTATGGAGTTGACTCCAGCAATGTGATGGTTACGGCTGGAGGCAGCGAGGCTTTGCTTAACGCATCTCTCGCTTTCATCGAGGAGGGAAGCAAGGTTGTTATCCCCTCACCCAACTTTCTGAGCTACTTCACCTACGCCAAGATGTGTGGGGGCCAAATCGTTCAGCTCAGAACCCACAATAACGGCTTTCTGCCAGACGTCGAGAAGCTGAACGAAATCATTGACAGGAACGTGAGCGTCATTTTCCTAAACTACCCCAACAACCCCACCGGGGCGGTAATTGACGAGAAGGATGCTAGGGCAGTTGTTGAAATCGCCGCTGACAATAAAGCAATTGTAGTGAGCGACGAAATCTACGACCAGATATATTACGACGTCAAACCAACTTCCCTTGCCGGCTACGAAAACGTTGTGTGTGTTAATGGCTTCTCCAAATCCCTCTCCATGACCGGTTGGAGGATTGGTTTCACCATAGCCGATGAAAAGCTGCTCGACCCGATGCTGAAGGTCCATCAGGTTAATGGCGTCTGCGCTCCTGCTTTCGCCCAGAAGGCAGTGGCTGAGGTTATGGCAGAAAGGTTGTTCGACTCCATCGTCTCAAGGATGGTCAAGGAGTTCAGGCAGAGGAGGGATTACCTTTACTCGGAGCTAAGCAAAATATACGACGTAGTTAAGCCTGAAGGGGCCTTCTACATGTTCGTAAACGTTAACCAGGACTGCATGGAGTATGCCGAGAACCTCATCAACCTTGGAGTTGCCGTCACACCCGGCCTGCCCTTCGGAGACGGAAATGAGACTTACGTGAGAATCAGCTACGCCAACTCCCTTGAAAACCTCAAGAAGGCGGCTGAGATAATCAGGGAGTATGAGAGTCAGAGAGCTTAGAGAAGAGGACGCGAGGGACGCCGTAAGAATTCTCGTCCTTTCATTTGGCAGAGAGCTGAACGGGATTTTTGGTGACACAGAGCTGGCGAGGGAGCTTTTCTTCAAGTTTTTCTCCATCCACACTGAAGAGTGCCTTGTGGTTGAGGCTGAGAGAATTATCGGCTTCGCATCCTACTCCTTCAAACAGAGGCTCCCAATCTCCGATTTTCTTAAAAAGGAGCTTGGATTTGTCAAAGGGCTGAAGTTGTCAATGCTCATCCGCTACCTCTGCCCCAAGCCTAAGAAGGGAAAGGCGGTGATAAACTTCATCGCCGTCTCACCGCTGAGAAGGAACAGCGGAGCAGGTTCGGCGTTGCTTGAAAAAATCGTAGAAAGAGTGAAGGAGGGTGGGGGAAAGGAAATCGAGTGCTACGTTTCCGTTGACAACGACGCTGGCATTGGCCTTCTGACAAAATTTGGCTTTGAAGTTGCCAAAATGCTCGACAACCGCTTTGCGGAAAAAAATTTTGGGGCGAGGCAGTGGTACCTCATGAGGCTCAAACTTTAACCCTGCTTCCTCATCTCCTCTTCCCTGAGAACTCTCCTGAGAACTTTCCCCACAAGAGACTTCGGCAGCTCATCCCTGAACTCTACAAGCTTGGGAACCTTGTAAGGAGCAAGCCTCTCCTTGCAGAACTTTATTATGTCTTCCTCCGTCACCTTTCCCTTCCATCCCGGCTTGAGCTCTATGAAGGCCTTGACAGTTTCTCCCCTGTAGGGGTCTGGAATGCCAACAACAGCAGCTTCCGCAACCGCTGGATGTTCGTACAACACTTCCTCGATTTCCCTCGGGTAGATGTTGAACCCTCCAGCGATTATCATGTCTTTCTTCCTGTCCACGATGTAGAAAAAGCCGTCCTCGTCCATTTTCGCCATGTCTCCCGTTAAAAGCCATCCGTTGATTAGAGTGTTCTCTGTCTCCTCCTTGCGGTTCCAGTAGCCCTTCATTACCTGCGGCCCTCTTATTACAAGCTCCCCCACTTCTCCGGGCGGGAGGATGTTTCCCTCATCGTCAATCACCACTGCTATCGTGTCGGGATAGGGCAGCCCTACACTCCCCTCCTTATTCAGCCCGTATATGGGGTTTCCGTGAGTTATCGGCGACGCCTCGCTCAGCCCGTAGCCCTCAGTAATCCTCTTACCCGTAAGCTCCTCCCACCTCCTCTTCACCTCTATTGGCAGCGGAGCCGCTCCGCTCGTGCACACTCTCAGGGAGCTCAAATCGTAGCCGTTCTCCTCAAGAAGCTTCAGCATCCCGATGTACATCGTCGGCACGGCTGCGAGGGTTGTAACTTTAAAGGTCTGAATGGCCTGAAGAACCATCGGGTAGTTTCGGGGGTCGGGCATGGGGATAATTGTCGCACCTACAAGAATTCCAACGTTCATCATCGTCATCCCGTAGCTGTGGAAAACGGGAAGCATGCCAATCCCCACATCGGCAGAAGAAGCTTTGGGGTCCCAGTTGGCAGCCTGATAGGCATTTGCTACAATGTTGAAGTGGGTGAGCATAACCCCCTTGGGGAATCCGGTCGTCCCCCCAGTGTACTGCAGCATCGCAACATCCTCTTTCGGATTTATCTCCGCCCTCCTTTCAGTCTTCTCAGCCTCCATGACGTTCTTCCACGAGTAAAGCCCCTTTCTCTTCTCAGGCGGGTCGGGCATCGTAGCGCCAACCATGAAGTCCTGAAGGCTGCAGGTTATTACAGTATCAAGAGTGCCATCGTCAAGCAGCGGAGAAACGTTGGAGTACAGCATATCCATGCAGAACATCGTCTTTGCACCGCTGTCTTCAGCGAGAAACTTTATCTCTCTCTGAGTGTAGAGGGGGTTGCACTGCACTATGATTCCACCAACTTTCAGAATCCCAGCCATTATTGGGGCAGCATGGGGAGTGTTGGGAAGGGCAAAGATTACTCTATCCCCTTTCTCAATGCCAATGTCGAAGAGAAATCCCGCAACTTTGTCAGAAGCTTCCTTTGCCTGCCTGTAAGTAATCTGATTGCCAAAGAATATTGTTCCAACCTTGTTCCCATACTTTTCAGCAGCCATCTCAAGAATCCTGTAAGCGGGCATCACGGGATAATCGAGCCTGTCCCTCACGCCCTCGTCGTAGTGCTTCACCCAGATTCTGTTTATACCGCTACCATCGGTCTCTCGAATATTTTGCCCCTCAATACCAAGTATCCCACTCATGATACGAAAAAATTGTGATTAACTTAAAAATTTTACGAAATTAATCATCTACTTTTTGCTGCTGCTTATAATTATGATACTTTTCAAAAGCCTCCTTTGCCTTTTCTTCCTCACCAAGATACTGGTATGCCTCACCGACGTGCTTCCACCACATGGGGTCGTTTTCAGCTTCGCTTTCACAGTATGCGGCGAACTTCAGCATTGCCTCCCTTGCCTTCTCCGATTCTCCCAGCTTCTCGTAAATCTTCGTCACATCCTCCCAGAAAACCCCCTCCTCTTCAGCTTCCTCGATGTAGTACTCCAATGCCCTCTGCCATGCTTTTTTCGCATTTTCAGAATCTCCGATTTCCTCGTAAATCTTCGCGACATCCTCCCAGAACCACGGCTCCTCCTCGGCGTACCTCTCAAGGCACTCAGCAGCTCTTCTCATTTCACCGGCCTTTTTGTAGAACTCGTAAGCTTCTTTCCAGTAGTACGAGTCTCCCTTTTCGGCAGCAAGCTTCTCATAGATTTCAGCAGCCTTTGAGAATTCCTCAGCCTTCTCGTAGCACCATGCAGCCGACTCCTCCATCCCTGCTTTGAGGTAGCATTCTGCTGCACTCTTATAGTTTCCAGACTTTTCGTACTTTCTTGCCGCTGCCCTATATCTGCCGGCATTTTCAAGGGCCTTTGCACTCCTCAACCTCTCGTAGAGGGTCAGATCCGGCTCCGAAATCCACCAAAGTCCGAAGGCGAAGGCGAGGATGTAAGCCGCGGTGATGTACGCCACATGCATCGGATTCTCCCAGGTGTAGCACTGATACAGGGCGTAAAGAGAGGCGATGAGCGAAAGCAGCGAGGGAAGTGTGTACTTCGATTTTGCGTATATCAGCACACCAGCCATTATTGCGGAGATTGCAGCAACTCCGAGGTATGCAAGGAACAGGATTAATCTGAGGAGGAAGAGCGGGGAGAAGAAGTAGGCTATCGCTCCCGCGGCGAGCAGAACAGTTGCCAAAAAGATTATGGCAAGGGCTGTGAACCTGTCCATGAAAGGTGTAGCACAGCGCGGATAAAATATTTTCTATTCCCTTAATTTTTTCAGCGCATCGACAAGCTTTTCAAGGGAATCTGAAAGAACTCTTACCTCCTCAACACTTCTTGACTCTACCATCATATCGCAGACCTTAGAAATGGCCATTTCAATCTTCTCCACTGCCTCATCATAATCTGCTTTCACTGCCGGCTTTGTGCTTTCCGGTGGTTTCTCTTCTGATTCGGCCTTAGCTGCCGAATCTTCCTCTATAACGACTTCCCTCCCACATGAAGGACAGAAGATTTTTCCATCCTTCTCGAAGAGAGGCATCTTGCACTCCGGGCAGCTATGGGCAAGCATTTTCGCCCCTTTGTAAAGAAGTTCTGCTGCACTTGCAATTCCCTTTTCCGAAATTTTTTTATCACTCACGATTTCCATTTGATTCCGAGCTATTAAAATTTTCCAGTTTTGCGAGGTGAGGAGCATGGCGAAGAAAGGGCTTGAAGAGGTTCTGGAAACGCTTGATAGAATCATCCACGACGAGACCGTGCCGAGAAACGTAAGAAGAGTTGCAAGCGAGATTAAGGAAAAGCTCACGACAACAGATGAAGTTTCACTTGAGGCTGCCTCGGCAATATCGGTTTTAGAGGACATCTCCGCTGATCCGAACCTGCCGATGCATGTAAGAACGATGATCTGGAACCTAACAAGTCAGTTAGAGAGGATTTCCGTTGAGTGAGCTAAAGAAAGAGCTTCTCCGAAAATCCATTCATTTTTCCGGAATCGTTTACGTTCCGGCTTACCTTTATTTTGGAAAAGAGTTCGTGCTTATCGGTGTGACTTTAGCGCTGGTTTTCGCGGCTATTTTTGAGTTTTTTCGCCTGAGGTACAAGCTACTTTCTTGGTTGGTGAGGGATTACGAAAGGAACAGAGTTGGGGCTTACATCTACTTTGGCGTGGCGGTTCTTTTTGTTACGCTGCTTTTTCCGATGAACGCAGCAATTTCTGCGGTTCTCGTTGCTCTGCTTGGCGATGGTGTTGGTGGAGTTGTTAAGAGGTTGCCAGTAAGGAGAGCGGGTGAAATTGCCTTCTTTGCGATGCTTGTTGTCCCATTTGTGGCATCTCTGCCCCTGCTCTCTCCCATCCCATCTTTTGCTGCGTGTTTTGCAGGTGCGATTGTTGAGAGGATTGAGAAGATTGGCGGATACTATCTTCAAGACAACCTGACGGTGCCGGTAACTGCTGCTGTCGTATATTTCTCAGTAAACTACATATTGTCCTAACCCTACGCCCATTATGGATGAAAGGGATGCGCTGAGAATTTCGAGGGAGATTGCAGGAGAGGTCAGAAAGGCCATTGCGTCAATGCCCTTGAGGGAGAGAGTAAAGGACGTGGGAATGGGGAAGGATGGCACTCCAACCAAGGCAGCCGACAGAGTTGCGGAAGATGCTGCGCTTGAAATTTTGAGAAAGGAGAGGGTTACGGTGGTTACAGAGGAGTCGGGAGTTTTGGGGGAGGGAGATGTCTTTGTTGCCCTCGACCCCCTCGATGGAACCTTCAATGCTACGAGAGGGATTCCAGTTTATTCAGTCAGCCTCTGCTTCTCCTATTCGGATAAACTGAAAGACGCCTTCTTTGGCTACGTTTACAACCTCGCAACAGGGGATGAATACTACGCGGACTCCAGCGGGGCTTACAGAAACGGGGAGAGGATTGAGGTGAGCGATGCTGAGGAGCTTTACTGCAACGCCATAATCTACTATCCCGACAGGAAGTTTCCCTTTAAGAGGATGAGGATTTTTGGAAGTGCTGCAACGGAGCTTTGCTTCTTTGCTGACGGCTCCTTTGACTGCTTCCTCGACATCCGCCCCGGAAAGATGCTTAGAATCTACGATGCCGCTGCGGGTGTTTTTATTGCAGAAAAGGCAGGAGGAAAGGTTACCGAACTTGATGGAGAAAGCTTGGGGAATAAAAAATTTGATATGCAGGAAAGGCTCAATATCGTCGCCGCAAATGAAAAACTCCATCCAAAGCTGCTGGAGCTGATTAAATGAGGGCCGCAGTGGTTTACAAAACCGATGGTCACGTGAAGAGGATTGAGGAAGCTTTGAAAAGGCTGGAGGTTGAGGTTGAGCTCTTCAACCAGCCTTCAGAAGAGCTTGAGAATTTTGACTTCATTGTGAGTGTTGGGGGAGACGGGACAATTCTGAGAATACTGCAGAAGCTGAAGCGCTGCCCGCCCATTTTCGGGATAAACACCGGAAGAGTCGGTCTGCTTACCCACGCCAGCCCTGAAAACTTTGAGGTTGAGCTTAAAAAGGCGGTGGAGAAGTTTGAGGTTGAGAGGTTTCCGAGAGTAAGCTGCTCCGCAATGCCCGATGTTCTTGCCCTCAACGAGATTGCCGTTTTGAGCAGAAAACCGGCGAAGATGATAGACGTCGCTTTGAGGGTCGATGGCGTGGAGGTGGACAGAATAAGGTGCGACGGCTTTATTGTTGCAACTCAGATTGGCTCCACAGGCTACGCCTTCTCTGCTGGAGGGCCGGTAGTTGAGCCCTACCTCGAATGCTTCATCCTCATCCCCATTGCACCCTTCCGCTTCGGCTGGAAGCCCTACGTGGTCAGCATGGAGAGGAAAATTGAGGTTATTGCTGAGAAAGCCATTGTGGTGGCTGATGGGCAGAAGAGCGTGGATTTTGATGGTGAGATAACCATAGAAAAGTCGGAATTTCCGGCTGTGTTCTTCAAAAACGAGAAAAGGTTCAGGAACCTTTTCGGGAAAGTTAGGAGCATAGGTTAAATATCAGTTTTGACTACTATTATTGTCCCCGATCGGGGAAGAGGCAGAGGTGGCAGTGCCGACGATGAAGCTTCTCTGCGAGCTCGGGGACACACCATGTCGATAGGTCCCCTTAGGAGTGAGGCGAAAGCCTTACGATGAGTATGGGGCAACCCGGACATGGGACAGCCCCCAGAGGTCAGCCACTCTGAGAGGGCAAAGCCTGCGATGAGGGGTGGTGTTACTCTGGGGGCAGATTTCTGCCGTCACGTTTTCGTAAATTTCATCGAAAGTGGGTATCTTCGGTTTTGTGGATATACTGTCACATACCATCTTGACAAGGTTCGGAATACTGCTGTCTCCCTGATTTTTCTGACCACAGCTGCTGCAGAAGAGTGGTCTTTCGTGAAGCTGGTAGATGACCCCTCACACTTTGGACCAGGAGGGATGACAGCAGATGGAACTAAGATAGTTTTCTCCAAACACACGGATGGGAGCTACGCCACACACTGGGACGAAAAAGTATTTCTGATGGACCTCGAAACCAAGCAGGTAACGAGAGTAACAAGGAACATCTACTTCGACAGCTACCCGACCATTTCTCCTGAGGGTTCAAAGATTGCGTTCGTTGAGAGCGAACGGTTACAATTTTAGACAAGATACACGACATTACGTTTATGTTGTCAGTCAGTCCAACAACTGGCAGCAAGGCCGCCACCTCATCGACGACCCCGGCAAATTCTACTTCGACCCGCTGCTGGATGAAAACGGAAACCACATTACTGTCAATTACTGGGTGTATTTAGATGACTTCAACTGGCCAAACTTCATCGGGACTTACACAGCTACCGGTTCTGCAATTGGGGGAATAGAATTGGGGAAGTACGTATATGGCCCGGTTAGATCCCCGGATGGGAGTAAAATTGCCTTCTCGACCGTTCGTGGAGAAGGGGAACAAAGGGTGTCCGAGCTTTACGTGGGTGGTGTAGGTCAACCGCCTAAGATTATTTACTCCGACAGCGAGGGAAGAGCTGTGAGGCAATTCTCGGTCAGCAACGATGGGAAAGTTGCATTTTACCTTGAGGGAGACAGCAAGGGAAGAGAAGGAGTTTTCCTCTACCAGAACGGTAACATAATGCTTCTCAACAGCGATTTGCACTTCTGTAACCCGATGATAAGTGGAGACGGTCAGAAGCTCTACTGCCTGTACAATGACCTCTTTGAATACAAGTTCTCACTTTACGAGATAGATATCAACGACGGAAGTTATGAGATGCTGGGAACATACAATGTCCATACAGGCTTATCACTCACGAACAACGATGGAAGCGTAATTGTGTTCAGGGGGTACAACGAAACAAATGGTTTCGGAATCTTCGCACTCGTTAAGGGAGAAGGTGTGACAATTCCGCCGATGCTCAACTTGGACCTCCAACCTATGCTTCCTCCGAAAACTACCATCATTGCCGGTTCTGCCGAAGCGCCCCAAGGAAGTGATATCCAGGTGCCTGTTAAAATCGAAAATGCTGACAAAGTGGGCAGCATAAATCTCATCCTGAGCTACCCGAATGTGCTTGAGGTTGAGGATGTGCTTCAGGGCTCTCTAACTCAGAACTCACTTTTCGATTACAATGTTGAAGGTAATCAAATTAAAGTTGGCATCGCGGACAGTAACGGGATTAGCGGCGACGGTTCGCTGTTCTACGTAAAGTTCAGAGTTACAGGCAATGAAAAAGCGGAGCAGGCAGAAAACGTTAAAGGTAAACTTAGGGGCTTGGGCCAACAGCTCTCTGAAATCACACTCAGAAACTCTCACGCTCTCACCCTTCAAGGGATCGAAATCTACGACATTGATGGGAATTCTGTAAAGGTTGCGACGATAAATGGGACTTTCAGGATTGTCTCTCAGGAAGAAGCAAACAAGGGAGATGTGAATGGAGATGGAGAAATAAACAGTCTCGACGCTCTGCTTGCACTTCAGATGTCAATCGGGAAGGTTGAGCCGAACCCTGTAGCAGATATGGATGGGGATGGAAAGGTGCTTGCGAAGGATGCCACTGAAATCATGAAGATGGCAACAGACATGATGATCAGAAGAACGGCGGAAATTATAAGCCAGAATGGCTTACTGGGTAAGTGAGGTGATGGTTTTGAGGCGATTTCTTCTGCTAACTCTCGTTGTCTTTATCCTCACAATGAGTGTTGCTTCAGCTGAAATGGTTGTTAAAATCCCGGATACCAGCGGGGCCGTTGGTGGGACTGTTGAAGTTCCAGTTGAGGTTGAGAATGCACAGAACCTCGGAAGCATGGATATCGTGATAGTTTACGACCCAACCATCCTGAAGGTTCAAAATGTTGGGAAAGGTGAGCTGAACAAGGGACTGCTGTCCTCGAACACAGGAGAGGGAATGGTGGCAATAAGCTTGGCTGATTCCAAGGGAATTAACGGAAAGGGGAGTGTTGCAGTAATCACTTTTCAAGTGCTTAAAGCCGGGTCAACTGACCTAACGATTCAGAGTGTAAAGGCCTATGACGTAAACACACATGTCGACATTCCCGTAAAGGCAGATAACGGTAAGTTTGAAGCTGTGAAAGGTGGGGCAGGAACAACTGGATCCACACCAGGGTTCGAGCTTCTTTTAGCAGTCTCCGCATTGATTGCTGTTGGGCTATTTAGGAAAAAGATTGGTTAGTTTTTTATTTTTATTTTTTAAATTTTAAACAATCCTCCGTTTTTTAGAAAAGCCTAAAAGTCTTGAGGTCACGCTTGCAAACATGAAGGTGTGCGTTCCGAGTTACAGAGGAGGATTGGACGATTACGTTTGCGAGCACTTTGGCAAGGCTGAAAGCTTCACGATTTACGATACGGAGACGGGAGAAGTTAAGGTTGTAAGGAACACGAGCGAGCATTTTGGCGGGGTTGGCTACCCTCCAGAGCTGATAAAATCTGCCGGTGCTGATGTTGTACTCTGCAGCGGAATGGGGGCGAGGGCGATAGCGATGTTCAGGAGATTCGGGATTAAGGTCTACATGGGGGCAAGCGGAACTGTGAGAGATGCAATCGAGCAATTCCTTGCGGGAAAGCTGGTTGAGGCGGATGAGGCGATGGGCTGCTCGCATCATCACCACTAAATTTTAGGCAATCCGAAAAGTTATATGCTTTAAGGCGAAGTAGGGTTATGAGAATTGCAGCAACGACTCTAAAAGGGGGAATTGATGACATCGTAACACCGCAGTTTGGCAGAACTGCAACGTTTACGATTGTGGACTACGATGGCGGAGTGAAAAACGTGGAGGTTGTTGAGAACAGAGCAGCCTCGCAGTCAAGCGGTGCGGGGATTGCTGCTGCACAAATGCTGGTTGATAAGAAAGTGGAGGTCTTGCTTACAGGCCATGTTGGACCGAAAGCCATGAACGTTCTGAGAGCTGCAGGAATAAGAGCTTTTGTTGCAGAAGGGCTAAGGGTCAGAGATGCTGTTGAGAAGCTATTAAAAGGCGAGCTGGAGGAAATTACAGCTCCGTCAAGTGGTATGGGCAAGGGCATGGGCAGAGGAATGGGCGGCGGTAGAGGCAGAGGAATGGGAGGTGGCATGGGAGGAGGCAGATGGAGGTAGTGCTTCATCTCGCCGGCCACTGCATTGAAACCTCAGCCAAGAAAAGATACGAGATGCTTGTTCAGGAGCTGCTGAAAGAGGATGATGAAGAGAGGGAGAAAATACTGGCAGAGGAGCTTGAGCTTCTTCTCGATTTTTTGAAAAAAGCGGACTTTTCTGAGCTTCGAAGAAGAGGTTTTGACGGAAGCAGGGAAATGCGAGTGAGGGTTAAAAAGGTCGGAGAAGAGTTTGTAGTTGAAGAGATATGAGGATCGCTGTTGCTTCCGGCAAAGGTGGAACGGGGAAAACGACCGTTGCGGTGAATCTGGCTGTATTCAACCACATTGACCTTTTTGATCTGGACGTGGAGGAGCCGAACGACCGCATATTCATAAAGGGTGAAGCTGAGGAATGGCCAGCCTACAGAAAGGTTCCTGAGGTGAGGGAGAACTGCAACGCATGCGGAGTGTGCAAGGACGTCTGCCAGTATTCTGCCATCTACGTCATTGACAAAGCCTATCCTCTGCCGGAGCTGTGCCACAGCTGCGGAGCATGCATCTACCTCTGCCCGGAAAAGGCGATGGAGGAGGTGGACTACCAAACGGGAAAAATAGTGAGGGTGAAGTCGGACATCACTCTTACCTACGGAGAGATGAGAATCGGCGAAGCTTCAGCGGTTTTTCTGATAAAGCAGGTGAAGGAGCTCATGGGGAAGAATGCAATCATCGACTCCCCTCCCGGAGCGTCCTGCCCTATGGTTGAGAGCGTTAGCGATGCAGATTACGTAATTCTCGTTGCCGAACCCACTCCCTTCGGTCTTCACGATTTGAAGATTGCAGCTGAAGTTGTTTCCGATTTGGGGCTGAAATTTGGAGTCGTTGTAAACAAGCACGGACTTCCCTTTGACGGAATTGAGAGGTACTGTAAAGAGGGGGGAGTTGAGATTCTCGGAAAAATACCCTTCAGCAAGGAAATCGCGGAAAAATACTCAAGAGGTGAACTTCTTCACGACATGAAGGATTTCTTCGTGCAGCTTTACGAGGGGATAGCGTGAAGCAGGTTGCGGTGATAAGCGGAAAGGGCGGGACGGGAAAAACAACTTTCTCAGCCACAATTCACGCCTTGGAGGGGGGAGTGGTTGCCGACTGTGATGTCGACGCCCCAAACCTTCACATTCTGCTGAAGCCCCAAATTCTGAAGGCAGAGGACTTCATCGCTTCGAAGAAGGCAAGGATAATGCCGGAAAAGTGCTCCTCATGCGGCTTGTGCTATGACCTCTGCAGGTTTGGGGCGGTTGTGGCTGAGGACGGCTATTACGTGGACGAGAAAAAGTGCGAGGGCTGCGCTTTCTGCTTCAACGTCTGCCCGGAAAGGGCGATAGAGATGGAGAATGTGAAAACAGGGGACCTTTACGTCTCTAAGACTGAGTGGGGATACTTCGTCCATGCAAGGCTCAAGCCGGGAGAGGAGAACACCGGAAGGCTTGTTACAGAGGTGAAGAACAGAGCGAAGGAGATTGCAGAGGAGAGTAATGCTGAATTCCTGATCGTGGACTCCGCCCCTGGAGTTGGCTGTCCCGTTATGGCCAGCTTAACGGGGGTTGATGCGGCGATAATTGTCACGGAGCCAACAGTTTCAGGGTTGAGCGACATGCTCAGGATTCTTGAGCTTTGCGAACACTTCAGAATCAGGCCTTTCGTTGTCGTGAACAAGTTCGACTTAAATGTTAACATTGCTTCAGAAATTGAGAGTTACTGCTCTGAAAACGGAGTGGAGTTTGCCGGAAGAGTTCCGTTTGATAAGGCAATTCCTGAGCAGATTGCGAATCTGAATTTTCCCTTCAGCGGTAAGGCTGCTGATAAAATGGTTGAAATCTGGAAAAAACTTAGGGAGGTGTTGTGAATGCAGAAGAGGGTTACGGATGAGGAGATTAAGGAGAGGCTCGGCAAAATCAAGAGCAGAATTGCCGTGATGAGCGGCAAGGGCGGTGTGGGTAAATCAACCGTCACAGCCTTGCTTGCCGTCCATTACGCTAGGCAGGGAAAGAAGGTTGGGATTCTCGATGCTGACTTTCTCGGCCCGAGCATCCCCATTCTCTTCGGCTTGAGAAATGCAAGAATTGCTGTCAGCGCTGAAGGGCTTGAGCCGGTGCTGACGCAGAAGTACGGGATTAAGGTGATGTCAATGCAGTTTTTGTTGCCGAAAGAGAACACGCCCGTTATCTGGAGAGGGCCTTTGATTGCGGGTATGATCAGGGAGTTCCTCGGCAGAGTTGCCTGGGGGGAGCTTGACCATTTGCTGATTGACCTTCCGCCGGGAACAGGAGATGCACCTCTCACAGTAATGCAGGATGCGAAGCCAACGGGAGTGGTGGTTGTGTCAACGCCACAGGAGCTGACGGCGGTAATTGTCGAGAAGGCCATAAACATGGCTGAGGAAACGAACACTTCCGTTTTAGGGCTTGTAGAGAACATGAGCTACTTCGTCTGCCCCAACTGCGGGCACAAGAGCTACATATTTGGAGAGGGGAAGGGAGAAAGCTTGGCGAAGAAGTACAACATCGGATTCTTCACAAGCATACCAATAGAGGAGGAGCTGATAAAGCTTGCCGATAGCGGAAGGATTGAGGAGTACGAGAAGGACTGGTTTGAGAGCGCCCCCTTCTAACTATTTTTAGGATAAATTGCTGGCTAAATCTGAATGGTTGAGGTTCACCTCACCGTCGATGCCGAGACGATTGATGTGCTCATGAAATTAAAAATACTGTACGACAATGAAGCACTTCCGGGATTCAAAGCGGGCTGGGGCTTCTCAGCCTTACTATGCCCTAATGATGGTGCAATTCTTTTCGATACCGGTGGTGATGCTGTAAGACTCGATTTTAACGCAAGGAAGCTGGGAGTTAATAAAAGCAAAATCAAAGCATGTTTCATCTCACATAGACATGCTGACCATACGGGGGGTTTAGAATGGCTTGATGACAAGACGGAGGTGTTTTTCCCAGGAGAGTACAACCAAAGCTTTGACGAGATTGAGACGCTGTATTTTACTGAGCCTTTTGAAGAGCAGGCTTTAATTTACAAAAAAATTATGCTCATCGGCTGTTCTCATCCGGGAATTGTTAGGATAGCAAGAGTGGCTTTTGAGAGATTTGGAAAGCTCAAACTGATTGCAGGTGGGATGCATTTGTTTGGCACTCCTGAATATAGAATCGAGAGTATAGCAATGGAGCTGAGGAAATTTACTGATAAAATAGCTCCTTGCCACTGTACAGGTGAGAAGGGCAAGAGAATATTCCAGAACGTGTTCGGTAGCAGATTTATTGACGCGAAGGCTGGAACTGTGATTTTTTAGGCGCTCAATAAAGGATTAGTGCAGTCAAATTTAATAATTTTCTTTTTGTCTTTTAAGTGATTAGCAATTAAATATAACTCAGTATTCTCAATTTTAGGTAATAACCTATAAACTTTTTGCAATTTCCACGTTATTTATAATTTCATCAGCACCGCAAAGTTCTTATTAAATAAAATCAAAAAAACACTGTATGGTTACAAGAAGGGATTTTCTCAAAGCTACGGCCTTAACAGCAACTGCCATTTCCGCTGGCATCAAGTTTCAGCCAAAATCATACGCTGAGGCAACAGCTGCAAGCGGTGAGGTGAAATTTGTACCCAACATATGTGCAATGTGTCCTGCAGCCTGCAGCATACAGGTCGAGGTCAGGGATGGAAAAGTTCACAGAATCCACGGCACTCCCGATCATCCGATAAACAACGGCAAAATCTGCGCGAGAGGAAATGCAGGAGTGCAGAGGGTTTACAACCCCGACAGGCTGAAAAAACCTCTCATAAGGACGGGTGAGAAAGGCACGTGGAGCTTCAGGGAGGCAAGCTGGGAGGAGGCTTTGTCGCTGATTGCGAGCAAGGTGAAGGAGTACCGCGAAATGGGGCATCCGGAATACATCGGCATGCTGGGAGGCTGGCTACCTTGCACCTACTACAAGCCGTTCTTCAAAGCTTTTCTGGCTGCCCTTGGCACTCCAAATGGAGGAGGAGTGCCTGAGGCTCTCTGCTTCCTCTCCAAGGCACTTGGCTGGAAGTCTGCCTACGGCTTCGGGGCGCATCCGGAGCTTCTGACGGACTACGAGAATGCCAGATACGTCATAATGCTCCGTAGAAACGTTGCAGGTAGCATAAGCGTCGTCCATGGGTGGAGGCTGGGACAGAACAGGAGGAAGTTCAAGCTCGTCGTTCTGGATCCGAGATATAGTGAGACAGCTGCGAAAGCTGACGTGTGGCTGCCAATCAAGCCCGGCACGGACTTGGCGTTCCTTCTGGCAATGATGAACGTAATAATCAATGAGAAGCTCTACGACTCCAACTTCCTTGCAAAGTACTCCAACGCTCCGATGCTGCTGAAAGACGGCAAGCCCTTCAAAGTGTGGGATGAGAATGGCAAGAAGAAGTACCTCGTCTTTGACCTCGCAAAGGGAGCTGCTGTTGAGCACGACTCTGCGATGCTTCCCGCCCTTGAGGGGGAGTATGAGGTTGAAGGTGAGAAGGTAATTCCTGCCTTTGAGGCTCTGAAGAGGAGAGTCGCTGAATACACACCGGAGTGGGCTGAGGGCATTACGGACATTGAAGCGAAGAAGATAAGGGAGATTGCGAGGGAGTTTGCGCTGCGGAGGGGTGTAATCGACTCCGGATGGCACGGACCAAAGTACAGGAACAGCCTGCTGACATGGAGGGCTGCGGCAATTGTAAACGCCCTTGTCGGCTCTGTGAACAACGACGGGGGTTTGCTTTTCACGGGCCTCGCCCAGTTTGTAACATCCAAAGAATCAACAACCGAGGCACCAAGCCAAAGCGTGCTGAGAATGTGGGCGGAGAAGAGGGGGATTGCAACAGCCTTCCTCGGACACACGGTTCAGGCGTTCTACGATGCGATTGTCAACGAAGACCCCTACCCGATAAAGATGCTCTTCGTCGTCGGGCACAACCTCCTGATGAACATGCCCGAGAGGCAGAAGTGGGAGGAGGCGTTGAAGAAGCTTGACTTCATGGTGGCTGTTGACATTCTCCCGCAGGACCACCTGTATTACGCTGATGTTGTTCTTCCCGAATCAACGTACATCGAAAAGGATGATCCACTTTTCCCGATCGCCTACGCCCCCGCATTCGGATTCCACACGAGAGTTAAGGCAATAGAGCCGATTTACGACACCAAGCACGTCATCGAGATGATGGTTGAGATTGCCTCAAGGCTTGGAACGGAGGACACCTTCTTCAAGGCTCTCAGCAAAGGCCTCGGCGTTGATGCTGAGAAGCTGAAAAGCTACTACCACGGAGAAGGTGTTGCGGGGATAAGGAGGGCTCAGGCAGAGGCAAAGGGCGTAAACTACAACGAGCTACTCTCGAAGGGCTATGTGCTGAAGGCAGGGAGGGACAAAATTGTTTACAACATGCCTTACAAGCAACCCCTTCCAACTCCAACGGGGAAGGTTGAGATATTCAGCTTCATGCTCGCCAACTTCGCATCGAAAGCGAGCGAGCCTTACTGGGATGCGTTGATTAAGTGGGTGCCGCCGAAGGTAAGCGAGAGAAAGCTGGGGAGCAATGAGTTCTATCTTGCCTACAGCCGCAGCCCATTCACAACTCACAGCTCAACCTCGGACAATCCATTGCTGGCGAAGCTTATAGATGATGCGGAACTCTACTACAAGGGCATCTGGATAAACAGCGAGAGGGCTGCTGAGCTTGGAATAAGGAACGGGGACAGAGTGGTTGTCGAGTCGGTCTTCACGGGGGATAAAACCGAAGCGATAGCCTTCGTCAACGAGCTTGTGAGGAAGGACACAATTTTCACGGTTTCGGGATTCGGTCAAAGCAGTGAGAGGCTGACAAACATTCCCCAGAGAGGAATGACGATGATGAGGTTGATTCCTCTGCAGTTCGACACGCTCAGTGGCACAATAATGAGTCAGGAGACAATTGTGAGGATTACCAAGGCGTGAGGTGGTTGAGATGGCAAGATACGGCATGGTCATAGACCTTGAGAAGTGTCTCGGCTGTGAGGCGTGCGTTACGGCATGCATCGAGGAGAACAACGTTCCCTACGAGACGGGGCTGAGAACCCAGGTTCACAGGGTTGTTACCGGCAAGTTCCCCAACGTCTCGACGATGTACATGCACAGAATATGCCAGCACTGCGAGCATCCCGGCTGTGTTCACGTATGCCCTACTGGGGCGAGCTACGTAAACGAGGATGGCATAGTTCTGATAGACTACGACCTCTGCATCGGGTGCAAGTACTGCATGGTCGCATGCCCTTACCTGGCAAGATATATCCACCCAGAGAGGCACACACCTGACAAGTGCACTTTCTGCGTTCACAGGGTTAAGGAGGGGAAGCTTCCGGCTTGCGTTGAGACTTGTCCAGCTAACGCGCGAATCTTCGGAGACCTCGATGACCCGAACAGCGAGGTGGCGAAGCTGGTGGCGGAGAACAGAGCTATCCCTATTGGCGCGGAGTACGGTACGAAGCCGAAGGTGTTTTATATAAGACCGAGGTGATAGCATGCTCATCCTGAATCCCCAGCATTATTACCTCCTCCAGCAGCCCTGGTGGGGAATACTGATTGCATTCTACCTCTTCCTCGGCGGTTTGGGAGCGATGGCCTTCTGCATCAGCTTCTACTTCTGGAGGCAGAAGGGAAGCCAGTCGCTGGTTGTGGGAGGTTCGCTGCTCGGACTGATAGCTGTCTTAATCGGTACGCTTTTCCTGATCCTTGACCTCGGACATCCGGAGAGGTTCTACTTAGTCCTTCTGAGCCCGAGGCTCAACCCCTCATCCTGGATTGTGATAGGCTCAACGCTTCTCTCTGCGTTCATGCTGTTCGCAGCGCTCTTTGTCGCTCCAATGCTCCGCTGGTTCAAATGGGTGCCATGGGCAAAAAGCGAGGCTGCAATCAGAGCGTTCGGATGGCTTGCCTTCATCACAGGAATCGGCGTTGCTGCATACACGGGCATACTCATAGGAATTGTCTTCAACATCCCCTTCTGGAACGCTCCTGCTCTACCGGTGATATTCATGATTTCAGCCCTCTCAACAGGCTTAGCATCGCTGATACTGCTGATGCTCGTGGTTGACAGAGAGGCTCATGAAATTCACGTGATGGCAAAAACAGACGGCTTCGTAATGATCTTCGAGCTGATAGTTCTGTCGATATTCCTGCTGATTAGGAGCTACGGGCCGGTTGCTGCCATAGAGTCTGTGAACACAGTCCTTTTCGGATGGCTCGCCCCCTACTTCGTTGGAGGAGTGCTATTGATGGGCCTCGCCATTCCGATAATGCTCATATTCGGCTACGAGGTAAAAAGACCGGGAGTAACGGCGGTGACAGTGATATCGGCAATATTCGTCCTGGTTGGCGGAGCTTTGCTGAGGTACGTCGTTCTTGAGGCGGGAATACTGCAGATTCCCTGCTGCATCTAATTTCAAAAATTTTTAATTTTTTATGGCAGTTTTTACGAGGATATGACGAAAGGACATGCAATTGGACATGCCATATTCGCAACCCTCTACGTGATACAGGTAGCGGTTTCTGTTGTCTTTTTCAACTCTGCGGGTTTATGGTGGTTGGTTTATGCGGGTTGCATCACCTTTGCGTTTGGTCTAATCCTCCTTCTCTGGGCGAGCAGGGCACGAAGGAGGGGAGGGTTCGTTACTTCCGGTCCCTACGCTTTGGTCCGCCATCCTGAGTTTCTTGGGCACATTCTCGTGATCGTCTCACTTATACTTTTAGCCCAGCATGCAATGAGCCTGATAACAGGTGCAGTTCTGATTACTCTGCTGTACTTCGCGATGATTGAAGAGGAAAGAAGGAACGTGGAAAAGTTTGGAGACGCCTATTTGGAATACATGAAAAGAGTTCCGAGGGTGAATTTGTTGAAAGGGCTTAGAAAGTTTTGAGGAAGTTTTTATGTAACCGAAACGAATTGGCTTATGGATGAAGCTCTAAGAGCGGGAAAAATCTCAGCTTTTGCCAATGTCGTTTTAACCGCCCTCAAGGTAGCGGCGGGAATTTTCGCGAATTCAACGGCTCTCATTGCTGATGGTGTCCACTCCTTGGTCGACGTTCTCGGCTCGGTCCTCGTCTGGCTGGGGATAAAGGTTGCTGAAAGGCCTGCTGATGCAAGCCACCCATACGGGCACTTCAAGGCTGAAAGCCTTGCTGAGATGGCGGTTGGGCTGATAATAATCCTTTCATCCCTCCTCATTATGCATGAAGCCATTTCGAGCGTCATCAACGCTTCCGTGCCCACCTTCGAGCTTTACGCCGTAGCAGTAGCCATGCTTTCAGCCGTTGCAAATGAGCTCCTCGCGAGGTACAAGATAAGGGTCGGTTTGAAAACACGCTCGACATCTCTCATTGCGGAGGGAAAGCACTCCAGAGTTGACGTGCTCTCCTCATTAGCTGTTGTTGTCGGCTTCTTTTTCGTCTACTTCGGCTACTGGTGGGCCGATAGCGTCGTGGCGATAGCAATATCCGTTGTGATTTTGCAGATTGGCGGTTCGGTGCTGAAGAACTCCATAGACGTTCTCATGGACAGGGTTGATGAGGAATTGGCGCTGAAAGTTAGGTCTGTAATTGAAAAGATTGATGGAGTGAAGTCCGTGGACTTCATAGGGACAAGGGGAACGATGAAGAGCAGGGTGGTTGAGGTTCACCTCACCGTCGATGCCGGAATGGATGCCGAGACCATCGCTGCACTGCAGAGGGAAATTTCAGAGGAAATAAAAGAGAGAATTCCGGGTGTTGTTAACGTAGTTACTGTCGTAAACGTAACAAAGCCGAAGGTTCTCGCAATTCCGGTTGACTTGTATGGACACTACACGGGCGAACTCGACTCCCCGAGGTTCGTCGTGGTGAACCTTGAGAGCGGGGAGAGAATGGTTGTGGAAAATGAGCACTACAGGGCTGAGAAGAGGAAGGGGTACCTGATTTCCGAGCTACTTGAGAAGCACGGGGTGAGCATGGTTGCCGTGAGAAAGGATGGAGAGGGGGCGAAAGCTCACCTCAAGAGCAGAGGCATACTGGTGAAAGTCATTGACTCTGGGTTGAGGGATGTTGAGGATGTTTTGATGGCAGTTTCGTAAACAACATTTCTCGTAGCAGTTTAGACTCCAATCTGAAAAGCCACGAAAGGTTTAACTGGAACAATGCTAAGAAAATGACCATGCCAGGACTTGAGTCCTTGCTGAGGGAGGAGCGAGTTTTCTACCCTCCCAAAGAGCTCGCCGAAAACTCGAACATCAAGCAGTTTATGGACAAGCACGGCATAAAGGATGAGGATGAGCTGAGAAAAAGGGCTTTGGAGAACCCGGAGTGGTTCTGGAGTGAGATGGCGAAGGAAGTTGGAATCGAGTGGTTTTCCGAGCCCGAAAAAGTTCTTGAGTGGGACCCTCCCTACGCCAAGTGGTTTGTGGGGGCGATGTACAACATAGTCCACGATGCCCTTGACAAGCAGGCTGAGCTGAGGAAGAACAAGGTTGCTTACATATGGGAGGGAGAGAACGGGGATGTGAGGAAGATAACCTACGGCGAGCTTTACAGGGAGGTTAACAAGCTCGCAAACGCCCTCAAGGAGTTAGGAGTTAAGAAGGGCGACAGGGTTGCGATTTACCTCCCCATGATTCCTGAACTGCCAATAGCGATGCTTGCATGTGCGAAAATCGGGGCGATTCACACCGACGTTTTCTCCGGCTTCAGCCCTATGGCGCTGAGAGATAGAATCAACGATGCTGAAGCGAAGCTTCTGATTACAGCCGACGGTTTTTACCGCAGGGGAAGTGTTATTCACCTCAAGGAGGATGCGGACAAGGCTTTGGAGGATGCGCCCAGTGTGGAGAAGGTCATCGTTGCGAGGAGAATTGGCTTGGACGTGCCGATGAAGGAGGGCAGGGACTACTGGTGGGATGATGTAACAAGAAATCAGCCAAAGGAGTGCGAGACGGAGGTAATGGATGCGAACGACATTCTGTTCATCCTCTACACCTCTGGCACAACTGGCAAGCCCAAAGGTGTGATGCACGCCCACGGCGGCTATGCTGTTGGAACGGCAGCAACCCTTAAGTTCGTTTTGGATTTGAAGGAAAACGACGTTTACTGGTGCACGGCGGATATAGGATGGATAACGGGGACAGCTACATAGTCTACGCCCCCCTGATTCTCGGTGCGACATCGGTGATTTACTGCGGCGTCCCTGACTATCCGAAGCCGGACAGGTGGTGGGAAATCATCGAGAAGTACGGCGTCACGGTATTCTACACTGCACCAACAGCCATAAGGATGTTCATGCGCCTCGGCGAGGAGTGGGTGGAGAAGCACGATTTAAGCAGCCTGCGTATCCTCGGAAGTGTGGGAGAGCCAATAAACCCTGAAGCTTGGTACTGGTACTACAAGCACATCGGCAAGGAGAGATGCCCGATAATGGACACGTGGTGGCAGACCGAGACGGGTCACTTCATTGTCACCCCACTCCCTGTTACTCCTCTGAAGCCCGGCTCAGCGACAAAGCCGTTTCCAGGAATAGAAGCGGACGTTTTCGATGATAGCGGAAACTCCCTCTACGGCAAGAACGTTGGAGGCTACCTTGTCATAAAGAAGCCGTGGCCGGGGATGCTGCGGGGTGTGTGGAGAAACCCGGAGAGGTACTTCAAGACTTACTGGGAGAAGTTCAAGGATGTTTACCTTACTGGCGATGCTGCAAGGGTTGATGAGGACGGCTACTTCTGGATTCAGGGAAGGCTGGATGATGTTTTGAATGTGGCAGGGCACAGAATAGGCAACAGCGAGGTTGAGTCTGCCTTAGTCAGTCATCCTGCCGTCAGCGAGGCTGCTGTTGTTGGAAAGCCGCATGAGGTTAAGGGAGAGGCTATAGTTTAGGGCCCTTACCAAATCACATCTCCGCCAACCTCTGCAACACCTTCTTCTCCCTAAATCCCAGAGCAACAACCACGCCAACCAAAAGGACATTCAGAGTTGCAAATTTAAACACAGATCTCCTCGTATAACGATGCAATCTCCTCAAACCAAATGATTTAGCGAGTTTAAACACATCCTCTATGACAGATCTAACCCCCTTAAAAGTCTCCCATCTTTGCAACAAATTCAACAGCTTAGCCTTTAAAGCCTTAAACCTCCTCTTCTCCTCATCCAAATTCTTTGAGCTGAAAATACTCAGAGGATAGCTGAGCATTCCACTCAATCTCTGAATATTGAAGTTGGAACGAGGGAAAATCAAGGGAACAACCCTGTACTCGTTTATCCCCGATAAATAATTCCTGTAGGCGTAAAATCCCTTATCCATAATCACAGTATCTCCCATCCTTGCAATTCTCCTTCTCCTGAGTTCATTCATAATTTGATCGAAGATCTTAGCCTCATGCCTGTTTGCAGGATGCAGCAAAAAGAGCAAAGGTTTGAGAGAGGGGGTATTCTAAAACCAGAGTCAGCTTAAATCCGACAAACATTCCTTTCGCGGAGTATCCCCACCTGTAATCCTTTCCATGCAAATCTTTCTGCCTAACAGGTTTCCTGAACCAGTTTATGTCTACACTAATGTCGGTACAATCTACGATTAGCTTAGTGTTTCTCGCCCTCCTCTTGGTTATTGAGTTCAGAACTCTCAAAATCATCGCTATAAAATTGCTTAATCCGAATCTCGAAAGAAAGGAGTATATGTAGGAAGTTTCTGGTACCTCATCTTCCCTTATTCCAAGAAACTCCCTTAAATCCTGTCTTTGCCTTAATTCTTCAACAACGTGAGAGATTTTGGTAGAGAAGAACATTGAGGTGAGAACGATTTTCATACAACTGATTGCAGTTTTTATTGGCGAAGTGAATTTTGCTATGATCTTCCTCGTCTTTCTCATTTCGAAAATCTTAAGTATTTTCCCAAGTAATTGCCATCTGTAGTCGTTTGGGTCGACTGCAAGCGGGATCTGCATTGTTTCACCCAGAGGAGGCTTACGCCTCCTCCTACATAACTTTTGCGGTTTTTGATTGGTTTATTTCGGCTGGAGAAGGATTACTGGATGTCTCTTTTGATGGGAGGGTTGGATTGTTTGTAGTTTGGTGATTAAGGGAGTTAGAGGGGAGATTAGGATTAAGCTTGAGTAAGCACCTTATATAGTTGCCTTCGTCATCCTCAGGAAGGGATACCAGCCGTCGGACGAGCTGAAGGAGGAGCTGAGAGAGCATGTGGCGAAAATGCTCGGAAAAATTGCTCGTCCGGATGAGATATACTTCGTGCCGGATCTGCCAAAAACGAGGAGCGGTAAGATCATGAGGAGACTCGTTAAGGCCAAGCTCACGAAAGCAAAGATAGGCGACACTTCGACGCTTATGAATCCAGAGGCTCTGGTTTACGTTGAGCAGGCCATTGAGGGGAGCAAGTAAGTCTTTTAGTTCTTATTTTTTCGCTTAAAACTTTTAGGTTAACCGAAAATTTTTTAAGTCAACTTTGTGGCTACTAATTTTTGGAGGTGAGAAAAATGCCTGGCGGAGACAGAACCGGACCCTGGGGTCAGGGGCCGAGAACTGGCAGAAGAGCAGGATTCTGCTCCGGCTACAGAATGCCGGGATTCATGAACCGCTCCGTCTGGCCACCTTTCGGTGGAAGATGGTTCAGATGGTTCGGCAGGAGATTCTGGGGCAGGAGAGCCGGTAGAGCTGGTAGAGGGAGGTGGTGGTGATGCCCTGGTGGATGCCCGGCTGGGGTGGCAGAGGCTGGAGGTGGTGGTATAGAGCCACTGGACTACCGGGATGGATGAGATGCAGATGGTGGGGATACCGGGACCACCCTTGGGACTACCCACCATATCCACCCTATCCACCAGCTCTCCGTCCTGAGGATGAGCTTGAAATGCTCGAAGCTATGAAGGAGGACCTTGAGGCAGAGCTTGAGGACATCAAAAAGAGGATTGAAGAGTTGAAGAGGGAGCTTGGGAAGTAATTTATTTTCTTGCTTTTTTAACCAAGTACGGAACTGTAACTAATCCGAAGATTCCGTAACTGAAGCTTCCTGAGGCCATATAAACAAGAATCATCAGAACCGAGAAGGCTGCAGCAAGCAGAGAGGCAACGAAAAGATACGAGTCCCTTCTCACAACGACACCCTTTGCAAAGGTTGCAGTAATCGTTCCGAGCACAAAGGCGTTCATCAGCGTCCCTTCCCCTCCAAAGATATTCAGGGCTGAAAGAACCTCAAGGATTGTCAGGAGGGAGAAAAAGGCAGTAAAGGCAAAGGCTACAACCAAAGTCCCACCCCCGTTGCGATTAAGGCAATGACGTAGGCAACCGAGAAGCTGAAGATGACCGCAAATGCAGCCCATTTTGCCCCGATTTCAGCCCTTATTGCCGCTATTGTAGCAACGCACGGCATGTAGAGGAGGGTGAAGAGCATGTACGCAAACGCTTGGTGGGGTGTCATTATGCTCCGAATGTCGATGTTCAGCACGCCAATTGTTGCCACAACAACCTCCTTTGCCACGAATCCAGATATAAGCGCCAGAACCAGCTCCCAGCTCCAGCCCATTGGAGAAAAGATGGGCTGAATCGCTTTGCCGAGCATCGCCGCATAGCTCTCCTCTATGCTCCCTCCCGGATAGGTGGTGATGTACCACACAACAACCGACATCGCCAGAATCACAGTCCCCGCCTTCTGAATGAAGTGCTTCGTCCTGCTCCACGTCATGATCCACAGCTCCTTAAGGTTAGGAAGCATGTAAGGGGGGAGCTCCATTATGAACTCGCTCTCACCCTTCAGCAGAGTTTTTCTCAGAATTAAGGCCGATATCAGGGCTATCAGAACACCTATCAGGTACATCGACATTATCACAACACTACCCATCTTCGGGAAGAATACCCCGGCGAAGAGCACGTAAATCGGAAGTCTTGCCGAGCAGGACATGAATGGATTTATTAGAGCTGTCGCAATTCTGACCTTTCTGTCCTCTATGCTTCTCGTGGCAAGAATTGCCGGAACGTTGCAGCCGAAGCCCATTATCAGCGGTATTACAGCCCTACCATTCAGCCCGAATCTTGACATGAACCCGTCAACCAGAAAAACGGCTCTCGGCATGTATCCACTCAGCTCAAGCATGGACAGAAACAGAAAGAGAAAGGCGATGTTCGGAACGAAGGAAAGAACACTCCCAACTCCGGCAACAACGCCGTTACCGAGCATAGAGAAAAACCAGCCGTCGAAGCTGGCAATGTAAGACGCCATAGCATCGAATGTAATGCTGAGAAGGTCGTTGAGCGGCTGAGCAACGGAGTAGGTGAAAACGAACATCATCCACATGAAGGAGAGGAATATGGGAATCCCGAGATGCTTATCCATGAAGACTTCATCAAAGGCTTCCTCAATTTCCGATTTTTCTGGCTTTTCAGCTACCGTTACCTCCCTTGCAATTTTCTCCGTCGTCCTGATTATATCCTCAAGGTTTCCTCGAAAAGCCCTTGGAACTCTACCCCCTTTGAGGATTTCCCTTTTTAGCTCCTCTATTCCCACACCTCTTACAGCAGAGGTTTTTACCACCGGTACACCCAGAATTTCGCTTAGCCTTTCAGCATCAATTCTTATGCCTTCTTTCTCAGCCTCGTCAATCATGTTGAGAACGACAATCATTGGAATGCCGAACTCCGTTAGCTGAAGAGTGAGGTAGAGGTTCCTCTCAAGGTTCAGGGCGTTTACAACATTGAGAATGAGGTCGGGCTTCTCGTTTTTCAGGTAATCCCTTGCAACCTTCTCGTCAAGGCTCTCCGTCTGAAAGCTGTAGATTCCGGGTAAATCCACGAAAGTTACCGTTTTCCCACCTATCACACCTTTCCCTTCCTTTTTTTCCACCGTCACTCCCGGAAAGTTCCCGACCGAGAAGTCCCCACCGGTCAGAGCATTCAGCAAGCTCGTTTTACCGACGTTGGGATTTCCCACCATTGCAATCTTCAAAAAATCACCTCTGCTTGCACGGATGCCTTCCGGTCCTGCAGAACTCCCTAAAATGCTCCAACCATCTCGGATTTACAGCCGGGCTGGATTCAACAAATCTAACAAAGTTTCTGAGCTGCCTGAGAGTTTCGGGATGCAGGACGTGCTCAATGGTGCACGCATCCCTTTCGGCCACATCTTCTGGAACCCCTATCGCCTTGAGGAACTTGATTACAACATTTCTTTTCTCCCTCAGCTTCATCGCTTCCCTGACACCTTTTTCCGTCAGCTTTACGTGAGACCTTTTTTTGTATTCCACATATCCCATTCTGGAGAGCTTTTCGAGCATCTCGGAAACGGTTGCGGGCTTGACATTCAGCACTTCGGAGAGCTCCATCACCTTTGCATAACCCTTCTCTTTGCTCAGACTGTAGATAGCTTCGAGATAGTCCTCAGCCCTGCTCCCCAACATCCACCGCCACCTTCATCGCCAAACCTCTTCCGATGACAAATTTGGTTCCGTTAACCGAAACAAGAACAGCCCCACCTCTCCGCCCGGCAATCCTGATTTTCTTGCCCGGAACTATTCCCATGGACATGAGCCTTGCTGTACAGCCCCTGCCCCCGTTAATCGCAACAACTCTGCCTTCCTGGCCTTCTCTGAGCGCCGATAGCGGTACCACTGTCATCGTCTCTTAGGTTAACCTAAATGTTATTAAAGCTTTCGGTTGTCCTAAATTAAAGCTCCGGAATGGCAAAAATTGTAATGCTATATAATTTACTTTTGGTAACAAAAAATTGCGAAAAAGTGTTATCCTCCGAGAAATTCGGAAATAAATCGAAAAGTTCTTAATTACAGGAAAAAAGAGTAGCCAGAAAAGAGGTGATTTGTAATGGTGCTTGAATTCGGAAAGGGAGCTTTTGTTGTAGACGACCTAAGGAACGTCACCATAAAAATAGGAGAAATAGCAGAAGAGGAAGAAGAATGGGCTCCAATGGGTCCAACGCCAATGCCGGGCATCGCAACCCTTCGCGATTGGGACTTCTTCCTGCTGAAGCGCTACAAGCCCTTCTACGCCCCCGCTTGCGACATGTGCTGCCTCTGTACGATGGGGAAGTGTGACCTGACGGGGAACAAGAGGGGAGCGTGCGGTATCGATTTGGCTGCTCAAACGGGTAGAATTGTGACCATTGCCTGCTCCATTGGTGTTTCCGCCCATACTGGCCACGCAAGGCACATGCTCCACGACATTGAGCACATGACGGGCAAGAAGCTTAGCGAGATTCCGGTTGACCTCGGCCCCGAAATTGATGAAGTTGCACCGCTCACAGAGCTCATTACGGGAATAAAGCCAAAGACGCTTGAGGATTTGGAAAGGGCTCTGAGGTATGCTGAGGAGCAGATTGTGCAGGTTGTTGATGCAGTCCACACAGGTCAGGAGGGTAGCTACCTCGATTACGAGAGCAAGGCTCTCCACCTCGGTATGCTCGACTCTCTTGGAAAGGAGATTGCAGATATAGCCCAGATTTGCGCCTTTGGCTATCCGAAGGGTGAGGACAACCAGCCCCTCATCGAGGTCGGAATGGGTGTAATGGACAGAAGCAAGGCCATGATTCTCGTCATCGGTCACCACGCGCCACCTGTGCTGAACATTGCAGACTACATTGAGGAAAATGGACTTGAGGATGAGGTTGACCTCGGCGGTATCTGCTGCACGGCAAACGACATGACCAGATACTACCAGAAGGCAAAGATTGTCTCGGCATTGGGTAGGCAGCTTAAGGTAATCAGGGCTGGACTGGCTGACGTAATAGTTATCGATGAGCAGTGCATAAGGGCGGACATCCTCTACCACACTAAGAAGCTCGGCATCCCGGTAATCTGCACAAACGAGAAGGCGATGCACGCTCTGCCCGACATGACGAAGGAAGAGCCAAAGAACATCATCAAGTACCTGCTCGATGGCAATCCGGGATGTGTCATCCTCGACCCGCTGAAGGTTGGAGAAGTTGCGGTTGAGGTTGCGAGGGCGAGGAGGAAGCAGAGAGGAGACGATATTGGGCCGAGACTCACAGAGGAGCAGTTCATGGAGTATGCAAGGGCATGCACGCAGTGCGGAAACTGTACAATTGCCTGCCCGCAGGGAATCAGAATCGGCGAGGCGATGGAGGCTGCTGAAAACGGAGACAGGAGCAAGCTGGAGAAGGAGTGGGATGTTTGCATTGCATGCGGAAGGTGTGAACAGGTCTGTCCAAAGGGCATTCCGATCATCGACATGTACAACTACGCAGCATGGAATCTCATCGTGAACGAGAAAGGTAAGTTGAGAAGGGGTAGAGGTCCTATAAGGGATTCAGAAATTAGGAATGTTGGTGCTCCGATCGTTCTGGGAACGATTCCGGGAATAATCGCTGTCATAGGATGTGGAAACTACCCGAACGGAACAAGGGATGCTTACACCATAATGGATGAGTTTGCATCAAGAAACTACATTGTGGTTACAACGGGCTGTATGGCCTTTGATGCTGCACTCTACAAGGATGAGGAAGGACAGACAGTCTATGAGAAATACCACGACAGGTTCGATGGCGGTGGAGTCGTGCAGATCGGTAGCTGTGTCGCTAACGCCCACATTCACGGAGCTGCAATCAAGGTTGCGAGAATCTTTGCCAAGAGAAACATCAGGGCCAACTACGAGGAGATTGCAGACTACATCCTGAACAGAGTTGGTGCGTGCGGTGTTGCCTGGGGAGCTTACAGCCAGAAAGCTGCATCAATCGCTACAGGCTTCAACAGGCTCGGAATCCCTGCAGTTGTAGGCCCGCACGGCAGCAAGTACAGAAGAGCTTTCCTTGGCAGACCATATAACGATGAAGACTGGATGGTTTACGATGCAAGGACTGGAGAAAAGGTCAGAATTGAGCCAGCCCCGCAGGATTTGCTTGTTGCCGCTGAAACCATTGAGGAGGCAATCCCGCTGATGGCAAAGCTCTGCTTCAGGCCGAACGACACAACTCAGGGAAGGTCCATCAAGCTGACGCACTACATCGACCTCAGTCTGAAGTACCTCAAGCGCATGCCAGATGACTGGCACCTCTTTGTCAGAACTGAGGCAGACTTACCACTAGCCAAGAAGGAAGAACTGCTGAAGGAGCTTGAGGACAAGCACGGCTGGAAGATTGACTGGCAGAAGAAGAAGATTGTCGAGGGGCCAATCAGGGGCTACCATGCTGGCTTCAACCCGACGAACCTTGAGAGATGCCTCAGAGATGGATTCATGACGGTGTGAGGTGGTGAAAATGGCCAAGGCTTTGGAACAGCCCTTTGATGTGGCCAACATTCCTGGGCCAAAGATGGCAACTCTGCTTGAGAAGGGGAAGCCGGTTGCAAACATGATAAAGAAGGCAAAGAGGCCACTGCTCATCGTTGGTCCAGATATGACCGATGAGATGTTTGAGAGAGTAAAGAAATTCGTTGAGAAAGATATCACAGTTGTGGCAACGGGAAGTGCCATCACGAGGTTCATTGATGCTGGTTTGGGCGAGAAGGTGAACTACGCGGTCCTTCACGAGCTGACGCAGTTCCTGCTCGACCCGGACTGGAAGGGATTTGACGGGCAGGGCAACTACGACCTCGTGCTCATGCTGGGCAGCATCTACTACCACGGCTCCCAGATGCTTGCAGCGATAAAGAACTTCGCCCCGCACATCAGAGCTCTCGCTATAGACCGCTACTACCACCCCAATGCTGACATGAGCTTTGGAAACCTCTGGAAGAAGGAAGAGGACTACCTGAAGCTGCTGGACGAAATTCTGGCAGAGCTTTAATTTTACTTTTTCTATTTTATCGTCGGTTAAAAAAGTGCAACCTTCTATTTCTTGACATTTAAATAAAAATGGGGCCGGTGGGATTTGAACCCACGACTGGCGGGTCTCTTCGGGTCAGAGCTCCAACGGGTCATCACCGCTCAGCAGACCCGTCAATCATCACGCCGCTGGAGCCCGCCGCGCTTCCTGGCTACGCCACGACCCCTCGTTAAATGCTTCGCAGATAGGATATTAAATTTTTTGGGATAAGTTCTTTCACCGCAGCCCCAACTACTGATGTGAGGCTCACGGATGTGAACAGCATAAAGGAGGCTTTGCTCGAAGGGAAGGTTGTCAGAATCTATCATTCGGGAGAAAGAAACCCAAAGATATCCGAAATTCTTGAGATTGCTAGGAAAAAAGGAGTGCCCATTTACAGGAAGGACGGTGAGAGATTTTCCGCCGAAGTATCTCCAATAAAGTACGCGGACTTTGAATTCATCGTAAAAAAGGCCTTAACAGGCGGCTCCTTCATTCTCTTCCTCGACAATGTCGTTGATCAGAGGAACATAGGTGCGTGCATAAGGACTGCAGAGTTCTTCGGTGCTGCAGGAGTTGTTCTGCCGAAGAGAAGGGTTGGCAGCATTCAGGAGGGGGCTGTAAAGGCTTCAGCTGGGGCTGTTTTCCACATCCCCATTGCGAGAGTGGAGAATTTCGCCTCAGCAATAAAAAAGCTGAAGAAGCTCGGCTTCACGACCTTGGCTGCAGACCTCGATGGAGAGGATCTTGAAGCGGTCTCGCTCCTTCTTCCGGCAGCAGTGGTCATAGGAGGGGAGGATAGGGGCGTCTCAAGGCCTGTGAAGAAGCAGTGCGATTTCGTGGTGAAAATTCCGGGTGTTGGGAAGGTTAACAGCCTCAATCTGAGCGTGGCTGCGGGCATATTCCTTTACACCCTCAGCCGACAGAAATATTAATACCCTTGCCAAATACTGTCCAATGCTGAAAAAAATTGCAGGATTAGCCCTAATCATAATTTCAGTTTCACTGCTGTCGAGCTTCATCTCATCACTCGATTTCAGCAAAACCGGTTTTGAGGGGCTAATCGGCAAAGGGGATTTCGGAGGCGGGAATTCTGCGGGAGTGCAGTATCCTCAGTACTCAACCACCCAGGGGGAAGTTTTCGGAGGTGAAGGTAGCGGAGGGGGCTTTGCAAGTCTTAGCGACAGCTCAAGCACGTTCAACCCTCCCAACGTTCCGCTCTTCTTTGTGGAGGGGCTGAATCCCGAAACAAACTACCTCAGGCTGTACACCGCGACTAGGTACGAGAACGGGAAGTGGGTTGAAGATAAAGGAGATTGCAGCCAGGAATCGATACCAATAGCAAGGAAATTCAAGCTCACGCCCATCGTCGAACTGAACCGCTACCTTCCCGTCTCAAAAGACACGAAAGGGATACTCCCGGTCGGTGAGAACATAGAAAGGTGCTACAACGCCGCAACCGGAACCTTCAGGATTAACGCTACCAGGTCTCCTTATTACGGCTTCACGACTGCAAAGAGCTTTAAGCCAACAAGCTTTATGGGAACTGCAAGCTACCCCGATCCCGAAATACGCGCTCTGGCGGAGAAAATTACCGCCAACGCCACATCCGACCTCGAGAAGGTAAAGGCCATAGAGAGCTATCTCAAAAACAACTACATAAACACGTACGTCGAGAGAACCGACGTTAAAGAGTTTCTTTTCAAAACGAAAAGGGGCACTGCAAGAGAATTTGCCACCGCCTTTGTGCTCCTCGCCCAGTCGATAGGAATTCCCGCAAGGGCAGTATTCGGCTATCTTGCAGACCCTGTCGAGACCAATCAGACCATTTTCGCCAGCGATGCCTACGTCTGGGCGGAGGTGAGGTTCAAGGAAGGCTGGATGGAGTTCGACCCCGCTCCCGAGGGGAGGGGGATTAACACTACAACCGCCATAACATACATTGACTCGAAGCTCGTGGCGGGGGAGAACTTTACCGTCAGAGGTTACGTTGAGGACGAATTCGGCAATGATGTTTCGGGATACGTTGAGATTTTCCTCAAAAAGGACAAAAAGAGCAGAGAGGGAATCCTTGCCGGAGTTGTGCCCGTTAAAAACGGCAAGTTTGAGGCCGTGCTAAAGGTGCCGGAGGTAACGGGGAGGTACAGCGTTCAGGCTCACTTCACGGGCACGCTCTACCACATGGAATCGTGGAGCGACCCGGAGGTTGAAATTTACTACCGTCCGACCTTCAACGTAACTCTGCCCAGCAGAGTTCCAGAATGGTTCACTCTTTCGGGAAAACTTGAATCATCGCCTCCATTCAGCGGGCAGATACACCTCTGCGTTGATGGTAGCTGCAGAAAGATTGAAGTCGTTAACGGTAATTTCAGAGAAGAGCTCTCATTGGCAAAGGGGAAGCACGAGATTGCGCTGATTTTCAAAGGAATGGGGTATCTTCTTCCTGCGGAGTTCAGGAAGGAAGTTGAAGCTGGAGAGGTGAGCGTTGCGATAAATGAGGCCGTTGGGGAAGGAGAGGATGTTACAGGGGTGGTTTACTTCAATGGCCAGCCGGTAAACGCAACGGTAAGGATAGGAAACGTTACGGTTAAAGCTGTAAACGGCAACTTCTCTGCTAAATTGCCCCTTAATCTCGGAAAGAACGAGCTGAAAGTAGAGATTCCGGATTTGCTATACTCGGAAACGAAAATCGTTTACATGAAGGAACCTGTAGAAATAAAGGCTCAGAAGGTTGACGGAAAGCTGAGAGTCATCGTTCTCGATAAAGATGGAAATCCAGCCGATGGATTCGTCGAGGTTGACGGTGTGAAGAAGGAGCTCTTGAACGGCATGGCCGAGTTTGAGGTTGAGAATCCAAAGCTCATAGTTTACTCAGGCAGCGAGAGGTACTTCCCGGCCATAAAGGAATTCTCGTCTGTCACACCTTTTATTCTCATTCCCGTTGCGGTCGCTGCCATCAGCGTTGGTGCACTCCTCGCTTACCGCATGCTCTTCAGAGTTGAGAAAATAGATTTTTTCGTTGAGAAGGAGCATCCTGAGCTTCCTAACATCTGGGATGTTGGGGAAACCGTGAAGATCAGGCTGAGCGAGCCGGCGTTTGTCAGATACGACGGCTTCGAGGAGTTCACGGACACCATAACGCTTACACCCGAAAAGTACGGGACGGTGAGGGTTCAGGCTTTCAGGGAGGACGGCAGGAAGAGGAAGAGGGGTGAGATTGAGATTAAAGTGGCTCCCTACTCGAATGGAATTGCTGAAATCGTCAGAAAGATTGATGAAATCGGCAGAAAAAGGCTGGGCAGGGTTGAGAGCATGACTGCGAGGGAGGTTATGGAGAAGCTCGGCGTAAGGGCTGAAGTCCTGCTGAACTACTTTGAGAGGGGCGTTTACGGTGGGGAAGAGTACACGAGAAGGGATTTTCTTGAGGCTTTTTACGACTACTTGAGGGTGGTTGGCGATGAGGCTTAACAAGCTTATTTCCGGTCTCGGTTTAGCATTTGCAATTTACTTCTTCCTGCTGAATCAGGAGAGGTTATTCGGAGAAGTTTTCGTGGTTGCAGACGAAATGCAGAGAGCTGCTCTGCTGACTTTAATAGTTGCTTACTCAGCCCTCGCTTCAGTTGAGAGGCTAAATCCTTTCAGACTGGTTTTAGTCCCTTTCATCCTGATTGTTTCCTCAGACATTACCTTTAACTCCCTGCTTTCTCACGGATACCCGCAGTACTTCGTCGTTTACCAGAGCGTGAGAGGGTATATAGCAATCTTCTCCGGGTCGTTCGCCTTCTCTTACATCAGATTTACCGACAAGCCCCTCTACCAGTCTTTAATCTCCGCAACATCTCTTGGTATTGCTGGTTTGTCCTCCTACTACCTTTTCTCGTACCTTTCCGAGGTTTTTGGGCTGCCGTCTCTCGCCCTCCCCTCTCTCGCCCTCTTCCTGATTCTTGCCGTTACGGCACTCTCAACAGCCTTTGAAGGTGAGGTTTTCCAGTGGATAAGGTCGGAGAGGACTTTTCTCATGCTGGTTCTCTTCATCCTCACTTTTTACACCCTCGCAATCAAGCCTCAGCTCTCTGAAAGACCGGGGATTGCTGACTTCATCGAGTGGTCGATAGTTGCTCTGACCTTCATCAAGATTTCAAGGGACTTCAGAAGGAGTGTTGAGGTCGACGAAAGGGAGTTCATAGCCTCCCACGTTCCTAAGGAAAGGGTATTCAGGGACAGGCTTTACTCCGAGCTGGAATTCGGTGAGAAAGCTTTCGTGGAAGGGGGATCAAAAGTTCCTCTCACAATTGCCCTTGTTAGAGCGCTCTCGAACGTTGAGGCTCCAAAGCTTGCGGCCATACTCGCTCCTCTGATTAGCTACGAGGATGAGAAGCTTCCCGCCCTCTCATTCCCCTGGGAGAGGAGGATAATCGAGAGCAGAAACAGAAGGAGAAGGGAGAAGGTTGTAGAGAGAATCAGAGCGGAGGTCATGAGGGAGGTAAAAGATTTTAACCGCTGATTTCTACTTTTCAGGTGTTTGAGCTTGCCAAAGAGATTGCCGAGAATGCAAGAAGCAAGGAGGAAGTTCTCAGGATAAAGAGGTTATTCGCCAGAAGGCACGGCCTCTCCACCATACCGTCGGACGCCGAGATACTCAGGGCTGCGAAAGGGACGGAGCTCTACGGAAAATTGAGGGAGATTCTGAGAGTTAAGCCCGTCAGAACCATCAGCGGTGTTGCTGTGGTGGCTGTAATGACGTCTCCAGCACCCTGTCCCCACGGCAAGTGCCTTCCGTGCCCCGGTGGTGTGGAGAAGAACACACCGCAGAGCTACGTCGGCCTTGAGCCTGCGGCGATGAGGGGGAGGCAGCACGGCTACGATGCATTTAAGCAGGTCACTGCAAGACTTAGGGAGCTTGAGAGCATAGGCCACGACGTTAGCAAGGTTGAGATAATCGTGATGGGCGGAACCTTTCCCGCGAGAGACGCTGATTACAAGGAAAAATTCATGCTGGGTATTTTCAACGCTCTCAACAGCTTTAACAGCAACACCAAACCCGAAAATGACCTGGAAAGGGCGAAGAGGAAGAATGAGAGGGCCAAGGCGAGGTGCGTTGGGATAACATTCGAGACCCGGCCGGATTATGCGAGAGAGGAGCACATAAGGGAGATGCTGAGGTTCGGCGGTACAAAGGTTGAGCTGGGCGTTCAGAGCCTTTACGATGACGTGCTGGAGAGAATAAAGAGGGGACACGGGGTTAAGGAAGTTGCGGAGGCAACGAGACTGCTCAGGGACTCAGCCTTTAAGGTCGGCTACCACATCATGCCCGGACTTCCGGGGTCGAGCTTTGAAAGAGACCTGAGAATGTTCAGAGAGCTTTTCGAGAACGATAGCTTCAAGCCGGATTACCTCAAAATTTACCCTACTCTTGTCGTTGAGGGGACGGAGCTTTACGAGATGTGGAAGAGAGGGGAGTATGAGCCATACACAACTGAAGAGGTGGTGGAGCTAATCGTAATGGCAAAGCGTCGCTTTCCCGAGTGGGTGAGGGTTCAGAGGATTCAGCGCGACATTCCCGTTAAGGCGGCAATAGGCTTGGACAAGGGCAACATCAGGCAGCTTGTCCACAGAAGGCTGAAGGAGATGGGATACAGCTGCAGGTGCATTCGCTGCAGGGAGGTTGGACACAAAGGGGTGAGGCCCGAGGAGTACTCCAAAGCCGAGCTTGTTGTAAGAGAGTACGTTGCATCCGAAGGTAGGGAGTTCTTCATATCCTTCGAAATACCCGAGTACGATGCGCTTGTCGGCTTTGTGAGGCTGAGGTTTCCCAAAGAGCCTTTTATCGAGGTGTTGAGAGATGCTGCTCTAATTAGGGAGCTTCACGTTTACGGCAGGGCTGTGCCGATTGGGCAGAGCAGCGACGCCTTCCAGCACAGGGGGTTTGGTGAGAGGCTGCTGAAAGAGGCTGAGGAGATTGCGAAGGAAGAATACGACAGAATTGCGGTAATCAGCGGTGTGGGTGTGAGGGATTACTACAGAAAACTTGGCTACAGGCTCAGACAAGGATACATGGTCAAGAAACTGTAGCTATTCGAGAAGTGTCACCTCACTTCGGCTCTCTCCTCCCCGAAACGAAGTCCTTCGCGGCGACAACAATTGGACAGTAAGGAGGGCAGTTCTTGGAAACATGAATCCTGCAGAAAAGCCTTCTTGAACAGTCAACTACTCTATAGCTGAGAGTTTCGGGATACACTATCATTAGAGCTCTTGTCCTTTTTCCGGTGACGGCGAGCTTTACGGTTTTCGGTTCCATCGGCTGAAGCATTGCAAAAAGTAAGTGGAGGCAAATATAGGCTTTTTTTACAAATCAGTGATTTAATCATTGTAATTACGTCGGCCGTATTTCGTTTTTGCAAGAAAATCACATGCCAGCTTAATTATTAATTAAAACGCTTTTGCGAACTTTTTTATTAAGTAAACTTTGTTAGGTATGGTTATTTCTATTTCGCAATTACAGGCTCTACCAAAACCTTTTTAATTAGGTATTGGTAATTACCATTACAATAATAATGTACGCGAGGTGGTCTCGTGATAGACGTCGATACACTCTTTGGAAGAAAGCCGGATGGGGAAAGCCAGAAAATTTTGAAAGTTATTTCCCGCAGTGGGATGAGTAACATCCTTTTCAGCCTTGAAAAGGCTCCCCTCCGGTTTTCTCAGCTGATGTTTGAGACGAAGCTGAATCCGGGAATTTTGGACAGGCACTTAAAGGCTCTGATGCAGCTGAACATTGTTGAGAAGAACAGCGATTCGTACGAGCTTACACCGAGCGGAAAGCGGCTCGTGAAAATTCTTGAGCAACTCTTTTCAATTGTGTAGTTGTGAGATGATAAATTATTATACTTTTTTTTAAAATTTAAGGTTTCTCCAATCCTTCTGCATCGATAAGTTTAAGTAGTGTGGGGAGAACAGAATCTATGTCTGGCCAGTTTGGCAAAGAAGAACTCGTCCATTTGCATTTGCTTCTTTTCCACGTGAAAAAAACTTTTGAGTGCTACGGTATCGAGAACGAATACTTCAACGAATACGACAGATTGAACATCTCCCCTGTGCAGATTTTCAGACAGAAAAACGAACATCAGGAGGCCATTTTCAAGCTCTGCATGGGGATAATGAAGGCCATGGGAAAGGAAAGGGAAGCCGAGGAGCTCTGCAAGAGCTTGAAGAGGCTGGCAATGGTGAGAGCGACGTATTAAGGGAAATACCTGATTTCGATAACATCGGTGTATTTCCTCCAGTCCGTCTTTCTTTTTACACCTTTTATTACTTTTTCAGCGATGTTGAGCGCTCCAATCCTGTTGAGGGGCTGGTTGTTGTTTCCGCACTGGTAGCTGTAGGTGCACTTGGGGCAGCCGTCAACTCTTCCGCAATCGCAGCTTTCCAGGATCGTTTTGGAAATCTCAAACGCCCTTCTCAGTCTTTTGAAGAGGAGCTTTGACAAACCGCTTCCCCCAACGCTCGCGTCGTAAACGAAGATATCCCCTTCAGGTACGGATATACCCCCCATCTCCCTGCTCCCCCCTCCCGTTATGGCGTCGGTCGTTTCTATTATAACGTGCTCCAGGGCGTGGAAGCTTCCTGCGTAGTAGTCCTCGTAGTCTGCCGGATCCGGGAAGGGGGCGGAGAATAGGAACCCCTTTGTTTTGAAGGTGTAGCTCACGGGCTCGTCGAGGTAGTGAAAAGCCTTCCTCTCTCTGTCGAAGACGTCTCGCTCAATGTATCCGTGAACGAGGTAGTTAATTTCGATTGAGCAGTAAACGGCATTCACAGGCTCCTCAATTTCATCTTCAACTTCAATTATTCTCGGGATGGTCATGTAGAGCGGGTCTGTTATTTCGTTTCCGTAATCCAGCTCAACGACCTCAGCTCTCAGTCTTTTCAGGTCTAACTCAACGGTTCTGTACCTCACACCGTTGTGCACCAAAATGCTTCCCGGAAACAGCTCCTTTACGGCTATCGGTAAAGCCCTCTCCCCTATGTACTTTCCATCGTGGTATATTTTAACCGCATCACCTATTCCGCGAAAACTGAAAGCTCTGCTCAGCTCTATTGCTTTTGCCGTTGGATGAAAAGCTCCCTCCCTCTCAACGACAATTCCCTGAGCCTGGAGTTTCTGCATGATTTCTGCAGACTGTCTATCCAGCTCTTCAAGCCGTACGGGCTTCTCGATGCACATAGAGATGAGCTGGAACTTCATAACCTCCTCGTTGTGCCTCTCAACGTAGCCGTTTGCCTCCTCCTTAAAATAGTCCTCAGGCTTTGTCCTGTAGTAGGTGCTTATGGAGTCGTCCTCCCTCAGAATCACTACCCCTACGCTTTCCTGTCCCTTTCTCCCCGCCCTTCCCACTCTCTGAATCATCTGCCCATACGGAACGAGCTCGGAAACGACAACATCAACATCTCCGATGTCCACTCCGAGCTCAAGAGTTGGGGTTGAGACAACGATGTTAATCTCTCCCCTCTTGAACTTCGCCTCAACCTCCTCCCTGACCTCCTTCGGCAGCCCGCTCTTGTGTATTGCCGATTTCAGCCCGTGTCGCCTCAGTATCAGGTTTATAGTCTCAACGCTCTTGTAGCTGTTTCCGAAAACGATAATCTTCCTGTTTCTCAAGGCCGTGACTATCTCTCTGACCGCCGAGTAAAGGCTGGGTGTGTAGCGGAAAATGAGGTGGAGTGTCCCCTTCCTGTGCTCTCCAGACACCAGTACGAAGTCTCTGTCAAATAGCTCCTCGGCAAATTCGGCGGCGTTTGAAAGTGTGGCCGAAGCGCAGGCTATCTGAAACTCCGCAAACCTGGATAGCCTTTTCACGAGGTAGTGCATGTTGCTGCCCAAAACTCCCGTGTAGGTGTGGAGCTCGTCAACCGCGATGAAGCTGAGTTCTCTGCAGATTCTTCTGAAGGCCGGCGTGTTCCTGAGGTGGTAGTCAACCATATCCGGATTGGTCAGGATGATGTCGCACTTCCCGCTCAGCACAGCCCTTCTTTCCTCTCTGCCGGAATCTCCATCGAATCTCACCGCCCTCAGGCCGAGAGATGAGGTGTAGAACTTGATTTTTTCCTCCTGGTCTCTTGCGAGAGCTTTGGTGGGGTAAAAGACCATGGCCTTACCGCCGTGCAAAGCCCTCCAAAGCATTGGAACTGCAAAGGCCTCTGTCTTGCCGAATCCTGTTGGGGCTGTGATGACGACGTCTCTCCCCTCCATAAGCCGAATCATGGCCTCCTTCTGAAACGGATAAAGCCTACCAATACCCCTTTTTCTAAGGCAGCTGGCAAGCTCTGATGGAAGAAAATCGAGCTCTTCTGTTGGTTTTTCCCTGAAGGGTCTGAGAACCTTGTAGAGGACTATTTCGTCATCCGTGTCGAAAAGCGGTAAAAGGAACTCTTTGTAGCCAACCTTTTTCAGGAGCTCGAGGTTTCTCTGCCTTATACTCCGCTTCCTGCACTTGCACCTCCTTTTCAGCATCCCGCACTGAGGGCAGAACAACTCGTCCACTTTCAAAGTTCGGGGAGAAGTTAAAATTGGTTTTCCTCAGATGTGCAGAAGCTCTGCCGTGGCCTCAAGCATCGCGTCAATGCCCTCTCTGCCCCTCATTATCCTTCCATGCCCCGGGAGGATGTACTCAGCATCCAGTGACCTCAGCTTCTCAATTGACCTTGCAAGCTCCTTTTTATCGCTGCCGTAGATGTCAAATCTCCCCGGAACTCCGTTCTCGAAAATGAGGTCTCCTGTTATCGCAGCAGAGTGCTCGGGTAGATAGAAGGTCAAGCTTCCGGGAGAGTGACCGGGAGTTCTCAGAATTTCTATGCCGGTGTTTCCGATGATGAAATGCTTACCGAGCTTTATGTCAAGGTTGAAGCGGTACTGGGAAACGGCCATGTCTTTAGAATCAAAACCGAGCAATGCCCCTCTCTCTGCAAAGAGGACGTTGCTCTCGCAATGGTCTCTGTGGAGATGAGTGTTGAAGACGTAGTTGGCCTCTCCAATTCCATCGTTCCTCATCAAACCCCTCAGATTCGTGTAGCTCTTGAAGGTGCCCGGGTCGATGACTGCAACTTCCTCATCCGCAATAACGTAGCAGTTTGACGAGTCTCTGAAGGCCCTTCCCCACGTGTAGGCGTAAACCCCCTCAAACAGCTTCACGAATTCACTAAGCGGTAAATATTAAAAGCCTTGCTGCCACTTGATAGCATGGAGAGGAGGCACCTGAAATGCCCGCTCTGCAGTGGAGAAAAATTCAGGGCTGAAGAGGGAAAGCTGGACAGCAAGTGGGGATTTACGGCCCACAAGGTCCGCATAGCTATCTGCGAGAATTGCGGCTACGTCATGATGTTCTACAAAGGCAGGACTATCTGGGACTTCGATTAGCGGACGAGAAGGTTGTTGAAGGTGTTCAGGAACATGTAAAGGCTTGCAACGAGGGCTATTTCCAGCAACTCGTCGTAATCGAAGATTTCAAGGATTTTTTGAATTTCTTCATCCTCCAACTTTCCCTTAGTTATTGCAATTTTTGCAGCAAAGCTCAGGGCAGCCTTTTCTCTCTCATTCAAAGGTTCAATGCTTTCTCCCATCATTTCCAGCTTTCTGCTGTGGCTGATGAGGCAGGGGTTGCAGTAATTAACCTTCGAAACTGCGAGGGCAATCTTTTCCTTCAGGATGGGATTTAGCTTTCCTTCAGCCATAATGCTGTCTCTGAATTCAATGAACCGTAAAAGAGTTTCAGGCCTTCGTGAGAGGATTTTGTAAGCCTCTGGGACCTCTCTTCCCCTGAACCTCTCCTCCAGCATTCTTTCAATGTCCATGGTGTGGCTTGGCATGGCAGTTGAAAAGGTTTATGTTGATGCTGCAAGAAAAACGTCATGGAATTTCATGAAATTGATAGGATGGCGAAAAAGCTCGGTGCTGATATCTTTGGAGTGGCGGATTTGGACCTTCTCAGAGAGTATGAAACTTTTCCGGAAAACCTTCTGGATAGCTTCGACTTCGGCATCTCCATAGGTGTTAAGCTCCCAGACCCTCTCTTCGATATGCTGCCGGACTCAAGAAACCTCTACTCCCGCTACTACGTTGTTGCCAACGACATGCTCGACAGAATCGCCTTCGAAATCAGCAGGGCTATTGAGAGTGAGGGTTACGAGGCTCTGCCGATTCCCGCCTCCAAAGTTCTCAGCGACCTTCACTGGAGGAGCTACGTCTCCCACAAAGCCATTGCCAGAGCTGCAGGAGTGGGGTGGGTTGGGAGAAATCTGCTCCTAATAACGCCTCAGTTCGGCCCGAGAGTGAGATTAGCAAGCGTTCTAACGGACATGCCCCTGAAAGCTGGAAAGCCCGCGAGAAACAGATGCGGAGTTTGCAGGGAGTGCATCGATAGCTGCATAACTCAGGCTCTGCGCTACTCTGAGTTTGACGATTATCCCGAAAGGGATGAGGTTTTTGAGGTGGACAAGTGCGCTGCAAAGCTAAAGGAGTTTGCCAGCAATCCCGACATAGGGACAATGGTGTGTGGTATATGTATCAAGGTTTGCCCGTGGGGAAAATTGGGAAACAAAACAAAAGGCAATTAAGGAACGGAGCTTAGTGAATGTTATGAAACAGGAGATTGCGAAAATGGTCAGGGACTGGCTGGTTGAGGAGGGAATTTACAAGGACAAGGTTGCAGACGAGAATGCAGACTACCACTTTCTGGCTGAGATTCCCCCGAACTCAAGGCAGTTCATCGACGTTGTTTTCCCGAAGAACAGGGATGACATGGTCGTTGTCGCATCGGGGATAAGGCTTAGTGATGAGCACTACCGCTCCCTGATGAGCTTGAATGCCGAAAAAAGAAACGAACTGCTGTGGAAAATGCGCTTTGACCTGCTTTTCCTGCCCACAGGCTTTCAGATTCTGCCGAATGTTGACGATCCTCAGCTCTTCCAGTTCACGAGGGAGCTTTACTTCGACGGGCTGAACAAGAACCTCTTCATGGATGCTATTAAGCAGGTTCACCGCTGCAAGCTTTACGTTATCTGGACGATGCAGAGAATTTCCGGAAAGCGTGATGAGCCCGACATGTCCATGTATCGTTAATTTTTAAAAAAGTTCATATAGTATGAAATCCTCTCGCCAGTATGGAGTTCGGGACTGTTGCGCCAACCTTTCCGCCAATTGAGGAGGTGCCGAAAACAGCAAAGAGGATGGAGGAGAAGGGCTACGATGCTATATGGGTTGCTGACCACCTGATGGGCTGGTATCCTCACGATTTGTGGAAGGAAACTATCTTTGCGATGCGCTATCCGTCATGCCACATGTTCTACGATGCTTTCTGCGAAATCTGCTACGCCGCTCCCGCAACAGAGAAGATAAAGTTCGGGACATCTGTCACTGAGGTTTTCAGGAGACATCCAGCGGTGCTGCTTCAGCAGGCCGTAACGGCCAACCACGCCACCAAGGGCAGGTTCATTCTCGGCCTTGGTGCGGGAGAGGCTGAGAACATCGTCCCCTACGGAATAGACTTCAGCAAGCCCGTTGCGAGGCTTGAGGAGGCCGTTGAGGTGATGAAGCTCATGCTGAACAGCGATTACGGGGAGCCTATAAACTACGAGGGCAAGTTCTACCGCCTTGAGGATGCGGTCTTCGACATCAAGCCAATCAGCGAAATACCCTTCTGGTTTGGGGCTCATGGCAACAGAATGCTGAAGCTAACAGCCAAGCACGGCGACGGATGGCTGCCAACCACGCTGCCCCCTGAGGTTTACAGGGAGAGGGCTGAGAAGCTCGACAGCTTTGCCAAAGAGTTTGGCAGGGAGCCGGAGGAGATAACAAAGGCCATCTTTGTTAGTCTGATTGTTGATGAAAAGCCGGAGGAGGTTGAAAAGCTTTTAAAATCCCCCATCCTGAAGGTTCACGCTTTGCTAATGCCCTCCGAGTTTTACGAGATGCTCGGCTACAAGCATCCCTTCGGCAAGTTTTACGGGCTGCTCGACTACATTCCCACCAAGTACACCAAGGAGCAGATAATGGAGGCCATAAAGCAGGTTCCGGATGAGATAATGAGAATAGCCTACATCGCTGGAACGCCAGAGGAAATAGTCCAGCAGTTCGAGCAGTACGAGAAGCTGGGAGTTAGCCACATCGTGATATGGAATCTGACATACTTTGGCGATGTAAGCAAGATAAAGACATCCTACGCTCTGATAGACGAAATCATGAGTCACTTTTAGCGGGCAAAGTTTTTTTGCCTTTGCGCCTTTTTTTAAACTATGACTTTAATCGAAGATGCAAGGAAGGGAGTTGTGACGGATTTCGTTAAAAAGGCAGCAGAATATGAAGGAATTGAAGCTGAAAAGCTGATCAGGCTCATCTCTCACGGTTACGTAGTCCTGCCAAAAAATGTGAGGAGGGAAGAAGTCCAGCCGAGGGCAATAGGGATGCTCACCTCCACAAAGGTTAACGCCAATGTCGGAACCTCTGCCGACTACATAAACGTTGAGGAGGAAGTTGAGAAGGCCATCATCGCGCAGAAAGCGGGGGCAGACGCTGTTATGGACTTATCGTCAGGCGGGGATCTGGATGCGATTAGGAAGAGGATAATGGAGGTCGTTGAGGTTCCCTTCGGCACTGTGCCCATTTATCAGGCAGCAAGAGACTGCCACAGAGTTGTGGACATGGACGAGGACGACTTTTTCAGGGTTGTGGAGAAGCATGCCAAGGATGGTGTTGATTTTATGACAATTCATGCTGGCGTGAACTGGGTGAGCGTTGAGAGGCTGAGAAGGTCAAAAAGGCTTCTGGGAGTTGTCAGCAGGGGAGGGGCGATAACCATCGGCTGGATGCTGCACAACGAGAAGGAAAATCCCTACTACAAGGATTTCGACTACCTTCTTGAAATTCTCAAGGAGTACGATGTGACAATCAGCCTTGGTGATGCTTACCGCCCCGGATGCATCCACGATGCTGGTGATAGAGCAAAATACACGGAGTTCATAATGCTCGGAGAGCTGGTGGAGAAGTGCAGAGAAAAAGGGGTGCAGTGCATGGTTGAGGGCCCCGGCCACGTCCCGCTTGACCAGATTGAAACATCAGTAAGAGCTATGAAGAGCGTCACGGACAACGCTCCTCTGTATTTGCTCGGTCCACTCGTCACCGACATCGCCGCAGGCTACGACCACATTGCAGCAGCAATAGGTGCGGCAATTGCAGGCATGGCAGGGGCGGACTTCATCTGCTATGTAACTCCCTCAGAGCACCTCGCTTTGCCTACAGTTGAGGATGTCAGAGAGGGAGTTATCGCGGCAAAGATTGCTGCTCACGCCATTGATTTAATAAAAGAGGGACAGAGGGAGAGGGCAAGGCAGAGGGACTACGAGATGTCCCTCGCCAGAAAGAATCTGGACTGGGAGAGGCAGTTTGAGCTCTCCATTGATCCAGAGAAAGCGAGGGAGATTTACAGCAGAAGGAAGTCGGAGAGCGAGGCCTGCAGCATGTGCGGTGACCTGTGTGCGATAAAGCTTGTGAAGGAGGCCTTCGAAAGGGACTAATATGGACACACCTTTTATCGTTTTCTGGGAGCTCACAAGGGCCTGCATGCTCGCATGCAAGCACTGCAGGGCCAAGGCCATTCGCAAAAGGCATCCTGATGAGCTTACAACCGAAGAATGCTTTAATGTCATCGACCAGCTATCAGAGTTCAATCCAAAGCCCCTTCTCATCATCACTGGTGGAGACCCGCTGATGAGGGATGATGTTACCGAGATTATCTCCCACGCTGCTGAAAAGGGATTCAGGGTTGCCATAGCCTTCAGTGGCACGGAAAAGGCAACGGAGGAAAAGCTGAGGGAGCTTAAAGAGGCTGGTGTGGCAAGAGTGGCAGTGAGCATTGACGGCAGTGATGAGGAAAAGCACGACTCCTTCAGAGGTGTGAGGGGGACGTTCAGGATGAGCATGATGGCTATAGAGAACGCAAAGAAAGCTGGACTTCCATTCCAGATTAACACGACAGTGACAAGGGAAAACATCGAGGATTTGCCGAACATCGCAAGGCTCTGCCTTGAGCTTGGAGCGGTGATGTGGGACGTCTTCTTTGTCGTGCCAACAGGAAGGGCTAAGGCCGAGATGATGCCAACTCCGCAGCAGTTCGAGGACGTGCTCTGCTGGCTATACGATTTGAGCAAAAAAACAGGCCTGAACGTTAAGAGCTCTGCCGCAACGCATCTCAGAAGAATCGAGCTCATGAGAGACAGGGGAGAGATGCCTGCTGTGGGTGAGCTTTACTACAGGCTGCTTGAGCGAATTGAGGATTTTCCTGAAGGGGAGGGCATCGTTGTTGCAGGAGGGCATGGAAAAAGCCTCAGCACCGACGGAATAAGGAGGGCGATAGGCATAACCGACGGCAGGGGGATGTTCTTCATAAGCCACATCGGCGAGGTTTATCCCAGCGGCTTTCTGCCAATCGTTGCTGGAAATGTAAGAAACACGTCGCTTAAAGAAATCTACTACAGCTCGGAGATATTTGTGAACCTCAGAGACCCCGACAGGCTCAAGGGGAAGTGTGGCAGATGCGAGTACCGAAAAATCTGCGGGGGGAGCAGAGCGAGAGCCTATGCGGTGCATGGAGACTACCTCGCCGAGGAGCCGTGCTGCATCTACATCCCGCAATCCTCAAGATAATTCAACAATTGCCGAATTTGTATTCGACTATCCGTTAACTTTATAAATGGTTGGTTAACTTATTATTGTGGAGTTCAGGAGTGTGGCAGAGAGAATATGCGGAGACATTGTCCTTTCCGAGAACTCAGGGGAGGCTTTGAGAAAGTGGAGGAGCATATTCAACGCTTCGCAGAGCGACCTAGCGAGAAAGCTTGGAATCTCTCCTTCGGTGATTAGCGACTACGAGTCGGGCAGAAGGAAACCTGGCACGGCGTTTCTCAAAAAGTTCGTGTGCGCGCTTATTGAGCTTGACGGCGAGAGGGGGTATCAGGTTCTTTCCAAGTACCGTTACTTCCTTGAGAGCGACCACAAGGCCGTTCTAGACATTGCGGAGTATCAGAAAACAGCCGAACCGTCGGAATTCTGCGAGGTTATCGAGGGAAAAATGCTCACACACTTCGATAAAGCCATACACGGTCATACAGTAATAGACAGCATAAACGCCATACTGTCTCTGAACGCTTTCGACTTCTACCGCCTCTACGGGCTTACGAGCGAGAGGGCTCTGATATTCACTAGGGTCTCTACAGGCAGGTCGCCCATGGTGGCTGTTAGGGTGTCCAATCTCAAGCCATCTGCGGTTGTGCTTCACGGGTTAGAGGCTGAGAGGGTTGATGAGATGGCGAAGAAGATAGCCGAGATTGAGAGAATCCCTCTCGTCGTTACCGAGATTGCGATAGGAGAGATCGTTAAAAGGTTGAGGAGGAAGTTTGCATGATAGGTATCGTTTCGTACGGCAGCTACGTTCCGAAGTTCAGGATAAGGGTTGAGGAGATTGCGAGAGTTTGGGGAGAGGATGCCAAAAAGATAAAGGACGGATTGGGTGTTCACGAGAAATCGGTTCCGGGAATGGATGAAGATGCTGCCACAATTGCTGTGGAGGCGGCGAGAGAAGCCATCAGAAGGGCAGGGATCAACCCCGAGGAAATTGGTGCGGTCTTCGTCGGTTCCGAGAGTCACCCCTATGCAGTCAAGCCAACGGCAACGATTGTGGGAGAGGCGCTTGGTGTAGGGAATGATTACTTTGCTGCGGATTTGGAGTTTGCATGCAAGGCTGGTACAGCAGGAATGCAAATCTGCTACTCGATGGTTAAGGCGGGGATGATTAAGTATGGCCTTGCCATTGGTGCTGACACCAGCCAGGCAAGGCCGGGAGACGCTCTTGAGTACGCAGCCGCTGCAGGTGGTGCAGCCTTCATCATCGGAGAAAATCCAATTGCAGAGGTTGAGGCCACTTACTCCTTCACCTCCGATACTCCCGACTTCTGGAGGAGAGACCTGCAGCCCTATCCGAGTCATGGAGGGAGGTTCACAGGCCTGCCTGCCTATTTCAGGCACGTCATCTCGGCGGCGAAGGGATTGATGGAGAAGTATGGTTACAAAGTGGAGGACTTCGACTACGCAGTTTTCCACATGCCCAACGCAAAGTTTCCCGTGAGGGCTGCCAAAATGCTCGGCTTCAGCATGGAGCACATCAGCCAGGGTTTGGTGGTGAAGGCCATTGGAAACACCTACTCCGGCTCCTCTCTGCTCGGCCTCGCGGCAACGCTTGACGTTGCAGAGCCTGATGAGAGGATACTGCTGGTTTCTTCGGCTCAGGAGCTGGAAGTGATGCCTTTGCCATAAGGGTCACCGATGCGATTGAAAATTATCCGAGGGAGCCGAAGGTTTGGGAGAAGATTGAGAGGAAGGCGTATGTGGATTATGCAATATATCTGAAGCACAGGAGGAAGATAAAGGCATGAGGCGAGTTGCAGTTGTTGGTGTCGGCCAGAGCAAGTTCGGAGAGCTCTGGGAGAAGGGATTCAGGGATATAGTCCTTGAGGCCGGAAGAGAGGCTCTGGAGGATGCCGACCTTGAGGGAAGAGAGATAGAGGCAATGTTCGTGGGCAACATGAGCGGCGGGAGGTACCTCGGCCAGGAGCACGTTGCAGCACTCATCGCAGACTATGCTGGCTTGGCCGAGTTCGGCATTCCCGCAACGAGAGTTGAGGCCGCAGATGCGAGCGGTGGCTTGGCGGTGAGGCAGGCTTACATGGCCGTTGCCTCGGGCTTGCACGATATTGTGATTGCCGCCGGGGCGGAGAAGGTCACCGATGTTGACGACCCCATGCAGATTCTGTCATCCTCTGTGGATGTTGAGTGGGAGAACTTCGTTGGTGGGAGCCTTCCGGCTCTCTACGCTATAATTGCGAGGCTGCACATGGATAGCTTCGGCACGACAGAGGAGGACCTTGCACTGGTCAGCGTCAAAAACCACAGGAACGGTGCTAAGAACCCGAAGGCGCAGTTCAGGAAGGAGATAAGAGTTGAGGACGTCCTCAACTCCCCCTACGTTGCCGAGCCCCTCAAGCTTCTTGACTGCGCATCGGTGAGTGATGGTGCTGCTGCTGTAATTCTCGCCAGCGAGGACGTTGCGAGAGAAATCACCGACACTCCGGTTTTCATCGAGGCATGCACGCAGGCGAGCGATTATCTCGCTCTGCAGAGCAGAAAGGACATTCTGTCAATGAGAGCTGTGGTTAAAGCTTCGAGAGATGCTTACGAGCTTGCGGGTGTTGGACCAAAGGACATTCAGGTTGCGGAGGTGCATGATTCCTTCACAATTGCGGAAATCCTTGCTTACGAGGACTTGGGGTTTGCGGAAAAGGGGAAGGGAGCGGAGCTCGTGAGGGAGGGCGTGACGGAGATTGGGGGAAAGATACCTGTAAACCCGTCCGGAGGGCTCAAGGCTTGCGGTCATGCAGTAGGGGCGACGGGAGTGAGGCAGATTGTTGAACTGACTCTGCAGCTTCGCGGCGAGGCGGGAGAGAGGCAAGTTGATGCCGAAACTGGATTAGCGTTGAATATTGGAGGCACTGGAGCCACAGCAGTTGTGTCAATTCTCAGGAGGTGAGAGAATGGTTCCGAGGTCGTGGAGGAAGATACGCTATCGCTACGATGTTAGGGGGAGCTACTGCGAGAACTGTGGAAGCTACCACTACCCGCCGAGAAACTTCTGTCCGACGTGCAGGAGGAGGGGAAAGCTCGTTGAAGTGCTTTTCCCCGATGAAGGGAAAGTTGTCAGCTACACCGTTGTGAGGGAGAAAGAGCCCTACGTGGTGGCGCTCATTGAGCTGGAAAACGGTGCGAGGATACTTTCGCAGCTTTCCTGCGAGCCGGATGAAGTTGAAATTGGCATGAGGGTTAGAAGGGCTTTCAGGAGATATGGCGAGGACGGCGAGGAGGGGATAATCCACTACGGAACCAAGTTCGTTCCGGCAGACTAGCGGAAGAACCTGTAGATTTCCCTCGCTTTTTTCTCCCCAATTCCATCAACTCTTTTAAGCTCCGCTATGCTGGCGTTTGCTATTCTCTGGATGCTTCCGAAGTAGTCGAGAAGCTTTTCCGCCTTCTTCTCTCCAATTCCGGGAATGGCTGTGAGCATCGCTATCTTTGGATTTTCATGGCTCTTCAGCCTCGGCAGTATTTTCAGGTCGCCTTGGGAGACTCTGGAGTCAATAGACTTCAAAGCCAGGCAGAAGTCGTCCTCGTTTTTGAATACCAGCGGCACAACCTGTCCCTGAGCGTTTTTGATTGCCATGCTCACCATCGCACCTATTACTGCACTCCTGCTGATTCCCCTCTCCTCAACTGCCTCGTCGATGTCTCCTATAACCGCCAAAATCGAAAGGGGATACCTTGAAGAAAGGAGGTGGCACTGACGAAAAAGCCTGCCGTCGATTATTGAGCTGATGAAGTCGTTAACGTCCTTTCTTTCAACGGGAACCTCATATATCGAGTGCTTTATTAGGTAATCTCCAACCTCCAAACGTTTAACATAAACATCAAGCCCAAGAGATTTCAGCTTCTCAACAATTCTTTCCGGCTCTCTGGAGTCAACAAAAATCATAGGTACTTCTTGATAGTTTCGAGTAGCTCATGCATTCTGAAGGGCTTTTTAAGCACCTCCACAGCTCCTGCCTCGAGCATCTCTTTCCCTCTCCTGCTTGCAAAGGCCGTGATGGCAATGACCTTTGCAGCGGGATTGTACTCAAGAATTCTTCTCGTAGCCTCCACACCGTCTATACCGGGCAGCTCAACGTCCATGAGCACGATATCCGGTTTGTGCTCTTTGAAAAGCTCAATAGCCTCATTCCCGTCGCTCGCCTTGATCACCTCGTAATCTGAGAGCATATGTCCAAAAATCTCCAGCAAGTCCGGCTCATCTTCAACCAGCAGTATCTTCTTCATCTCTAAACCCCCTTAAAAGCCTTCTAACATCCTCTGATTCCAACCATCCAGCTTCAAGCTGCTCAATTATCTCTTCAATTTTCCTGACCTGTTCAAGGATTTTATCCTTTTCCATGTTGCCGAAAAGGTCGGCAAATCCTGTTATAACGGCCAGTGGATTCCTTATTTTATCGACAAGTATGGCAAATTGCTCGATGTTCTTTTCTATCTGCCTTAGAGACTCCTGCCTCGCCCTTTCGAGCCTTATCGCGTCGATGGCAAAGGCCACATCATCTGCCAGTGTCTGCAGGAGTCTTATCTCCTCCTCTGAAATCCTGAAATCCGAGTATATAGCCAGAATCCCAAGAACTCTGTTGCGGTGCGTCAGGGGAAAGATGTAGGCGTTTAGCTTTTCGTGTTCAGCCCAGTTAACGCAGTTTTTGGGGTGCTCTCCTGCCAGCTTTATGACCGTCCTCTGGTTCTTCAGCGCTTCGGCAACACACACTCCATTCAAAAGCTTCTCATCAAAGCTCTCCATTCCGAAGCTCTTCACGATTCTTTCCTCTTCTTTGTCGATGAGGGCAATCCACGCAAAGGTGCAGTACGATGACACTTCCCTGATTACGGTTGTCAAAAGCTCGTCCAGGCTTTTTACCCTCACAATAACTTCGTTTATAGCGTTGATAGTTCTCAGCAGCTTGTTTGTTCTTAACAGTTCTTCCTCAAGTCTCTTCCTCTCGGTGACGTCCTTAAAGTTGGCAAGAAAGCCCGTAACCTTCCCGTTCTTGACAAGTGGCCGAACGTTTCCCTCAACAACCTTTTCAACACCGTATTTAGTTTTGAATCTGAATTCAAGCCCGTACAGAGGCCTTTTTTCCTTAAAAGCCTTGTTGTACATCCTGAAAACATTTTCGGCCTCGTCTTCAGAAAAGAACTCCCTGAAATTTTTTCCGATTACCTCCTCCTTCCTGTAACCGCTAATCCTCTCGAACTCCCTGTTCACCTCTACAAAGTTTCCTTTGAGGTCGGTTACAATTATCATGTCAAGAGTATTCTCGAAAAACTCCCTGTACCTTTTCTCCATCTCCAGCTTTTCCGTTACGTTTCTTATTACAAGAAGTATGGCCGGTCTGCCTTTGTATGTGATGTAGCTTGCACTGACCTCGACGAAGACCTCTCTCCCATCCGGCAAAATGAACTTTTCAATTGCCGGAGGAACTGGCTTTTTTTCCTGAAACATTTTCTTCATTCTCTCAGCAACGAAGTTAACATATTCGGGGTGTATAAAATTGAAAACCGGCATCCCTATCAGCCTTTCAAGCGGAATTCCAGCGACCTCAGCTGCTCGCTTGTTGGCGAAGAGGATTTTTTGCCCGTCGTGGATGATGATTGCATCAGGGCTAAGCTCAAAAAGCGTTCTGTAAAAGTCGCTCTCTGCGACCTTCCTCAAAACGATGACCTTTTCTTCACCCAAATCGGTAAAACTAACGCTGTAAATCTCCCCGCCAACTTCAACTTCATAGGAAATCTCAAACAGCATTCCAACATCAAGTCCAAGCTCTTTTGCTCTATCATTAAGCTTAATTATCCTATTATCTTGATTAACAATGATTGTAGGATCGGGGAGTTTGTTAATATCCATTATCACAATTAGGGAAATTCAAAAATAAAAAACTTTTTGATTAAGCAACATAAATCGCGGGCTTGCCCGGAACTGCCTGCCTCCTCTTCTCCTCAGGAACTCTCTGAGTATCAAGAATAACCTTCAGTCCGGTCTCATTCTCAATAAATTTCAGGTTCTGCTGCAGAACTTCCCACTCCTTAACTAGCATCAGCTTCTTTCTGTCTTTGAAAATCTTCTTGACGAAATTTGACACTTCTTTGCCGAGCTTCCTAAGCTCCTCGTCCTGCATAAGCTGCTTCATCGCCTCCCCAACATCCCCGCTTTCAGCAACGACCTTTGCTGCCTTAACCTTCCAGTCTTCGGCGGGAGCAATGTAAACCTCCTTCGCATCGCTAACAAACTTCTTGATTTCCTGAATGTCCTCAACAAGGTTTCGGAGGTATTCCTCAATTCTCTCCGCCTCCTCGTCAACCCTGGTTTCGTCGTATTCTGGGTAGCTTTCGAGGCTGACGTAGCTGTCATGCTTCAAGTGCCACAGCTCCTCGCAAATGTGCGGAGCAAAGGGGGCGAGGAGCTTGATCCAGTCGTCCAGTATTATAGCGAGGTTCTCACCTCCTCTCCTCAGATACCATCTCACGTCGTTCATGAGCTCGAAGAAGGCGGCATTCACGGCCCTCCTCGTCTGCAGGTTGTCCATAGCCTCCCTCACTTCCTTTATTGCCCTCTGCATCCTGCTCACAAGCCAGCGGTCGAGGGTTGTTAGCTCTCCCACCTCTTTCAGGTAGTTCTCCTTCACGAGGTTGTAGAACCTCCTGAGGTGGTTTGCAAGCCCTTCAACCTCTCTGCTCTTCCAGTCCGCATCGCTGTCGTACTCTGCAGCGTGGAGGATGTAGAGCCTCGTCACATCCGCACCATACTGCTGCACCGCCCTCTTCATCGTTAGCAAGGGCCCTTTGCTCTTGCTCATCTTCTTGCCCTCAAGGCTGACGTATCCGTTTACGGCAATTGCCCTCGGCCACTTATCTGGCGGGAAAATGGCGACGTGGTGGAAGAGGTAGAAGAGCAGGTGGTTTGCAACCAAGTCCTTGCCACTGCTTCTTAGGTCAACGGGATACCAGTACTCGAAGTCGTCCCTGATCTGCTGGATTAACTCCACGCTGAGTTTTGAAGCTTCCGCAACTTTCCCAACCTCACCTTTGCCCAGCAGCACGTAGTCGAGGAACTCGGGAGTCATGTTCTCGGCCTTGAGCAATCCTGCGTTGATGTACTTGGCAAGGATGTAGTAGGCCATGTAGATTGTTGAGTCTGAAAGGCTCTCGATGAGCCACTCCTTATCCCACGGAATTCTCGTTCCAAGCCCCTTCCTTCTGGCACAAGCCTTGTCCCTGAGCCACTCAATCTTGTTCCTGAACTCCTCCTTGTAGTAGTCGGGGATGATTCGCATCTTTTCAAGGTGATTCAGAACCTTCTCCTTCCACTCTCTGTTGGAGTAGTTCAGGAACCACTGGTCCCTAACAACCTTAACAACGCACTTCGTTCCGCACCTGCAGATTACGGGCTTCTCGCTGAACTCGTAGAAAACATCCCCCAAGCCAAGCTTAACCAAATCCTCATGAACTCTCTCCTTCGCCTCAGAAACTTTCATTCCAGCATAGTTCATCGTGTTGTCCAGCATGATTCCCGTGTGGTACTCCTTCTTGTAGAGGGTCTTGGTTGCCTTATCCAGCAGCTCCTTGTCCTTCTGGCTCTTCACTCCAAGCTCTCTTATTAGCTTCTCAGCAGGAACACCTTCAATGTCCGTCTTAATCAGAACTATTGGCTTTATGCTCTCTACAACGCTTTTGTCAATTCCGTACTTCGCCAGCGTTTCCTCGTCTCTCTTCAAGTCCTCAATGGCAGCCAGGTCAAAAGGAGCGTGTGCGGGAACGCTCATCACAACTCCTGTTGCGTTGTCGGTGTCAACAAACTCTGCAGGCAGAATTGGCACTTTTCTGTTTACCAGCGGGACTATGACGTACTTGCCGAAGAACTGCGACGCATCAACCTCCTCCAGCAGCCTGACTTTTTTCTCCGTGTAGGTGAGCTTCTCGTAAGCCTCTTTGCTCACAAACCACTTTTCCCCATCCACCTCGGCAATTACGTAGGTTGTCGGCTTTACCCAGATGTTCGTGACGCCAAACACGGTTTCGGGACGGAGAGTTGCACAGGGGAAAATGAGGTCTCCATCTTCAAGCCTGAACTTTATAACGGTAAATTCAACAATAGTTGCCTCCTCCCCAGCGAGAAGGTCGTGGTCTTCAACAGGATTCTGGTCGTGGGGGCAGTATCTGACGGGGTGGGTGCCCTTCACAATCAGGCCAAGCTCCTTGAGCTTCCAGTACTGCCACTCGATGAATCTCTGATACTCTTCATCGGTTGTGGTGAAAACCCTCCTCCAGTCAATGGAGTAGCCTATGCTCTTCAAAGCCTGCAGCGCCTCCCTTGAGAAGTACTCAACGATTTTCTCTGGAGTTGTGAGCTGAAGCAAGTCCTCCAGCGGAACGTCATGGTATTTGGTGTAAACCTCTATCGTCCTCTCGTCCCTCTTGGCTATGAGCTCCGCAAGGCCAATGATTGGGGTGCCCGTAACATGAAAGCCGAGGGGAAAGAGAACGTTGTAGCCCTTCATTCTCATGTATCTGGCGAAGGCATCGCCAATTGTGAAGGTTCTCGTGTGACCTGCGTGAAGATTTCCATTAAGGTAAGGATAGGGAATTGTGAGAAAAAACTTCTCCTTCTCATTAGGATCGGACTCAAAAATTCTGTCCTTCTCCCACGCCTTCTGCCACTTCTCCTCAATTATCCTGAAATCGCTCATGGAAAGTGGCTAATAAATGGGATTAAAAAATTTGGCGTTTGGCCTGATTGACCAAAAGCTAATCAAGCCTGTAACCCAGCTTCTCGCAAAGCTCTCTTCTCTGCCTCTTCTCCTCCTCATTCTCGATTCTTGTCACAGCAGCGCCGTCAACAGCCCCAAGAACAGCCCTTCCAAGCTCAGTTTCGGCAACTATTATCTCTATGGGGTTGGCCGAGGCAACGAAGACGTTGCAGACTGCAGGATGCAGCTTTATTGTGTTGAGAATGTTTATCGGGAAGGCGTTGGAAGTGACAACAACAAAAACGTGGCTTGCAGCAATCCTCAGAGCGTTCTCTGCCGCAATTTTCTTCAGCTCCTCATCATTCCCCGTCACTCTAACAAGCTTTGGTGCAGCCTCGTTCATCGCCACCGCAACCTTTATTCCCGGCACCGCTGTGAGCAAAGCTCTGAAGAGGTCATCCACCGTAAAAACGGAGAAGTTCGCCTGTCCAACGACAATCTGGTACTTCAGGTCGGGATTCAGAATCTCAACCTTCTCCAGCTTCATGGTAGATATTACCCTCCCGAATTTATATCTTCTTCCTCAACACCTCTGGAAAGCAGGTACACTCCGGCAAAGAAGGCAGCTATGCCTAAAACTGCAGCGACAATTCTTTCAAGCCCGAAGTCGATTTCGCTCATCAGGAAGGGGTAAAGAAAGTAAACGAGGAGAGCGAAAAAGAAAGCCGGCAGGTAAACAAGATAGGCTCTCTCAATCTCCACCCCTCCCGTCTTAGCGCCTTTTATCGACTCCCAGTTCCCCTGAAAGACCTCTGCAAGGATGTAGAGCCACGTTACTGCTAAGAGCCCATCAACGCTCGTTGAATGGCCGATAAACGCCACCTTCAGGCTCTCTGCTATGGCCGAAGTGCCCGTGTTGTAAAGAGCATCAATTGCGTTAAGGGTGTCTATGATGCCCTCAAACGTCTCCGAGCGAGCCAAAATTGGGGAGATGTTGAAGAAAATGAGCACAGAATAGTAGTAAAAGCTGAACGGCCTTCTCACGGCAAGCCCTACAAGGGGTATGGCGAACAGCAGAAGCTCAGCCGGATAGGGAATGAAGTAGCGGAGGGGTGAGGCTGTGAAGTGCTGGTATGTTATAAATCCTGCAATTTCCGCCAACAGGAGGTTCAGGAGCGTTATCATCTTGCAACACCTGCCAGAACGGTTTCCGCAGCTTTCCCCGCTTCAACTTCTGTTACCGCAACCCCCGCTGCTCTCAGCCTTCTGAGCGTGCTCTCCCTCACAGCATCCTCAACAACACCTCCTATTCCGCTATACCCTCTGAAAGTAATGGCTATAACCGAGACCGGGAGATTTTTCCTCCCCATTGCTTTCATCACCGCCCTCATGGGATTGCTCAGCTCGACCCTCGTGATGAATATGGAAGCCGGTTTCACGGACTCGATGTACTTCCTCGCCTTTTCCACGGCTGACAGCAAGCTTTCCTCCCTCTCAGAAACGTCGAGCTTGACGAGCGTGGAGAAAATCTTGCTGAACTGCCTCCTACCCGATTCGGGATAAATCAGCAGTTCATGCCCTACAGCGTAGAATCCCACCCTGTGCCCTCTCGCAGCAAAGTAGTAGGAAAGGGAGGCTGCAACTTCAACGGCTGTTTCAAAGCAGTTCCTCCTCAAATCTCCGTGCAGCATGTAGGAGTTGGCGTCAAGAAATATCCAAACAGCCTTTTTCCCTTCTCTCTCGAACTCGTTGACCATCAGCTCTCCGAGCTTTGCCGTAGCCTTCCAGTTTATGAACTTCACAGGGTCGCCAAACGCGTACTTCCTGATTTCCCTGAAATCCGTTCCCGGAACTCCAACCCTGGAAACGTCTATTTCAGGCGCAGGCCTCCTCGCAACACCTCTTCTCTGCTCAACTTTCCTTACCCTGTAAACTCTGCTCTTAACCTCCCTCTCAGCGTCAAACTCAATCTTCCCCCTAACCCTCCTCGTGGCAAAGATGTTCTCGGCCTCGAAAAACACCTTTCCAAGGTCGTAGAGCCCCCTTTTCAGAGGCACGCATCGGTAGCTCAGCCTGATTGTACCCATGCCCACTATGAATTTCCCCTTTGCGTTGCTTCCCTCGACAAGCTCGAATGTGTCGGGAAGCGAGTGCATGGTCTTTATTACGCCAAATCCTTTAACTGCAAGCTCGATGCTGACTTCAAGAACTTCTCCAACCCTCTCCCCTCCCTCAAAGCTAGCAGTGCTGAGTTCAACCTTAAAGGGAATGTTGGGAAACACGAGCAGGAGAACCGGCAAAACGGCCAGCTTCAGCAATTCTGCAGAGTTAATGATAACTGCAAGCTCCACCAGAAAGAGGGATGTGAGGAGCAGAGACCTGCTAACTCTCCTGAGCTTCATACTTGGGAACCCTCACGCTGTTGAGTATCTCCTCAACCACCTCTTCAGCCCTGAGCCCCTCAACAGCGTACTCGAACTTGAGAATTACTCTGTGGGCCAATGCCTCCACCGCCACCCTCTTGACGTCATCGGGAATGACGAAATCCCTGCCGTCCATCACCGCCAGCGCCCTTGCAAGCTTCAGCAGCGCCAACCCACCTCTCGGACTCGAGCCGAGCTCAACAAGCTCGTGCTCTCTCGTTGCCCTAACGAGCTCGGAAATGTACTTCAAAATGGATTTATCCACATACACAGCCTCTACGGCATCCTGAATCCTCCTGAAGGTCTCAAGGCTCACAACCGGCTCGACGTCTTCTGTAGGGTCATCTTTTCTCCACGATATTCTTCTTCTGAGTATCTCCATCTCCTCCTCGATGCTCTCGGGGTAGCCGGGCCTCATTCGGAGCATGAACCTGTCCATCTGCGCCTCTGGCAGAGGGTATGTGCCCTCCTGCTCTATCGGATTTTGCGTTGCGAGGACGAAGAAGGGCATGCTGAGCGAGAAAGTCTCGCCCTCCACTGTGATCTGCTTTTCCTCCATTGCTTCAAGCAGAGCCGCCTGAGTTTTGGGAGGGCTGCGGTTTATCTCGTCGGCCAGCAAAACGTTGGTGAATATCGGTCCTTTCACAAACTCAAACCTATCGCCTCGCCAGATTTTGACACCAATTATGTCAGAAGGAAGCAGATCGGGAGTGAACTGAACTCTCCTGTAGTCCGCCCCGATAACCCTCGCAAAAACCTTTGCAAGGAGGGTTTTACCCAGGCCGGGATAGTCTTCGAAAAGAATGTTGCCGTTCGTCAAAGCTGCGGCGAGCATCTTTTCAACGAGGTTTTTATCGCCAACATAAACGTCGCAAACAGCCTTTACGATTCTGGAGCAGATGGTTGAGATTTCAGTCATACCACAATTTGGCACACACCAATATATGTGTGTTTTGGAAGAATGGTAGGAGGGTTAGAGCTATGGGAAACGTCAAATAGCAGATTGCTGAAATAGCTCCGTGAACATTGCCGAGCTTTACGGGAAAATGGGCAAGCACTCGTGGAGAATAATGGATGCCATTTTCAAAAACCTGTGGGATTACGAATACGTCCCCCTTCAACTCATCTCCTCCCATGCACGCATAGGGGAGGAAAAGGCGAGAAACATCCTCAAATATCTTTCAGACTTGAGAGTTGTTCAGAACAGGCAGAAGGATTACGAGGGCTCCACCTTCACCTTCATCGGTCTGAGCCTTTACTCCCTCCACCGCCTCGTCAGGAGCGGAAAGGTTGATGCGATCGGAAAGCTGATGGGCGAGGGAAAGGAGAGCGCGGTTTTCAACTGCTACTCTGAGAAGTTCGGTGAGTGCGTGGTCAAGTTCCACAAGGTTGGACACACGAGCTTCAAGAAGGTCAAGGAGAAGAGGGACTACGGAGACCTGCACTTCTCCGTTCTGGCAATAAGGTCTGCAAGAAACGAGTTCAGGGCTTTGCAGAAGCTTCAGGGGCTTGCGGTGCCAAAGGTGTACGCCTGGGAGGGAAATGCGGTTCTCATGGAGCTAATTGACGCCAAAGAGCTTTATAGAGTAAGAGTCGAGAATCCGGATGAGGTTCTGGACATGATTCTCGAAGAGGTTGCAAAATTTTACCACAGAGGGATTGTTCACGGAGACCTGAGCCAGTACAACGTCCTCGTCAGCGAGGAGGGAATATGGATTATTGACTTCCCCCAGAGTGTCGAGGTAGGGGAGGAAGGGTGGAGAGAAATTCTTGAGAGGGACGTAAGGAACATAATTACCTACTTCAGCAGAACGTATCGCACGGAAAAGGATATTAATTCTGCAATCGATAGAATTCTGCAAGAATGAGTGTGGTGTTTGGAGTCGATATAGTGGGCGGTTCCGTCCACGGGAAGATAAAGCCGAAATACGCAGTTGTTGTTCTGGAAAACGGGAACGAGTTTGAGAAAATCGTCTCAAGGAGCAAGCTCTTCAGGATGGTTAAAAAGGAGAAGCCGGATATTATAGCCGTCGATAACATATACGAGGTCTTTAAAGATAAAAAAGACCTGATATTTTTCCTTAAAAACGCTCCCTCCAAAACGAAGCTCGTTCAGGTTACCGACAGGGAGAACTCGCTTCCGAGCCTGTCTAAGAGGTTCGGGCTGAACATAAACATAAGAAATCCCGTTGATGAGGCCAGAGCCTGCGCCTACCTTGCGAGCTTCGGCATGGGGAGCGAGATATCGGTTTTCACCGACAAAACTAAGATAACGGTTTCGAGGAACAGAAGCCTCGGAAAGGGGGGCTGGAGGCAGAAGAAGTACGGGAGGAAGATACACAACGCTGTAAGGGAAGTTTACAAGGAAATCAGGGACAGGATTGTTGAGGCGGGGTTCGAATTTGTGGAGGAGGTAAGGAAGGGATACGGAGGGATTTCAAGGGGGGTTATACTTGTTAGCGCGCCGAGAGACAGGGTTCCGATAAACTCCTTTAAAACAAGAGACGTGCAGGTGGCGGTGGAGGCTGTTGAAAAGGAGAAGATCGAGTTCATCCCCCTCAGAAGGACGCTCAGATACCTCATAGTTGGAATCGACCCCGGTGCAACCACTGCCATTGCGGCGCTGGATTTGAGGGGGGAGCTTGTGGACATGAAGAGCAGAAAGGGCTGGAGCCCTGCGGAGGTTATCGAGTTCATCTCCTCGCTCGGGAAGCCGGTTGTGGTCTCTACAGACAAGAGCTCACCTCCAGAATTCGTATCGAAAATAAGGGCCTCATTCAATGCCGTCCTCTACACACCTAAGGAGGACATGAGTGTGGAAAAGAAGAGAATCCTGACGTCCAAGTACTCCACATCCAACGACCACGAGAGGGACGCTTTGGCGGCGGCGATTGATGCGTTCAACAGCTACAAGAGCAAGCTGATAAACGTCGAAAAGCGCCTTCCGGCCGGGATAGACTCGGACAGGATTAAGGCGGAAATTATCAGGGGAACTCCTTTGAAGGAGGTGCTTTCGGTAACCAGAGAAGAGAGCAGAGAGGAGAAGGTTCAGGCTGAGACAGTAAGCAGGGAGGAAATACTGAAGAGAGACAGAGTTATAGAGAGGCTGAAGGAGGAGAACAGGATACTCTCAAGGAAGATAAAGGAGATGAAGGACGAGATAGAGAAGCTGAGGGCAAGGGTAGCTTCTATTTCGAGAGAGGAGCACGAGAAGATAAGGAAGGACACCTACGTGCAGAATCTTGAGAGAGAAATCTTCGATTTAAGAAAGAAGCTGAAAGAAAAGGATGAGGAGATTGAACAGCTGAAGGAGAGAATCGCTTTGCTCAGAAAAATGAAGATGCTCGAGTTCCAGGGATGGAAGGAGGTAAAGGTTTTGAGGAAGTTCACCAAGGAGGAAATCGAGAGGGCGGAGAGGGAGATGGGAATTTCGGAGGGCGACATAATCTTAATCGTTGATTCCAGCGGTGGGAGCGCGTCCCTGGCGGAGATGCTGTGCGAGAAGAAGGTTAGAGCGATAATCTACGGCAGCGAAATGTCCCACCTCGCAGCAGAGACTTTTGAGAAGTACAACATTCCGAGAATTTCGATTGATGAGGTGGAAATAATGATGGGTGATGACATCGCAGTGGTTAACGCCGAAGAATTCGAGAGAGTTTACGCCGAGAAGCTGGAAGAAACGAAGAGGAGGAAGATAGACTTTCTCGAAAAGCTCGTCGAGGACTACAGAAGGAGAAGGGTGGTTTGATGAGGCTGCTTTTTTCCACAATGTTTCTTTACGAGTACTCGACAGACATGATAGCCAAGGCCGTAAATCTTGCAGGCTATGACGGTGTGGAGTTCTGGCCAGAAACGCCGTACTTCTGGGTTGACAGGGCGATGGAAAAGCTCGAATGCCTCAGGGATTTCGACAACGCCATTCACGTGCCCGTCTTAGACCTCAATCCAGTTTCGGTCAATCCAGATATCTGCAATCTCACGCTTAGGGAAACGCTCTACTCGATCGCTCTGGCGGCAAAAATTAAGGCTAAGCCAGTAACGGTGCATGCTGGCAGAAGAAGTGCGGCGAGAGAGCCCGTCTGGGCGGATTACCTGTCATTGAGCAGATATTTGAGGATATCAAGCAGATACGCGAAGATCAAGGGAGTTACAGTTGGACTTGAGAACTCGGAGAACAGCATCAACAACCTCTGCAAAACGGCGGATGAGGTGAGGAAGTTTGCGGAGGAGTACGACGTAATGGTTACTCTCGACATCAAACACGCCTTGCTGAACGGAGGAGTTGAGGAGTTTTTAGAGCTGTTCGGCAGAATATGCAACGTTCACGTGAGCTACTATGACGAAAAAATGAGACACGTTCAGCCGAGCAGGGGAAAGGAGGTTGGAGATGCGCTGAAAGAGCTCGCAGAGCTCGGATACGACGGTCCTTTGACCGTGGAGCTTGACGACCTCGGAATAGGCAACCTTGATTTCAGCAAGAAGGTCGAAATTCTCAGGAAAGAGAGAAGGTTCGTGGAGAAGTTCTTCAAGCGGTAAAGGTTTATACCTCCCCATTCTACCCTGCTCATGAGCAAAGTCAAGCTGGAAATCGGAGAAGTGGCGAGAATCAGGTTGAACAGGCCAGAAAAGAAGAACGCGCTCGACCTAGAACTTCTGACGCAGCTCAGGGATGCTGTAAAGGAAGTTTCAGAGTCGGAGGCAAAGGTTGCGGTTTTGAGTGGAGAGGGCGACACCTTCTGCGCCGGTTTGGACAGGAGTCTCCTCTTCGCTTTGACCCAGGAGGGGACGGAGAACCTTCCGGAGGCAATCGACTTCGTTCAGGACTTGATTTACAGCATAAGAACGCTCAAGATGCCTGTGATAGCTGCGGTGCAGAGGTACGCGATTGGAGGGGGATTGCAGCTTGCCCTCGCTGCCGACATACGCATAGCCACACCGGGAACAGTTTTCAGCGTGAGGGAGCCGGATTACGGGATTATTCCGGACATGGGTGCCCTCTCGCTCCTTCCGAGGCTTGTCGGTGACGGTGTGGCGAGGGAGATGGTGTTCACGAGGAAGAACCTTACAGCGGAGGAGGGAAAGGTTCTGGGACTTGTGAACGAGATTTACGAGGACCTAGAAAAGGGCATTGAGGAGTACACCCAGAAGATGCTCTCAGTCCCTCCACACGTCTTCACTTTCGCGAAAGAGGTCATTGAGAGGAGCTGGACAGAGAGCCTGCTGGAAAACCTGAAGTCGGCAAAGGAGGCTCAAATCAAGTGCGTCGAGGAGACGCTGAAGCTGTTTCGAAAAACCTGACATTTATTTTTAAAGTCAAAACCTTAAAATCCAGAAACCAAATTACCAACATGAGAATCGTACATATTTCCGACCTTCACTTTGGTGAAGAGCTGATAAGGGAGAAGGTCGAGAAAGCGGTGAGACAGATAAACGAGATTGAGCCTGATCTCCTCGTAATCACCGGGGACCTCTCATGCTGGGGCATCCATTCAGAGATGAGGGACGCTTACGAAACGCTGCTCGACCTTAAGCCCGACTACATAGCTGTTCCCGGAAACCACGATGCGAGAAACATTGGATACGAGTTTTTCCAGCTCTACTTCGGGGAAACCAAAAAATACTGGAAGAATGATGTTGTATCGCTGATAGCCGCTGACAGCACGCAACCCGACTTGGATGACGGATATATCGGGAAGGAGCAGAGGGACTGGATTGTCAGCAAAATTAGGAAGGACAGATTCAACATTCTCGCTCTCCACCACCACATCGCCCCAATTCCCAAAACCGGGAGGGAGAGAAACGTCCTGATTGATGCGGGAGAGATGGTTGAGCTTTTAATTGCAAACGGCATCAGTGCCGTGCTTGCCGGCCATAGGCACATGCCATACTCGCTTAGGCTCATGAGAACGCACGTAATCCATGCAGGCACTCTCGGCTCCTTCAAGGTGCTCGGCATGCCGGACCACAATTACAACGTTATAGAAATCAAGGACAACACACTAACTCTGAAGCTGAGGTTCGTTGACTACGGAGAGGTTGAGATTGGCAGGTACACAATCAATCCCGAAACGCCCGAGTCCATCAGCGTTTACCAAAGAATAGCAAAACCCAAGAAGGTCCTGTTCCTCTCGAGAAGCAACGACTGCAGGACGAAAATTGCGGAGGCGATATTCAACCACATCTCCCCCAACAACATGCTCGCAGTTAGCGCTGGAATCGAGCCGGCTCAAGACCTGGATTTGAGAGCGGTAGCAACGATGAGGGAGCTCGGACTCAAAATCAACGGAAAGCCGAGAAAGTTCAGTGAAGACATGGTGTCGGACTTTGACGCCATTGTTGAGTTCGACGAGCTCGGTGTCGGGGAGTTCTGGGACGTTAAGAAGCCCTCGAGCGCTGAGGAGTACAGGGAGGTCAGGAGTGAGATATGGAGAAGAGTTGAGGAGCTGGTAAAAAGGCTACTGGCTTAAATCACGAATACCGCCGCTGCAACGGCGGTGGTGAACTCCTTAACTTTCCCCCTTGCAGTGATGGCAAAAGTTCTCGCCACCTTGCTTCCCTGTGTCTTGAGCATCTCCTCGGCAAGCCTTTTGGCGTGCTGCTCGGCCCCCTCATACCACTCTCCGCTGTGCTCAGCTATATACCCATTCATATCCTTATCCTCGGGAAACGCTGCCCCGACGCTGGCAAAAATCTCCCTTCCCTCGACGTTGCTCGCATATCTTGCCATCACGCAGAAGACTATCTGACCGGGACTCAGCTTCCTCAGCCCCTCTTCTTTGCTCACGACTCTGCAGCCTGGCGGAACGATGCTGCTCACTGGAACGAGGTTGAACCGCTCTATTCCAGCATCCCTCAGAGCCAGCTCGAAGCTGACCAGCTCATCCTCGTGCCTGCCAACTCCTGAAACGAAGAAAACCTCTTTCGGAATCAGCGCCATATTGCCTGACCTCAGGGGCAAAATTTAACTTTTCCCACCGAGGCCAGATGTAATAAAAAAGAGTTTTATGGTGCGGAGGTTTTTATACCGCTCGAAGACTACACCGCCGAAGAAGCTCTGAAATCATACAAAATTCGTGGTGGAAGTCGTGAAGAAGGCTTATGACGTGAAATAACGTTTTAAATTTTACGGAAAAACTGAGCCCCCATCTTTCAAAATCTCCAGCAACCTCTTCCTCCTCTCAATCGCCTCCATCTTCTCTCTGTAGCTACTGTGGTAGCTTATCCTGTGCCTCACATCCTCCCACATCTTTCTCCAGTGGTAGAAGTACTCAGATATTTCAAGCTCGTCACCGAACAAAACGATGTAGTTCTCCATAACGGATGCTTTCACCTTCAAGGGCAAAAGCTCGAAAACACGAACATCGTAAATCGGCTTAGCCTTCCATAGCTCTTTCTGAATCTCAAAATTTCTCTTCCTGTCCTTGACCCTCGTTATAACTGCCACATCAATATCCGAGCCCTCCCTATACTCTCCAGTGACATAGGAGCCGTAAATGACGGCCTCGTATCTGGAAAACTCCCTGAGGTCTTTCCTTATCTGCTCAAGGCTCAATTTTTTCGAGGACATCCTCCACCCTCTGAATAAACTTCAGCAGGAGAGCTTTGACCTCTTCCACAGAGCTGAGAACGAGTTCCTTGTCCACTCTGTTGTATCTATGCACCAGCCAGTTCCTTAGTCCGTTGCACTTTTTCAGACCTTCTGCAAGCTCTTCATCGATTATGCCAAGCTCTTTCAGCATTTCCACATTCGAGTAATCATCCTCCACCCTCCCACCGAGGTCTTTGACGAGCATTGCGGATATGTCCATGGCTGACTCGATGGAGGTCAGGAGATTGTAAAAAACGCCGCTTACCTCAATCGGAGTCTTAACTCTCTCGGGTATCTCGCTCAAAGCCTCCACAATATACTCAATTTTTTCCAGATATCTCTCCCGCCTCAACTTTATTCCCTTGTCTCAATTCTATTTATTATTTTTCCTTATTATCTTTCAGAGCTTCAATCATCGTTTTAGCGGACCTAAATCACTTCCTCACCGCCGAGCCCTTTCTCTATCCCCATAACTTCCCTTTTGAAGGCATCAGCGCTTCTGAAGCGATAGATGACCACCATATCTTCATCCTCGTTTATTATCTCCCTCAGACCCATTTTAACCTCTTCAAGATCAGCGGAGCTGAGCTCCCCCTCGAAAAGGGAGTTCTGAACCCAATTCAAATAGCGCCTCAAAAACTTCTTGACCCTGTTCACCCTCTCAACGTTCACGTCGTAGGCAACTATGACGTACACAATCACCACCACATAACGAACGGTGAGTATTTCTCAACGGCCGTAAAGTGCTTGACAAGCTTGTAGCATTCGAGCCTTATAAGGCGCTGGTAAGACACTTTCCTGTTTAGCTTTCTGTGCTTGACGGTCTTCTCAAGCCTCTCGTTGAAGTGCCTGACGAACTTCTTTTTCCCCTCCTCGCTGAGCAAAATCCCGCCGAGCCTGCTGTCGAAGTCTGATTCAGTAACAATCCCGTTGTTCACCAAGTAGAAAATCAGCCTGTCAACAATTACGGGCTTGAAAAGCTCGGCAATGTCGAGGGCGAGACTGAATCTTCTCTCAGACGGCTCGTGGAGGTAGCTTATTGCCGGATTTAGCTGGGTGTGGTAAATTTCAGAAAGAACGGCCGAGTAAAGCAGGGAATTTCCAAAGCTGATCATCGCATTCACTTCATTTTCAGGAGGCATTCTGCTCCTCTTCCCGAACTCAAAATTTTTGAGTATTTCATCGAATTTAGTGTAGTAGGCGTTTCTCGCAGCAGCCTCTGCCCCCATAAGCTCAACAATGCTTTTAGCAGAGCTCAGATGCTGCAGAGATGCGATGACGTCTGAGTCATCCTGCTCCGCCTTCTTCAGAACCCTTGCCATATTGAGAATAGCTCCCTCCACAAAAGCTCTGGCAAGGTGCAGCCTCTTCTCGCTGTCAAGGTGATGCTCAGCCTGCCTCAAAACAACCTCACCCGAAACGAGGCTCTCCCTCGGATAGAATGAGCCGATATAGTAGCCGTAACGGTTGAAGAAGTGGATGCAAACTCCTTCCTTTGCAAGAAGGCTTATTGCTTTGGAAGTTATGCTCAAAGAGCCAAGAGCGTAGATTGCGTAGATTGAGTTGATAGGAATTGGCCTTTTGCCATCCTCATTCTCAAAGTAAATGGTGTTCTCGTGCCTTCTCAGCTTCCCATCAGACACGAGGTAGTAATTTTTCTTTCTCATGGCCCGATCACGAAAAGCACAGCTCGTAGTAGGCGCACTTCGTGCAGTAGCTCTTCTTCTCAGGCTTTGGCATTGATGAGCTCTTGATTGCCTTAATCTCTTCAAGAATGCTTTTCAACTTCACCAGTAAATTCTCGTCCAGCTCCACACTTACATTTTTCCTGCTCTTCGGATAGCTTATCCTCCCCCTCGCCCTAACACCGTGCTTTGAGAGGTAGTAAAGGTAGTAGGCAAGCTGATAATAGTCGGCCTTCTCCATCCTGTCTGACTTCTTGACCTCAACAACCTCCAGCTCCTCCCCCCGCCTCACGATGTCCAGAGCCACCCTGCCAATCCGAACCTCCTTGTCGTCTCTGCTGAAATGCTGCCTGTGAACAAGCTTTCCCAGCTTAACAGAGTCGCTCTCATGCTCCATGGCAATGTTGCGGGAGAAAAGCCACAGCTTTGTTTTGCAAACGAAGTAGTAGCTCACCTCCGTTCCCCTTACAAATAGCTCTCCCTCAACAACCATGATTAAAATATTCGTTTGTTATCATATATAACAATTGCGATTCCTGCGGAAATAGTCTGGATTTGGAAAATTCGGTTCTTTGAGTGTTTGAATGTGTTGGAAAAAGCTATAAGGGGTTGTCACAGTAATTTATCTTGAGTTTTAATTGGGTAGAATTATGTTTTATATTTGGTTGTTTTTGAGATTGGGTTGAGTTGGTTATTATTTGAGTGGTAAAGCTTGAGGAAAAGATTTTAAAGCAAAAATGTATTCAG